>CAVYWG010000015.1:0-137504 GCA_963772075.1 uncultured Solirubrobacterales bacterium | reverse complement strand
GTATGCGGTCATCGCCTAGGTGCTGCTGCACCTCGCACACCAGCACGCTCCCGCCTGCGCTCGAGCTGACGCCGGGCTCCTCCTCCTCCGCGCCGGCAGCCGGGCGCGCCACGGTGATCGCGTGGTTGATCTCTGGCAGGCGGTCGGGGAAGACGGCCTCGATCACGACGCCCTGGATCTCGTCGATGCGCCCGACGTTGCGCTTGGCGCCGTTGCCATTGGCGGCGCCGGACGCGGCTGGTGTTGACTCTGTGGCGATGCTGGCCTCCATGATCTCTGGTTCTCCTCAGTCTTTATCGATCGAAGTCTCTGTGTGGTTGTTGTTCTTTTTCGGACCTATACACTTCATTTTGTAAAGTGTTCTAGGGCTTTTTGAAAGGCATTGGCCCACCCGCCGAGCGCCTGCGGGGCACTCGTCCGCTCCATCTCAACTAAGCCCCTCCGCCCCGGCGACGACCTCCATGATCTCCTGCGTGATCTCGGCCTGGCGGGCGCGGTTCATCTGCAGCGTCAGGTCGGTGATGATGTCGCCGGCGTTGTCGGAGGCGCTGCGCATCGCGGTCATCTGCGCGCCGAAGAAGCCGGCGGCCGACTCCACGAGCGCACGGTAGATCGAGGTCTCGATGTAGTCGGGCAGCAGCTGCTTGAGGACCTGCTCGGGGTCTGGCTCGTACTCGACCAGCGCGCGCTGTCCGCGGTTCTCCTCGGCCGGCTCCTCCCCCTCCCCGGCGACAGTCGCATGCGAGAGCGGCAGCAGCGTCTCGCGCGTGACGACCTGGGTGAGCGGGGAGACGTAGGAGTTGAAGATCAGCTCGACGCGATCGAGCCGGCCGTTGACATACGCGTCGATCACGTCGTCCCCGACGGCCCTTGCGTCGGCGATCGCGGGGCGGTCGGAGAAACCCGTGTAGCTGCCGCTCAGCTCATACCCGCGGAACGCCACCGAGGAGACCCCGCGCCGCCCGGTCGCATACCACGCGCTGCGCAGCCCTTCGGCAGAGAGCTCGCCGTGCAGGCGCACGCCGGCGCGGATCACCTGGGAGTTGAAGCCCCCAGCCAGCCCGCGATCGCCGGTGATCAGCAGCAGCCCGACGGTGCCACTGCCACCCTCCGCGCCGCCACCGCCCTCGACCCCGCCGGGCTCGCGCATCAGCGGTATGCGCGCGATCTCGCTGGTGCCCGCCGCGCGCGCCGCCTGGCGGGTCATCCGCGCGAGCGCCTCGGCATAGGGGCGCAGCGCCGTGATCCGCTGCTCGGCACGGCGCAGGCGGGCGGCGGCGACCATCTCCATCGCCCGCGTGATCTTCTGGATGTTCTTCACCGAGGAGATCCGGTTCTTGACGTCGCGCTGGGAGGCCATGGCGGTTGCGGGCGGCCGGCGCTAGGCCGCCGCCTTCGCCTCCTCACGCGCCGCGTCGTCCCCATCGGATGAACCTGCCCTCGAGGAATCAGCCCCCGAGCCACCCTGCCCGGATGAGTCCGTCGCGGGCGCATCCTGCGCCCGGATCGGCGCATCCTCCTCCAGCGGCTGGCCTTCCTCGTCGAGGTCGTAGCCGAAGTCCCGCGCGAACGCCTCGACCGCGTCGTGGACGGCCTTCTGCGTCTCCTGCGACCAGTCGCCGCCGGCGATTTTGGCGCCGACGTCGGCGTGCTCGGAGTGCATCCGTTCGATCAGCTCGGCCAGGAACTCGCTCACCCGCTCGACGAGCAGGCGGTCGAGGAAGCCGGCGGTGGCGGCGTAGATCTGAAGCGTCTGGTCCTCGACCGGCAGCGGCGCGCGCTCGTGCTGGTTGAGCGTCATCACCAGCCGCTCGCCGCGGGCCAGCGTGCGCTGCGTGTCGGCGTCGAGGTCGGAGCCGAACTGCGCGAAGGCCTCAAGGTCGCGGTACTGGGAGAGCTCCAGCTTGATCCTCCCGGCGACCTTCTTCATCGGCCCGATCTGCGCGTTGCCGCCCACGCGCGAGACGGAGATGCCGACGTTGATCGCGGGGCGCACGCCGGAGTTGAAGAGTTTCGACTCCAGGAAGATCTGCCCGTCGGTGATCGAGATCACGTTGGTGGGGATGTACGCGGAGACATCCCCCGCCTGGGTCTCGATGATCGGCAGCGCCGTGAGCGAGCCGCCGCCGAGGTCGTTGTTGAGCTTCACCGCCCGCTCCAGCAGGCGCGAGTGCAGGTAGAAGACGTCGCCCGGGTATGCCTCGCGGCCGGGCGGGCGGCGCAGCAGCAGCGACATCTGCCGGTAGGCGTAGGCGTGCTTGGTCAGGTCGTCGTACACGCACAGCGCATGACGGCCGCTGTAGAGGAAGTGCTCGGCCATCGCGCAGCCGGCGTAAGGCGCCATGAACTTGATCGGCGCCGCCTCGTCGGCGGGGGCGGCAACGATGATCGTGTTCTCCAGCGCGTTGTTTTCGTCGAGCGTCTGCGCGAGCGCCACCACGGTGGACATGCGCTGGCCGATCGCCACATACACCGAGACGATGCCGGTGTCCTTGTTGTTGATGATCGCGTCGATCGCGATCGCCGTCTTGCCGGTCTGGCGGTCGCCGATGATCAGCTCGCGCTGGCCGCGGCCGATCGGGATCATCGCGTCGATCGCCTTCAGGCCGGTCTGCATCGGTTCCTTCACCGGCTGGCGCTGCACCACGCCGGGCGCCTTGAACTCGGCGGGGCGGGTCTCGGTGATCGCGATGTCGCCCTTGCCGTCCAGCGGACGCCCCAGCGGGTCGACGATCCGCCCGAGCAGCCCCTCGCCGACGGGGATGTCGAGCAGTTTGCCGGTGCGCTTGACGGTGTCGCCCTCGGAGATGTGCCCCCATTCGCCGAACAGCACCGCGCCGACGTTGTCGGACTCGAGGTTGAGCGCCAGCGCCGTAACCCCGTGCGGGAGCTCCAGCATCTCGAAGGACATGCAGTTCTCCAGGCCGTGCAACCGCGCGATGCCGTCGGCCACCGACAGCACGGTGCCGACCTCGGTCAGCTCCGCCGCGCCGGCGTCGAGCCCTTGGATGCGGCTCTTGAGAATGCTGGTTATCTCATCTGGATTGATCTGCATGTCCTATGAAGCTCCTTGGGCAACCTGCCTGCGCAGCTGCTCCAGTCGATTGCGAATAGAGGCATCGAGGATCGAGTTACCGACCCTGAGAATGATCCCGCCGAGGATGTCAGGGTCCACGCGCGAGGCGAGCTGTACCTTGCGGCCGGCACGCTCGCCAATCGCCTTGCCGAGGCTTTCAGTCGTAGCCGAGTCGAGCTCGATCGCGCTTGTGATCTCCACCGGCAGGGTCTTGTTCTCCTCGTCCCACAGGCGCTCGTACTGACGCCGAATGTGGAAGATCACCGGCATCCGGTGGTTTTCGATCAGCAGGTTGAGGAAATTCAGCAGCACCTCGTCGGCGCCGTCCAGCAGCTTCCCGAGCGCCTCCTGCTTCTCTTTAGTCGAGAAGTAGGGCGAGAAGAAGAACACTTCCAGGTCCCGGTTCTCGCGCAAAGCATCGGCCAGCTGCGCGAGCTGTTCGCGCAGCACATCGAGCTTGCCCTGTTCGCGAGCGACCTCGAACAGTGACCTGGCATATACCTGGGCCAGCTCCTCCATCAGCCACTCGCCCCCGGCGTGGACAGACCACGAGTGATAGGAAATGTGCGCATGTGAAGCGAGCGAACCATGACGTTCAGTTCTGGCTCCCGGAGATGCTCGAGAAGTCCAGTTCGCCGAGCGCCTCCTCCACCAGCCGCTTCTGGTCGGCGTCGGTGAGCGACTTGCGCGTGACCTTCTCGGTGGCCATGATCGTGAGGTCGGCGACCTCGCGGCGGATGTCGTCGAGCGCCCGTTTGGTGGCCGCCTCGATGTCGCGCTCGGCCCTCTTCGCGGCCTCGGCGACGAGCTCCTGCCCGCGCACCTTGCCCTCGGCCTCGTGCGACTCGGCCGTCTGGCGCGCGCGCTGAACGATCTCTTCGGACTGGGCGCGCGCCTCCTTCAGCCGCTCGCGGTATTCGGCGAGGATCTCATCCGCCTGCTGGCGAGTGTGCTCGGCCGCGTCGATGTCGCCCTCGATTTTCTGCACGCGCGCGTCGAGAGCTTGGCCTATCAAAGGGAAAACCCACTTGCGCAAGATGTACAGCGAGATCGCGAACACCACGATCGTCCAGACCATCAGCCCCACGTTGGGGCTGATCAGGAACGATCCGCTGGCGATGGGGAGATTGGCGGTGAGGGGCATCGTGGCCTACAGGAAGAAGGCGATGAACCCGCCGACAAGGCCGTAGAAGAAGCACGCCTCGGTGAGCGCGAAGCCGAGCCACTGGTCGCGCTCGACCTCGGCGCGCAGCTCGGGCTGGCGGGTCTTGGCCTGGATCGAGGCGTTGAACACCGCACCGATGCCAGCGCCTGCACCGGCCGCGCCGCCGCCGGCACCGACGCCGAGCGCGATCGCCCGACCGGCGTCCTGGCTCTGCTTGATGATCGGTTCCACGGTCAGGATCAGTGGGTGCAACACACCGAAAAAGTGGAGAAACTCCATTACTCGACAGCTCCCTTGTTGTTAGTGGCTCGAGACCGCGCCACCGAGATAGATGGCGGTCAGGATGGAAAAGATGAAGGCCTGCAGGCCGGCGATCAGCACGGCCTCGAACAGGAAGATGATGACCCCGAAGGGCAGCAGAAACCACGACACTACCTGCAGGCCGACGAGCACCCCCAACTCCCCGCCCATGAACGCGATCAGCATGTGGCCGGCGAGCAGGTTGGCCCACAACCTCACCGTCAGCGAGATCAGCCGCAGGAAGTTCGAGAGGATCTCGATCGGGTAGATGAGCAGGACGATCGGGCCTTTGACGCCGCCCGGCATCAGGCTTTTCACATAGCCGACCGGCCCGTGGTGCCTGATCCCCTCGTAGGTGAACAGGACGAACACGCTCAACGCGAGGATCAGCGGGAAGGCGACGTTGGTGTCGGCCGCGTAGATCTGCAGCGACGGGATGTGCGCCCCGAACACGTTGAAGCTCTCGCCCGAGTCGACCGGCAGCGGGATGTAGCCGATCAGGTTCGAGACGAGGATGAACACGAAGATCGTGGCGATCAGCGGGAAGTATCTCCCTTCCATCTCCGGGTTCAGGTTTTCCTGGGAGATGCGGCGCATGAAGTCGTAGTACATCTCCACCGCGACCTGCAGGCGCCCGGGGCGCTGCTGCAAACGTCGGGCGACGTAGAACATCACGCCAAGCGTGATCCCGACCGTCAGCAGCAGATAGAGAATGGCCTTGTTGAACGCGATCGGCCCGACCTGAAACCAGGTGTCGAGTTTGAACTCGTCGGTCGGCGAGAAGGCGCCGCTGGCGACGGCCGGGGCCTTGTGCGCGGTGGCGCCGAACAGGATCACGAACAGGATGATTCCGCCGATCCACAGGCCAAGCACCCCGTAGAGGACCTTCCGCCCCTGGCTCATCCGGGTGGGCGGGGTTCCATTCTCGGGCGACGCGGACGGGGGAGTCGACGGAGCTCCCATCCCAGGGGCAATCCGCGGAGCCTCTGCGACCGCGCTCATCGCTCGAAGCCCTCCCGTCCGCTGAACATACGCGTCGCGAAGGCCACCGAGTACGCCGCGAAGATGGTCAATGCCGCCGCCAGCCCGTCGGCGCGCCCGCCGACGGCGCCCGCGACGACGATCGCCCCCGCCAGCAGCCAGATCCGCCCGAACGACTCGGCGATGTCGAGCCCGAGCCGGGATCCCGACGGTCGCGCACGGGCGATCCAGCGCCGGTCGGTGTGCGCGAGCACGCGCTGCACAAGCCACGCACCCACCGCGATCAACAGGCCGAACGCGGGCGCGCCGAGCGCCAGCGCCACCGGCGTGGCGAGCACCACGAGCACGACATCGAGATACTGCAGCAGCTGCAGCGGGGATCGGGTAACGACCGGGCTTGTGCCGGCAGGGCTCAGGGCAGGGGCCATCGGTTCTGGCTCATGATTAGGCATGGAAGTTGGCTGGCACCCTACAGACGAAAGAGCCAAGCGCGTCCGCCCACGGCGGACTTTTGCCCCCGACCCTCCTCTGACCGTCTGTGGCAGCGCGCGGAGTCTACCTTATCTGGGACTTAGTAACAAGTTTGTGACATGCGGTACAGGATTAAAAGAAGAGGGGCCCGGCTCGCCAGCCTTCGGCCGGCTGCGCCACCCTCTATGCGGACGCCCGCGCCGGCCGCAGCGCCGTCCGCGAGCGCCACGCCGCTTCGAGCGCGCGAACGAGCACGACCGCCAGCGCCGTCGTGGCGACGCCCGCGAGCACGTCGAACAGGTAGTGGTTGCCGGTGGCGAGCACCGCCAGGCAGGTGATGCACGGGTAGAGGATCGCCAGGCAGCGGACCCACAAACGCTCGGACATCGACCACATCACCAGCGAGCACCACACCGCCCAGGCCATGTGCAGCGAGGGCAGCGCCGCGAACTGGTTGGCGACCGTGGCGAGCGGGCCGGTGTGCCAGCCGCCGAGCGCGTGCGTGGAGGCGACCACGTCGTCGAAGCCGCTGCCGGGGAGCAGCCGCGGCGGCGCGGTCGGGTAGAGCCAGAAAACGGCCAGGCCGATCACGTTGATCATCACCAGCATGTTGCGCAGCGGTCGGTAGATGTCCGCGCGCCGGTACCACAGCCAGCCGAGCAGCCCGAGCGTGACGATGAAGTGGGCGTTGTCGTAGTAATCGGAGAGCAGCAGCCCGAGCGCGTGGTGGTGCGTGAGCCAGCGGTTGAGCGTGAGTTCGGGGTCGAGACCGAGCGAGCGCTCCAGGTGCAGCACCCCCCAGCCGTGCGCGAGCGCAGCGTGCAGGCGCACGGGCGCCAGGTTGTTGATCGCGTCGTAGACCCAGCACAGCCAGGCGATCACGAGCGCCTCGACCCACAGGCGGGTGCGCCGCGTTTGCATCAGCGCAGCTTAACGAGCGCTCAGGGCGCCACCGGCTCCAGCCCCCGCGCGGCAAGCGTCTCCAGCACCCGCGGCAGCGACGCCACCGTGCGCCGCCAGGAGCTGGGGGCCGAGTAATCATCGGCGTCGTGCAGCAGCAAGATCGATCCAGGCCCCGCCCCATCGGTGAGGCGCTTGAGAATCGACTCAGCAGTGGCGTCCCGCTCCCAGTCGCGACCCCACTGACTCCACAGCAGCGTGCGCCAGCCGCGATCGCGAGCGAGACGCAACGCGGCAAGACTGATCGCGCCATATGGGGGACGGTAGAGCCCGATGGCGGTGCCGGTGGCGTCCTCGATTGTCGCTTGCGCGCGGTCGATATCGGCGCGCGTCTGGCCAGGGGTCAGCCGCAGCAGGTTGCGGTGACGGTCACAATGCAGCCCCACCGTGTGCCCCGCCACGACGATCTCCTGAGCAAGAGCCGGATCGCGGCGCACCTGCTCGCCGACCAAGAAGAAGGTCGCGGGCACCTGAGCGGCCGCAAGAATGCCCAGCACAGCAGGCGTGCCCTCGGGGTGAGGCCCGTCGTCGAAGGTCAGCGCATAGCCCTGACGGCAGGTGGTGTGGTCCTCGATCCCCAAGGGCCCACACAGCGCGGGCAGGTGGGGAGAGAGTGCGGGGAGCAGGTAGCCAAGCAGCGCCGCGCCGACGGCTGCGCCGGTCAATGGGCCGAGAAGACTGCGATCATCGGGGGCGGGCATGCTCGAACTGATCCTTGGCATCGTGGCGGCCGTCGGGGCCGCGGTCCTGTACAGCCTAGGGTTTTCCTACCAGGCGCTGGAGGCCCGCGAGGCCCCGAGCAGTGAGCAGTTGCGCGCAGCGCTGGCGCTGCGCCTGCTCAAACGCGTGCGCTGGCTGGGCGGCACGGGCCTCTCGATGTTGGGCTGGCCGCTGCAGCTGGTGGCGCTCGGACTCGCCCCGCTGGTGGTGGTGCAGCCCGCCCTCGCGCTGGGGCTGCCGGTGCTGATGGTGATGGGCGAGCGGATGCTCGGCGAGCGCGCCGGGCGGCGCGAGTACCTGGCGGTCGGCGCGATCGTGGTGGGCGTGATCGGCGCGGGCGTGTTCGCGCCGGCGCGCAGCGAAACGCACGCGCACTGGACCGTGCTCGCGACCGTGCTGGGGGCGCTGGCGCTGGCTAGCCTGCTGCCCTATCTGCTGCTGCGCTTCGGCCGCCCGATGCCGTTCGTGACGATGTTCGGCGCGGGCCTCGCGTTCGGCTGGAGCGGGGTGGCCACCAAGCTCGCCTCCGACGACCTGCTGCGCGGCTACATCGGCGTGGCGATCGGCTGGGGCCTCGCCACGGCGGGCGCGTCGGCGATCGCGACCCTCAGCGAGATGAGCTCGCTGCAGTCGCGCCCCGCGATCCAGGTCGCACCCGTGGTGTTCGTGATCCAGACGGCGGTGCCGGTGGCGCTGGCGCCGATCCTCTTCAACGAGAGCTTCGCCGCGACCCCCGGCGGAGGGGTGCCGCTCGGCTTCTCGCTGGCGATCGTCATCGCCGGGGCGGCGGTGCTGGCGCGCTCGCCGCTGCTGCTGGCGTTGATGGCCGGCGAGCCTGCAGAGTCGCCAAGCGACGGAGCCGACGAGCCGCCTGGGGCGACCACCGCCCAGGGCAAGCCGCGCGATGAGGCGGCGCCGCTCAGCGCGAGCCGGTGAGCGCGGCAAGCGACTCGGCCGAGAGCCCCTCGGAGCCGAGCCGCGAGACGAGGCGCTCAACCCCGGCAACGGATGCGGCCGACCCGTTGACGCCTACGACGAGCACATCACCAGCGCGCGCGCGCCGCTGCGGCAGCGGCGACGTGGCGCTTAGCCGCCGCGTGCCCTTGACGGGGCTCGCTCCCGTGATGCGCGAGAGCAGCAGCTGGCCGACGGTGAGGCCGCCAGCGGGCTGCAGGAAGTAGAAATGGTGGTGCAAACCCAGCGCGTGAGCCTGCGCGTGCAGCGTGCTCCGGGTGTGCATCCAGCGCAGCAGGCTCCTGCCGGGGGGCAGTTCGGGCAGCAGTTCGTCGCCGAGCGCGTGCAGCGCGGCGATCGTGGCGGGCGCGTGCACGCCGCCGTCGGCGAACGAGACGTGGATGCCCCTCGCGGCCAACTCGCCCGCCACGCGCGTGACGTCGCCCGCGGGGGTGCGGACGATCACGCTCACGTCGGGCTGTGTGGTGGCGACGTGCACGAGCGGATGGACGTGCAGGATCGCGTCGGCGAGCGCGCTGACCTCGTCGGTGGACATCGTCCACATACTCACGCCCAGCACCGCCACCAGCGGCGCGCAGAGCGCGGCCAGCCGCAGCCGCCACAGGGGGATCGGGCTCACGCGGCGGGGGGTCTTCATCACGACGTCGACGGCATGGGGGTGCTCTTCCGCCTGCACCGCGGGAGCAGCGACCGGCGCCGGAGAGACATCCTCGAAGCTGGCCTGCACATGCTCGCGCAGCTCGCCGGTGTCGTTGGCGAGGCGCAGCAGCTCAAGGTCGGCCATCGCGCGCGTGTTCAGGCGGGCATGGCCGACCGGCAGCCCGTAGGAGACGACCGGCGTCCCCGTCGCCTTCGCCTCCAGGCAGGTGACCCCCCCAGTGGAATGCACGAGCGCGTCGGCGGCCGCGAGCAGTTGAGGCATCGTGTCGGTGAAGCCGTAAACGTGCACACGAGGCTCGCGCGCGAAGGTGGTGGAGAGCCGCTTGTGCAGCTGCTCGTTGCGGCCCGCGAGACAAACGATGCTGGAGACTTCGCCGACGCGGCAGAGCTCGCGCACGGCGCCCTCGACGTCGCCGACACCCCAGCCGCCACCGGAGACGACGACCATGCGGCCCTCCTCCGGCAGCCCGAGTGCGCGCCGCGACTCAAGCGGACAGCGGGGCTCCAGGAACTCGGCGGAGATCAGTGGCGCGACCAGTCGCGCGGAGCCCTCCCCCGCGATCCGCTCGACGGAGGGCATCGACTCGCCGTACATCACGAGGTGCATGTCGATCCCGGGTTGCGCCCAGAAGAAGAGGCCCGTCAGGTCGGTGATCGTGGCCACGGTGGGGCAGCGCACCGCGCGGGTACGGCGCAGCCGCGCGAGCACGACGGTGACGGCGGGGTAGGTCGAGACGATCACGTCGGGGTCGTACTCGGCGATGCGCCGCGCCAGCGGGCGGGCGCCGAACAGCCGCAGCTGCCAGCGCGTCAACCAGCGCACGGGCGCCACGTGCTCGAGCAGCCAGTAGACCAGCGAGTAGCTCCAGGGCAGGAAGCGCAGCTGCACGCGGTAGCCGTCCTGGACGACCTGACGCAACACGCGCCCCATCGCGGCGAGGCCATCGATCACCGTGACCTCGGCCGGCTCGGGCCCACTTTCGATCTGCTGGGCCAGCGCGCGGGCAGCCGCGGCGTGCCCCTCGCCGACGTCGGCCGAGAGGATCAGGACACGGCGGGGCCCGCCGTGGTCGGGTGTTTCGTCTTTATGTCCCATATCGCCTCGGCTCCCAGCAGCCGGCCTAGAGAGTGGCGCAGTCGGCCGAAGGCCGACGAGCCGGGCCCCTCGCTCTTCAGTCGAACGCACGGCTAAGCCTACACGCAGAAACGGGGCACCTGCGGGCGCGCTGGCGGCGGAGCGCGAGAAAAACACAATCTCAATCTTCGCCGGCGGGGCCAGACGTCCTCTCGGCAGCCAACTACCACCCCCCCTCCCCATCCTCCTCCTGCCTTTCCCTCCCTCAGCGCCCCGCTCGCGCGGCAGTCGCAAACAGCGCTTCGGCCGCCGGCGTGGCGGGCAGCTGCCCCAGCGTGTGTAGCGCCTGCACGACCACCCAGAAAGCCGGGCGCGGGGTGCCGTGGGGGCCGATCAGGCCGGAGTCCCACGGTTCGCGCCGACCGGCGCCGGCGTTCCACTGGTAGAGGTAGACGCGCGCAATGCGCGGGGAGAGCGGGACGAGGCGGTCGAAGACGAAGCGCGTCACCGTCGCGGCGTGCGCGGCCGATTCGGGGAAGTCGTGGGCGGAGTGGTTGTGGCGGGCGACGACGCCACCCGTCTCGGTGAACCAGATCTGGCCGTGCGTAGCGTCCAGTAGCGACTTGGTCGAGGCAGCGGAGAGGCGGTTGGCGCCGATGTAGTTGTGCAGGCCCCAGATCCCCGGTTCGTAGCCGAGTGCGCGACGCACGCTCGCGACCCACGTGACCATCCCCGGCACGTCGAGCAGCTCGGAGGCAAGCACGTTGCACGAGGGGCAGGCGGCGCGCGCCGCGCGGTAGTAGGCGGCGACCAGGCCGGGGGAGTGGCAGGTCGGCTGCCCGCAGTAGTTGGCCTCGTTCCAGACCGCGAAGTCGGTCACCCACGGGTAGCGCGCGTGCAGCGCCCGGAACTGGCGGGCGAATGCCGCAACGGTCGGCAGGCGCCGGTGGCGCCCGGCGATCCAGGAGTGTTCGAAGGAGATCAGCGGGTGCACGCCGTCGGCGCGGGCGTCGCGCAGCCAGGTGGCGAGCGCCCGCGATTCCGAGCGGCTTTCGAGCGCGTCCCAGCCGATCGAGAGGCGGGCGTAGCGGATCGAGAGCGCCTTGAAGCGAGGGTCGCCGAACATGGGAGTGTGCTGCTCGCCGATGCCGACTAGAGGGTGGCGCAGCCGGCCGGAGGCCAGCTGGCCGAACGGGGGATGCGAGCCGACGGCGAGTGTCTCCCCGTTTCGGCCGGGCCCCCTTCTTCGGTCATGAGCGCGGATGAGGCCGCCGGCAGCGCCAGCACGACCAGCAGCGCGCACGCGCCGAGAATGACCCGCAGCCGCTTCACGAGCCGATCTTCTGAAACTCGCCGGTCTCGAAGTCCTCGGTGACGTCCTGCTCGATCTGCGCGAGTGTGGCGGCGGGCCGCAGCCGGCGCAAGCGAATCGCGTCGAGGCGACGGAACTTCAGGATCTCCAGCACGTACACGAGATACACGGAGGCGACCGCGACAAACAGGGCGAGCGCGACGATCACGAGCGTCCAGCCGAGGTAGAGGTGGCCTTTGTGGTCGGAGTAGGGGACGAACCGCAGCGCCAGCGCGAAGCCGGCGAGCAGCAGCGTCCAGCCGTAGAGGTATGCGATCGTGCGCCGGCGAGAGAAGCCGATGCGGGCCATGCGGTGGTGGAAGTGCTCGGAGTCGGAGGCATAGATCGGACGTCGGTACTTCAAACGCTTCAGAACCACAAAGGTTGTGTCGAGAAACGGCACCGCGAGCAAAATCAGCGGCAGCACGAACGAGAGCACGACCTCGGTCTTGACGGCGCCCTCGACCGTGAGGCAGCCCATCAGCAGCCCGAGCAGGTTGGCGCCGCAGTCGCCCATGAACGAGGAGGCGGGGGGAAAGTTGTAGAGCAGGAAGCCGAGCGAGGCGCCGGCGATCAACGCGGCGAGCACGCCGGGCGCCCACCGTTCGAGGTCGAAGGAGATCACCGCGAGCGCGGCGGCGATGATCGCGCAGACCCCCGCGGCGAGGCCGTCGACGCCGTCGGAGAAGTTGACGACGTTCATCAGTGCGACCAACCCGACGACGGTGATCGCGCCGCCGGCGTGCGGGAAGTGCAGGGCGCCGAGGAACGGCAGCGTGATCAGTTCGACGACGATCCCGTAGTGCACGACGATCAGCGCGGCCACCACCTGCCCCGCGAGCTTGACCAGCGGCGGCAGCTCGAAGCGGTCGTCGATCGCCCCGACGGCCGTGATGAAAGCGGCGGCGAGCAGCATGCCGTGCCAAATCCGTTCGTCGGGCAGCCAGATCAGCCCCGCGAGCAGCGTCCCGGCGAAGATCGCCAGCCCGCCGAGCAGCGGCGTGGGCCGCTCGGAGAGCCCCCGCTCGCGCGGGATGTCGACCGCCCCGACCGCCACCGCGAGCCGCATCGTGAGCGGCGTCAGCAGCGCCGTCGCGACCGCGGCGGCGAGGAAAGCGTACAGCGCGTCGAGCCCGTGAGCGCTCATACCCGCGAAAGCATCGCAGGCGCGGACGTCATACGCGCGCGGTGCACGAGGTGGATCGTTGGGTGCGCATCCGCGCGGATGGGCGCGGGGATCACGCGTGTGGGCGCTGGCCGAAACGGGGATGCTCGCCGGAGGCGAGTGTCCCCCGGCTTCGGTATCCATGCCCCGCGGCCGAGGCCCTCAGACGACCTCCAGCGGAAGATCCGGATCGAGCCGGCGGAGATCGTCGGGGTCGCTGGTGACCACGCCCTGTCCGTGGGTGCGGGCGCACAGGACCACGCTCGCGTCGACCACGTCACTGCCGCCACGCCGCCCGAGGAGTAGACCTACGACCAACGCCGTCCGCGCATCCAGGGGAACGATACGTGTCTGAGGATGCTTGAACAACCTTGCGAGGCGCACCTGGCGGCGGCCGTCGCGGAACGCCTGCGCTGTGACCCCAGCGGGGATGTGGATGATCGCATCGGACATCTCGCCGACCCGTTGGATCAGCACATTGACAACCTCGTCGCCCCGTTCGAGCGCGATCAGCGCACCCGTATCGAGGGTGAACCCTCTCAATCGGACCCCGACATCGCCAGGAACCGATCGGCCCGCGCATATGCCTCGGCGCTCGGCTCACCGTCTTCGGCGATCAGGTCTGCCGCGAACGCGGCGAGTGTGTCCTGCTCGGCGGTTGCCAACAGTGGTGTAACCGCAGCCAGCGCCGCGGAGATGTAGCCCGACACGCTCGACGCCTCGCCACGGGCGACAGCCTCCCGCGCCTGCTCGACCTGCTCCGGAGGCAGGGAGATCGTGAGCTTCGCAACCCTGGTCATACCGTGATCATACCCCTTCCCTCCGCCCACCGCGTGGATCCTTCGCGGCGCGCCGAAAGGGCTGGTACCAATCTGCTACCATCGTGGGATGAGCAAGCAGATCGCGGTTCGGCTACCGGAGGAGCTGGTGGATTTCGTCGATGAGCTGGTCGGCGGGGGTGTGCAGCCCAGCCGCGCCGCCGTGGTAACCCACGCGCTTGCGCGTGAGCGTCGGCGGGCGGTGGCCGAACGTGACGCGGAGATCCTCGCCCGCGCCGGTCAGGATCCGGAGCTCGCCGGGCTGGCCGAGCACGCCGTGCGCCTGCCCTTCCCGCCCACCTGATGCGCCCCATCCACGTTGCGCGGCTCGACAAGGCGCGGCCGGTGTTGATCCTCACACGAGAGCTCGTGCGTCCTCACCTCTCCACGGTGACCGTCGCACCGATCACGACCACCATCCGCGGCCTTTCGACCGAGGTGCGTCTCGACGCGACAAACGGCATCGCCGGACCCTCCGTGGTGAGTTGCGACAACGTCACAACGATCCCCGTCGATGCCCTGGGAGCACAGATCGGCATGCTGCTCGCCCATCAGGAGCAGGCGCTCGCCGACGCAATACGGGCCGCGTTCGACCTCGACTGACCACCTCAGATCCCCGTCAGCCGAGCGCCCGCTCCACCTCGACCGCCCTCACCGGGCCTTCGCGCACGATGCGCCAGCGCCCGTGGGATTCGTACTCGCGCAGGTCGAGGACAGTGGAGGCGACGCCCGGCAACTGGCCGCCGTCCAGCACAAGGTCGGCGCCCGCCAACAGCTCCGGTGGGACGTCCGCGAGACGCCGCGCCTCGGGGCCACCGGAGAGGTTGGCGCTCGACTGCAGCACCGGGAGGTCCACCGCGCGCAGCGCCGCGAGCGGCTCGGGCAGCAGCGGCACGCGCAGGCCGAGTGTGTCGCCGCCGCCGGTGAGTGGGAAGCGATCCTCGCGGTTAGGCAGCACCAGCGTCAGCGGCCCCGGCAGCAGCGCCTCCAGTGCCGCCCGCTCGCGATCCCCCAGCTCAGGGAGTGCCGCGAGCGCAGCGGCGAGCGAGAAGAACATCACCGCCGCGGGCTGTGCGGCGGGCCGGCCCTTCAGCTCGTACAGCCGCCGCACCGCCTCACGGCTCAGCGGGTCGCAGGCGAGGCCGTACAAGGTGTCCGCCGGGAACACCGCCACGCCACCGCCGGCGATGCACTCCCGCAGGTGCTTGGCGTCAGCCCCGCGCACCCACCACCACGCGCTGAATACCCGCGAGGTCGCGCTCGACGCGCACCTTGTGGAACCCCGCCCCACGCAGCAGCTCCCCGACGGCGGGCGCCTGCCCGGCGCCGACCTCCAGCGCGGCGAGGCGCACACGCTCGCGCGCGGCCAGCTGGGCGAGCAGCGCGCGGATCGCGTCGAGGCCGTCGGGCCCTGCGAACAGTGCCTCGGGGGGCTCGTGGCGGAGGATCTCCGGCGCCAGCATGGCCCGCTCCGACTCCGCCACGTACGGGGGGTTGCAGAGCAGCGCGTCGAACTCGTCGGGCATCCCCTCCAGCAGGTCGGCGTGCATCCACGCAACCTTCAGCCCGAGCTTGGCGCCGTTGGCGCGGGCGCAGCCGAGCGCCGGCTCGCTCACGTCGCTGCCCGTCACCCGCAGGTCGGGACGCTCGTCCTTGAGCGCCAGCGCCACGGCGCCCGAGCCGGTGCCGAGGTCGAGCACAGTGGCACCCCGGGGCAGTCCGAGGCCGACCTCGACCAGCAGCTCGCTCTCCGGGCGCGGGATCAGCGCGCGCGGATCCACGTCCAGCTCCAGGCGGCGGAAGCCGCGCACGCCGGTGACATAGGCGACCGGCTCGCGCGTGACCGCACGGCGGCGCACCGCCTCCTGGTAGGGCCGCACCGCGGGGCCTGCCACCGTCAGCTCCCCATCGGTGAGCAGACGTGCACGGTCCACCCCCAAGATGTGCGCGAGCAGCACTTCGGCGTCCAGGCGCGGGGTTTCCACGCCGGCCGCGGTGAATGCCGTGATCGCTCCGTCGAGCGCCTCGCGCGCGGTCACCGCTTGGCGCGGGGGTGCGCGGCGGAAGTGGGCGCCGCTCTCGGGTTGGGTGCCGCTCTCGGAGGAAGGTCCGCAAACCAGCCGGCAGCCCGACCGATTGGGACCCGCCCATCCCGCCCATCCCAACCCCTCATGCCGGCCACTCATTGCGGCGCCGCCGTCTGTGCCTCCAGCCCACGGCGCTTCTCGTCGGACTGCAGCGCCTGGGTGAACTCGTTGAGCTCGCCTTCCAGCACCGCGTCGAGATTGTGCGTGGTGAGCTTGATGCGGTGGTCGGTGACGCGCCGCTCGCCGTAGTTGTAGGTGCGGATCTTCTCAGCGCGATCGCCTGTGCCGACCTGCGCTCGGCGGTCGGCCGCGAGCTCGGCCTGCTGCTCGGCGAGCGCCCGCTCGTACAGGCGCGCGCGCAGCACCCGCAGCGCCTTCTCGCGGTTCTGCAGCTGCGACTTCTCGTCCTGCATCGCCACCACGATGCCCGACGGCTTGTGCGTGATACGCACCGCCGAATCGGTCGTGTTGACCGACTGGCCGCCCGGCCCGGTCGAGCGGTAGACATCGATCTGCAGGTCGCCGGGGTCGATCTCGACCTCAACCTCCTCGACCTCAGGCAGCACCGCCACCGTGGCCGTCGAGGTGTGGATGCGGCCCTGGGACTCCGTGGCCGGCACGCGCTGCACGCGGTGGGTGCCGCCCTCGAACTTGAACACCGAGTAGGCGCCCGCCCCTCCCACACCGGGCGGGCGGGCCCCGGATTGGGCGCCTTTGATCGCGAACGTGTACTTGCCCTCCCCCGCCTCCAGCGGTTCGACCTGCAGGCTACGGTGCTCGGCGTAGCGCGTCAGCATCCGATACAGGTCGCCCGCCCACAGCCCGGCCTCATCACCGCCGGCGCCGCCCTGGATTTCGACGATCACGTTCTTCGCGTCGTTGGGGTCCTCCTCGACCATCGCCAGGCGGATCTCCTCTTCGAGCTGTTCCCCGCGCTCGCGGGCGCCGGTGAGCAGCTCGCGCACTTCGGCGTCCTCGCCGTCCTCGCTCAGTAGCTCCTCCGCCCCCTCGGCGTCGTCCTGCGCTCGGCGCCACTCGGCGGCCAGCTTCGCCGCGGGCTCCAGCTGGCTGTAGGCGCGCCCCGCCTCCGCGTAGCGGGCGCGGTCGCCGATCACCGCGGGGTCGGTCAGCTGCGCGCCGAGCTCGGCGAAGCGGGTCTCGATCTGCTCGACGAGGTCTTCGATCATCACGTCTCAGTCTATGTGGCCCCGCCGGGGCCAGCGTGCGCCGCGGTGGCGGGGAAGAGGTGCAGCGCGATAGCGGACGGGGGCAGGCGGGGGCGGGCGGGATCCCATCCCTCCCTACGCCACGACCTCCACGCCCACCAGGTCGGCGGCGCTCAGCTCGCCCGGGGTCTCGTGGGCCAGCACGGCCTGCAGCGCGGCGATCGCGACCTTGAGCTGGTGCAGGTCGGGCTCCCGCGTGGTGAGCAGCTGCAGCTTCAGGCCGGGCCACATCAACGCCTGCACCCAGCGGCGGCGGCGGTTGCGCCCGGCGAACTTGATGATCTCGAAGGAGATGCCGGCGATCACGGGCACGCCGACGATACGCGTGAGCACCAGCCAGTACCACGCGGGCAGACCGATCGGGGCAAATACGAAGATCGCCACGATCATCACCACCAGTAGAAAGCTCGTGCCGCAGCGGGGGTGAAGACGCGAGAAGCGCTGGGCGTTGGTGGGCGTCAGCTCCAGCTCCGCCTCATAGCAGGAGATCGTCTTGTGCTCGGCGCCGTGGTACTCGAACACGCGGCGCAGGTCGCGCAGGCGCGAGAGCAGCAGCATGTAGCCGAGGAAGATCGCGGTGCGGATCAGCCCCTCGATCAGCCAGAACAGCACCGAATTGTCGCCGAGCTGGCCCTTGATCAGGCTGGTGATCCCCACGGGCACGAGGAAGAAGAGGCCGATCGCGAACACCACGGCGATGACCACGGTTCCGGCCCACACCGCGCCGGGAATCTCCTGGGCCTCGCCGCCTTCCGCGCCATCCTGCGCATCGCCATCACCATCGCCCTCGCCCGTGCTCTCCGCCGGGGGCAGCTGCGCGTTTGCGGAGACGCTCAGTGCGCGGAAACCGATCGCCAGCGACTCGCCGAGTGCGACCACACCACGGACGATCGGCAGCCGCAGGATGCGGTGGCGGCGCATCGGGGAGCTCAGCTTGAAGCTGGTGATCTCGATCTCGCCGAGGGGCTCACCGGCCGCCGCGGACCCGTGGCCGATTTCGCCGTCCGCCGGCGCCTGGGCGTTCGCCACGACCTGACCGTTCCCACTGGGTGACCCCGACGGGGCGGCAGACCCGTCGAGGGCCGGCTTGCGCACCGCGACCGCCCAGTTGGAGACCCCGCGCATCATCACGCCCTCCAGTACCGCCTGCCCGCCGAGCGGAGCATCGCGCTGGGCGGTCAGCTGACCGTCGCTCTCGTTACCGGCCGCCGCCTGCGGTGGAGCAACGGCGGTGGCCATCGGCTACTCGGGCTGTTTCTGACCGGGCGCCGCGGCGGCGGACTGCGCCTGGCGCACGCGGGCCTTCGCCACCCGGCGCTGGAAGCGCTCGACGCGCCCGCCGGTGTCCACCAGCTTCTGGCGACCGGTGTAGAACGGGTGGCAGTTGGAGCACACCTCGACATGGATCTCGTCGCGCGTGGCACGCGTCGTGAACTCATTGCCGCAGGTGCAGCGCACGTGGGCCTGAATGTAGGTGGGATGGATCGCGGTCTTCATGCTCAGTGCATTGTAGCGGGGGACGCCGCTCGGGTTTTGGCCGATGTCGCCCGTTCCGGCTTTGGCGGGACTCAGCCGGCTTCGGTTTTGGCCGATGTCGCCCGTTCCGGCTTTGGCGGACTCAGCCGGCTTCGGTTTTGGCCGAGGCCGCCCCGGCCTTGGCGCGTTCGCCGGGCTGCTTACAGATCGGCGTCCGGCGCTCGTCGTGGCGGATCACCTCGCCTTTTTCGTTTAGCCAGCGGTAGCGGACAACGGCGCGGAAGACGGCGGGGGCCGGAAGGTCGGTGACCGCCTGGCGCACCTTGTAGATCTTGACCCCCGCTTCCGAGCGCTGCCAGGAGCCGAGGCCCGCGGTCGTGAGCGTGTGGAAGCCTTCTTCTTCAAGCGTGCGCTCCTGCACCACGATCTCGATCGCCATCCGGTGGGCGCCCGCGACTGTTTCCATCTGCCCCGTGAATGTCACCGAGCGGCCCGCCTGCGTCGGCGCGGTGACGCACTGTTCGACGCCTGCGCTTAGGGTCGGCGTAGGGGCCGTCGTGCCTGTGCCGGTTCCCGGAAGCACCAGCAATGCCGCCGTGGTCACAGCCATTGAGAGGATCGATCTTGACATCGCTCTCCCCTAACACCCCGAGTGGGCTCTTGGTTGCGCTGGCCCACGCATCGCATTGACTTTTCCAGACAAGCCAGTACATTCCACGGCCCGGAGGCTGTGGTGGAGCCGTCAGAGTATCTGATACAGCGGCCCGTCGCCCCCCTCGGGGGTCGTGAGGCGTCCGCCCTTGGCGGTGATCGCGCCGCACTGCACGCAGTTGGTGTAGTTGACGGTCACGTCCACGATCCCGTGCTCGGGCGCGTCCTCGGGGATCTCGTAGACCCCGGCCGGGCACATCCAGCGCCAGGTCTCGGCGATCTCCCGCGGAACGCGTTTCTGCACGCGGATGTGGTTGGGGGCGTCGTCGCGCGTGGCGTTGCCGGTGATGAACACCGAGGAGAGCTTGTCGAAGGTGTATTTGCCATCGGGCTTGGGGTAGGAGTCCTTGGTGTTGCCGATGAACATCGGCTTGGCGTCGTTGCGGTGCAGCGCCCAGCGCCCACCCGGGAAGCGGCCTTTGGTGGCGATCATCAGGTTGACGATCGGGCCGCCCCTGAGCAACCCTTTCTGGAAGGGCTGGCGCGTGTTGCGCTGTTCCCACAGATCTTTGCCGATGATCGAGTCCTCGACCACCTGCTCGTAATTCTCGAACGAGGACTCGCCCCGCTTGAGCGCGGCGTAGATCGACTCCGCCGCGAGCATCCCCGACTTGACCGCGTAGTGCACGCCCTTCAGCGAGGCGAGGTTCATGATCCCCGCAGCGTCGCCGACCAGGACGGCGCCGGGCATCGAGAGCTTTGGCATCGCCCAGTAGCCGCCGGCCGGCAGCGCCTTCGCGCCCCAGGCGACGCGCTCGCCACCCTCGAGGATCCCTTTGAAGAGCGGGTGCAGCTTGATCTGCTGCAGCAGGTCGTGCGCGGAGGTGGTGGCGTCGGCGTAGTCGAGGTCCACGATGAAGCCGATCGACACCAGGTCCTCACCCGTCTTCTCGTTCTTCATCGGGTAGGCCCACGAGCCGCCGATCTGGCCGTACTTCGCGGAGATCTTCAGCGGCCACCCCGCGAGCGTGTGGATCACACGGTCGAGCGGTTTAGTGACCTTCCACACCTCCTTGACACCCAGCTCCCAGCCCTGCGGCTCGCGGCCGGCGGCGAGGTCGAACTCCTTGATCGCCGCGCCGGTGACGTGGCCCCAGCAGCCCTCGGCGAGCACCGTCGCCTGCGCCTTGATGTCGGTGCCGGGCTCGAAGTTGCCGAGCTCCTCGCCATCCTTGCCGCGGCCCTTGTCGCCGGAGCGCACACCGACCACGCGGCCATCCTCGACGATCAGCTGCGTGGCGGCCGTCTCGGCCAGAATGTAGGCGCCGGCCTCCTCCGCCACGCGCTGCTGGTAGCGCGCCAGCGCGGAGACCGAGACGACCTCGTTGCCGTGGTTGTTCAGCGGCGGCGGCGGCGGGATGCGGATCTTCGCTTTGCTGTTGGGCAGCGCGTAGATCGCCTCCTTCTTGACTTCGCCGAAGGCGAAGCCCTCCTGACGCCACTGCTCGCGCGTCAGCTCCGGGAACAGCTCCTGCAACGGCCCGGGGTTCATCACCGCGCCCGACAAATTGTGCCCGCCGCAGGTCTTCGCCTTCTCGACCACCGCGACCGGCACTTCGCCGAGGCGCTCCATCGTCTCCGGATCGTCGCCGAGCAGTTGCAGCAGGCGGTTCGCGCAGGCGAGACCCGCGGTGCCGCCGCCGACGATCGCCACCCCAACCTCGATCAGCTCGTCCTCGGGGTCGAGGCCGCGCTTGACGAATTCCTTCTTGGAGTCCACCGGCGGCGGATAGGCCGCGGGGACCACACGCCCGTTGTTGGAACCGTTGTGACCGGACATGGCTCAATCCTCCTGTTCGGGACCGCCTCGGCGAACGGAGGAGGCTGGTGTGCGTATTAAACTCTTAAAAGGTGTGCGCAATGGCGCACGGGTTTTAAAAAGTTGAATACAACAACACCCCCTCTCCCGTAAATACCATCGCATTATCGCTCATCATCTGTAGATACCATCGCCTAGCATCACCCACACAGGCATCCCGGCAGACAACGTCGAGGAGGACAAGCGACACGACTAACCAGCCTTCTTCGCCTTCACGGCCTCTGTCAACTTCGGCAGGATCTTGTTGAGGTCGCCGACGATGCCCAGGTCGGAGAACTCGAAGATCGGCGCGTTGGAGTCCTTGTTGATCGCGACGATGTTCTCCGAGGACTGCATCCCGACCTTGTGCTGGATCGCCCCGGAGATGCCAGCGGCGAGGTAGAGCTTCGGCGCAACCGTCTTGCCGGTTTGGCCGATCTGTGCCGCGTAGGGGTACCAGCCGGCGTCGACCACGGCCCGCGTGGCGGCAACGGCGGTGTTGCCGCCGAAGGCCGCGGCGAGGTCTTCGCAGAGCTGGAAGCCCTCGGCCTTGCCGAGGCCGCGCCCGCCGGCGACGAGGATCGAGGCGCCCTCGATGTCCACGTCGGCGCCGCGCTGTTCGCCGCGGGTGAGCATTTTCGCCTGCGAGGCGTGCGCCGACAGCTCGAAGGAGAGCTGTTCGACCGGCGCATCGGCGCCGCTGGCGTCATTGATCTCAAACGCGTTGAGGCGGCCAATGATGATGCCGACCGGCGAGCGGTATTTGATCTCGGAGATCGCGGAGTCGCCGAGGATCGGGCGCTCGGCGATCAGCTCGCCACCCTCCGCGCGCACGCCGGTGACCTCCATTGCGACGCCCGCGCCGAGCCGCGCGGCGAGGCCGGCGCCGATCTCAAAGCCGAGCAGGCCACCGCCGAACAGCGCGTACTTGTAGTCGCCGCCCGAGATCGCCGCAGCCATCGCGTCGACCAGCGGTTGGGCAAGGCCCTCGGGGCCCTCGGCGACGAGCACCTTCTTGGCACCGTACTTGCCGAGCGAGGCCGCAAGCTCCTGCGGGATGCCTTCGCCAAGCAGGATCGCATGGGCCTCGCCCCCGAGCTCGGCGGCCAGCTTTGCGCCCTCGGAGACGGCGCCGAGCGAGTTCTTGTTGATCGCGCCTTCGTAGTGCAGCGCGTAAACCAGGATGTTCGCCATCAGATCAGCTTCCTCTCGTCAAGCCAGGCGACGATCTTTTCGACCGTCTCGCCGGTGTCTTCGTCCTCGATGATCTCCCCGGCGGCCTTTGCGGGCGGCGCCTTCGCGGCGACCCACTGCGCGGCGGAGTTATCGCCCCCCACCTTCGAGGCGTCGATGCCGACGTCGCCGACGCCGACGGTGTCAAGCGGCTTCTTCTTGGCGCCCATGATCGCCTTCAGCGAGGGGTAGCGCGGCTCGTTGATCGCGTCGCCCACCGAGATCACCGCGGGCAAGCCGACCTGCACGGTGTCGTAGCCGTACTCGGCCTGGCGCTCACAACGCAAAGCACCATCAGCGACGTCCATCTTGATCACCTGCGTGAGCGAAGGCATGCCCAGGTGCTCGGCGACCACGGCGCCGATCGTGTAGCACTCGCCGTCGTCGGACTGCTGGCCAAGCAGCACCAGGTCGGGGCTCTCGCGCTGCAGCGTCTTGGCGAGCGCGTAGCCGGTGGCGGCCACGTCGGAGCCGGCGACCGCGGGATCGGTCAGGTGCACAGAGCGGTCGGCGCCGAGCGAGACGGCCTTGTGCAAAGCGCGCACGGCGCTCTCCGGCCCCATCGTGACGGCGACGATCTCCTCCACTGGCGCCACACCGCCCTCGCGAATCTGCATGGCAGCCTCGATGGCGTGGGTGTCGTAGGGGTTGAGGTTCTTCTCCCCGCTGCGGTCCATGCGCCCCGTCGAGGGGTCGATGCGCTTCTCGACGGCGGCGTCCGGAACCTCCTTGACAAGGACGCAAATCTTCATACGGTCGGTCTCCTCATGGGTATCTGGACGGGACAATCGTATCGGGTTTCGGCGATTGACTGACGAGTCAATCAATTTTATGTATGACCTGGCCGCATGCGGCCAGGTCCGAGGCCGCGCATGCGCGGCCTCGCGGCCGGCGCATGCGCCGGCCGAACGGCAATCCATCGCGTGCGTGCCATCCGTCGGCGCATCGCGATCAGCGGTCGGCGACCGAGCCGCGGATGAAGTCCACGATCGCCTGCGTCGGCGCGCCGGGCGTGAAGACCTCTGCCACCCCCAGGCGCTTGAGCTCGGGGATGTCTTCCGCGGGGATTGTGCCGCCGACGGTCACGAGCACGTCGTCCACGCCCTGCTCGCGCAGCAGCGCGACGACGCGAGGCACGAGCGTCATGTGGGCGCCGGAGAGGATCGAGAGCCCAACCGCGTCGGCATCCTCCTGGATCACGGTCTCGACGATCTGCTCGGGCGTCTGGTGCAGGCCGGTGTAGATAACCTCCATCCCGGCATCGCGCAAGGCACGCGCGATGATCTTGGCGCCGCGGTCGTGACCGTCGAGGCCGGGCTTGGCGACGACGACGCGGATCTTGCCGCCGGTGGGCGTGGAGGACATCGCCGGGGATTATGCCCGCGCAGCCTCGCGACTGACGGCACGCCCACGTACAACCCCGCCAAGCCCGGCGAGCGAGACCCCGGCGGAGAGCGCCACCGCGATCTTCAAACGCCGTCCCAGGCGGTCGAGGCGAAGAACCTCCCAGCCCTCCTCGGCAGCGATGCGAGAGAGCTCGGGATCGGGGTTGACGACCACCGGATGACCGACGGCGCGCAGCATTGGCAGATCGGACTCGGAGTCGGAGTAGGCGTAGGAGGCCGCGAGGTCGATGCCATCCCGCGCGGCGAGCTCACGCAGCGAGAGCACCTTGCCCTCGCGGTAGTTGAACGGCCCGTCGGCGCGGCCCGTGTAGCGACCATCGCACACCTCCAGACGCGAGCCGACGCCGCCATCGAAGACGAGCACGTGGGCGAGCAGGTCGGCCATCTCCTGCGAGGCGGCGGTGACGATGTAGACGGGCCGCCCCGCGTCCTGGTGGGCGTAAGCACGCTCGAGCATCTGCGGGTAGAGGCGCGGCAGCACCCCGGCGAGCACACGCGGAGACATCCGTTGCAGGTCACGCACGGCAACACCCGCGAGCATCTCGCCGACCCGCCGGCGCACCTCCTCAGCCCAATCGTCGGTGGAACCGCGCAGGCGAAAGCGAAGGTTCTGGTAGAGGTCGCCGAGCAGCCGCCCGCGCGTGATCATCCCCGCCTCGTAAGCCGCACGCGCGAAGAAGATGCCGGACGATCCGGCCATCAACGTCCTGTCAAGGTCGAAGAACGCCGCGGCGCGCTCTGACATTTAGACCCTGACGATCACCGCGTCGCCCTGCCCGCCCCCGGAGCAGATCGCCGCGCAGCCCAAACCGCCGCCGCGACGGCGCAGCTCCAGCACGAGCGAGCCGAGAATGCGCGCGCCCGAGGCGCCGATCGGGTGGCCGAGCGCGACGGCGCCGCCGTTGACGTTGACGCGATCCTCGTCGATGCCGAGCATCCGGATCGAGTTGAGCGTGACCGAGGCGAAAGCCTCGTTGATCTCCCACACATCGATGTCCTTCGCGCTCAGGCCGGCTTTCTGCAGCGCCTTCGTGGCGGCCGAGGCCGGCGTGCGGGCGAGGTAGGCGAAGTCGTCGCCGCTCTGCGCGTGGGTGACGATCTCACCGAGCACCTCGCGGCCGTTGGCAGAGGCCCACTCCTCGGAGGAGACCACCAGCGCACCGGCGGCATCGTTGACGCCGGGGGAGTTGCCGGCGGTGTGCGAGCCCTCCTTGCCGACCAGGCCGGGGAGCGCCGCGAGCTTCTCCAGGGAGGTGTCGCGGCGGGGGCCCTCGTCGACCTCAACCAGGGTGTCGCCCTTCTTGCCCTTGACGGCGACGGAGACGATCTCCTCGGAGAGGCGGCCCTCGTCGGTCGCCTTCAAAGCAAGCTCATGCGAGCGCAGCGCCCAGCGGTCGAGGTCGGCGCGGGTCAGCTCGAGCTCGTCGGCGACGGCCGTGGCCTCGACGAACATCTGCTTGCCGGAGAAGGGGTTGGTCAGGCCGTCATGGACCATCGCGTCGAGCGCCTTGACATCGCCCATGCGAAAGCCAAAGCGCGCGCCGGGCAGTAGGTAGGGGGCACGCGACATCGACTCCATCCCGCCACCCACGCCGACCTGTACGTCGCCGGCGCGGATCGCCTGATCGAGCATCACCGCTGCCCGTAGACCGGAGGCACAGACCTTGTTGATCGTCTCCGAGGAGACCTCCTTGGGGATGCCAGCTTTGATCTGAGCCTGACGCGAGGGAATCTGCCCCTGGCCGGCCTGCAGCACCTGGCCCATCACGACGTGCTCGACCTGCGCGGGCTCGACCCCGGCGCGCTCCAGCGCGGCCTCGATCGCAATCGCCCCCAGCTCGGTCGCTTCCAGCGTCGAGAGCCCTCCGCCCATCTTGCCGATCGGCGTCCGCGCGGCGCCGAGAATCACTGTCTTAGCCATGAAACTTGGTTCTCCTTGGGTAGTTGGGGCAAGCGGGCATGCGCAATGCTAGTCGAGGTAGATAAGGTTGGCGGGATCATGGACGTCTCAGCGACGACGCACCCGGGGGCCAGTACCGAGGCCGACACGATCGCGGTGGGGATCTTCGAGGGCGAGGATGCCCCGAGCGGGATGCCTGATGCGGCAGCGCAGCTGATCGCCTCGGGCGAGGCGAGAACTACCGCCAAGGCGCTCGCGCTCGCCCACGCCGACGGCAAGCGGTGGCTGCTGGTGGGCCTCGGCAAGCGCAAGGACTTCACCCCCGAGCGCGCGCGCGCCGCGGCGGCCGGCGTGCAGACGCGGGCGCTGGAGCTCTCGACCCGCACGCTCTGTTGGCAGGCGCCCAACGACGACCTCGCGGTGTGCGCGGCGCTGGTCGAGGGCACCGCGCTGGCCGACTACCGCTTCGACAGCCACCGCTCCGCTCCGCCCGAGGGCGACGACGCCGCGCCGAAGCATCTGCGGGCGCTGATCGTCTCCCACGCCGCGGGGCATGGCTCGGCGGCGGGCGCACGGGGGAGCGAGACGGGCGGATCGTTCGCGCAGGACCTGGAGCGCTCCGTCGCCGAGGCGGCGACCGTGGCCGCGGCGGTCAACGCCGCGCGCGACCTGCAGAACCGGCCCGCCAACGACCTCACTCCCACGGCATTGGCTAACCATGCGCTGGCGCTGGCAGAGGAGATCGAGGGTCTCACGGTCGAAGTGGAGGGCCGTGCGGAGATCATCGCGCGGGGCATGGGCGCGTTTGCCGCGGTGGCGCAGGGCTCGGCGCAGGAGCCGGCGCTGATCGTGCTGCGGTATGAAGGCCCGCCCAGGGTGGGCGGGCCTTCCAATCCGCCACCCAATCAAACTGGCCCGCTGCTGGGAATGGTCGGCAAGGCGGTGACCTTCGATAGCGGCGGCATCTCGCTGAAGCCCGGAGCGAAAATGGCGGAGATGAAGTTCGACATGTCCGGCGGCGCCGCCGTGGTCGAGGCGGTGGCGGCGATCGCGCGGTTGAAACTACCGCTGAAGCTCCTCGGCGTGGTCGGCGCAACCGAGAACCTGCCGAGCGACCGCTCGGTGAAGCCCGGGGACATCGTGACGGCGGCGAACGGGAAAACGATCGAGGTCAACAACACCGACGCCGAGGGCCGCCTCGTGCTGGCCGACTGCCTGCACCACGCCGTATCGCTGGGGGCCGAACGGGTGGTCGATCTGGCGACGCTCACCGGCGCTGTGATCATCGCGCTCGGCTCCACGCACGCGGGGCTGATCGGCAACGACGATGAGTTGGCCGAGCGGATCACGGCAGCCGGCAGGCAGACGGGTGAGATCGTGTGGCGACTGCCGCTGCACAGTGAGTATGACGAGCTGATCAAGGGCACCTACGGCGACCTCGACAACGCCCCGGAAGGGCGCAAGGCCGGCACCATAGTAGGCGCCGCGTTCCTTTCCAACTTCGTCGGCGAGACCCCCTGGGCCCACCTCGACATCGCCGGCTCCGCTTGGGATCTCGGCCGCGCCTACGCCCCCAAAGGCGCCTCGGGCTACGGCGTGCGACTGTTGGTGGAGCTCGCACGCTCGTACGCTTGATGGACTTCGACCTCTCCCCCGACCACGAGCTGATTCGCCGCACCGTGCGGGAATTCGCCGAGGGCGAGGTCGCGCCCGTGGCGGAGGAGCTCGACCGCACGAAGTCCTTTCCCTACGAGATCGTCGCCCAGCTCGGGAAGCTCAACCTGATGGGGATTCCCTTCCCCGAGGAGTACGGCGGGGGCGGCGGGGACTCACTGGCTTATGCGCTCGCGGTGGAGGAGCTCGCACGCGTGGACTCCTCGGTGGCGATTACGCTCTGCGCGCACACCTCGCTGGGCACCCAGCCGATCTACCTATTCGGCAGCGAGGAGCAGAAGCGCGAGTGGCTACCGCAACTGTGTTCCGGGGAGAAGCTCGGGGCGTTCGGGCTGACCGAGCCAGAGGCAGGGTCCGACGCGGGCAACACGCGCACGCGTGCGCGTCTGCGGGACGGCGAATGGACGATCGACGGGGCCAAGCAGTTCATCACCAACGCCGGCACGGAGATATCGGGGATGGTGTGCATCACGGCCGTGACCGGCGAGGACGGGTATGGGAGCGGAGCAAACGGGGGCGAGAGCGGTGCGAGCGCAATGAAGGCGGGTGGGGAAACCGGCCCCGACCACCCCAAGGAGATTTCCAACATCATCGTCCCCAACGGCACCCCGGGCTACGAGCAGGGCGAGCCGTACCGCAAGATGGGATGGAACGCCTCCGACACGCGCCCGCTGAGCTTCACTAACTGCCAGGTCCCCGAGACCAACCTGCTGGGACCCCGCGGGCAGGGCTTCAAACAGTTCCTGCACATTCTCGACATCGGTCGCATCGGCGTAGCGGCGATGGGCGTCGGTCTCGCCCAGGGCGCGCTCGACCAGGCACTCTCCTACGCCAAGGAGCGCCGCGCCTTCGGCAAGCCGATCGCCAAGTTCCAGGCGATTCAGAGCAAGCTCGCCGACATGTCAACCGAGATCGCCGCCGCGCGCCTGCTCGTGCATAAGGCCGCACTCGAGAAGGACGCGGGGCGCAACTTCACGCTCACCGCCGCCCAGGCCAAGCTCAAGACGGGCCGCCTGGCGGTGCGCTGCGCCGAGGAGGCCGTGCAGATCCACGGCGGGTATGGCTTCATCGAGGAGTACCCCGTGTGCCGCTTCTACCGCGACGCAAAGATCCTCACGATCGGGGAGGGCACCGACGAGGTGCAGCAGATGGTAATCGCGCGCGCCCTCGGGGCTTAGGGTTCTCGACCCCACGAACCCTTAGGGTTCTCGACTTGGTATCTGCGGGCCCTCGATCATCCGCGAGCCCTGTATTCATGCCGATTCGTGTGTCGAGATCCCTGCATTTGCTCGGTCGTGAACCCTTAGTGCCGACGAGGACCCTTGAGCAAGTTGCCGGCGAGTTGCTTGCGGGCCACGCCGCGGGGGCCCTTGATCAGACGCCTCGCGGGCCGCGGCCGCGCGCCCACCAACACGCAGGTCGAAAGTAGACGCGCGCGGCAGCCGACAGTTCGCCGCGACAGCTCGTCATCGACACGATGCCAGCGCGCCTGACGCAGGCGCCGGGCGAGGTGGTTGGAGGCGCTCATGTCAGCGCCGCTGCGATCCGCTGAGCGGTCGCGGTGACTTTGGGACCGAGTTGGGCGAGTAGCTCCTCGCGGCTGCATGCCTGCACGGGTACCGCCAACTCGACAGCGGCAACCGCCCGACCCTCCTTGTCCAACACCGCCGCGGCGACGGCGCGCCGACCCGCCAGCAACTCCTCATCCTCGATCGCCACCCCCTGCCCGGCGAGGATCCGCTCGAGCTCGGCCCGCAGCGCCGTCTTGGTGGTGATCGTCTTCGGTCCGCGCCGCGCCAGGCGCAGCTCGGAGATCAAGGTCCGCTGCTCCGCCTCGGGCAAGCGCGCCAGGAGCGCCTTACCCGCGGCGGTGCAGTGGATGGGCAACCGCGTACCCAACCCGATGCCCGCATCGACCGCATACTGCCCTTGGCGAGACCCCTGCCAGCGGTCGATGTAGGCAACCTCGGCGCCCCCCAGTACCCCCAAGCTGGCGGTACGGCCGGTGCGCGCGCGCAACTCGCGCAGGTGCTCGCGCGCAACCCGACGTACCACCATCGAGTCGAGCAGCGAAAGCCCGAAGTCCGATACCCGCGAGGAGAGACGGTACTTGCGCGAAGGTCCCTGCTCGAGGTAGCCGAGCGTCACCAACGTGGTTGCGTAACGGTGCGTGGTGGAGCGACCCAAATCGAGTTCCTCAGCCATGTCGGCAATCCCCCGCACCGGATGCTCGGCGGTGAAGCACGTCAGCATCGCCAGACCGGCGACCAGCGAGGAGGAGAACCTGCCGGGGTGCTCTGGATCCAATGGCTTTGACATGACTAAGAAGACTTAGAAGTGATGAGTGGGGGCAATTGATCTGGCGGATAGCCGATTACTCGAGCTGCTTTACGCGAGCTGCTTTTGAGCTGCTGATCCGGTGTTCCCCGCTAGGCCTATGCCTAACTTCGACTACATCGATAACCGCTCAACAGCTCAAACACCAACTCGCGGCGTTTGTTGCGACTGTCGCCGCAAAGCACGCCATTGACAAGACGATCACATCATGAACAACGCACCGGCGGAGGAAAAGTCGCAACAAGAATGGTCGCGTTGCGAGTAATTAATGGTCATCGCTCGATCCGACTACCCACTATACAAAGTCATTTTTACTGTTTCCGATTCGCCCGGCTCAGCACCGCGAATCTCGCACGATCATCCCTCGAGAGCGACTGCCGGGATCTCGCACGATCACCCCCGCGAGAACGACCGCCGCGCACCCATCACGAGCATCGTTGGAGCCGCCAGCCCACCGATCGCCGCCAACACCGAACGAGCCGCGAGTCGGGCCTCCGCCTGGACCGCCACTGGCATCGATAGATAATGACCCGCCATCCCGGCCAGCAACAGCGCGTGCTGGCGGCCGTAGGGAAGCGTTCGAATCCGTTGCATCGACTCGGCCGCGATCAGCCCCAGGCGAGCGGCCGCCTCCTCCGGCGAGGAGTAGTAGGCGAGCAGGCTGGGCTGCCCAGAGAGACGGTCCTCTTGTTGATCGACCAGGCTGTCGAGCAGTAGATGGAGCGAGCCGATCCAGGGGAAGTACGCCTCCTCGATCGCGGTCGCATCCTCCGCGTGGACAGCATGCCGGGCCGCCATCGCGATCAGCATGTAGACACCGAGCGACGAGCCAGCGGAGGCAGCCGTCTCCCACCATCTCAGGTCGGTGCTTGCGGGTGTCTGCGCATTAGCCCAGCGCGCCAGCGCCGCGTGATCGCCCTGTGCTTCATTGAGGTTCAGGCTTTGATAGGACACCATTCGCCTAGCGGCTCTGAGCATCGGCGCCGCCACCGAGGCGTAGGAGGGAAGCTCGCACAGAGCGGCGTGGCAGGTATCGACGATGCACTGCAGATAACCAGCGTCATCCTGTTGGGGATGGTGCGCGTAGTAGTCGATCCGCGGACCGGTCGGATCGAGCGCCGCCCCGAGCACTTTGTGCAGTTGATCGCCGTTGCGAATCGGATCCCGGCACGGCTGCTCGGCGAGTGTGTCGACATAGTCGTAGGCCGCTTGGAGGGCCACCTGCGCCCGCACCACCGCGGGACGATGAGCATCTGGGGCAAATGCGGCAAAAGCAGCGGCGCCATCGAGGTTCAAGCGCTCCGCCCGCAGGTTGGCCAAGGCCGCTTGGCGCAGCACCGGGTCGGGGATCTCCTCCGCTCGACTGCGCCAGCGAATCGCCTCACGGCGGACGGTGGGAAAGACCCGCAGCCAATACCGTTTTGCTGCACTCAAGAACTCGGCCGGGAGCCACGCGGCCGCCGATCCACTCTCCTCGATAAACGCACCCATACGAACAGCTTTGCGCGTCGAGGGGACGGCATGCGCAACATTCGTCCAACTGGCGTGAGCTTTTGCCAGCCGGACAGGAGCAAATCCTCAGTGAGGATCGACCGGCTTGAGAGCTGCTTACTCCTGTAGTCCCATGTTGGCCGGCACTTTGGCCGCCTTCAGCCCGGGCACGGCGATCACGGCAATCGCCATCCCGGCGACCAGCAGGAACGTCTCCAGAATCTGCCAGCCCGCAAGTGAGAACGGAGCGGAGAAACCGGTTGTGAGCTCCAACCACCGACTTGCCAGCGCGTGACCGTAGATGCCCAGCAGAACACCGTCGAGGCTACCGATGCTCAGCAGGATCAGGCTCTCGAGCAACAACGCCCGCCACAGTTGGCGATAGTCGAAGCCCTGGATGCGTAGTGACGCCAGCTTGGCGCGCCGCTGCCAGATGACCGCGCCGAGCGCCGACGCGACCGATAGCGCCGCCGCGATCAGCAGCAGCTCCGCGATCTCCTCGAGCGTTCGCAGCCCCTGGCGGGCGCTGGCCTCGCTCTCAGCGGTACGTTCGCCGCTCGTGCGTACCAGCAAGCCCCGGCGATCGCCAAGGGCACGTTCGATCGCTCCTTTGACCGGCCCAACAGCAGCACCCTGCCCGATATCAACCTCCAGCGCGGACGGATCGGTCGTGTGCCAGTAGCGAGCGTAATCGTCGTTGTTGATGGTGATCGCGCCCGGCGGCCAACCCGAGTTGGTCATGATCGCCGCAACGCCAAAGCGCACCGGGCCCGAGGGTGTGGGCAACGATATGTAGCTGCCAACCCGCCGGTGGTATTCGTCGGCAAGCTCGCTGGAGATCGCTACCCAGCCTCCCTGCCGGAGCAACTCAGTGGCCCGGGCGAGGTTGCCACTCACCAGCTGGCCGGCTTCGAGCATCGCCGGATCGTTCGGGGCTCTCGCGCGCAGCCAGAGCCTGCGCACACCGACGTCGAGCAGCCCCCCTTGGTAGGTGCGCACCGCCGTCACATCGGGTATACGCGCGATCTTCGCGGCGATGCCGTCGGCGGCGAAGCTGTTGGTGTTGAAGATGTCATCGCCATTGACCACCCAGATGTCCGCGGTGCTGAAGTAGTGGGAGATCGCGCCGTCGATGCCGTTCAGGAGGTCGGCACGGGCTCCTCCGATCGCCACACTGCCGTAGACGGCCAGCGCCGCAACCCCGGCCAGGGCGATCGAGCGCGTAGCGGTCGAGCGCAACTCGGTCACGGCAATGACCAGCATGCTGCCGGGTATGCGCTCACCGATCCGCGCGAGCACACCGACCACGCTCACGAACACCGCCGGGATCAGGCAGATGGCCACCAGCGCCAGCGCCACGCCACCCAGCACCGTCAGCCGGGGAATGCTCAGCACGAGCACGGTCAGCGCCAGGAGAATGAGGAGACCAACGGCCGCCAGCCACAACACGGCTGCCCTGGAGATGCCAGCTTCATCGCGGATTTCGCGAAACACCGCATCGGCCGGTCGGCCTGGACGCAAATCGATCAGCGGAGGCAGCGAGGCAATCAGCGTGGCGAGCACCCCCGCGCCGATCGCGAATAGCACCGTGCTCAGGTGGATCAGCTGCGCGGAGCTGAGCGGGAAGGCAACCGCCAGGTAGAGGGGAACTCGGTGGAAGAGCGTGTGCGAAAGCACGTCGCCGAGCGCGACCCCCACAATTGAGGCGCCGACCCCGAGTAGCAGCGCCTGGAAGCCTAGAATCAACAGTACCTGGCGGGAGTCGAAGCCCTGCATACGCAGATCGGCGATGAAGCGCCGGCGCTCGGGGACCGTGAGCAGCATCGCGTTAAGCGCCAGCAGGAAGCCCACCATCCCGCCGATCGCGGCAAACAGGGAGGTCGACTGGTTGGTCGGCTTCTCCGCGTTGCCCAACTGGCGCAGTTCTTCGGCGACCGGCTCCACGTCCAGGCGCCCGTCGGCCAGCCGCCGAAGCTCGCTGGCAACGAGCGCATCAGCACCAGGCGCCGGCTTGACGAGCACCTGCGTGACGCGTCCCTGTCTGCCTGTGAGCGTCTGCGCAAGCGGCAGCAGCGCGATCGCCACTGTTCCGTCCTTGGTCGCGTTGGCGAGCGCGCCACTGAGCACGAGACGCACCGAGACTGGGTGCGCTTCGCCGTTGGCATCAATCACCATCCGATGCCCCTGGCCGGCACCAATCGTACTCGCCACTTCGGCCGGTAGACCGAGGCCTCCGACAAGCAGCAGCTCTGATGAGACCGGTTCTCGCTGGGTCAGAACCCCGAGCCTGATGATGTTGGGGTCGATGCCGATCAGCTGTACCGACTCGTGGCCTCTCGGCCCGATCACCGTCACCTCCTCACGCAGCAGCCCGGCCGCCGCCTGCACCCCCGGCAGACCGCGAATCTTGGTCGCCAGCCCTTCGTCGAAACCGTCGCTGGAGCGTGCCACCACTTGCAGGCGCGCCGAGCCGACCAGCCCACGTAGCAGATTCCCCGCAGAGCTCATCAGGCTGCCGTTGGCCACCAGCACCCCGAACACCAGTGCCACTCCCACGGCGATGCCGCCGCCGGCCAACAACTCCTGCGCGGTGTGGCGGCGCAGGCGCCAAGCGTAGAAGCGAAACAACATGCTCGAGCGCACGCCGAGGATCGTCGGGTTCAGCGAGGGCCGGGTCATCGTCAGGGCCGCACGCTCGCCGACCCACGATCGGTTAGGTGCCTCATCGCCGCGGCGGCGCGCCGCGCGAGCTCGAGTCGGGCGCGCATCGCCTCACGCGAAGCTCATCGCCAGCTCTGCGTCGAGGCCCTCGTGGAGGTGCCCGTCGCGCAACGTGTGTACCCGATCGACGAATGCCCGTGCCTGGGGGTCGTGGGTGACAAGCAGGCCGGGGATGCCGCGTTCGCGGCAGAGCTCGCGCAGCAGCGCCAGCACCTCGCGGCTGCGCTTGGAGTCGAGGTTGCCGGTCGGCTCGTCGGTCAGCAGCAGGCGCGGCTCGCCGGCGAGCGCCCGCGCGATCGCCACCCGCTGGCGCTCGCCCATCGAGAGCTTGTCGGGCGTGTGCTCGACACGCTCGCCCAGCCCCACGCGCTCAAGCCACGGGCGTGCAACGCGGCGCGCATCGCGCAGTGTCCATCCATCACCGAGTAGCTTCAGCGCGGCGTTGTCAAGCGCCGTGGCGCCGGCCATCAGGTGGAACGATTGGAACACGAAACCCACCTCGCGGCGGCGGAAGCGGGCGGCCTCGGGGGCCGGCAACCCGCTCACCTCGCGCTGGTCGAACCACACGCTGCCCTGGTCTGGCGTGAGCAGCCCGGCGGTCAGCAGCAGCAGCGTGGTCTTGCCTGAACCGCTGGGCCCATACAGCGCCACCAGTTCGCCGGGAGCAACCGTCAAGGAGACTCCGTCCACGGCTCGCACAACCTCGGAGTCGCTGGTGTAGTGCTTGACGAGCTCGCGAAGCTCCAGGCTGGCGCCCGTATTCACGACCCCGAGCGCTCCAGCCCGGCCTGCAGGGAGGAGTGCCGCGGCGCAAACGGCACCACGTTGCCCGGCTCGTCGCCCACCCGTACCAGATCGCCCCCGCCGATCGACATCAGCACATCGGTCCCATGCCCAACTTCAGTGTCCTCCGAGGCGACGATCAGCGCCGCGTTGTACTCGCGCGCACCAACTCGCAGCAACTCATACAGCGCTTTGCGCTCTTCCAGGCTCGGCACGACGGACGGCTCGTCGATCAGCAGCATGCGTGGCTGGCGCACAAGCGCACGGGCGAGCATCACCCGCATACGCTCCCCCACCGCGAGCGGTGCGGCAAGGTCGTCCGCCCAATCGGAGGCGCCTGCCCAGGAGAGCATCTTACGTGCCCTGATCCGCGCCTCGTGCATGGTGGCCCCGTCGCTTACCAGCGGCAACGCCACGAGATCTACGACCCGCTCGCCGTTGGCGGGATGCCAGTCTTCGCTCGCGAGCAGCCCGATCCGATTGCGCAACAGCCGCTCGCGCCGTAGCAGCGGCATCCGCGCGAGGTCGTGACCCTCAAAGGCGATCCGCCCCTCGTCGGGAGACTCGAGACCCGCCGCCAACCGCAGCAGCGTGGACTTGCCCGTGCGTCGAGAGCCGAGGATGCCGATGTGCTCGCCACGGTGGACCTCGAAAGAGACGTGTTCGAGCACCGGGATCTGCCGGCATCCGTCGGGGTAGGTCTTGCTGACCTGCTCGAAGCGGAGCAGCGGCGCGGCTGCGGCGGCGCTACTCGACGCGGGCGGCATGTTCATCGATCCGCCGGCGCGTGCGTTTGGCCCACTCAACCTCGGCCCGCAGCTGAGCATCCGAGGCGTCGCGCACGATCTCCATCACCAACCCCATCCACGAGCGCACTGGCAGCGGTGGTCCAGAGCTCTGACGCAGCAGCTCCAGGCACTCGCGCTCGTACTGGCGCAGTGCTTGGCGCAGTTGCGGCACGTCCTGCTCGCGTGCCGCGGCGACCTTCGCCTGAATTTCGACGCGTGTGGGCTCGCGCGGGGCGAGGGTTTCCAGCCACATCCGCAGCGCATCGGGAGCCAACTCGGTGGCGCTATAGACGGTGCGCTGCAGGCGCGGATTCTCGGGATCGCTCTCGACCGTGCCCGAGATCAGCCCCGCGCGCTCGAGCTGATCGAGCATCCGGTAGAGGCGCTTGGGGTCGATCGCCCACGAGGGACCCAGGCGTGCGCCCAGGCGAGCCCCGAGGTCGTAGCCGTGACCGGGACGCTCCAACACGAGGCCGAGGATCGCGCCCTTCAGCGGCGAGGATCCCCGCATCCAGGTGCGGTCACCGGCAGCCCCCCCGCCGTTGGCGGACTCGTCATCGACAGCTGGCAAGCTTTCTGTGGACATCTCCACTCCCGGTCGTCCCTCCGACCACCACTCCGATTGCTCGCAGAACGTTACACCAAACGGCTCCCAAGTGCAGCGAACTTAAGAACCTTTCAAATAGAATGATGCCTACGCTGCCACCGGCGGCAAGCGTCAGAGATGGAGTCGGAATGTGTTTCTCGAGAGCGTCAGGGCCTGTCCGCGGGCGCCAGCCGCTCCTCGTCCACGCCGACCCGCTCCAGCAGCGCCGCCGCCGCGCTCGACGGGTCAAGACGACGCTCCATGACCTCCTCCAGCAGACGCTTAGCTCGGCGTCGCCCTGCAGTCGGGCTTCCAGGCGACGGCGCATGCGGGCGCTCGCCAGCGCCAGCACCTCGCCGCGCAGGTTGCGCCGGCGACGTTCGGCGAGCTGGCCGGCGGCGAGGATGTGCGCGCGGTGCTCCTCGATACGCTCGATCAGCTCCTCGATGCCGCGGCCGTGCGCGGCCTCGGTCTTGACGATCGGCACGCGCCAGCGTGCCGCGGCGTCGGCGCCGTCGCGATCGAGATTGGCAAGCGAGAGCACGCCGCGGATCTCGCGCACCATCGTGTCGGTAAGCGGATGGTCGGCCTTGTTGATCACGATCACATCGGGGATCTCCATCACCCCCGCCTTTAGCGCCTGGATCGAGTCGCCCGAGCCGGGCATCAGCACCAGCACCACAGTGTCGGCGTGATCGATGATGTCGACCTCCGCCTGCCCCACCCCGACGGTCTCCACGAATACGTCTTGGCGGCCGGCGGCGTCGAGCAGCAGCGCAGCCTGCAGCGCCGCCTCGGAAAGGCCCCCCAGCGCGCCGCGGTTGGCCATCGAGCGGATGAACACGCCTGGGTCGAGGAAGTGCTCGCCGAGGCGGATGCGGTCCCCGAGCAGCGCGCCGTGGGTGAAGGGCGAGGAGGGGTCGATCGAGAGCACCCCCACCGTGCGCCCGGCTGCGCGGCGCAGGCGGGTGAGCGCCCCGATCAGCGTCGACTTGCCGACGCCGGGCGGCCCGGTGAAGCCAACCACAGCGGCGGCGCCGGTGTGGGGGTAGATCTCCCGCACCAGCTGCCACCCCTCCGCGCGGTTGTCCTCGACCAGCGAGATTCCGCGCGCCAGCGCGCGACGGTCGCCGGCAAGCAGGCGTTGGGCGAGAGTGGAAGACATGAACGAAGTATCTAGGATGCCCGCTCGTGACACGGACCCGGGAGTGCCTGCGCACGTGGCGGTGGATGCGCGCCAACAACATGATCAGCCGCCACTACGCGGTGCTCGGAGCGAGGTGGCTGTGGCTGAAGCTGCGCTGGCGTGGGCGCTTGCAAACCGACGGCATTTGCTTCATCTGCCCCGGCGTGCAGTTCGAGATCGGCAAGCACGCCAAACTGCACATCGGGCGTTGGGCGTGGGTGGGGCACGGCAGCAAGCTGCGTGTGCACGAGGGCGAAGTGAGGATCGGCGCGAAGACGGTGATCGGCCAGGAGTGCACGATCTCCGCCTTCCAGCACGTGTCGATCGGGCGCGAGTGCATCGTCGCCGACCGCGTGATGCTGATCGACTTCGACCACGGCGTCGTCGAGGTCGAGCGCCCGATCCGCCTGCAGGGCATCTACAAGCGCGACGTGCGCGTCGGGCACAACGTGTGGATCGGCTACGGCGCCTGCATTCTGCGCGGGGTGACCGTCGGCGAGAACAGCGTGATCGGCACCAGCGCCGTGGTCACCAAGGAGGTGCCCGCCAACGCCATCGTCGGCGGCGTCCCCGCGCGCGTGATCCGCATGCGCGCGGCGCCGCAGTCGCTGCGCTGGGAGTGATCAGCAGGCCAGCAGGGCAGCACGATCGGCATACGTCGCGAGGTTGCGCAGGGCGCCGGGGTCGGCGTCGGCCCCTGCCGCAAGCGCCTGCTCGACGCCGCGGCGGTGGGCCGTGAAGCGCTCGTGCGCGTAGGGCACCGCGAGGCTGCGCGAGACCATGAAGGCCCAGTCGCTGGACTGCAGCGCCAGTAGCTCGCGCACCGCCGCGGCGCCCGCGCGGTGGCCGGCGCGCACCACCTCAAGCTCCGCCGCGCGCGTGGCGAAGGCGAGCTCCGCCACCGCCGGGCTCGACCAGGTCGAGAGGGCGCCGCCCGCGCCCCAGGTGCTCACCTCCCACTCCTTGGCATCCAGCGGCGCCGGCTCGTGGTGCTCCAGCGCGTCGTCGAGGCGCACCAGCGCCACGCCCTGGCGGGCGCACTCCTCCACCACCGCCTCCAACCATGCGAGACCCTCATACCACCAGTGACCGAGTAGCTCGGTGTCGAGCGCGCACACGACCAGGCCGCCGCCCGGAAGGCCGCGCCCGTCGCGCTGCAGCCGCGCGCCGACGCCCGCCACGAAATCTCGCGCGTGCGTGCGCGCGAGCGCCAGCGCGTACTCGTGGTCGTAGGCGTCGCCGTCGTTGGCCCACGGGTTGTGGTGGTGGATCGTGTGGTGGTGGTAGTCGCGGTAGCGACCGTGCGCCGGGTAGCCCTCGTCGCTCCACACGCGCGCGATCGTGGCGCGATCGATCGGCACCTGCACCACGCCCGACGCCCCCACCAGTGGGCGCAGGTGCGCGGGCGCCCCCAACCCGAAGCGGTCGGTCAGCTCTACGCACACCGCGTGCACCCCCGCGTCCGCGAGCGTGGGCTCGAGGTAGCCGGCGTGCGCGCACTCCGGTAGCCAAAAGCCCCCCCGCCATGCCCCCGCGCCAAAGCGCGCGCGGTGGGACTCCACGCCGCTGCGCACCTGCAGCGCCAACCCCGCGTCGCTCGCCAGCAGCGGCAGTACCGCGTGGGTTGCCGCGGAGGTCCACTGCGCGTGGGGGGCGAACGCGTCGAGGATCTCGCCGCCGCGACGCTCGAAGCTCGCAAGGGCCCGCTCGTAGTCCCCCCAGGAGCGCTCGACCTCGCCCGCCAGCGTGTCATGCCCCCCCGCGCGCAGCCCGCGGGCGTCCTCGGCGTGGGTGTTGCGGCGGGTACCGTCCACGAACCGCGTGAAGCGCTCGCCCACGCCCACGGCCTCCAGCTGGTCGCACAGCACCGGGGTGAGCGACATCGTCAGTGGCGCCCCGCGCTCCAGCAGCTCGAGCAGCGGCAGGTAGCAGGTGGCGAGCGCCTCCCACAGCCACTCCTCCCCGAACGGCCACGTCCCGAAGCCCTCCACGTAGGGCATGTGGGTGTGCAGGACGATCGCCAACTCGCCTCGGGGCGGGCGGGGACCCGAGCTCACGCCCGGCACACCGCCACGAAGTCGAGCGCCTTGTCGAGATCGGCCTGGCCGCGGGGGCGCAGCGCGAAGTCCGCCGTGGAGATCGCCGGGGTGAAGCGGTCGTAGAAGCGCTCGGTGAGGCCTAGCCGCGGGTGCACGGTGTCCCAGCCCAGCCGCAACGCGAGTTCGTGGGCGCGCAGCTTGCGGGCGTGGAAGAGGCCGAACAGCGCCACCGAGGCGAAGTGGCCGCGGCACAGCTGTTCGAACTCGGCCGCGCGGTACTCGTGCACGTGCCACGGGTTGTCCGAGCGCGGTGCGCCTTTCGGCGCGAGCGTGAGCACGTTGGGAGTGGAGAGGTACACCACGCCGCCGTCGCCGACCAGCCCGCGGAAGTGATCGAGCGCCGACCCCGGGTCACGCAAATGCTCGATCGTCTGCAGGAACACAACCACGTCAGCGGGCGCGGCAAAGGTTTCGATCAGATCGCGCTCGAAGCGCAGGTTGGGGCGCCGGTAGCGCGTGCGCGCGTGCTCGTGCGCCTCCGGATTGGCGTCCACCCCGACGACGCTGGCGGCGCGGGCCGCGAGCACGTCCGAACCGTACCCCTCCCCACACGCCATGTCGATCGCGCGCAGGCCCCCGACGCGCTCGGCGATCCACTGGTAGACGACCAGATGACGGCGATACCAGTAGTTCTCCTCGGGCACATCGGGCAGCGTGCGCTCCCCCGTCAGCGCGAGCGGAGGCACCCCCTCGGGCTGGTTGCGCTGCACGTATAGAGACGCCGACACCGCGCGCGAGTATATGGTCCCCGCCATGACGCCCCCACTTACAGCGGAGGAGATCCGCGACGTCAACACGCGCTACCACGACGTCGCCGCCGACCACTACGACGCGAAGTGGGGGATCGACTTCGGCGACATCGGCCTCGAACAGGTCGGTGCCAAGGTGCGCAAGGCGCTTGCAGAGCGGCCGGGCCACTACGAGCGCTCGCTTGAGATCGGCGCCGGGACGGGGTACTTCACGCTCAACATGATGCGCGCCGGGCTGATCGGCAAGGCCACGTGCACGGACATTTCCCCCGGGATGCTCGCCACGCTCGACGCCAACGCCAAGCGGTTGGGGCTGAAGGTGAGGACGGTGAGCGCCGACGCCGAGCGCCTGCCGTTCAAGGACGGGAGCTTCGATCTGGTGTTGGGCCACGCCGTGCTGCACCACATCCCCGACCTCGCCACCGCGTTCGGCGAGCTCGCGCGCGTGTTGGCGCCCGGCGGCACGCTGCTGTTCGCCGGTGAGCCCTCGCGCGCCGGCGACCGCATTGCGAGCGTGCCCAAGCGCTTCGCCGGCACGATCGCGCCGCTGTGGCGGGCGGCACTGCGCGCGCGTCCCGCGGGGTGGGCCGACAATGGATCGGGCGGCGCACCTGATGAGGCGCTGGAGAGCGTCGTCGACGTTCACGCGTTCGTCCCGGGCGAACTGCGCGTGCTCGCCCGTGGCGCTGGTTTGGAGCGGGTGCGCGTGAGCGGCGAGGAGCTGCTCGCCAACTGGTTTGGTTGGACCAACCGCACGTTGGAGGCGACGGCCGAGCCGGCGGACGTGCCGTGGGCGTGGCGCCAGTACGCCTACCGCGGCTACCTCGTGTTGCAGGAGTTCGACCGCCGGCTGCTCGAGCCACGGCTGCCCGCCGCGATCTTCTACAACCTGATGCTCTCCGCGCATAAGGGGGGCTGACAGCACCCGCGGTTCGCACGCAGCTGACGGTTCACCCCCTTAGACTCTGCATATGGCGAATCGCCCCGAGCAGTTGCACCGCGACTTCCCGCTGTTCCCGCTCGGCATCGTGGCGCTGCCCACCGAGAACGTGCCGTTGCACATCTTCGAGGATCGCTACCGCACGATGATCGAGCAGTGCCTGGAGGAGCAGCGCGAGTTCGGGATCCTGTGGATGGCAGAGGACGAGCTCAAGCCGATCGGCTGCGCGTGCACCGTCGAGACGGTGCTGGAGCGCCTGGAGGATGGGCGCATGAACATCCTCGCGCGCGGTACCCGGCCGTTTCGCCTGGTGGAGCGCCAGGACGACCTGCCCTACCCGGCGGGCGTGGTGGAGTTCCTCGACGAGCACGAGGAGCCGGCCGACACCGAGGTCGTGAACGCCACCCGCCAGTTGTATGCCGAGCTGGTGGAGCAGGCCACCGACAACGCCCTCTCCGAGGAGGAGATCGAGGCGCTGAATGCCTACCGCATGGCCGCCACCGTGGAGTTCGGCGCCGACGCCAAGCAGGAGCTGCTCGAGCTGCGTTCGGAGAACGCCCGTCTGCGCCTGCTGACGATGTTGTTCCGCGCCGCGATCAAGCGGATGGAGCTCGTGGAGCGCGCCCAGGCGCACGCGCGCTCCAACGGGAAGGTGCGCTTCGGGTAGGACTCACCCCGGCAGCCCGCACACCCGTTGCGCCACTTCCAGCACGAGGTACTGCAGGTGGTGCAGGGCGGAGGGCTGCCCAGCGGAGTTGTCCGCGAAGCGCACTGTGCCTTCGGCGTCGCGCAAGACGTAGCGGAACACCGATCCCGGGCGCGGCGGCAGGGCAAGGTGCTTGGCGGAGGCGCTCTGCAGTTCTTCGGTGACACCCCGGGCTTGGATCAGCTGGGGGTCGCTCAGTTGGTGGGTGGGACCGGGGTGGGAGAGGCTCCTAAAACAGTGCACCGTGCCGCCTTCGTTGATCCGCACCGTCAGATGTTCCCCGCCGCCCGTGCGCGTGACCACGAACAGGTCGGGGAGCTCGACGCTCTCGCCGCAGCCTACGAACCCGCCAACGCCGGCAAGCACCACCGCCGCTATGCGCAGGACCGCCACCACCCGCCTCAAGCCCATACCGCCACCCCGCCGCGGCGGGGGTCGCCCGCGCCGAGCAGCTCGCCGTGGCGGCACTGGACGGCTTGGACGCCGCCGAAGAAGAGGTTGAGCGCGTGGAAGGCAACCACCTCGCGGCCCGGCGCCGCCAGCGCCGGCAGCGGGATCCCCGGCTCGGCGTAGAGGACGCCCTCCTCGTAGTGCACGCGCGGCGCGCCCACCGCCTCGGCGGCGCTTATGCCGTGGTCCACGACCCCGACGATCGTTTGCAGCAGCGCCGAGCGGATGCGGTTGGAGCCCGCGGAGCCCAGCACGAGCTCAACGTCGCCCGCGCCCCCCAGCACCACGGTGGGGGCCATCATGCTCGGCATCCGCCGGCCGGCCGGGTGGCGGTGGAAGCCCAGCGGGTTGAGGTCTTGCTCGCCCATGATGTTGTTGACGTGGATGCCGGTGCCGGGCACGACCACGCCCGAGCCCTCGCCGTTGGTGCAGGTGACCGAGCAAGCGCGGCCCTCGCCGTCGAGCACCGAGATGTGGGTGGTAGCGCCCAGGTTGCCGCCCGCGCCCCCAACTCGGCCGGCCGTGCCGTCCGCTCCACCGCCATCTCCCGCTCCGCCGGCCTCGCCCGAACGGCCGCTCGTCCCGCCTCCAGTGGCGCCCGCGGCTCCATCCACACCCAAGCGCTCGGCCAGAAACCGCTCCAGGAAGCCCTCCTCGCCCAGGCCCTCGACGAACTCGGGGGTGCGCTCGCTCTGGGCGGCGGCCATTGCCGCGACGATGTCGCCCAGCGCGGGCGGGCCGGGGCGGCGGTCGAGCAGGCCGAGCGCGTAGGCCAGCAGCGTGCCCCCCGCCGAGGGCGGCGGGTTGAGCAGCACCTCGCGGTCGCGGTAGCCGACCCGCACCGGCGCGCGCAGTCGCGCCCGGTAGGAGACCAGCGCCTCGGCGGTGAGCGAGCCGCCGCGCTCCCCCAGCCAGCCGCTCACGGCCGCCGCGATGTCGCCCCCATAGAACGGCCCCGTGCCCTCCGCGCCCAGACGCTCGAGCGCGTCGCCCAACTCCGGGTTGTAAAGCACCTCGCCCTCGCGTAGCACGTGCCCGGCGGGCGCCCACAGGGCCGCGCACTCCGGCGTGGAGAGCAGCAGCTCGGCGAGGATCTCCGCCACGTAGGCCTGCCCCGCGTTGAGCGCCACGCCGGCACGGGCGAGCTCGGCCGCGGGGGCAGCGAGCTCCGCAAGCGCCACCGTGCCCCAGCGCGCGATGGCCTCGCACACGCCCGCGGGCGTCCCGTACACGCCGCAAGAAGCCGGGCCGATGTGGAACACCTGCGCGGCGTCGCCGAAGGAGACGTCGATCGCGCGCAGCTCGGCCGCCGAGCCGTCGGCGGCGCGCGCGGGGGCCTCCACGAAGAAGTCCAGCAGCGCCGGCTCCCACCCGCCGCCGGCGACCATCAGGTAGCCCCCCGCCCCCAGGCCCGTCAGCAGCGGCTCGGCCACGAACGACACCAGCATCGCCCCCACCGCGGCGTCCACGGCGTTGCCCCCTTCGCGCAGCACGCGGGCACCCGCACGCGCGGTCAGCGGATGACCGGCCGCGACCACCCCTTGTCTACCGCTGCCCATCTGCGAAGACTAGAGCGGCCGCATCGCGATCGGGTTGTAGTTGGGATCGTCCGCGCGGGTGCACGCCTCCACAAGCGCCCGGGCGTGGGGCCTCCGTGCCCCACGTCGGGGGGAATGGGATCTACAATGGGACCCACCCTACGACGCGGCGCCGGCCGACCCGAGCGGGTAGGGCAGCGGCGCGAGCTGGCTCATCTTCCAGGCGCCGGCTTCGTTGTGCATCGGCATCACGTACTTGCTGTGCTTGGGCCCGTAGAAGAGCGCGAAGGCGCTCGTGCCCTTGACCCGCAGGGCGGCGACACCGGCGGTGAGGGTGAGCGTTTCGGCGTGGGCCGCGGTGCTCTTGGAGAGCTCGGCGAGCACCCGCGCACAGCCGCCGGCCTTCGCCTTGGCGCCCCCGAGGAGCCGTTCGAACTGGGTGCGAGTGGCGGCCGCTAGGTAGGTGCAGGCCGCCGCCCATTCGCCGTTGGCGCGGGTCCGCAGGAAGGCGGCGAGCGCCGTGGCGGCGTGTTCACGTTCGCTGGGAGACGCTTCGCTGCCGTAGTCGGGGATGCTGTTGTCCCCGCTCGGCGCCCGGAAGCTCGCGGCACCGCCGCCGGAGCCGCTGGAGGGCGAGGTCGAAGTGGTCGACGGGCGCGGCGCCGTTTCAGCCGGCTTGGTGGTGGCCGTCGGCGTCGTCGCGGTCGCCGTCGGGGTCGTCGCGGTCGATGTCGTGACCGGCGTCGTCGTCGTCGGAGTGGTCGCCGAGGAAGTCGCGGCCGGGGTGCTCACCGCGCTCGCCGCCGACGTCGAGGTACCCGAACCGCCACCGCCGCAGGCCGCGAGGCCGACGGCCGCGAGGGCCGCGGCGAGCAGCAGCGCCACCATGCGCCCGCGTCTCATCGGCCTCTGCCCCGTCGGCTCGTGGACCCCTCTCGCCTCACGGCCACGATCCTATTATCTTCTCCCGCAACACGCGCTCCTTCCACCCAGCGCCCTACCAGAGCACCGGCACGTCGTACGCCGCGATCCGCGGGTCGCGGGCCAGGGAAGGCCCGTCAGCCGAGTGCCCAGAGCAGCAGGTGCGCCGGTATGAGGGCGTAGGACTCGCGGAAGGACAGCTCCTGCCTGCTCGCGAGGATCGCCGGGCGCCCCCGATGGGCCCGTGCGACGGCCGCTGCCGAGCGCAGGTCGATGTCCTTGCTGTACTTCACCTCGACCGCGTCGAGTGTGTCGCGGGGCCCCGCGACGAAGTCGACCTCGCCGCCCTTCGCCGTCTGCCAGATGTGCAGCCGCTCAGGCGACGCGAAGGTTTCGATCAGCCGCGATGGGGGCTCGTAGCGACGGTAGAGCCCCAGCCCGATCAGGTTCTCGATCAGCGCCGGCACGTCGGCGCTCCTTCCGGGAAGGTGCTCCAACGCAATCGTGTGCAGCAGCGGATCGGCGAAGAAAACCTTCTTGTCGTTCGAGAGGCTGTTGGTCTGCGAGTTGGCCCTCCAGAAGTACACGATGAACAGGAAGTACCCGTCCGCCAGCAGCTCGATGTAGTCGCGCAACGTCTGGTGGTTCGTCGGTCCACGCCTGCGGCTCAGCGGCACGTCCATCTCGCGCGCCATCCTGCTCCAGTCGGTCTTCGAGCCCAGCGAGCCGATCACGCGCTCCAGCAGCGCGTGCGTCGCCGGGACGCCGGCCCCCCGGCGCTGAACCTCCCTGACCAGCGAGTCGTACAGCACGCGCCTGAGCGCCTCCGAGGGGGATCGCAGGCCCGCGGCGGCCTCCGCCACAGCGGCGGGCAGGCCGCCGAAGCGCATGTAGCGCTCGAGCGCATCCTCCAACGCCGGTCCGTGGATCCGCGCCTCCATCAAGGCCTCTCGACCCGCTGGGTCCAGCATCTGCGCGGCCGTGAGCCCCGGGGACGCGGGAATCGAGCGATCGAGGGCCCGCGCGAACACCGCGAACGACTGCGGCAGCACCAGGTGATCCACGCCCGCTCCCCGCCGGCCCGGCAGGCGCTCGGCCGCGCCGCGGCGCAGATCGATCGCCGAGGAGCCCGTGCACACCACCACGTCGCGCCGCAGCTCGCCCCCATCCCACAGCGCCTTCACCGCCGTCTGCCAGCGCGCCACAAGCGTGACCTCGTCGAGCAGGATCACCCCCTCGCCCTCGTGCCCGGCGAGCGCCTTCGCCCGCAGGATCGTCTCCGCGAGCTCCGCATGAGGCCGGCCCTCGAGTAGATCGAGCGCGAGGTAGATCACCGAGCGCGGATCTCGCCCCGACTGGAGCGCCCGCTCGACGAGGAGCTTCAGGTCGGTGCTCTTGCCGACCTGCCTTGGGCCGCGCAGAATGTGTACGCCCTCGCGGGCAAGGTCAAGCTCCCCGACAAAATCCGCCGGCAGACGCATCGGCTGCTTGTCGAGCAGCGCCAGGTGGGGGTCCGACATTCGCCAGCCCGCGTCGATCCACCACGGACTCTGCGCCACGATCTGACTGTCGCTCAACGCCATCCGGTACGCAAGGTATCATGAGTACCAATTTAGGGTCCCTACTTTGCCAAGTAACCTGCAAACAATGGGCCCTATCTCGCCAACACGTTTGTGGTCAGGATCATGATGCTAGAATCACGCATCGTGAATGATGCTCTCCCTTCAGCCACGGTACGACGCACCACCGTCACCGCCAAGCGCTCGTCGCTCGACACGCTCGAGGCCGAGGCCCGCCGGCGTGGGGTCGCACTGACCGCTGTGCTAGCCGAGGCGATCGACGAGAAGGCCGGCGCCCTGCACGCCGCGCGTCGCCCTCGCCTGGGGATCGCCCGATCCACGGACGGCCGCTCCGCCGCCGAGGTGACCGCGCAGCCGATCGCCCAGCCACCGTCGTAGATGGCCCTGGTGCTCGACACCGGGCCGCTGCTCGCAGCGCTCGACGCGGCCGACCCCGATCACCGCCGCTGCGCCACTCTGATCGGCGAGACCCGGGAGGACCGAGTCATCCCAATCCTCGTGCTCGCCGAGCTCGACTACTGGTGCCACCAGCGCCTCGGCGCCATCGCCTGGCTCACCTTCCTGGATGACCTGCTGGCGGGCGCCTACCGAGCCGAGACCCCCACGCCGGCCGACCTCACCCGCTGCCGCGAGCTCCAGAGGCAATACCGCGAGCACGCGCTGGGAGTGGTCGACGCCAGCGTCCTCGCGCTCGTCGAGCGACTCGGCGAGACCAGGCTGGCCACGCTCGACCACCGACACTTCGCCATGCTGCGCCCCGCACACGCCGAGGGGCTGCAACTGTTGCCGTAGAGAGTGCCGCCTATTACTTTCTGCCCCTTCCGTGGGTGTGCCCGCGCCGGGCCTGCTTCTTGGCCTTGTGCTTCTTCTTGTGGGTGGTCTTCTTGGTCGTCGGGCAGCCGGTGACCGCGATCTTCGTGCTCTGCTTGAGCTCGGCGCCGTTTTGCGCGATGAATTCGGTTGGCATCGTGAGGTTCTTGGCGGTGCAGAGGTTCCCGGGCGCGGTTAGCGCGGAGAAGGGGCCCTCGGGGAGCGTCAGTTCGAAGCTTCCGACGGGGGCGTCGGGGACGGTCTTGAAGGTGCTTGAGGTGACCCCGGCTTTGCTGATGAACGTGTCGCCGACGAGGTCAAGCGTGACTCCGTAGCCCTGCAGCACGAGGATCAGGTTCGGGAACGCTTCCGCGCCGTTTGAGACGAAGTACGCCGGGCCTTCAAGCGGGACGGGGAGCAGCGGCGTGATCGCTTTCGCGTGCCCGACGACCGACGCGGCGGGGCACCCGGCGGGGTTGGCGTGGAACTGCGCGGCGGTACACGCCTTCTGCAGCGTCGTCAACCGCGACGGTAGCCCTTTCGGGAGTTCGACTTTGACCTGTTTGATGTTCGCCTGAGAGCCGAACGGCGCGCTTGGGTAGGTCAGTTTCACGCTCAAGCTGGCACCGTCCGCCCGGGAGGTCTTGCTCGACGTGGAGACCGCGAATTTTGGGGCGAACCCCAGGCTCCCGCAATTCGTGACCTGGAACGGCACCCCGATCGTGTCGACACCGCCTTCACTGGAGTGGATCGTCCCGGTGACTTCCATCTTGTTGCAGTTCGTCGGGTTGAACTGGAAGTCCCCGCGCGTCGTCGTCGCGTTGATGTGCTGGATTTCCAGAGGGATCCCCGCGATGCTCGTCGGGATCGCATCCGGTGTCCCCGGCGGGTTCGAGGTCAGCGTGATCGCCGCCGTTTCAGGGTTCAGTTCGATCTTGCCCCTCACCACCACACAGTCGCACGCCGGATGATTGGTTAGCGTGTTCTCGAGATCGTACGGGCCGGCCTTCGCGGGCACCTCGAACGTCACACCGAACCGCGCGCACCCCGCTTCCCCAACATTGCAGCCCCCGGTCCCGTTGTAGGGGCCCGTGAGATAGAACTTCCCGCCGGAGACTGTGTACGGCTGGTTGCCGATGCCGACACTGATCGTCGTTTCCCCGATCAGACTGTTCGGGGCGCATTTGCCTTCGTTGGCCTGCGGTTCGGGGCACAGTTCGATGTTCGGCAGGACCCCCAATACGCCCGGGGGGAGGTGCGCTTCAACGGACTGAATGTTCTGTTCGCCGTCTTTGCGGTTCATCGTCAACGTGAACGGCGAGAACGCACCCGCCTGCAGGTTCAGCGCACCACCCGTCAACGACGGGCTGAACGGCAGGCTCGCACCAGGACACGGGCCGCCGGCGGGGCCGTGTTCGATCTGGAAGCTCGAGACCGCGGTCACCGGGCCGTTATCGTCCCACGGCGTGAAGATCGCGGTCGTCGTGTACGTCCCGCACCGCGACGGGGTGGACAACGGGGCGCGTTCCCCACCGAAGAAATGCAGTTGCAGTTCTTCGAACGGGAGATCCGGGGTGTTCTCGAACGTCGTGATGATCTGCCCCAGGCCCTGACAGGACACACCATCGATCACCTGCCCCGCCGCTTCGCACAAGCGCACTTCGCCGGCCAGCTTGATCGTGCTACCCGAAACGGGGTCTTCGACCATCAGGTACATCGCGAGCAGACTCTGGAACGGGTTGGAGTCCTGGCTGGCGAGGTATACCGCGCCTTCCAGTTCGTGTTCCAGCAACGGCGTCTTGATTTTGACGGTCCCGGCCTTCGACCCGTTCGGGCAGAAGCTCACACCCGGCTGCAGCGATTCGATCGGTGTCGGCGTGAACGTCGCGGTCTTCACACCCGGTTCGAATTCCGGGTTGAATTCTTCGAAGCCGCTGCCGTCCACGCCGTGGCCGACTTCGAAGCCGGCTAGGCCCTCTGAGCACGCTTCCAGCCCGTTACTGACCGACGGGTTGATATCGACACCCTCCGGCAACGCTACCGTCGTATTACGCAACGCCGACTCCGCGAGGCCTTGGGGGTTGAACGCCGCGGTTTGTGTCACGTGCACACCCACAGTCAAACCGGACGACGAGCTCGCATCCGAGGTATCGGGCGCCACCGAAATCGACGGCGGGAACACCAGCTTCGAGCAGCCGGTCAACTTCAGGGGGACACCGGCGGAGTTGCGCGTGATCGCTTCGGCGTGGGTCCAGTGGCCCGGTTCCTCATAGGAGTCCATTTCGATCGTCGCGCGCAGCGGGCCGTCGCAGCCGGTCGGCAGCGTCAGGAACGCCTTGCTGCGGGCCGGTTCCAGTTCGAATTCGCCTTCGCCGCCAGTTACCGTACAGGCGCTGTTCGCGTATCTGCCGGTTCCCGCTTTCACCCTCGCGCACGGGGTGAGCACGCCTTTGATCGTCAGCTGGGTGCGCAGCACCGGCGCTTCCGGTGGGGCGCCCACGATCGTCGCCTGGATCGGGTAGTCGCCGCCGGCGAGCGGGCTGGCGCTGATGAAGATCTCCGTATTCGCGTAATAAATACCGAACTGCGTCGCGTCGCCGCGTGGCGGGGCCATGTTGTAGACCGGTTCGTTGAATTGATCGTACCCGAATACGTGCGGATCCCAGTTCAGTTCAAAATTGCCGAGCAGCGATTCCGACGGACAGCCCCCCCCTCCGCTGCGTCCGCCCTCCCGTTCTTCCTGTCCTTCTAGCAGCTCTTGCAACGTGCACTTTTTGGGCGTGGCGTTTGGATCCCCGACCAGCCCCGGCGGCAGATCGACCGTGAGGTCCCTGGGCGTGCCGTCGGGCTCACGCAGGTACATCGAGTCGGCGTTCGCTTCCGCACGGATGAAATGGGAGTTGAATTCCATGTTGTTGCGCACTTCGTAGGGGTGCGAGCCGGCCTGCAGGTCGGGGCTGCCGTCTTCCTTTATGAACGAGAGTTCGAAGCTCTTCAGGCCGAAACCGGGGCCTGCGGTCGCAAGCAGACCCGCGCTCTGGCTCGAGCCGGCGGCATTGGCCGCGACGATACGAAAACGGTAAAGCAGCCCTGCCTGCAGCCCCCCCACGTTCAGCGAGACCGCGACCGCACTGCTTCCGGCCCCGATCGCGGCCGCCTGCGGTTCACAGGAGACGCTGTGTTCGTAGAGTTCGCCGGCGACCTGCCCGTACTCGTCGGCCAGCCCGTATTCGATCTGGCAGGAGGTGAGCGCGCCTTCGCGCGGGTTCACCGTGCCGTTCAACGTAGCGCTTTCCTTGGTGACGCCGGTGGGCGCCATGGCGCTCACGGCAGGCGCTTCGCTGCCGAACACGTAGACCTTGCCGTCGGCGGGATTGGAGACATAGATCTCGCCGGTCGAACCATCGACCGCGATCCCACCCTGTTCGGAGGAGCGCGAAAGCCGCCCTTCGCCAAAACGCGACACGAGCGTACCCGAGCCGTAATTCTCGTACAAGCTTGGGACGGGCTTGCTGCCGTTGATCGCGCCGTTGTCCCACTCGGCGACGGAGGACCCCTCGTCGGCGAAGAGGTGACCACTCGCGGGATCGGCGGCGACCGCCACGTCACCGGATTCGTAGCCGTCGACCAGGCCGAGCTCCCCCAGCTGCTGGCCGAACTTCGCCGTACACGAGCAGGTTCCTCCTCCCTCACCTTCCTTGAAGATCATATAGTCATCGCCCGTCGGACCGACCGCGAAGCCGTCGGTGTGCGCTGGGTGGTAGGGTATTCCGGAATTGTGGTTATCAGGGCCGGAGTTGTGCTGCTTCGCGCTTACGTGGTTTGCGTCGGAGTCGTCATACTCTTCGACCGACACGCCGTTGTTGCCGAAGACCGCTGTCGCCACGCCGCTGGCGTCGGCGCGTACCGTGCCCTGCGCATCGACGGCGAGCCCTAGCAGTTCATGTTCGGCGGAGCCGGTAGCCGGTTCGAAGCCTGCTATCTGGCTGAGGTATTCGCCGCCTGGGCTGAACTTGTCGATCACGCCGTGGCCCGCGTCCATCACGTAGAGGTCACCGCGGGATGGATCCGACGGGCTGGTCGAATTGTCTACCGCGATCGCCGCCGGGGTGCCGTAGACGTTCGGGAAGGAGAAAGAGCCGGCCGGAGTACCGGCACCGGTGAGCGCGTTCGAGTGCAGCGCGGAGAATGCAGCCGGTTCGCCGTTCGCGTCGAACTTGTACACCGTGCCGGCGCCGAGGGCGCCGATATCGGCGACGTACACATCGCCGGTCGCTTCGTCGACCGCGATCCCGTTCGGGTTTTCCAAGGACCCCGAGCCCGACCCGAAGCTGAACAGGGGAGGGTGGGATTCCGCCAGGGCAGGGGACGCGCCCGCGCCCATCGCCACGAGCAGCGTGGTTGCAAGCGATGCCGCCATCGAGAAGGTCTTGGAACGCATGATCAGTGGCCTTTCCTGTTTGCATGGGCGGCTTTCCCCGCTTTTCGCGCCTGCTTTTTGACGCACCCGGTCTCCCCCTTGACCTTCTTCCTGACGAACCCCCGCTTGCACACCACGGGCTTGGCCCTGGGCTTCACGATCGGCTTCGCTTCAGCTGGCGGCGCCAGGTTGCCAATCCCGTCGAACGTCGCGCTCGGCGGAGTGCCAAAGACCGCCGGCAACGGCGGGACCGGAACACGACACGCATCAGCGGTCGTGCACGGCGGCGGTGTCACAGCAGCCGGGAAGCCGCCTTCCACACGCGCATCGTAGATCGCCTCCATCCCTTCCTGGGTGTCCTGCGGCAGGAGCGCCTGGGTCGTGTCGAAGAAGACGTTATCGCCGCTTTCGCTCGCGTCACCGAACTGCGACGGGTGGGAGCTCGAGCCCGAAGAGATCAGATAGAGGTGACCATCCTCATACTCGTAGACATCCGTCTGCCCGTTGGTGTCGGAGGGCACCAACGCTTCGCGCGTTTCGAAGAAAACGCGGCCCCCGTCGGAGACGTAACGACGAGACCTTTCCACGCCACCTAGGCTCAACTCCGCCCCACCTCCGCCGACCGGTTGTTCACCGGTCGGATTGCAGGAGGCGCACGCGAGCCGGTTCGACGCGGCGCTGTAGAGAAAGACCTCATTGGCGGGTGGGCCACCCGCCTCCGCGTTGTTATAGCCAGTCAGGCTCCTCTGCGTCTCGAACGCGAACCAGGTCCCGTCGGGCGACACCTGGCCGTAGCCGCCGAGCGCTTCGTTGCCTTCTGTGGGTCCGGACGCGATGAACGTCGTCGTCCCGCCGCTCCACAGGTAGAGGTTGTCCTGCCCGGGCTGCGCTTTTTCGAGCACCGTCCCGCCTTCGCTGTCGGTGTATTCCCTGGTGTTGCTCGCCAGCACGCCACCCGCGACGAAGTACACGTCCGAGCTGTCCTTCGACCCAAGCAGCGAGACCCGGCGGACGTCCGCGGGTTCACCGCCGGCGGCGACGGTCAGGTCGCTGAGCTCGCACTGGCTCGCGCCTTCGCGCAGCACACACTCATAAAGATCCGGTGCGCCGGCCGCCGCGGTCGCGTCTGCCGTGAGCCTGCGTTCGTCGAGGAAGAAGACCTCCGCGCCGTCGGCGCTCGCGGCCTCGAATGTGCCGCCCCCGCCAGCACCCGCGCCGCCCTGCGATTCGTCGACCTCGACGGTGCGCTGACCGTCGATGCGGTCGTAGAGGGCGCCGCCGGAAATGAAGAGGATGTGCGAGCCTTCGACGGAGATCTCATTGTTGCCGCCATGCGCTTCCGGCAGCGCTCCCTGTGCGGCCTGGCCTTCCGGCAGCCATGTCAGCAGCCGCACGGCGCCTTCATCCCATTCGTAGAGGTTTTCCACGCCGTAGGCCGCGCCCTGCGCAAGCGGCGCTTCCTCGCTGAAGACGACATGGCTGAGGTCGGCAGAGGCGCCGATCAGCGCGGCGTCTGAGGGAGTCACACCCGGCGGCGGCGCGTTGACCAGACGGTAGGCACCGGTCGCGTTGTCGCGCACCAACAGGTTCTGGTAGCCAACCGGTTCGCCGGGCACGACCTGTAGACCTTCGGCATTACACGTAGACCGGTCAAGCTGGCCGCCGGTCGGCTCGCCGGCACGGCTGTTGTGGCCGTATTCGGTCACGCTCGCCGAGAATTCGGATGAGAAGATCGATGCAGGGATTGAGCTATCGCATGTCGTTTCGGAGTAGGATTCGAGCGGGCGCAGGTCCCGCGAGCTCCAGCCGCCGGGGGCGCGCATAGCGAGATATTCGTGATAGTTACCCGACGGCGCGCCGGGCAGCGGATCGTTCACTTCGAAGCTCACAGCGTCGCCGTCGGCGGCGCTCACGCCGGGCCCACGGGCCTCCACCGCGTTCTTCGTCGGCGCCGTCACGAGCTCGTACGCGCGGCAATCGGGCAGCCGCGCGGAGGAGCCACCCCGGAATTCTTCGTTCGGGCAGGCGACCCGCGCGGCGGTGAGCGTCGTGAACGTCAGATCGGGGCCGACCGCGGTACCGAGTTCGTTGGTCACCACGACGCGGTAGTGGTAGGTCGTGCCAGGCGCAAGACCGCTGGCCGCACCCCAAACCGTGTGCGCGCTCAAGCCTTCACCCACGCTCCCTTCGGGGAAGGGCACACTCTGACCGTACGCGCTGGTCGTGCCGTATTCAAACCGGTAGGTAGCCGGAATCCCACCCGGGTTCGCGAGCGCACCGAGCTTGGCTTCGGAGACGCCCACTTCCTCGGCGGCGAGCTCTTTGACGATGATCGGCGGGGTCGGCGGCACGTAGACCCACACGCTCTGGTTACTGGAGTCGCTCACGTAGACGCGGCCGCTCGCTTGGTCGACCGCGAACAGCGGTGGCAGGGGGATGGCGCTCGCTGAGCCCGATCCGAAGGCGCCGGCGCCGACGTCGAGAAGCTTGGAACCGGTCGGACCGTACCCCACCACGTGAAAGCATTCCCCGCTTTCGCCTCCAATCTTGCCGCAGAAATCTTCGTTGTTCCTGACCATCGCGAGCACGTCTCCGTGGCCATAGAGCTCGACCGAGCGCACACCTTCGCTTTTGATCGCGCCGAGCGGTTCGTCGGCGGGACTCAACTCCTCGATGCGGTTATCGCCATGGTCGGCCACCCACAGGTCACCCGCCGAGTTGACGGCAACACCGGTCGGTTCCTTCAACGCGCCTTCGCCCGAGCCACCAGTGAAGATGTGTAGCGGCGCCCCCCCTGCCGGACCGTACTCGAGCACCTCGTTTTCCCGGGGATTGGGCACATACACATCACCGGCCGAGTCAGCCGCGATCTGGGGGGGTTCCTGAAGGAATTCAGAGGGTCCTAGGCCTCCCGGGGTCAGGGTCACCGGGAACGTCCCGATCACCGCGCCGCTTACCGGGTCATACGTCGTGATGCTGCCGGAATACGCAAGCGAGTACAACTCGCCGTTTTTCGGGTTCACCGCAAGGCTGAGACCGAAACCGAAGGGTTCCCCAAACGGCGACGGCGGAGCGATCGACTGACCCGCTGAGGTGAACTTGACGAACGTCGGTTCCCCGTAGTTGTAGAAGCTCGAGACGAAGACATCGCCGGCGGAGGTCGAACCCGGCTCCCCGACGGCCACGCCGACTGCGTTCTTGACGACCGTGCTGAAGCTCCCATCGGGGACCACCGGGGGCGGTGCGGCCTGTGCCGCGGCAGCGGCGCAGAGCGCGAGGAGAGCAGGCAGGACACAGAGAACCATCAGAGGGGTCACGATCGAGCCGCGCGAGCGCGCACCACTCCCCGGGACGCGGAGGAGGCCACGGAGCAGCGCGAAGCGACCGGTCTCTTCTACGACGACGGGCTTCGCGATATGCGCTGTGGGTTTCACGTTGTCTCCTTGAGTGAGGTTGCGGTACCGGCGGTGCGAGCTGAACTTGGCGGCATGACTGCCGTTGAGCTGTTGTCACGGTGGCTTGAACCCACGCGCTGCGCGACCTCACGGCCCAACTGTGTGAGCGTCCACGCGTTAGCCTCGCCCCGGGCGTGCCCGTTGCCACTGTTGACCGCGAGACCGAGGCGCTCCAGACGCGCGAGCAGCTTCGAGATCTGACCCTGATCGGTGACCCCGGCGCGCTCGGCGACCACCCGATTACTGGTCCCCGGCTCTCGCGCGATGCACTCGAGCACCTGCGCCGTGCGATACGTCAAGCGCATCTGGAGCTCCCCCAACGGGTCACGCCGCGCCGGCAGAAACGCCGACGATCCGCGCCCTGCTGCCGACGCCGGCTCGGACACCGAGCGGTTCTGCTCGCGGCGCGCCGCCGCCGCACCCAGGTAGGGCAGCACGATCATCCCCGTCAACTCGCCGAGGAGATCGGTGAGCGGCCGGCGCTCACCACGCGCCACACGCGCGTACACGATCCCGAACGCCGCGCCGACCAAGCCCTCCGCCGTCAACGGCGAGCAATCGGCCGCGCGCGCACTCTCACCGCGCGCCTCGTCGATCGCCCCGGCCAAACGCGCCAAGACCTCCTCGCGACGCGCCAGGATCGCCGGGCCACCCTGCTGCGAGTGCACCACGCACACCCGCGCGAGCGCCGGCTCACGATCAAAGAACCCCAGAATCACCCCAAGGCCCCTACGCACCCGCTCACGCCACGCAAAGCCCTCAAGACCCGCCTCGGCGAGCTCCCCCTCAAGCATCCCGAGGACATCGTCGAGCAGTGCTCCCAAACACTCGTCACGGTTCTCAAACAGCTCGTAAAACGTACGCCGCGACACCCGCGCGCGCTCCGTGATCTGCGTCACCGTCGTCTGCGTGTAACCCAACTCCTCGAGCGCCGCGACCGCACCCGCGAGCAGCCGCGAACGCTGAATTTCCACCAGACGCCCCTCCGGCGCCGCCAACCGCTCAGGTACCTGCGCCCGCCTCCGCGCACCACGCGACACACCCGACACCGACGCACCACGCAACTCGGCGCGCGCCCGAGAAGCCGTCGCGGCCCGTGCGCGCACCGCTACACCACCCCCCGAGCCATCGAGAATCCCCGCTCTCCAAAAGGAGAACCGGGGCGGCGCGAAAGCGCCCGATGAGGTGTCTCGGCGGTTAGCCCGCTAGACGAAGAGAGAGAGAGAGAGAGAGAGATGCGTCAGGCAGCTGACGCATCTAGGTACACGCCCCGAACGGGTCGCGCACACCCCTGCTGTGTATCTCCCACTAGAAACCACGCTGACAAACTCCCTCATCGACGACCCGATCCCTCTCCCACCCGCACTCCCTCTGCGAGCGCTTTACGTCAACCACAGGGTGGGATGACCCAACCAGACTCTATGTATGCCTGCCAACCACACCGGTTGACTATGACTCCGCCATCATAACCACACAGTGCACGTCTTGTCAATACCCCTACCGTAGGTGCGCGCCGACGCGGGCCAGGGATGGCCCGCGCCCATGCGCGTGGCCCGCGCATCCACCCACGCGGATGATCACCCCATACCCCTACCCGAACGCCGTGCGTCCGGATCGAGCCGCTCAGCCTCGGGGCATGAACTCCGGAACGTCGAGCTCCACGGCAGCGCTGCCGCCGCGGCGTTCGCGCTCGCGCCGGCCGCCGGCGCGGGCCACGCGAGGCTCGCCCGCGGGCTCCTCCAGGCGACCGCGGCCGGTGAAGCGGGGGCGCTCCTGCTCGTAGCCGGTGGCTACGACGGTGACCCACACCTGGTCCTCGAGCTTCTCGTCGACCATCGCGCCGAAGATGATGTTGGCGTCCGGGTGGGCCGCCTCGGAGACGGCCTTGGCGGCCTCGTTGACCTCCCACAGGGAGAGGTCGCGGCCGCCGGTGATCGACAGCAGGATCGAGCGCGCTCCCTCCATCGAGGTTTCGAGCAGCGGCGAGGCGACGGCCTGCATCGCGGCCTCGGTGGCGCGGTGCTCGCCGCCGGCGCCCATCCCGATGCCCAGCAGCGCGTTGCCGGCGCCGCTCATGATCGTGCGCACGTCGGCGAAGTCGAGGTTGATCAGGCCCGGCAGCGTCACGAGGTCGGAGATCCCCTGCACGCCCTGGCGCAGCACGTCATCGGCGACGCGGAACGCGTCGACCATCGAGGTCTGCTTGTCGAGCACGCTCAGCAAACGGTTGTTGGGCACGACGATCAGCGTGTCCACCTCCTCGGCCAGCGCCTTGATGCCCTGCTCGGCCGCCTCGGCGCGGCGGGAGCCCTCGAAGCCGAACGGCTTGGTGACGATCGCCACCGCCAGCGCCCCCACTTCGCGCGCGATCCGCGCGATGATCGGAGCCGCGCCGGTGCCGGTGCCGCCGCCGGCGCCCGCGGTGATGAAGATCATGTCCGAGCCCTTCAGCAGCGCCTTCGCGCGGTCGTAATCCTCCATCGCCGCGGCCCTGCCGAGGTCGGTGTCCGAGCCCGAGCCGAGGCCGCGCGTCAGCTCGGCGCCGATGTGCAGGGTGATGTCCGCGGTGGACTGCTGCAGCGACTGCAGGTCGGTGTTGATCGCGAGGAACTCGACGCCCGCGACCTCGGCCTCGACCATGCGGTTGACGGCGTTGACGCCCGCGCCGCCAACGCCCACGACGCGGATCACCGGGTGGATCACCGACTGCCCGCCGGCCATCGCCGAACCGGCTGAGGGCCGGGACTCCTCGCGCGCGTACACGTCGGCGGGTGGGGTCTTCTCACTCGCGGCGGCGCCAGCAGCGGTCGCGGGGGCGTCAGAGGAACGCTCCATCATGTTGGCGGGGATCTCCGCCGAGAACACGTTGCGCAGGCGCTCGCGGGGGCTGGGGATCGTCGGGGACTCGTCTTCCTCCTCGACCGCCTCCGGCTCGACCGCCTCCGGCTCGATCGCCGCCTCGGGCTGCTCCTTGGCCTCGGGCTCCTTGACCTCGGGCTCCTCCTTCGCCTCCGGCTCCTTGGCCTGTTCCTCCTCGGTCTTGCTGAACAGCGCCGCCAGCGGTCCCTCCCGCATGCTTGCGCGTTTACTTTGAGCCATGAGCGACGACCTCCTGGGGGCCCTCGACGGCAGCCGCTGGAGTGCCCTCGGCGGCGGCCGGGGGGGCAGCCTGGGCCACGATCGGGCCCCGACGCGCGGCAATCTCGGGTGAACTGTGCGCGAGCACCTCGTGTGCGAGTTCGCGGTAGGACTGCGCCGCCACGCCCTCGGGCTCGTACTTGAGCACCGACATGCCCTTCACCGGCGCCTCGGCGAAGCGCACCGTCTTGCGAATGCGCGAGGCGAACACGCGGTCCCCGAAGTTCTCCTCGAGGATCTCGATCGCCTCTTTCGCGTGGATCGTGCGCGAGTCCACCAACGTTGGAAGGATACCCTCAATGTCAACGTCCGGATTGAGGTTCTCGCGGATCATCGCCAGGGTGTTCTGCAGCTGGATCAAGCCGCGCATCGATAGATACTCGCACTGCACGGGGACGATCACCTTGTCGGCCGCCGTCAGCGCGTTGATCGTCAGCAGGCCGAGGCTCGGGGGCGTGTCGATGCAGATGAAGTCGTAGTCCTCGCGGATCGGCTCGAACGCCTTCTGCAGCGAGCGCTCGCGGCCGATCATCGTCGACATCGCGATCTCCGCCCCCGCCAGGTCGATCGAGGCGCAGGCGATGTCCACCTCGCGGCGGCGGATCACCTCGCGGATCGAGGTTTTGTGCACCAGCACGTCGTACATCGATTTCTCCAGCGTGTCGGGGTCGATCCCCTGCGACATCGTCAAGTTGCCCTGGGGGTCCATGTCCACGCACAGCACGCGGTGGCCCTCCTCGGCGAACGCGGCCGCGAGGTTCAGCGTGGTAGTCGTCTTGGCCACGCCGCCCTTCTGGTTGGCGAACGCGATGACCTTTGCCCTTGGTTGCACGGCGGGCTCCGATGCTCGATGGTGGGTCTGGAAGAAGAGGGGCCCGGCTCGGCGGCCTCCGGCCGCCTGCGCCACCCTCTAAGTGCCTCGTCGTGAGTATTCGCACGCGGTGGTCGGATTCCTGCACGGTTACGATCCTCCCGTGCCACGGGCCAGCGCCCCAACTCTCGCGAAGCGGCTACGCGGCAAGAGCGTGTGTATCTGCGCGGGCCCGGGCGGCGTGGGCAAGACGACCACCGCGGCGGCGCTCGCGCTGGGGCTGGCGCGCACCGGCCAGCGGGTCGCCGTCGTGACGATCGACCCCGCGCGGCGGCTGGCGAGCGCGCTCGGCATCGACGAGCTCGACAACCAGCCGCGGCGGATCGACCCCGCACTGATCGCCTCCCAGGGGATCGAGTGCAAGGGGGAGCTGTGGGCGACGATGCTCGACGCCAAGCACACCTTCGACGAGCTGATCGCCCGTGTCGCGCCCGACGAGCGCGCGCGCGACGAGGTGCTGGGCAACCGCATCTACCAGGAGATCTCCGGCGCCGTCGCCGGCACCCAGGAGTTCAGCGCGGTGGCCAAGCTCTACGAGCTGCACCGCGAAGGGCGCTTCGACACGATCGTGCTCGACACGCCGCCGGCGCGCAACGCCCTGGACTTCCTCGACGCGCCGATGCGCATGACGCGCTTCCTGGAGGGCCGCTCGATGCGGATGTTCCTCGCGCCCGGCAACCTCGCGGCGCGTCTCGTGGGCCGTGGCAGCGGGCTGGTGTTGTCGGTGTTCTCGCGCTTCACCGGCATCGACCTGATCGGCGAGCTGTCGAGCTTCTTCAGCGCGCTCGCGGGGATGCTCGAGGGCTTTCGCGAGCGCGCGCGCGTGGTCGAGGAGCTACTGCACGACCCGGCCACCGTGTTCCTGCTGGTCACCTCGCCCGAGCCCGAGCCGGCGCGCGAGGCGCTCTTCTTCGCCGAGCAGCTGCGCGCCGCGGGGATGTCACAGGCGGCGGTGATCGTCAACCGCGTCCACAGCGACGGCCTGGAGGGCCGCACGCCCGCCGAGGTGCAGGCGCTGCTGGCCGGCGAGCTGGGCGAGCGGCTGGCCGCGCGGGTGGCGCACAACCTCGCCGACTTCGACGTGCTCGTCCGGCGCGACCGCGCCACGGTGCAGCGGCTCTCAGAGGCCCTCGGGGACCCCGCGCCGATCCTCGTGCCCCACCTAGACGGTGACGTGCAGGATCTCGCCGGTCTGGACTTCGTCGCTCGGCACCTGTTTTCTTAACGGTCCCCGCCGCGCCTTGATCGGCCCCTCGTGGGTGGATTCCGGCGGCCCCTGCTGCGTCGGTTCCTGCGAGGAGAGCAGCGCATCGGCACAGCGCACCAAGTCGGGGGGCAGGTGGCCGGACAAAACATCCCGCAGCACCGCCCGCAGATGGCCGGCCAGCTCGGCCACCAGCGCGTCGCAGCTCGCGTGCTCCACGGCGGCGCCGGTGACCACTTCCCGCTCCAGCGCCACGGCCTTCAGCACCCGCCGTGTGAGACCGGCGCGGGCCTCAGGCACGGCGCACAGCGCCGCCAGCCGGCCCGCGAGCAGCCCCGAGGCGGGGCCCTCCGGCTCGAGCAGCGCCCGCAGCGCCAGCAAGTGGTCGCTCAAAGCCTCCAGTTCCGAGGAGCGTTCGCAGCCCATCTCGAAGCGGGCCAGCGCCCACGCCAGCTCAGGGCGGCCGATCGCTGGCGCGCGCGTGTGCGCCAGCTCCGGCGCCACCACGCCCATGCCGTGCAGCGTCTCGATCAAGGCCACCTCGCCGGCGTTCGTGAAGGCCGTTGCGTCCAGCCGCGCGAGCGCGTGGCGCAGCCGCTCCCCGTCGAGCTCGAACGAGGTGCGCTCGGCGAACACCTCCTCCAGCAGCGTCCGGAGCACCACGGTCGCGCGCGAGCGCCGATCGCCCCGTCCGATCCGCACGTCGCAGTGCAGCAAGTAGCGGTCGAGCCCCTGCAGGCAGTCCAGCAGGCGCTCGGCCGCGGCGCAGCTCTCCAAGTTCGCCAGCGCCTGCCAGCGCTCGCCGATGAACGCCGCGGTCAGCGGCTGATAGCAGTACAGCTGTGCTCCCCGTCCCTGCCCCCGCCCTCGCCCTCGCGAGGCGTGGGACTGAAGCTCGAACGGCACCTCCGCACCAGCGTCCAGCTCGGCTTGCAGGTGTGCCGCAGCGTCGTGCACGAACTGGGTGATGGCGGTCTCGAGCTGGTGGGAGTGCACGGAAACTCACCCTTCGCCGGCGCCCCCGGCGCTCCTGCTGGGCGCAGCGGGCGTTGCAGATTCGGCGCAGCAGACGTTGCAGATTCAGGTGAGCGCAGCGACCGGCGTTCAGGCTCAGGCGACCGCGGCGACCGGCGTCCCCACGAAGATCGCGGAGCTCGTCCGGTCCTCGCCGCAGCCCTGCACGATCCAGCGCTCGCCGTAGATGCGCATGTCATCGATGATCGGCAGCAGCGCGGTGCCCTTCTCGGTGAGCGCGTACTCCACGCGCGGGGGCACCTCGGAGAAGGTCTGGCGTTCGACGATCCCCTCCTCCTCCAGCGAGCGCAGCCGCAGCGAAAGCGTGCGGGGGCTGATCCCCTCCAGCGAGCGCTCCAGCTCACAGAAACGCGACTGACCCGTGGCCAGCTCGCGGATCAACAGCAGCGTCCACTTGCCGCACACGATCTCCGCCGTGCGGCACACCGGACATGTCTCGTCGAGCGCCACCCCACCACTTTACCAAATGAAGTATCGGAGTCTCTACACAACCGTCAGCGAGGGCGCAACAGGCTGGGAGGCAGTCGAGCCGGCCGGCGCCTCGCCGCGCTGCTCCTGCGCCGAGGCGACGTCCTCCATCGTGGTGCCGCGACGGCCGTCGGCCTGCACCAGCAGCTTGAAGTCGTGGGGGCTTGAGGCCACGCGCAGTGCGTCCTCGACGGTGACCCGCCCGGCCTTGAGGTGCCCGAAGAGCGCCTGGTCGAAGGTTTGCATGCCGTAGTAGCCGCCCGCCGTGATGACCTCGTGCAGCTTGCCGGTTTGCGCGGGGTCGACGATCATGTCGCGCGCCCGGCCGGTCATCCGCAGGATCTCGCACACCGCCACCCGGCCGCCGTCGGCGCCCGGGACGAGGCGCTGGGAGATGACGCCCTTCACCGTGCCCGCGATCATCGAGCGCGCCTGGGCGTGCTGGTGGGGTGGGAAGAAGTCGAGCATCCGGTTGATCGACTCGGTCGCATCGACCGTGTGGATCGTGGAGAGCACGAGGTGTCCGGTCTCGGCCGCCGAGAGAGCGGTCTGCACGGTCTCGTCGTCGCGCATCTCCCCCACCAGGATCACGTCAGGATCCTGGCGCAGCACGCGCCGCAGGGCACGCTTGAAGGAGGCGGTGTCCATCCCCACCTCGCGCTGGTTGATCACCGAGCGCTTGTCGGAGTGCACGAACTCGATCGGGTCCTCGATCGTGACGATGTGCTTGGACATCGTCTCGTTCATGTGGTCGATCATCGCCGCCAACGTCGTCGACTTGCCCGAGCCCGTGGTGCCCGTGAGCAGCACGATGCCACGCTCCTCCTCGGCGAGTTCCCGCACGACCGGCGGCAGTGTGAGTTCGTCGATCGAGGAGATCCTGTGGGGAATCGCGCGGCACGCCAGCGAGATCACGCCGCGCTGGCGGAAGGCGTTGATGCGGTAGCGCGCCAGCCCGACGATTTCGAAGGAGAAATCGACCTCGTGTGCCTCGGTGAATTCCTGCAGCTTACACGGGATCGTGCAGCAAGTCGTGCAGCGCGTGCTCGGTGTCCTCGGCGCTCAGCGCCGGGACCTGCTCGTCGCGGGCCGAGAACGCCATCCACGCGGTAGAGCGGCGGGGAGTCCACCTTCAAATGCAGATCCGAGCCTTGGCGGCTTACCAGCTCACGCAGAGCTGCCTGCACGTCGAACATGCCTCTCGCATCGGCATCCCCGCCAGGGGGCTTGAGTCTCACCGGGTCGCGTGGACCAAGACCAAACCCTCCTGACGAGCGACTCGGCTTCCCTGGCAAGGACGCACCGACCGAAGTGTGCTTTGCACACGAGGGGGGAGGACGCCGCCGGGGAGTCGAGACGCCTGTCAGGCCACGTCGCGGAGCTTCTGGGCCTCTGCGAGGGACTGCAGCTTCTTCAGCGACTGGTTCTCGATCTGGCGGATGCGCTCGCGCGTGACGTTGAAGGTGCGGCCGACCTCATCCAGCGTGCGGGGGTGCTCGCCGCCGAGGCCGTAGCGCAGCTCCAGCACTCGCCGTTCGCGGTAGGAGAGGTTCTCCAGCGCCTCGCGCAGCGCCTCCTTGGTGAGGATTTCGGCGGCGCGCTCGTAGGGGGACTCGGCGCGCTCGTCGGCGATGAACTGGCCGAACTCCGACTCCTCCTCGTCGCCGACGGGCTTCTCCAGCGACACCGGCGCCTGCGCGGAGCGCTTGATCGAGTCGACCTCTTCGGGGTCGATCCCGGTGATGTCGGCGATCTCCTCGGCGGTCGGTTCGCGGCCCAGCTCGGTTACCAGCTTGCGCTCGGCGCGCCCGATCTTGTTGAGCTTCTCGACGACATGCACCGGGATGCGGATCGTGCGCGCCTTGTCCGCCAGCGCGCGGGCGATCGCCTGGCGGATCCACCAGGTGGCGTACGTGGAGAACTTGAAGCCCTTGCGGTAGTCGAACTTCTCCGCGGCGCGCACCAGCCCAAGCGTGCCCTCCTGGATCAGGTCGAGGAAGGGCAGGCCCTGGTTGCGATAGTTCTTGGCGATCGACACCACCAGGCGGAGGTTGGACTCGACCATCTTCTGCTTGGCATCGAGGTCGCCGCGCTCGATCCGCTTGGCGAGATCGACCTCCTCCTGGGCGGTCAGCAGCCGCACCTTGCCGATGTCCTTGAGGAACAGCTGCAGCGAGTCGGTCGTCATGTCCGGCTTGAGGTCCAGCGTCGCTTTCGCTTTGCGCCGGCCGCGCTTGTCCGGCGCGCGCTCGATCTGCGACGCCGCAGCGGTCGCCGGGTCGATGTCCTCGACGATCTCGATCTCGGATTTCTCGAAGAAGCCGTGCAGCTCCTCGACGTCCGTCTCATCGAGGTCCAACTCGGAGGTCGCGGTGGATATCTCCGCGAACGTCAACACCCCCACCTGCTGGCCCTTCGCCAACAGGCCCTTGATCTCATCGAGCTCCTGCAGTTCGACTACTGACATCGGTTTCCGTTTCCTTAGACAGCGATTTCGTGCCGGGAGGGCTGTACGTCAAACGAGACGACCGTACTGGGACGAGGAGCAACTTCCGCCCCCGCGGTCGCGACCCGCCCCACATTACAGCCGAACATGGCTCATATTAACGCCTGCGAGCACCCGTCCCGTATGCCGGAGCCCGATGCGCGATGATTGCGCACTCCGATGAGCCCCCCCGAGCAAAGAGAAACAGTCGAGCGGGCGCCGGCGAGCCGCCGCAACGCCGCCCGCACGGCGCGGCCGAGGAGCCGGGCGTGCTATCGAGCCTGCCCAGCACCCGTCCTCAGCACGCCAGCGCGCGCCGGGTCGCCGCGCGGCAGAGCGCGGCCGCGAAGGCCGAGCAGGTCCCGGCGAAGCCCAAACGAACCACTCGACCCAAGCCCAAGCCAACCGCAAAACCCCGCGTTGCACCCAAGCTCGCCGAGCCGGCGGTGCCCCGCCAGGGCTTCGAGTCCGAGGAGAGGATCGAGATGGGGCGCCCGGTGCAACCGCCGAGCAGCAGCGAGCTGGCGGCCTCGATGGTGGAGCTCGTCGGCGAGCTCGCCCAAACAGGGCTGTCCGCCGGTGGGCGCGTGCTGCGGGATGCGCTCACAAGGCTGGGCGGCGGCTGAGCGTCCCATGCAACCGCGGTGCTCGCCCGGCTAGCAACACGTCGGGCGAGCTATGTATACTGCGCGCACGCCGAACCTCTGCGGCTCAGGTCGTGGAGGACGGGGGATCCATTGCGGAGCGAGTAGATCGATCCGCGGGGGCGAATCGGCCTCATCGAGGCCGTAGCGCCATTAGGCGCGAGCCCGTCAGCTCACCTCGTAGGCGTACGAAGACGACGACTATGCACACCGTTTCGTTCAAGCACGCCCTTTCGGCTGGCCTGTTGGCCGCGTTACTCGGCATGGCCGGGCCTCTCGCCGTGCCTGCCGCGCGGGCACTGGCCGAAACCGGCGGCTCCACGACCAGCAGCACCGCGGCCGGCGGCTCCACTTCCGGCGGCGCCACGACCGGCGGCTCGACCTCGGGCAGCACCACGTCCGGTGGAGCGGCGCCCACACCCGATTCGCCCAACAAGCAGACCGTGGCGACGTGGTATGGCCCCGGCTTCTACGGCCACACCACCGCGTGCGGGCAGAAGCTGACCCCGAAGCTCGTAGGGCTTGCCAGCCGCACGCTGGCGTGTGGAACGCTCGTCCGGATCTCCTACGGCGGGCACATGCTCACCGCGCCGGTGCTCGATCGCGGGCCCTACGGCCACATCGGAGCCATGTGGGACCTCACCTCGGGAGCCGCACGAGCGCTCGCGATCAAGGAAACGGTGCGGATCGGAACACAGATCGTCGGCAGCGTGCCCAACACCCCCACGCTCGGCCAGTCCGCGTTCTCGACCACCCTTTCAACGACGAGCCCCACCTCCACGAGCGCACTGTCCGAATCGCCCGCCAGCTCCTCCGCCGCCGCACCGGCCTCCGCCACCACCGGCGGGGCCTCTGCGAGTTGAGCCCCGCGAGCTAGGCTCAGGGTGTGCCGGCGAAGGTCGCCATCACCAACCTGTGCGACCACACGAGTGTGGACGCGGAGACCGGGGCGATGCGCTCGGTGCAGACCGCCGACCTGAGACTCAGCGAGCGCGCGCTCGGCGAGCTGTGGTCGGCCGAGAACCTGGAGCGGCTGGCGCGGACATACTGGCGCTTCCTCAGCCGCGTCACGCTCGGCCTCGTACGGGTTCGTTACACCGAGCGGGAGCGTTTTGTGGTGCTGCTGTTCCGGCCGCTCACGCTGCTCGCGTTCCGCGCCCCGGAGTATGAGCTCCAGGCCGATCACGGCGTGGTGCGCTGGCGCATCGAGCGGGGGCTGTTGGTCGCTCGCGCCGGGCGCGAGAGCAAGGGATATCTGCAGATCGACGTGCGCCGCATCGCCGACGGCCTGCACATCGAGGTCGAGGTCGCCAACTTCTATCCGGCGATCGCCTCCGGGATCAGCCTCCGCCTATACAACGCCACCCAGTCGCGTATCCACGTGTTCGTCACCCACGGCTTCCTACGCTCGCTTGCCCGGCTCGATCTGGCGAAGTCGCGCGTGGGGCGGCTGGCGGCGGCGTGACCGATCCGTCGTGTAGATCTCCTCGACATAGCCGCGTCGCAGCCAGGAGAGATCTCGGCGAATCCGGTGCAGGCCGTCCACATACTCCGCGCCGGCCGATACGCGCCGCTGCGAATACTCCCCGAGGCGGGGAACCGTCTCGTGGTTGCAGCTGTAGAAGAACCCGTCGCAGTTGCGGCTGATCCAGTCGAGATAGAGCTCGAGCGCGTCGGACGGCATCTCGGGCATGCTGTCCTTGTTCAGGACCACGTCGCACGGGACCTCGACATCGCCCAGTGCGCAGGCTGGGAGCACAGTGACCTGTGCGGCGGGCTCCCCGAAGAGAGATACCTTGTCGATTCCCAGCGCCTTGCTCAGGAAGTACCCGTGCAGGACGTTCACAGGCGGGATGTCGACGATCGTGTAGCGCGCGAGGTTCGGGAGATGGCACAGCAGCCAGTAGCACACGCCGCCATAGCCGGCGCCGATCTCCACGACCCGTAGCGACGCGTGATCGCGCCCTGGCAGGTACAGCCCGATCGCGTCGCTCAAGCGCATGATCGTGTACAGCTGCTCGGGCATCTCCGGCGGGATCACGCGGCCCTCGACGGACATGCCGTAGGCGGCCCCCACATCAGGCAGGGACATTTCGACCCCGATGAGCCGCTCGACATCGTGTAGGAGCGCCAGGATGGCATCTCTGTCGCGCACGTCCAGATGGCCCACGAACCTCTGTTCTGGATTCTCGATTGCAATCACGCCCAGCGCCTCCGCCAGCGCCATCATCGAGTCGAGCCACTTCAGCGCGAAGATGCGCGCTCCGAGCGGAGATTCGACGTGAGCAGCCCACGCTCCATGGGACATGCCAAACATGAAATCCTGGCGGAACATCGCGGCGAGCAGCCGGGCAAGCGCGGCGGGATCGCCCCGCTCCAGGGTGCGGGTCAGCTCGCGGAAATATGTGTCGACGAGGAACGCCCACACGCCGGTGGTTCCCGACTCATGGCCGTCTCGGTTCCGCGCGAGGGAGTAAGCGCAGAGCAGACGCTCGCAGAGACGAATGTCTGTCTCGCTGACCGCCGCAGGCGTGCGCCACTCGAGCTTGACTCCCGGAATCGATCCGCGACTGCGGTGCAGCAGGCCGGTTCGATGCATGGTCTTGATCAGAAGCCAGTTGGTCTCGGTCAGACCGAACTTCAGGATCGTGCGAAAAATCAGCTCTCGCGGCAGGCTGCGGGTGGTCGCGTCGGTTGCCATGCGGCGGCCAACCTAACAAAGCCATCTCCCCCGATCCACACGAGTCGGCCGGTCGGGCAAAAACCCCTTAGCGCCTGGTGTTCTGGCCCGCGGCAGCTTCGCTTGCGAGTTTCTCACAGTCGAGCAAAGCTCCCTGTGACAGCGCGCCACCGCGGCAAGCCTCGTCACGGCGGGCGCGGCAGCGGGCGCGGCCGCGCCCGCTCACCCCGGGGCGGCTACCCGAACCGCGCGTCGCCGTACAGCGCCCGCAGCTTCGCGCGGTCGTGACGCGCGGTGATGCGTCGCACGGTACCCGAGCGGGTGCGCATCACGAGTGATTCGGTGCTGGCCCCGCCGGCGCTCGGGTAGCGCACACCCTGGAGCACGTCGCCGTCAGTAATGCCGGTGGCGGAGAAGAACACATCCTCGCCCGACACCAGATCGTCGCGGTCGAGGATCCGTCGCAGGTCATAGCCGGCGTCGAGCGCCGCGGAGCGCTCGTGCTCGTTGCGCGGCCACAGCCGCCCCAGCAACTGGCCGCCGAGGCACTTGATCGCAGCAGCCGAGATCACCCCCTCGGGGGTACCGCCGATGCCCCACAGAAGGTCCACCGGGGAGCGCTCGGTGACCGCCAGCAACGAGGCGGAGACGTCGCCGTGGGGGATCAGCCGCACCCGCGCCCCCGCCTCGCGGATCGCCTTGATGCCCTGCTCGTGACGGGGGCGGTCGAGGACGACCACCTCGACGTCCCCGATCTCGCAGTCCCTGCGCGCCGCGATCAGGGCAACCGTCTCCGGCAACGGGCGATCGAGGTCGAGCAGATCGGCGATCTCCGGCGAGCCCACCATCTTTTCCATGTACACGCACGGCCCCGGGTCGAACATCGTGCCGCGGGCGGAGAGCGCGATCACCGCCAGAGCACTCGGCATCCCGTGGGCGGCGAGCGTGGTGCCCTCCAACGGATCCACGGCGATGTCCACCTCCGGCGGGGAACCGTCGCCGATATGCTCGCCGTTGGCGAGCATCGGGGCCTCGTCCTTCTCGCCCTCGCCGATCACCACCACGCCGTCCATCTGGACGGACTGCAGCGCGTAGTGCATCCCGTCCACCGCAGCCTGGTCGGCGGCCTCCTTGTCGCCTTTGCCCACCAGCCGCGCCGCCGCCAGAGCGGCCGCCTCTGTGACGCGCACCAGCTCCAGCGCGAGGTTGCGGTCGGGTCGTTGGCGTGTGGGGTCGGGGCTCAAATGGATACCTTTACGCGTGCGCCTGCAACCTATACCACCAGAGGAGGAGTGATCGTGAGCCAGATTGGGTTCATCGGCATGGGCAAGATGGGGGGCGGCATGTCGCACCGCATCCTCCGCGACTCCGAGCACCAGGTGGTGGTGTACGACGCCAACCGCGACGCAGTGCAGCAAGCAGTGTCCAAGGGCGCCGTCGGTGCCACCTCGTTGGCCGACCTCGTCAAGCGACTGGATCCGCCGCGCACGGTGTGGCTGATGCTGCCCGCCGGCGAGATCACACAACAGACGATCGACAAGCTCACCAAGGTGCTGGATCGCGACGACACGATCGTGGACGGTGGCAACACCAAGTGGACCGAAGACAAGCTGCGCGCCGGGCAGCTCAAAAAAAGCGGCATCCACTACGTCGACGTCGGCACCTCCGGGGGGGTGTGGGGCCTGGAAGTCGGCTACTGCATGATGGTGGGAGGCCCGAACCGCGCGGTGAAACGGCTCACGCCGTTCCTCGACGTGCTGGCGCCGCCCACCAACGAGACGAGCAGCACCGCGATCGGGCCGCGCGGCTGGCAACACTTCGGCCCCGCCGGCGCCGGGCACTTCGTGAAGATGGTGCACAACGGCGTGGAGTACGGTCTGATGCAGGCCTACGCCGAGGGCTTCGACCTGTTCGACAAGTGCGAGTACGAGCTCGACAACGCAAAGATCGCCCACCTGTGGGGACAGGGCTCGGTGGTGCGCTCGTGGCTATGTGAACTGGCCGCCCGCGCGTTCGAAGCCGACGGCAACGACCTGCACACACTCACCGGCTACACCGAGGACTCCGGCGAGGGCCGCTGGACGATCGAGGAGGCCACGACACGCGACGTCCCCACCCCCGCGATCACCGCCGCGCTGTACGCACGCCTCACCTCACGCGGCAACGGCGACTACGCCAACCGCGTGCTCTCGGCGCTGCGCAACCAGTTCGGCGGACATGCGGTGAAGAAGGCGTAATGAGCACGGTCGAGCAGCAGCCCGAGAACCCGCTCGTCGAAGGGCTCGAGCGCCTGCCCGTGGCACCGACCACGCTCGTGATCTTCGGCGCCACCGGCGACCTTGCGCGGCGCAAGCTGCTGCCAGCGCTCTACAACCTCGCCCACGAGGGCGCGCTGCCCGAGCGCTTCAACCTCGTGGGGGTGTCGCGCAAAGAGAAGGAGCGCGACGATTACCGCGCCGAGTGCGAGGAGGCGATCCGCTCCTTCTCGCGGCGCAGCCCCGACGAGGACGTGCTGGCGGGGCTGCTCGAACACGTCAAGTACGTGCCCGGCACCTTCGACGACGAGAACGTCTACCGCGAGCTCGCATTCGTGCTCGACCGCTTCGACGAGCGCGCGGGCGAACCGCTCAACCGCGCCTTCTACCTCTCCACCGCGCCTGCCTTCTTCCCGGTGATCGTCGAGGCGCTCGGCGCGCAGGGCCTCGACCGCCGCGCCGGCGCAGAGGTGCGGGCGATCATCGAGAAGCCCTTCGGCACCTCCCTGGCGGAGGCCGCGGAACTCAACCGCCGCGTGCTCGACGTGTTCGAGGAGAGCCAGGTGTTCCGCATCGACCACTACCTCGGCAAGGAGACCGTCCAGAACATGCTGGCGTTTCGCTTCGCCAACGGGATGTTCGAGCCGCTGTGGAACCGCAACTACATCGACAACATCCAGATCACCGCCGCGGAGGACATCGGCATCGGCAGCCGCGCCGGCTACTACGACCACTCCGGGGCGCTGCGCGATCTGATCCAGAACCACATGCTGCAGCTGCTCTGCCATGTGGCGATGGAGCCGCCCGTGAACTTCACCGCCGAAGAGGTACGCAACGAGAAGGTGAAGGTGCTGCAGGCGATCCACGCCCCCGCCGCGAGCGACATCCCGGCGATGGCAGTGCGTGCCCAGTATGCGCCGGGACACGCCGGCGGCGAGGATGTGCCCGGCTATTTGCAGGAGGAGGGAGTGCGCGAGGGGTCAATCACCGAGACCTTCGCGGCGCTGCGCCTGGAGGTCGACAACTGGCGCTGGGCGGGAGTCCCCTTCTACCTGCGCGCCGGCAAGCGCCTCGCGCGCAAGATCACCGAGATCGCGATCACGCTGAAGCCCGTCCCCCACCTCGCCTTTTCTGCCGAGGGCTCGCTCGGTATCCGCCCCAACCAGCTGATCCTCACGCTGCAGCCCAACGAGGGCGTGTCGCTGCAGCTCGGGGCCAAGATCCCCGGCACACGCATGATCATCCGCCCCGTCAACATGGAGTTCTTGTATGGCACCTCGTTCCTCTCGCAGTCGCCGGAGGCCTACGAGCGGCTGATCATGGACGCGATGCGCGGCGACCCCACGCTGTTCACGCGTAACGACGAGGTCGAGGCGCAGTGGGAGATCTGCGACCCGATCGTCAGCACATGGGCTGATACCCCAGGTCCGCTACCGCAGTATCAGGCCGGCTCGCAGGGGCCTTCGGAGGCGAAGGAGATCCTGGTCGAGGGCCACTCGTGGCGGGCGATCTAAGTGCCCGCCACCAGCGACGCCGTATGGAGCGCACAGGACACCACGCCCGACGCGATCGAAGCCGCCCTGCGCGAACTGCTGGTTGCGCGTCACACCGAAAACGGCGGGTTCGTGCCGGCGCGCGCGTTGAACATGATCGCGTTTGTCGACCGCGCCTGGAGCGGGGAGATCGCCAACCGCCTGCGCGGCGTCGGTCGCTACCACGCCTCGCGCCTGATCGTCCTCTCCTACGAACCCTCTCGCGAGCAGCTCGACGCGCGCGCCACCGTCGCCTCCGAAGGCGACCCGCGACCCGGTGAGCTCACCCTGCTGCGCGAGACGGTGATCGTCGAGATCGGCAAACGCCACCTCGATGACCTGCTCACGATCGCCGACCCGCTGGTCGTCAGCGACCTGCTCACGCTGCTGTGGTCACCCCACGGCCACCCCGAGGTTGTTCGCGAGCTGCTGCCGCTCGTGCAGGCCGTGCTGCTCGACTCGGTCGACGAGCCCGAGCCGCGCGAGGCGATCGCACACGCGCGAGCTCTCTCACAGGATGCCTACGTGGTAGATCTCGCCTGGCTGCGCACGACCCCGTGGCGCGAGCGGCTGGCCACCGCCTTCGACCCACCCGAGATGCGCCGCCAGCTGCACACGCTCACCGCGGTCACGATCCGCCACCACCCCGAATCGGCGATCTCCGCGATGCTGCTGATCGGCTGGCTGGCAACCCGCCTGGGCTGGCGGCTCAACCCCCTGGTGGCGCACGACAATACGCTCACTGGCAAGGCCAGCGGGCGCCGCCAGGACATCGAAATGCGGCTGCTCGCCACGCCCGAGCAGCAGGTGCGCGGGCTCGCGGGGTTGGAGCTCGCCACCGCCTCGGGGCTGCGTCTGCGCCTCGACCGCGGACCCGGCGGGCTGCACGCTCACCGGCAGGACGCGAAGGGCAACGAGCGGGAGTGGACGATCCTCGGTGCCTCACGCGGCGAGGCCGGCATCCTCGGCGAGGGCATCCGCCAGGCCCTGCTGCGCGACCCCACCTTCGCGCCCGCGCTCGCCGCCGCGGCGGAGATCGTGCCATGACCCGCCTCACTATGCGGCCCGACTCGCAGACCGCCGCAGGGTACGCGACCCGAGAGATCGTGCCATGACCCGCCTCACCATCCTCCCCGATCCGCAGGCCGCCGCCGAGTACGCCGCGGGCGAGCTCGCGCGGGCGTTGCGGGAGGCGCTCGATCGGCGCGGGGTCGCCCACTTCGCGCTTTCGGGTGGCAACACTCCACGGGTCGCCTACCAGGTGCTCGCCGGGCTGCTCGAGGACTGGAGCGCGGTCGAGCTGTGGTATGGAGATGAGCGCTGCGTCGGACCCGATGACCCGGAGAGCACCCATCGGCTGGTGGTGGAATCGCTGCTCGCCCACATTCCCGGCGACGGTCGGACAGGGCCGATCGAGCACCGCGTGCGCGGCGAGCTCGATCCCGAGACGGCCGCGCTGGAGTACGCAGAGGAGCTACGCGCCACGGTGCCCCCAGCCGAGCCGGGCGGCTTACCCACGCTGGACGTGTCGCTGGTCGGCATCGGCGAGGATGGGCACACCGCATCCCTCTTCCCCGGCCACCCCGAGGTGGAGGACTCAAGCGGCGCACTGTGCTTGCCGGTGCGCAACTCGCCCAAGCCCCCACCGGAGCGAGTCACGCTCAGCCTGCCGGTGCTGCGTGCGGCCCGGTACTCGCTACTGCTCGTTGCCGGCGCGGGCAAGGCCGACGCGCTCTCGGCCGCACTGGCGGGGGGTGGGCGGGAGCCTGGGGGTGGGCGTGGTCCCGATCTCCCCGCCAGCCTGCTCGTGTCCGAGCGCCTGCACGTGGTGGCCGATGCCGCCGCGGCAGCAAGGATCGACTCTTCTGACAATTCCTAAACACACGGGGTGAAGCGTGCCCACGAGCCGAGCACGCTAAGGTCCTACCTTGAGTACGCGCCCGGAGCTCATGGCCCGCACCGTTTCCCAACCCACCGCCGCACCCGCCCCACTCGCCGAGACGCTGGCGGCCCTGGACGAAGCTCGCCGCTGCACGCTGCGGCTGGTCGCTCACCTCGACGACCGCGACTTGGAGCGCGCCCACTCGCCGATCATGAGCCCGCTCGTATGGGACCTCGCACACATCGCCGCCTACGAGGACCTGTGGCTGGGCCACCGCCATGCCGGAATGGAGCTACTGCGACCTGACCTCGCCGAGCTCTACGACGCCTTCGAGACGCCCCGCTCACAGCGGGGGGACGCGCAGCTGCTCGACGCCATCGAAGCGCGCGCCTACCTGGAGGCGGTGCGCGAGCGGGTCGCGCTCGCGCTGGCCGATCGAGGCGTCGGCGACGGCGTCCTCGCCGAGCTGGTGGTGCGCCACGAGCTGCAGCACACCGAGACGATGCGCCAAACGCTCGCGCTCGCCGGGCTGCTGCCACCGGGCGACCGATCGAAGATCGGCCAGCCGCTGGCGCCGCTCACCGGCGGGGAGGGCTGGCTTTCGTTCCCGGCTGGAGCTTTTACGATGGGCGCCGGCGCCGAGGGCTTCGCCTACGACAACGAGCGCCCCCGCCACCTCGCGCGCAGCGGCGCCTTTGCGATCGCGCGGCGCCCCGTCAACAACGCCAGCTGGCTGCACTTCAGCGAGGGCGGCGGCTACGAGCGGCGCGAGTGGTGGTCGGACGAGGGCTGGGCGTGGAAGGAGGAGTACGACATCACCCACCATCCCTGTGTGGCAGCCGGTCACGCGCAGGCGCCCGTCTGCCACGTCAGCTGGTTCGAGGCCGACGCCTTCGCCCGCGCGCACGATGCGCGGCTCCCCACCGAGGCGGAGTGGGAGCGGGCGGCGACCTCGGAGCAGTCGGGACTGGAGGGGGTAGGCCAGGTGTGGGAGTGGACCGCCAGCCACTTCGGCGGCTACCCCGGCTTCACAGCTCACCCCTACCGCGAGTACTCCGAGGTGTTCTTCGGCGAGGACTACCTTGTGCTGCGCGGCAGCTCGTGGGCCACCCATCCGCGTGTGGCGAGCCTCACCTTCCGCAACTGGGACTATCCGCTGCGACGCCAGATCTTCGCGGGCGTGCGGCTGGCGAGGGATGTGTGATGGGCCCCGTCGAAGACCCCGCCGCGATCCAAATCGACTCCCACCTCGGCGGCCCCGAGCAGCGCACGCTCGCCGAGGACGTGCTCGACGGGCTGACGCGGCCCTTCAAGGAACTGCCCCCCAAGCACTTCTACGACGCCCGCGGCGCCGAGCTGTTCGACCAGATCTGCGAGCTGCCCGAGTACTACCCGACCCGTACCGAGCGAGGGATTCTCGACGCCACCGCCGCGGAGATCGCCACCATCACGGGCGCCATCGAGCTAGTGGAGCTGGGCTCGGGCACCGCCGCCAAGACGCGCGTGCTGCTCGACGCCCTGTACCAGGCAGGCACGCTCGAACGCTACGTACCGGTGGACGTCACCGAGAGCATGGTGCGCGACTGCGCCGACGAGCTGACGCTCGAGTACCCCGGCCTGCGCGTGCACGGGGTGATCGGCGACTTCGAGCGCCACCTCGACCGCGTGCCCCCGGCAGACGGCCCCCGCCTCGTGGTGTTCCTCGGCGGCACGATCGGCAACTTTCCTCCCGGCAGCCGCCGCCGCTTCCTGCGCCAGATCGCCGAGCTGCTCGGGCCGCGCGACCACCTGTTGATGGGCACCGACCTGGTCAAGGACGCGGGCGTGCTGGAGGCCGCATACGACGATCAGCAGGGGGTCACCGCCGAGTTCAACCGCAACGTCCTGCACGTGCTCAACCGCGAGCTCGACGCCGACTTCGACCCCGGCGACTTCGACCACGTCGCACTCTTCGACGACCGCCACGAATGGGTCGAGATGCGCTTGCGCGCGCGGCGCGACCACACGGTCACCGTCAGCGCGCTGGAGCTCGACGTGCACTTCGACGCCGGCGAGGAGATGCGCACCGAGATCTCCGCCAAGTTCACCCGCCCGCGCCTGGAGGGCGATCTCGACGCGGCCGGCCTGCAACTCGTGCGCTGGCTCACCGATCCCGAGGACCTCTTCGCGCTGACGCTGTCGCGGCCCAGCGCCTGAGATAGGCTCCCTGCCGCATGCAGATCGAAGGCAGCTCAGCGATCGTCGTCGGCGGGGCCTCAGGGCTCGGCGAGGCGACAGTGCGCCGCCTGCACGCCGCCGGCGCGGTCGTGACCGTGGCGGACGTCAACGCCGAGAAGGGCGACGCGCTGGCCTCCGAGTTGGGCTTGGAGTTCGTCGCCTGTGACGTGCGCGAGGAGGCTCCGGTGCAGGCCGCCGTCGAGCAGGCCGCCGCCGCGGAGGGCGGGCTGCGGATCGCCGTCTGCTGCGCCGGCACCGGCTGGGCGCAGAAGGTCGCGGGCTCCAAGGGCCCCCACCCCCTGATGCCCTTCGAGACGATCCTCCAGATCAACCTGATCGGCACCTTCAACGTGCTGCGCCTCGCCGCCACTGCGATGATCGCGAATAACCCGCTCGGGGACGACGGCGAGCGCGGCGTGTGTGTCAACACCGCCTCGATCGCCGCCTACGACGGGCAGGTCGGCCAGATCGCCTACTCGGCCTCCAAGGGCGCCATCGTCGGCATGACGCTCCCCGCCGCCCGCGACCTCGCCCAGTACGGGATCCGCGTCTGCACAATCGCCCCTGGCCTGTTCGACACCCCGCTGCTGGCCGCTCTGCCCGAGGAGGCCCGCCAGAAGCTCGGCGCCGGGGTTCCCTACCCGCAGCGCCTCGGCCGACCCGAGGAGTACGCCCACCTCGCCTGCCACATCATCGAGAACGTGATGCTCAACGGCGAGGTCATCCGACTAGACGGGGCGCTGCGGATGCCTCCGCGGTAGGTCACGTAGGCCTCTTGCGGACTGTTGTCCGATGGCGTCGAGTATGTTGGTTAGAATGATGTTGTGAGCACCACTTCCCGCACCTTGTTGGAGCCCGGCCACGAGGCTGAGTGGGCCGAGCTCAATCGTGAAAAGCGCGAGTACCATCAGCGTACCGCGCGCGCGATGACTCCGTCCGAACGCATCGCGCAGGGTCAGAAGCTCTCTCAGCAGGCCGTCAAGCTGCTGGCCTCGACGATACGCGCCGGCCATGTCCCAAGACGAGCCTTCTGGTCCTGACCTCGATGGTGTCGTCGCCGACGCCAACGCCGTCGGGCTGCAGTACGTAGTGATCGGCGGCTTCAGCGTCATGGCCAACGGATTCCTGCGGGCGACCAAGGACTCCGACCTGCTGGTACCCGACGGCCAGGAGACCGACGAGGCAATCCTTCGTTTCCTCGATCGGATCGACGCAAGCCGCCTGCGCGATGGCAAGATTCTGACCCAAGAGGATGTGGCCGGTGCTCATCATCTGCGTGTCAAGAGCCGCCACGGCATCATCGACCTCATGCGCGGAGGACTCCCGCCGCTGGACTATGACACCGTCTCTGAAGATGCCATCGACGCCGAAGTCGGCTCACAGCCTGCTCGCATAGCGGGTTTGCGCAGTATCGTCGGCTTCAAGCGTCTCGCGGGACGTCCACAGGATCGCCGGGATCTCGAAGAGTTGGAGGCATTCCACGGCGAACTCCCGATCGAGTCGATCCCCGGCCTCGACACCTGAGCTGCGATCAGGCCAACCGCTCCACCAGCATCGCCATGCCCATGCCGCCGGCGACGCACATCGACTCGATGCCGTAGGTGCCGTCGAGGGTCTGGAGGTCGTTGATCAGCGTCGTCATGATCCGCGCGCCGGTCATGCCGAAGGGGTGGCCCAACGCGATCGCTCCGCCGAAGGGGTTGAGCTTCTCGTCGGGGATGCCGAGCTCCTCTTTGCAGGGAACGATCTGCGCGGCGAACGCCTCGTTGATCTCGACCACGTCGATGTCCCCGATCGACATGCCCGTGTTCTTCAGCAGCTGCTGGATCGCCGGGATCGGGCCGAGGCCCATCACCTCGGGGCGGATCGCCACCACCGTGGAGGCGAGGATCTTCACTTTCGGCTTGAGCCCCAGCTCGGACGCACGCTCCTCGGAGGTGACGAGCAGCGCGGCCGCGCCGTCGTTGAGCGGGCAGGCGTTGCCCGCTGTCACGGTGCCGTCCGGCTTGAACGCCGGCTTCAGCGACGCCAGCTTCTCAAGCGTGGTGCCGGGGCGCGGGCCGTCGTCCTTGGTTACCACCTGCTCGGGGATCTCGATCTCGTTGCCTTCGCGGTCGGTGTCTTTGTGCGCCGGCGCCGTCACGGGGACGATTTCCACGTCGTAGTGGCCCGACTCCTGCGCCGTCACCGCGCGCGTCTGCGAGATCAGCGCCCACTCGTCCTGCGCCTCGCGGCTGACGTTCTTCTCCGTCGCCACGTTCTCCGCTGTCAGTCCCATCGGGATGTACACGTTGTAGATCGACCCCTCCGAGCCGTCGAGCTTCGGGTGGAATGCAAACTCTCCCCCCTGCGTGGCGCGCGAGACCGCCTCCACACCGCAGGCGATATAGGTGTCGCCCTCGCCCGCCTTGATCGCGTGGAACGCCATCCGCGTGGTCTGCAGCGAGGAGGCGCAGAAGCGGTTGACCGTCGTGCCCGGCACGTGGAAGTCGATGCCCGCCAGCAGCGCCGCGTTGCGCCCGATGTTGTAGCCCGACTCGCCCTCGGCGAAGCCGCAGCCCATCATCACGTCCACGATCGAGCTCGACTGCAGCTGCGGGTTGCGCTCCAGGATCGCCTTCAGCGGGATCGACGCCAGGTCGTCGGCGCGCACCGATTTGAGCGATCCCTTCACCGCCCGCCCGATCGGCGTGCGTATGGCGTCAACGATTACGGCATCAGGCATGCGAAGTTCTCCTTGGTCGTTTTGCAGCCCGGACTGCGGCGATCTCTCCCCTGCCGGACCCATCCTATGCGATCGGCTACAGATCCAAGCGCGAGACGCCCAGCTCGTCGAAGCCCACGTGGTGGGCGAGCTCGTGGCGCACGGTTCTCACGACCTGCTCGCGCAGCAGGTCGGGGTCGTGGCCGAAGTCACGCCGCAGCGTGTCCCTGAAGATCACGATGCGGTCGTGGACGGGCGCCCCGAGCATCCTGTCCTTCATCTGGTCGCCCTGGTAGAGACCGTACGCTCCCGCCGCACGGCCTTTGTCGGAGATCACGACCGCCACGTGGCGCAGCGCATTGCGCAGCAAGTCGGGCAGGTCATCGAGCGCGTCGCGCACCAGCTCTTCGAAATCCTCGTCATTGAGAGGGTCGAGCGCCATGAACTCCGCTTCATCGGGATCCGCCGCCAACCCTTCGCGGCCGAGATCCTCCGCGCGGCGCACGATCTTTTCGAACTCCTCCTCTGACTCCGGGTCGTGCCAGCCGGCCATCCGCACCGCGACGAACGCGATCGCCGTCGTCAGCAGCGCTACGGCGGCGATCCCGAGGACCAGGTCCTCCACCACCCGCACCGCGCCCTGCGTGCTGAAGCCCTCGCCGACCACGATCACGACGAGGCCCAGCGACAGCGCGATCAGCGCAGCCAGCCCGATCTTCCTCAGCTGGCCGTATGCTCCGGGAGGCTTCGGTGCGCGCATCATATGATTAGTGGCCCGCCCCGCCCGCCCCCGCCCCGACCCGTCCACCCCTACTTGAGCGTACGGGCAATGACGAGCCGCTGGATCTCGTTGGTGCCCTCGTAGATCTGTGTGATCTTTGCGTCTCGCATCATGCGCTCCACCGGATACTCCTTCACATAACCGTACCCCCCCAGCACCTGCACCGCCTCAACGGTTACCGCCATCGCGGTGTCCGAGCAGAACACCTTCGCCATCGAGGAGTACTTCGCACGCTGTGGATCGCCGCGATCGGCCATCGCGCAGGCCTTGTACAGCAGCTCCCGCGCAGCCGCCGTCCGTGTTTCCATATCGGCCAACTTGAACTGGATCGCCTGGTGCTCAATGATCGGCTTACCGAACTGCACCCGCTCGCGGGCATAGCCGACGGCGTAATCGGTTGCCCCCTGGGCGATCCCGACGGCCTGCGCGGCCGCCCCCAGGCGCGTGCGCTCCAGCGTTCCGAGCGCCACTCGCAGGCCCCGGCCGGCTTCGCCGATCACATTCTCCTGGGGGACCCTCACATCCTCGAAGATCGGCTGCCCGGTGGGCGAGGCACGGATCCCGAGCTTGTGCTCCAGCTTGCCGACGCTGAACCCCGGCCGGTCGGCCTCGACTACGAATGCCGTAATCCGCCGGCTCTCGCGGTCGGTGACCGCGAAGCAGACGTAGAAGTCCGCCACCCCGAGGTTGGTGATCCAGTTCTTGGTGCCGTTGATCACCCATTCGTCGCCGTCTTTCACCGCCGTCGTTTTCATCCCCGCGGGATCCGAGCCGGCCTCAGGCTCCGAGAGCGCGAACGCCGGCGACCACTCCCCACTCGCGCACTTCGGCAAGAAGCGCTCCTTGAGCTCCTCGCTACCGAACAGCTGGATCGGCAACGTCCCCAGCTCCTGCACCATCAGGATCAGCGCGCACGCCGCGTCCACCTTGGCGATCTCCTCGACCGCCATGTTCAGCATTAACGTGCCGGTACCGGTGCCCCCGTACTCGATCGGAAACGGCAGCCCGAGGATGTCCTGCTCGGCCAGGATCTTGCGGATATCCCACGGATACTCCGCCTGCTCGTCGAGCTCCGCCGAGCGCGGCGCGATCTTCTCGTGCGCGATCTGGGCGATCGTGGCGCAGAAGTCGAGGTGCTCCTGGGGGATCGTGTAGACGTCGCTGATTGCCTCCATGACATGGATGCTAGTGCCCGCGCGCGCCGGGCGGAGTCCTCAGCCCAAAGTCCCCCGGCAGATGCGGCGACGGGACCGCTACGCTCCGTCGATGGCCGCTGGCGAGGAGCTCTCCGAGATCGAAGTCGAGCCCGCGCAAGTCGCCGATTGGCTGGCCGAGGATCCCGGCGTGCAAGTGGTGGACGTGCGCGAGGACTATGAGCGCCAAGCCGGCCACATCGAGGGCAGCCGTCATATCGAGCTCAATCTGCTCACCGCCCAGGCCGCCACGCTCGCGGCCGACCGGCCAGTCGTCTTCTACTGCCGCGTCGGCTCGCGCTCGTTGATGGCCGCCCAAGCGTTCCGGGCGGCGGGCTTACAGGCCCACTCGATGAGCGGCGGACTCCTACGCTGGGCACAGGAGGGCCGGCCGCTCTCGCCCGACGGCGGCTACGTGGCCGAGCACTGACAACCGACAACGCGACAAGAGGAGATCCAAATGGAGGCATCCGAGTACCCCAACGTGACGGTCGGCGAGGGCTACGCCGTGGGCGACCTTGACGCGCTCGGTGACGGCCACGGCTTTCGCAAGGTGCGCAAGGGCCTCGGCGTGACCGCATTCGGAGTCAACGCGATCGTCATGCCCGCTGGCTACCAGACCGGGCGCCACTACCATGACACCCAGGAGGAGCTGTACTTCGTGCACCGCGGCACGATCGAGATGGAGTTCGGCGACGGCACCGTGCACCGTCTGGAGGAGGGCAGCTTCGCGCGCGTCGACGCCCCCACCGTGCGCCGCGTGCGCAACGTCGGCGAGGGCGACGCCATCTACCTGTGCGCGGGTGGCAAGGACGGCTATGTCGGCCGCGACGGCCGTGCCCCCGAGGGCGAGGGGCGCGTCAGCGCAGTCGGTGGACCTCCCGGCGCTGTGGGGGCCGGGCCGATCGACGGGTAGCGATCAGTTCAGCAGGCCGCGGACGTAGCGCTGATCCTGCTGCCCCAGCGTCGTAGTTGTCGGCCGGATCCCGAGCGCATTGTCCAACCCGGTGGCAAGCGGCATCCACGTGAGCAACAGGTAGGCCCCAAACACGAGCGCCGTCGTGCGCAGCGCGCGCGAGCGGGAAAGCGCCGCCAACGGCAGCACCCACAGCACATACCACGGCAATACCCAGCTCAACGTCAGCAGCAACGCCATCGTCGCCCAGCCCGAGGCCGTCAACGCGTCCCGCCGCCGCCATGCCCATACGCTGCAGCTCACCACCGCCAGCACCAGAGCGATGCTGAGCAGGCTGCGCATCGTTTCCGTCTCCCCGCCCTGCCCCAGCGCGAGACCGAGCAGGTTGGGCAGGCCCATCGGAATCACCAGGCGGCCCTGGGCGCCGAGGTCGGGCAGGTGCGCTCCGAACGCGACCACCGTGCACGCCCCCAGCACGATTCCCCCCGCGATCAACCCCAACACCACCTGCACCAACCGGCGCGGAGCTCTGAACAGGCCCGCCAGAACCACCGGGACGACGATCGCCGCTGAGGCCTTCAACGCAATCGCCGCCGCCAGCACCACCCCTGCCCCCAGCTCCGATGCGACCAACGGCCACAGCCAGGCGCGCAGGCGTGTTGGGGACTCCTCACGGGGGACACCCACGCCGGGCGAGACCCCCGGAGCACGCGCGCGCAGCAGCAGGTAGAAGGCGAGCGTGATGCAGAACATCATGAAGAAGTCGTTGTGGTCGCCCCCGAGGCCCCACACGAGGATCAGCGGATTGAGGCCCACCAGCACGATCGCCGCCACCGGGTCGCGGCCGAGCAGACGCGCGCACCGCCACACCAACAGGATCGTGGCGAAGCTGAGCACCATCAGCAGCGCCTTGAAGGTCCACAGCGAACCTGCCAGCCCGAGCGGCACCACCGCATAGGTGATCAGCGTGAAGAGGGGACCGTACGGAGTCAGCAACTGGTGCCAGTTGCTGAGCGCGTAGCTGGGGTCGGAGTGCGGCCCCAGCGCGGGGATGGTGGTGTAGGGGTTGAGGCCATGCAACATCCCCATGCGCCCGTAGTTGATGTAGTTGAACACGTCCGTCAGCGACAGCGGCGGCGAGAGCAGCAAAATCACGTGTACCCCGATGATCGTCGCGATCGCCCAACGCGCCCGCAGCAGCGGCACATACCGCAGGCCCACCACGTAGGCCACGTACATACTCACCAGCGCCCCAGTCAGTAGCGCCTTGGTCGCCCGCGCGCTGCGCGTAAACCACGGCCACAAACCACCTAGCGGGCCTGCCAGCCAGTGGGGGAAGAAGCCGTAGTGGGAGGGCGAGGAGAGGAAGCTCGGGCGGTCGGCCGCGGCCAGCACGATCAGCAGCACGCACATGCCGATCCAGATCAGCACCGCCGCCCCGATCGCGGTCTCCCCGCGGGTGCGCGCCCGCGCTCGGGCTTGCTCACGGTCGGAGGCGCTCGCCTTCCGCGAGGATGGGCCTGTGCGCGCGACGTCGGTGGAGTCGTCGAGCAGCGTGTCCCGCAGGGGAAATGTGGTTGCGTCCGGCGACATACAGAGGGGGGCCCGGTGATGACCGGACCCCCCAAGGTTACTGCTCTATGTCGATGGTCTGACGAGCGTCGTCTTGCTACCTACACCCCATTCAGAGCGCAGGGGCAAGCGACCGCAAACCAATTGCGTGGCGACTCTAGATCGCCTGGACGTTGACGGCCTTCGGCCCCTTGTCGCCCTGCTCCGGGTCGTAGGACACCTTGGCGCCCTCCTGGAGCGAGCGGTAGCCCTCGCCATTGATTCCGGTGTGGTGGACGAACAGATCCTTGTCCCCGTCATCCGGGGTGATGAAGCCGAATCCCTTGTCGTCGCTAAACCACTTCACTGTGCCAGTAGGCATGTGACATCCTCCACGATTCGTGCGTGCTGCTGCGCGGAGGATGCTGCAAAGAGCTTCGACCTGCGAGAGCTTGCACTGCTTTATGCCGGTTCTTTGCCCGGCCCAACGGTGACGACGGTAGCAGGTAGCGCAGCGGGGATGTTCCCCGGATGTTGACGCGGATAGGGTGGATCGATGAGCTCTGCGCCCAGCGCCTCCACCCCAGCGGTGCTCACGGCGTTGACCGGCGAAGTTGCAGGGCATCGCCTCAGCGCCACGCAGGTCGTCGAGCGCCTGCGACTGTGGGAACCGAGCACGTCGAGCCCGGCGCCGCGGGGCCGCCCGCGCGTGTTCCTCAATATGGCGTCCACCGCCGACGGGCGCGCCACCCTCAAGGGACGCTCGGGGCCGATCGGCAACCGCGCGGACAAAGAGCTCTTCCTCGCGCTGCGCGCCGGCGTCGACGCGGTGCTGTTCGGTGCTGGCACCGCACGCGCCGAGCGCTACCGCCGCCTGGTGAAAGCCGAGTCGCAGCGCCAGCTGCGGCTGGAACGGGGGCTGACGGCGGAACCGCTCGCCTGCATCGTCTCCGCGAGCCTCGCGCTCTCCCCCGAGAGCGTTCCGCTGCTCGCGGACCCCGCCGCGCGAGTCGTGATCCTCACGCCCTCGCCGGCGGGGGAGCTGCCCGCGGGCGTTGCTCCCGTCGAGTACTTGCGCAAGGCGACGATCGAGGGGCAGCTCGACCTGCTGGCCGCGCTCGCCGAGTTGCACGCGCGGTGGGGGGTGCGCACAGTCATGTGCGAGGGGGGGCCCCACCTGAATGGGGCATTGCTAGCAGCCGGAGTCGTGGACGAGCTGTTTCTCACGCTGGCCCCTAAGCTCGGCGGAGGTGCAGGCCCGCAAGCGTCGTTGCGGATCGTGGCCGGCCCGGAGCTCGATCCGCCCATCGAGTTGGAGCTACGCGAGGCGCTCGAGAGCGAGGGGTGCCTGCTGCTGCGCTACGGCGTCTCGCGGTAGGAGTCGCGCAGGCTGGACTCCGTGTGGACGGCCACGTTCAGCACGACGCTGTTGGGCACAAGCGTCGAGCCGTTGTCAGTGGCGAGCGTGGTGTACATCAGGCCCAGCGAACTGACCACGCCCTCGATCTGGCCGGCGAGCGGGCCTCCCTGCAGGCGGATGCGATCGCCAACTCGGAACGGCCCGGCGCTGAGCAGCACGGTGCCGGCGATCAGGTTGCCGAGCGTCTGCTGCGCGGCGAGGCCAAGGATCACTGCGGTGAACGCCCCACCGACCGCGAGCGTACGCGGATCGACACCCGCGATCAGCAGCGCCACGAGGAGTGCCACCGCCACGGTCAGCAGGCGGATCACGAAGCCAACCGTGCCGGCCGTCGCGGGGTCGAGACGACGGAAGAGCGCGGGTCGCAGCGCCTGGCCGGCGTCGCGCGCGATCGCCCACCCGAGGATCAGCAGCGCCAACACAGTCGCGACCTGCGCGATCGTGTCCGCTTCGGAGGAGAGCTTCCCGAAGATCGCGTCGCGGTGGGAGTACACGACGACGATCGCCACGAACAGCGGCACGAGCAGGAACGCCTGCAGGCGCGCCCGCCGCGCGGCGCGGGGGCTGACTTCGTGCAACAAGCCCACCTCGCGCCACGCCTGGCTGCGGGTCTCGAACATGCGCTGCGGGGTCTTCGGCAGTGGTGGTGTGCGCGGCATCGCTCCCCTTCAGCGTATCCGGGGCACCCCGACGCGGCCGTTGGTCAAGCCACGAACGCGATCGTGCAGATCGTGCCGAAGGCGATGCAGTAGATCCCGAACGGACTCAGTCGGTTGGTCTCGAAGAAGCGCAGCAGGAACTTCACCGCCAGAAATGTGGTCAGAGCCGCGCAGAGACCGGCGACGAGTGCCGGGCCGCGCACGCCGTCGCCCTGCGCACCGAGCAGTTCGGGCAGCTTCAGTGCAGCGGCGGCGAGGATCACAGGGGTCGCCAGCAAAAAGGAGTAGCGGGCGGCGTCCTCGTTGGAGAGCCCCGCGAGCAGGCTGCCACCCATCGCGAAGCCCGAGCGCGAGATGCCGGGGATCAGCGCGGCGGCCTGCGAGGTGCCGATCGCGATCGCCTGACGCCAGCTGAGCTTGGCGATGCGGGCGTCGCCGTCGCCGAGGTAGTCGCCGGGCTTGGGGGGACGCTTGCGCAACTGCTCGAAGATCAGCAGCGCGATCCCGTTGACGATCAGGAAGACGGCGGCGATCGTGGCAGAGGCAAACAGTTTGCGCAGCGATTCCTGCAGCGCCAGTCCGAGGATGCCGGCGGGCACCGTGCCCACGATCAGCAGCCAGCCGAGGCGCGCGTAGACATCGTCCTCGGCGATCTTGCGCACCTTTAGCGAGCGCAGGATGCCGCCGACGATCTTGATCCAGTCGCGCACGAAGAACAGCAGCAGCGTGAGCGCCGTGGCGAAATGCGTGGCGACGAGGAAGGTGAGGAAGTATTTGTCGTTCTGGTGGATGTTCCACCCGAACAGCCGCGGCAGCACCACCGCGTGCCCGAGGCTGGAGATCGGAAAGGGCTCGGCGATCCCCTGTGTAAGGCCGAGGATGATCGCTTGGAAGTAGGAAATCGGGTGGTGCACATGCGAGAGCTTAAGGCTCCGGTCGGCGGGTGGTCCTCCCCACCGACGGGCGGCCCTCCCCACCGACGGGCCAGCCACCCCAGCCCACCAACGGGCAGTCCTCCCCACCGACGGGCCAGCCACCCCACCCCACCGACTGGCAGTCCTCCCCACCGACGGGCCAGCCACCCCAGCCCACCAACGGGCAATCCTCCCCACCGACGGGCCAGCCACCCCACCCCACCAACGGGCAATCCTCCCCACCGACGGGCCAGCCACCCCACCCCACCAACGGGCAATCCTCCCCACCGACGGGCCAGCCACCCCACCCCACCAACGGGCAATCCTCCCCACCGACGGGCCAGCCACCCCACCCCACCGACTGGCAGTCCTCCCCACCGACGGGCCAGCCACCCCAGCCCACCAACGGGCAATCCTCCCCACCGACGGGCCAGCCACCCCACCCCACCGACTGGCAGTCCTCCCCACCGACGGGCCAGCCACCCCAGCCCACCAACGGGCAATCCTCCCCACCGACGGGCCAGCCACCCCACCCCACCGACTGGCAGTCCTCCCCACCGACGGGCGGCCCTACCTAATGCGCATTACCCTGGGCACAAGAAATCGTAGGCAGCGTCTCGCGCTGTTTCCGGCGTTGCAGTTGCACAATATTGTGCTAGAGTATTAGGACATTGTGGGAGGGTGGGAGCCATGATTCGCAAAGGAACCAACACACCGATCAATTTTCGGTCCGCAGGGGTCGCGTGTGCGCTCGCTGTGGCCCTGACGATCTGCGCGGCGTTGGTAGCGCCCGTGCGGGTGAATGCTTCCGGCGCGGCGCGACCCGTGGCCGCGCCGGAAGCAACCTCCGCTGCGGTTTCGCCCACGCTTCCCCAGGGCATCCCAGCCACGCTCACCCCGTCCCCCGAAGCGACCTCCGCGACGCTCACCCCCACACTGTCCCCCGACCGGCCCGGCGCCAAGGGCGCGTTGACGCTTGCGATCCATTACACCGGCGGCGAGGATGGCGTCCCCTCGCCGGTACACCGCTCGGTGCTCAGCCTGCCCGCCGGGCTGACGCTCGACGTGCCGAGCCTGCGTAGCTGTAGCGCGGCGCGTCTGCTCGCCCATGGCCCTGGCGCCTGTCCGCCGCAATCGCTCGTCGGACGTGGACATGCACTGGCGGAGGCGCTCGCGGGATCGGAAACGATCTCCGAGGAAGTCACACTGTGGGCCTTCATCGGCCCGCCGCAGGGCAACAGCCCGACGCTTGAGCTGGTCGGCGAAGGCTCGACCCCGGTGCCGGCGCAGGTGGTCATCACGGGGACCGTGGTGCCCGCTCACGCTCCCTACGGAGAAAAGCTGGTGATCCCGATCCCCCCAGTCCCCTCGCTGCCGTCGGTGGCGGAAACCTCGCTAGCCAACCTCACGCTCACGATCGGCACGAGCGGCCCGCACCCAGCGCGTGGCGTCAATACGGTGGTGGTGCCGCGTTGCCCGGCCGGCGGGTGGCCATTCGCCGCGGCGTTTACCTATGCCGACGGCACCAGCGGCAATACCGTGGCCAAGCAGCCCTGCCGTGCGATGACCAACCGTCGCCGCACCGATACCAAACAGCGCGGAGCTGACGCCAAGCGTAGCCATCCCAACGCCAAAGCCCGCCACTCCGCCGCTGCCGCGGTAGCCGGCCTTCACGCGCAGACCCCGCGGGCGAGGAACGCCCGAACCGTCTCCCTGCACGAGAGTGGCAATCTGCACCTCACCAGCAAACAGGGCTTCACGCTCAACGAGCAGGGCTCGGCGACGGGCACGTTCCGCGGCACGATCGCGGTGCGCCTGAGGATCGCCTCCAGCGACCGCGTGAACGCCGAAGTGCACATCTCCCACGGCGGCGGCTCGATCTCGGGGCAGGCCACAGCCACCTACCACCGCTCGGGCTCCAGCGCCAGCTTCGTGGGCTCGCTGTCGGTGAGCGGCGGTACCGGCAGCTACGCGCACGCCCACGGGTCGGGCCTGAGCTTCGACGGCACGATCCAGAACTCCAACGATGCGATCGCCGTGCACCTCGGCGGTTCGATCTCAGCTTGAGGGATGCTGGAGCTGCGTGACCTCGTGAAGCACTACCCCGCGATCGGCGGGGAAACAGTGCGCGCGGTGGACGGCGTGTCACTGCGAGTGGAGCCGGGTGAAATGGTGGCGCTGTACGGGCCGAGCGGGTCGGGCAAGACCACGTTGCTGTTGATGGTCGCCACGCTGCTCGCGCCCACCTCGGGCACGGTGTCGATTGGCGGGCGCGACATCTCCTCGCTGAGCGAGCGTGAGGCGTCGCGCTTCCGGCTCACCGAACTGGGCTTCATCCGCCAGAACTTCGACCTACTCCCGGGCGTCAGCGCGATCGACAACACGGTGCTGAAGCTGTTGAAGACCCACCGTTGGAGCGCAGCGCAGCGCGAGGTCGCGCCGCTGCTGGAACGGCTGGGGCTGGGGGAGCGACTGCGCCACCGCGCCGAGACGCTGTCGATGGGCGAGCGCCAGCGGGTGATGATCGCCCGGGCGCTCTCGACCGAGCCCAGCCTGCTGCTCGCCGACGAGCCGACGGGCAGCCTTGACACGCAGCGCGGGCGCGAAGTGCTCGAGCTGCTGCGGGGGCTGTGCCGCGAGCGGGGCGTGGCCGTCGTGTTGGTCAGCCACGACCCGATGGCCGCCGAGTACGCCGACCGCGTGCTCGCGCTGCGCGACGGGCGGCTCGGCGCCCACACCGCCGAGGGGGTGTACGTGTGAGCGCGCCGGTCGTGCACCCGCACGCACCCATGATCGAGCGGGCACTTGTGCGAGACCATCCCGTGGGCACCCGCACGTACCCATGACTGGGCGGGTATCGGTGTGAGACCGGCGAACCTCCTGCGCCTCTATCGCGTGCGCCTGCGTGCGCGGCTGGCGCAGGAGTGTCTGGCGGTGCTCGGGATCGCCGCCGGGGTGGCGCTGCTGTTCGCCTCGCAGGTGTCGAGCTCCTCCCTGCAGAGCTCGGTGGGCGAGCTCACGCACGGGATCGCCGGCGACGCGACGCTGCAACTGCTGGCGCGCGATCCGCAGGGCTTCCCGCAGAGCATGCTCGCGCAGGTGCGCGCGATCCGCGGCGTTCGTACCGCGGCGCCACTGCTGGAAGCCGACGCCAACGTGTCCGGGCCGCGGGGCAGCGAGTCGGTGGAGCTGGTAGGCGCGGACTCGAGTCTCGCCAAGCTCGGCGGCACGCTGGTGCGCCACGCGGAACTGACGCCGTTCGGGGGGGTCGGCGCGATCGTGCTGCCCGCGCCGCTGGCGCGCACGATCGGCGTCACTCAGTTCGGCCAGGAAGCGACCTTCCAGCTCGCGGGGCACACAGCCACGGCGCCGCTGTATGAGCAACTGCACGCGCGCCAAATCGGGGGATTGATCGGCACCCCAGTCGCACTGGCGCCGCTCGGCTTCGCGCAGGAACTGGCCGGCGTGGGCGCGCACGTGAGCCGCATCCTCGTACAGCCGGCACCCGGCGCCGAAGCGCATGTGCGAGGCGCCCTGGGGCGGCTCGCCGCGGGCCGGCTCGACGTCGAGCCAATCGGCTACGACGAGACCCTGTTCGCGAAGGCCGCGGCGGCGAGCAACCAGTCCACCGCGCTGTTCGCAGCGATCAGCGCGCTCGTCGGGTTTTTGTTCGCGTTCAACGCAATGCTGCTGACAGTGCCGCAGCGGCGACGGCTGATCGCCGACCTACGCCGCGATGGGTACACCCCGCTAACCGTGATCGCGGTGCTGATGTTCGACGCGCTGGTGTTGGGGGTATTCGCGTGCGCGCTCGGCCTGGCGCTTGGCGAGGAGCTCTCGATCCACCTGTTCCACTCCAACCCCGCGTTTCTCTCGCTCGCGTTTGCGCTGGGTAGCGCACGCGAAGTGAGCTGGCAGAGCGTCGCGCTCGCCGCGGGCGGGGGCATGATGGCCGCGATCGTGGCCGTGATGAGCCCGCTGCGCGATATTTTTTCGCGCGATCCCCTCGCGGCGATCGCCGGACCTCGTCACAAAGCGGCGGCCGCCGACGCTCCCCGCGAGGCCGGCAAAACCACTCTGCGTACCCGCCTGCTCAGCGCCGGCGGCGCCGGGCGTGCCGGCGCCCAGCGAGCCGCCCTGCTGCCACTCGCCGGCGTGGCCTGCCTCGCAGGCGCCACCGCGATCCTGTTGGCCGCACCGGACGCCGCGCTACCGGGAATGGTGCTGTTGTTCGGGGCACTGTTGATGGAGCTGCCGCTCGCACTCTCCGCCACGCTCGCGCTCGTCAAGCGGCTGGCGGGCAGGATCACGAGCCCCGTCGCGCACGTGGCGACGATGGAGTTGCGCGCGGCCCGCGCACGGGCGATGGCGATCGCGGCGACCGGCGCCGTGGCGGTGTTCGGCAGCGTCGCGATCCAGGGCGCGCACGGCGATCTGCTCGCGGGCCTGGAAGGGGCGGCGCACGATATGAACGCGTTCACCGACGTGTGGGTCGCACCGGCCGGCTCATACAACCTGTTGCAGACCGCCCCGTTTCGCCCAACGCTGCAGGGGCGCCTGCAGCGCCTGCCGGGCGTGCGCACAGTCGGACTCTACCGCAGCGGGCTGCTCGACTACGGCGAGCGCCGCGTGCTGGTCATCGCCCCGCCCCGCGCCGCCGTACCACTAGTGCCCGCCGACCAGATCGTGCAGGGCGACCCGCGCCAGGCCGCCGCGCGTGTGCGAGCCGGCGGCTGGGTGGTGCTCTCGCGGGCGCTCGCCGAAGAACACCACCTGCACATCGGGCAGGCGTTCACGCTGCCGAGCCCCGACCCGCGGCGCTTCCGCGTCGCGGCGCTCTCGACCAACCTCAGCTGGGAGCCCGGCGCGATCGTGATGAACGCCTCCGACTACGCCCGCGCGTGGGGCAGCGCCGACGCGACCGCCTACGCCGTCACGCTCAACCCCGGCGTCACCCCCAACCAGGGCGCGCGTGAGATCGAACGCGCTTTGGCGGGCGGGCGGGGACCGAATCGCTTCGGGCTGGCGGTGCAGACCGCAGCGCAGCACGCCGCCCGCCAGAGCGCGCTTAGCCGCGTGGCGCTCGCCCGCCTCACCCAGATCGCGGCGCTGATCCCGCTCGCCGCGGTGCTGGCGATGGCGGCGGCGATGGGGGCGCTGGTGTGGCAGCGTCGCCCACGCCTGGCGAAGCTCAAGCTGGAGGGGCTGGCGCGCGCGGAACTGTGGCGCATGATCCTGCTGGAGAGCCTGCTGCTGGTCGGGGTGGGCTGCCTGACGGGGGCGATCTTCGGGCTCTACGGCCAGCAACTCGCCGACCGCGCACTCGCCGAAGCGATCAACTTCCCCGTCGTGCACTCGGTCACCGCGTTGGCGGGCCTGGAGAGCCTCGCGCTGGTCAGCGCCACGGCGCTCGCGATCCTCGCGCTCCCCGGCTACATCGCCGCGTGCGTGCCGGCGGCGATGGCGTTGCAGGACTGACACGCGTTCACCAACTGTTCACAAGCTGGTTCCCGGCTCGTTACAAGAACCCGCAATTTGCGGCCGAATCTTGTTGGTATGGATGCGCAGAGCACTACTTCGGAGTGGCAAGCGGGTGGTGTGAGCCGCGTCGACCTGCATTGTCACTCCTCGGCATCGGAGGTGTCGCGGCTGGGGGTTCAGCGCGCGATGGGGCTGCCCGAGTGCGCCACGCCGCCGGAGGAGGTGTACGCGCTGGCGAAGCGGCGCGGGATGGACTTCGTGACGATCACCGACCACGACACGATCGACGGGGTGCTGGCGATCGCCGATCGGCCCGACGTGTTCGTCTCCGAGGAGCTGACGGCCCACTTCCGCGGCGAGCGTCAGGCCGTGCACGTGCTCTGCTACGGGATCACGCCCGAGGATCACGAATGGCTGCAGCGCCACAACCACGACGTGGAGGCGTGCGCCGAATACATGCACGAGCGCGGCATCGTGTGCGCGCTGGCGCACCCCTACTACACGGTCGCCGCCCCGCTTTTGCCCCGTCACCGCAGGCGACTGGTGGAGCTGTTCGCGATCTGGGAGGTGCGCAACGGCGCCCGCGCACGCGAGCTCAACCGCCCCGCGGCGATCTACATCGCCACGCACGACGGGATCGGGATCGGCGGCAGCGACGACCACGCGGGGGTGGACATCGGCCGGACCTTCACCGAGACGCCGCCCGCCGGCTCGCCCGCGGAGCTGCTGGCCCATCTACGCGCCGGGCGGACCCATGCGCGCGGCGAGCAGGGCAGCGCCGCCAAGTGGGCGCACGCCGCGATCGCGCTCGCCGCCCGCTCGCTGGGAGCCGAGGGGGATCGGCCTGACACAGAAGGGGGACCAGATCCACGCATGGTGATGCGCATGGCGGAGCGCCTGCTGCGTGAGGGCGACGCCCGCCACGGTCCCACCGGCGGCGACCTCACACCGGCCGACGCGCGCCAGCTGCTGCGCGCGTGGCTGGCCGCGGTCGAGCTGCCCGAGCGCGAGCTGCTCGCGTACATGCAGGCGGATGACTTCACCCACTCCGCCCTTCACCGCCGCGCCTGCCGCGCCCACGAGCGCAAGCTGGGCGGGGCGGTCGAGTCGGTGGCACGGGCTGTGCAGGACGGCGGCCACGTCGATCTCAGCGCTGCCGCCACCGCGGTGTTCGAGGGCTGCATCGCGGCGATCCCCTACGCGCCCGCCGCCGCCTTCCTCGGCGCCGAGAAGGCGAAGCTCGATTCGCGCGAGGGCGAGGTCCCGCGGGTCGCGGTGATGGCCGACGGGATCGCCTCCACACACGGAGTGTCGCGCACGATCGAAGAGATCCGCGCGCGTGGAGTGCGGGGGTATGAGATCGAGGTGATCGGCACCGACCCCGGTGTGGACCGGCGGCTGTCGGCGGTGGCGGAGCTCGATGTGCCGCTCTACCCGGGACTGCGGATCGGCGTGCCGGGACTGCCCGCCGCCGTGGAGACGCTCGCGGAGGGCGCGTTCGACGCGATCCACGTCTGCTCGCCCGGCCCCGTCGGGATCGCTGGCGCGCTGGTCGCGCGTGGCCTCGGGATGCCGCTGATCGGCAGCTACCACACCGAGCTCACCGCCTACGCCGCGCTGCGCTCGGGCGATCCGCACCTCGCTCACGCGATGGACCTCGCCGTGCGCACGCTGTACGGGGCTTGTGACTTGGTGCTCTCCCCCTCCCCCGCCTCGGACGCCACGCTGCAGCAGCTCGGGATCTCCGCGTCGCGGATCGCCCGCTGGGATCGCGGCGTGGACTGCTCGCGTTTCGATCCGGCGTTACGTGGCGAGCACCCGCTGCCGGGCGAGCTCAACGTCCTCTACTGCGGGCGCATCACGCGCGAGAAGGGCGTCGACCTGCTCGCCGACGCCTTCCTCGACGCGCACGCGCGCGACCCGCGGCTGCACCTCGTGCTGGCCGGCGGTGGCCCCGAGGAGGGCCGGCTGCGCGAGCGCCTCGGCGAGCACGCCACGTTCCTCGGCTGGCGTGACGGCGCGGAGCTGGCGCGGGTGTATGCAAGCGCGGACATCTTCCTGTTCCCCTCCGCCACGGACACCTTCGGGCAGGTGATCCTCGAGGCGCACGCCTCCGGCCTGCCGGTCGTCGCGGTGGACGCCGGGGGGCCCGCGTCGCTGATCGAGCACCGCACAAGCGGCCTGTTGTGCAAGCCCGCCGCCGACGCACTGGCCGAGGGCGTGCTGGAGCTGGCCGGCTCGCCGCTGCTGCGCGGACGCCTCGCGGCGGTGGCGCTCACGGCTGTGCGCCGGCGCACGTGGGAGGGCGCGCTCGAACGTCTCGCCGAGGGCTACCGCCGCGTGCTCGACGACAGCTCGCCTCGACGCGCGGCCGGCAGCCCGGGGGCGCGTCGTGCGGCCTGAGCATACGATCGCGGTCGCGCTGCACGACGTCGAGCCGGCGACGTTCGAGCGCTGCGTGCAGATCCGCACCTGGCTCGATGAGCAAGGCGTGGATCGCGTAACGCTGCTGGTGATCCCCGCGCGCGACCTGCACCCGGTGGGTGAGCGCTCGCCGGCGCTCGCCGACTGGCTGGCGGGCCGCCGCCGCGCCGGCGACGCGATCGCCCAACACGGCTTCCAGCACGAGCAGCTGCGCCGCATCGAGCTTCCCCACCGCGTCTCGGCTCCGGCGCGGGCTCGCCGCGCAGCGGAGTTCGCCGGGCTCGATGAGGAGGAGACGCGCCGGGCCGTGGACGCCGGCTGGCGACTGCTGAAGCTCGCGGGGATCGAGCCCGACGGCTTCGTGGCCCCCGCCTACGCCTATACGCCCGCGCTGCGCCGCGCGGTGAGCACCCGTTTCCGCTGGTGGGCCTCGCTGTTGAGCCTGCACGGCGCCGCCGCCGAGCCGGCCGAAGGCCGATCGGCCTTCACCCACGAGGGCCTGTCGATCCCCGCCGCGGGCCGCCTCCTCCCCACCCGAGGCCGCCGGCTGCTCCCCGCCTGGGGTCCGCGCTCGGTCCGCGCGGGCGCACTGCTGGCCGGGGACACCCTGCGCCTGGACCTCTCACCGGCACACCTCGAACATCCCCACCAACTGCAGGCATTGGAGCGGACGCTTGCCCGCGTCGCTCGCCGCCGAGCGGCCGTCACCTACGACGAGTTGGCGGGAGCGCCGCTCCAAGCCGAGAACACCGAGGCTTCCAGCGAGCTGAGGCCGCGCGTCGCGGTGTAGCCGAGCGGCGGGAGCCCGAACAGGTTCTCGATCGTGCGCAGCAGCGAGAAGTCGTTGAAGGGTTCCTGGTCGAACGTCGCGGGCTTGACGAACGGTGAGATTAACAGCGCCCCTACCTGGCCACCGCCTTTGGGCGGAAGGTCGATCGCAGGCGTGCTCGCAGCGGGCGTGGTGGTGGCCTGCGTTGTAGTGGCGGGCGTGGTTGTGGGGGGGGAGGAGGAGGGGGAGGGGGGGGCCGTGGTGGCTGTGCCGGTCGTGGTTGGTGGCCCCGCCGCGGGTGCCGCGGAGCTCGTGGGCGTGGTTGCGGCTGCGTTCGGGGTGCCCACGGGTGTGGTGGGTAGCGCCGGCGCGGGGAAGCGCGGCTGCATACAGCAGGAGCTCGAGTCGGCGTACTCGCCGGTGGTCGGCGCCTGATCGGTGGTGATGATCAGCAGCCCGCCCTTGTGGTAGGCGGGGGAGGCGAGGATCTCGGGGACGACACGGCGCAGGAAGGCTTCGGCGGCCGGCAACCCGCTCGGCGCGCCGGGCGCGCACGGGGTGGGGCGCCCATCGTGGCAGAGGTCGGGCACGATGTAGGAGAGCGCCGGGGTGTCCTTGGCGCTCTTCAGATCGCTCGCCAGCCCTTCGATGCCGACGTCATCGTGGGTGCATTCGGGGGAGTGCAGCACACCGTCGAAGTAGGTGAACGGATCGCGGAAGGTGGCGAACGTGTCCCGGAGCGGCGCCTGCGAGGTCGGGTCCGCGGCGCCGAATTCGGGGTGCCAGCAGGGGATCGCCTTGGGCGCCCCGGAAGACCCGCCTCCGCCCACCCCCGAGGAAGCCGCGGCAGCGGACACGTCGCCGAGCCCTTCGGCATACACCTTCCAGGTGAGCCCCTTCGCGGTGAGCTGTTCGCCAACCGTTTCGGCAGTTTTTGGGTAGATGCAGCCGTTCCCGGTGTACTGCCCCTTGCTATCGGCCTGTCCCGGGACGATGTCATTGAAGGTCGGGCAGTCGGCGGCTGTCTGCGGCGTTGGTCCGAGCCCGCTGATCAGTGCGACCTCGTCGGCGAGCTCTTCGTGGGCGACGCCGTAGAAGCGCACCAGCAACTCGCCCTGGTGCTCGAGCGTGTGCGCGATGTAGGGCGCTGGCGATTCCGGCCCGAAGGTTTGGGCGTAGGCTTGGTCGGCGAGCACGATCAGGAAGACGTGCTTCACCGGCGGCAGCTTCGGCGCTTCCCCTTTCGATCCGGAGCCGGCGCCCTTCGAGCCGCCTTTGCTCGAATGCTTGTGGCTTGCGCCTGAGGATGTGCTCGATTCTTCCGAGGAGGACTGCGGTTCTTCGCTTGAGCTCGAAGGCGACGACGCTTCCGGCGTGGGCGTTTCTTCGGATGAAAGCCCACCCACCCGCGGTGTCGCGGCAAGCTGGGTGCTCGTCGCGGGAGCGGGCACGAGCAGCGTGAGCGGCCCGCGGCGCAGCGAGTTCAGTGCGCCGGATGGGTTGGACGCAGCCGCGCCCGTGACCGTCCCGAAGCCGAGCATCGCCAGCGTCAGCACCGCGGCTGTGAGTGGACTCGGCAGTCCCCCCCGCGAGCGTCGCGGCGCGGGAGGAGGTGGCGCCGAGGCCTGCCCACCCGCGCCCAAACCCTCAAGGATCCGCTCCAGCGCCGGTGGCCGCGGCCCACTGCGGGCGCCGCAGCTGAGGCAGTAGCGCTGGTCGCCGGCCAGCGGCGAGCCACACTCAGGGCAGCACGACGGTGGGCGCGTCGGCATTCTGCTCCTCGCTGGCCGGCTCGCTCGGTGACCCGCCGTTGGCGGCAGCGCTCGGGACGCGTTCCATCAACACCTTGCCGCACTGCCAGCAGTACAGCGCGCCGCGGCCGTGCACCGCGCCGCAGTCCGGACAAGTGCCGGTCTCGACGTGCTCGCGCAGGCTGAGCACGCGCTCGAGCTCGCCGAGCTCGGCGTCGCGCTCCTGCAGCTCGGCGGCGCGGCGTATGAGCACGTCGAGGCGAAAGTGATCGCGAATCGCCATCTCGTAGGCGAGGCCACCGAGATCCCAATGCAGCTCGGCGACCTGTGCCAGCAGCTCATCGCGCCTGCGCTCGAGGCCGGCGCGCCCGTCGCCGGCGTCAGGGGCGCCACCGGGCGGAGCGGGGGCTTGTCGAGGAGCGTCCGCGTCGGAGTGCCCGCGCAGCGAGTCGAAGATGCCCATCAGCCAGTGCTCATTATGTCGCGGGTGCCCATCAATTGGTCGTCACGATGGAGGGGAGCCCGTTAGCCCGTCGTCACCACGTTGGGGATGTTGCGCGTCTTCTGCTCGGCGCTTTCGCCGCTGTTGTTCGATTTGGTTTTGCTCGAGCCGCCGCCACTCGTCGGGGAGCTCCCTGAGGAGGAGTTTCCGGAGGACGATTTGCCGGTGGAGGACGGTGACGATTTGGATGCGGGAGACGAGCCTTTGCCACCCCCACTCGTGGTCGACCCCGAGCCGCCACCACTTTTGCTGCCGGCGCCGGTGGATGAGCTCGACGGGCTTTCCGCGGGCGTCGTGATTGCCGGAGCGGCGCCGTTGTTCGTGCCCGAAGCCGCGGCGCCGGGGGTCGCAACCGAGATCACCTGCGCCGGCGTGGTGGTGGTTTTGCCCGCGCCCGCGCGGCCGATCAGCACGCCGACGCCCATCGCCAGCAGCAGCACTCCCACGCCGGCCACGGCGGTCGCGCCCGAGGAGCGCCCACCCCCCGCGGCACCCCCGCCGCCCGCAGCTGTGCCCCCGCTCGACGGGGCCGGGCCGGAGACGGTCGCAGGCGTGAAGCGGCTGAGGAACTGGCTGCGAGCCTGCACCTGGCGCCCGCCGCACTCCAGGCAGTAGCGCTGATCGTCGGCCAGCGAAGCGCCGCAGTAAGCGCAGGCTTTCATAGGCCCGCATCATACGGTTTCGCCCCGGCTGCGATTGGTGACGATTCGGTGAACATCCGTGCCAGCAAGGGGATGACGTGAAAGACTGGCGCCCACACCGTGCGGAAAAATGCCATAACACGTCGTTCACAACTTTTTCACACGATCGGGTAGTCCCGATGCACAGCTTTCTCGAGCCGCTCACGACTCCCAGCCCCGAATCTCCATTTCCCGACTCGCCGCTGGACGGGGAGGGGCCACGGGCACAGACCTTCGGCAACCTCGAGCTGCGCTTCGATGAGATGCAGGCGCTGGTAGCCGGCGCGCGGGTGGGCCTCACCGTGCGCGAGTTCCAGGTGCTCGCCGCGCTGGCGGGCCGCGAGGATCGCGTGATGCGCCGCGTGGAGATCTACCGGCAGGTATGGGGCGGGGAGATGAAGCACCGCGACCGCGCGGTGGACGTGTTCGTGCGTAAGGTGCGCACCAAGCTCGCCGCAGTGGCACCCGGCTGGACCTACGTTCACACACACTTCGGGATCGGCTACCGCTTCGCGCCCGAACCCGTCTCGGGCGCGCCCGAGACCTCTACGCTCGCGGCGCAACCGCCGGCGACCCCCGCCCGGGTATGAGCGCCGCGGCCCCAACCGCAACCAACCGGTGGCGCTCGTGTTCACAGTGCCGAGTGCCTCGCGTGAGCGATAGCCGTGCAACGACACCCACACACACAAACTGCGGGCGAGAGGGAGCGTGACCCTGACATGAGAATTGCGATCGGCCGCCGGGCAGCTGTGATCGGGGTGCTGCTGGCGAGCGTCGCGCTGGCGTTGGCGGGCGTCGCGCTGGTGCTGCCGCGCTCCTCGCAGGCGACCGCGAAATCTCCCAAAACCCCCAAATCGCCGAAGCTCAAGCCTCCGCATGCCGCCACCGAGCGAGCGGCGCACACGGGTGAAACCACCGTTGAGCTCGATGGCACGGTCAACCCTCACGGCACGGAAACCACCTGCTACTTCCAGTACGGCACCACCACCGCCTATGGTGCACAGACGCCCACGGCCATGGTCGGCAGCGGCACCACGGGGGTGAAGGTAAGCCAGGCGATCTCCGGGTTGCAGGGGGGCACGACCTACCACTTCCGGATCGTGGCATCCAGCTCGACGGGCACCTCGGACGGCGTCGATCGCACCTTCGTCACCAAACGGATTCCGCTGAAGTTTGTGATCGTGAAGGCGTCGAAGGCGACCACGTTCGGGAGCCCGTTCTCGCTAACCGGCACCCTGTCCGGCGCTGGCGGGGCCGGCCACCAAGTGATGCTCCAGGCCAGCACGTTCCCTTACCTGACCGGCTTCAGCGACGTCGGCACACCGGTGAGCACCTCCACTGCCGGCAGCTTCACCCTCACCGCCCCCGAGCTCACGCAGACGACCGAGCTGCGTGTGCGCACGCTCGACGCGCCACCGATCTACAGCCAGATCGTCAAAGTGAAGATCGCAGTGCTCGTCACGCTCACCGCGCGCCCGGCCGGGAAAACCGGCTACGTGCGCCTCTCGGGCACCGTGGCGCCCACCGAGGTCGGCGCACCGGTGGAGCTCCAATGGCTCAAGCCCACGGGCACGCCGGTAACTGTGGGGAGCACGGTAGTCAAGCGAGGCACCGCGCGCACCTCGCGCTTCAGCGCGGTGGTGAGGATCCGCCACAGCGGCTCCTACCGCGCACTCGTCAGGGTGAGCAACGGCAAGCAGGTGTCGGGCACCAGCCGCACCGTGACGCTGCGCGCGGCGCTGGTCGTGCACAAAAAACGTCGCGTGCACGGCCATCATCGCCTGACACTTCGCCGGGCCTGAAGGTACAAAGAGTTGTCAACGACCGGCGCGCCGCGGCACGAGCTTGACCGCGTAGGCGTGGGTGCTCGGGGGATCCGGCGCCACGACATGGATCGCGAGGCTCGCGCGGAGATGCCCGCGGCCGACGTGCACGCGCGAGCGCCCGGCGCGGTCGAGCCGGAGCACGACCGTCGTGGCTTGGCCACGGGGGATCGAGAAAGTCCTCCTCGCCAGCGTGACCACGCGGGAGCGCCCGGCTACACGCGCCTGGGGTCCGAGCGTCAGCGTGAGACGCCCACGGCAGGTGGTCGTAGCCGTGCAACGCAGCTTTACCCGCACGCGCCCGCCCGCGGTGGGTAGGCGTTTGGCGAGCAACACCACGCCGCCGCCCGCGACCTGGTAGGCGGCCACGCCCTGTTTGGGGATGCCGGTGGCGCCCGAGGAGCCGGCGGCGGAGGTCTGCGTCTGCGCACCCGGGGTGGAGTTGCCGCTCGACGGCGATCCCGAGGACGGGGGTTCGGGGGCCGCGGGTTGGTCCCCGAACACCCACACGGCGCCCGCCCAATCGCTGTCGCGAATGCCACCGGCAAGCGCAGTATCGCCATCGGCCGAGAGCGCTACGCTCCAGCCGAATTCGCCGTTGCCGCTCTCTTCGGTGCCGCCGGTGAGCTTTTCGCCCTGCTGGGCCCAACTCGTGCCCGCGCCGGAGCCCGAAGGCGCGAACAGCCATGCCGCGCCGCGCTGTTCGTCGTCCCTGACGCCGCCGATCAACGCCATGCCCGCGTCCGGTGTGATGGCGACCGCGTCGCCGAAATAGCCCCGGCCCGCCTCGCCGGCCCCCGTGAGCTTGGCGCCCTGCTGCGCCCAGCTCGCGCCCGCACCGGCGCCGGTGCGCGTGAACACCCACGCCGCGCCGACGCCTGCGTCGTCGTGGAAGCCGCCGATCAGCGCGGTGTCGCCTTCGGCTGAGAGCGCCACGCTCTGGCCGAACTCGCCTTCGCCCGACTCTTCCTCCCCGCCGGTGAGCTTGGCGCCCTGCTGCGCCCAGCTCGCGCCCGTGCCGGCGCCGGTGCGCGTGAACACCCACGCCGCGCCGACACCGCCATCGTCTTTACGCCCGCCGATCAGCGCAGTGTCGCCTTCAGCCGAGAGCACCACGCTCCAGCCGAACTCGCCTTCGCCACTCTCTTCTGCGCCGCCGGTGAGCTTCGCGCCCTGCTGTTCCCAGGTGGCGCCCGCGCCAGCGTCCGAGCGTTCGAACACCCACGCGGCACCGGTGTCGCTGTGGTCGACGTAGCCGCCGATCAGCGCGGTCTCGCCATTCGCGGAGAGCGCCACACTCTGGCCAAACCAGCCGCTGCCGCTCTCGCCGGCGCCGGTCAGCTTCGCCTGCTGCGTCCACGTCGAGCCTGAGCGCGTGAACACCCACGCCGCACCTCCACTCTCGTCGTTGGGTGCGCCGATCAGGGCGGTGTTGCCGTCGGCGGAGAGCGCCACACTGCGGCCGAAGTGCCCGGCGCCCGACTCTTCACCGCCGATCAGCCTCGCCTGCTGCGTCCAGGTGGAGCCGCTGCGCGTGAAGACCCACACCGCGCCGGCTTCGCTGCTGTCGCGGGGGCCGCCGACCAGGGCGGTGTTGCTATCAGCCGAGACTGCCACGCTGCGGCCGAAGCGGCCTTCGCCGGACTCTTCACCGCCGGTCAGCTTCGGGCCTTGCTGGAACAGCGGAGCCGAGCCGCTGGCCAGGCCATCGGGGATCGCGGCGCCGAGCAGCAGCAACGCGAGCAGCGCAACCGCCGGCGCGCCGCGCCGTAGAGCCTGCGGTTTTGTTGGGAGCAGCGTTCGGTGAGTCATCCAGGGCCCATTCCGGGTTCGCGCGAGACGGTGTCCATAGCCGGCCACGCGGTGGTGCCGTATCTAACTCCACCGGCGCGCCCGTACTCCAACGCTTCACGAGATGTTCACAGCCGGCCAGCGAGCGCAGCCCAGGCTCGTGTAATGCAGGCGACCAACGGCCAACCCCGCGTGCTAATGCTCGGGATGGGCTGGTTTCCATCCACGGTAGGCGGCCTGGACCGCTATTACCGCGCGCTCTTCGAACAGCTTCCCGAGGCGAGCGGCGTGGTGATCGGCCCGGCCGAGGGCGCGCCCGCCGCGATCGCCGCCGCCTCGCGCCACGACCTTCCGCTCGCACGCCGCCTCGGTGCGTTCTGGCTGGCCGCCCGGCGCGCCGCGCGCGGCGCCGAGGTGGTGGATGCGCACTTCGCCCTGTACGCGGCGGCGCCGCTGCTGCTCGGGCGGCGGGCGCGACCGACGGTGTTTCACTTCCACGGGCCGTGGGCAGATGAGAACACAGCGGCGGGGGACTCCTCGCGCGTGAAGCGCGCGCTGCGCGCGGGCTTGGAACGCGGTGTGCTGCGCCGCGCCGACGCCCACGTCGTGCTGTCCTGCGCCTTTCGTCGTGTGCTGGTCGAGCGCCACCGCGTGGCGCCGTGGAACATCAACGTGTGGGCGCCCGGGGTGGCGCTCGCGGAGTTCACCCCCGGCGACCGGCCGCAAGCACGCGCGCGGCTGAGCGTCGACCCCGCGGCGTTCGTCGTCGTGTGTGCCCGCCGCATGGTGGCACGCATGGGGATCGACCTGCTGCTCGACGCGTGGACCCAGATCGAGCGCGAGCTGCCGGAAGGCTCGCTACTGCTGCTGATCGGGGATGGGCCGCTACACGAGACGTTCGCAGCACGCGCCGCACAACCGCCCCTGGCAGGGCGGGTGCGCGTGATGGGCAGGCTCTCTGACGAGGAGCTGATCGAGGCCTACCGCTGCGCCGACGTGGCGGCGGTGCCGAGCGTCGCCGTGGAGGGCTTCGGTCTGGTCGTACTGGAGGCGGCGGCGTGCGGCACGCCCAGCATCGTCAGCGACGTGGGCGGCCTGCCGGAGGCCGCGGCGGCACTCGACCCCTCGTTGGTGGTGGCCGCTGGCGACACCGGGGCGCTCGGCGCACGCCTGCGGGCGGCCGCACAGGGCGCGCTGCCCACTCGCGCCGCGACGCGCCGCTACGCCGAGCGTTTCGCCTGGCCGGCGGTCGCCGAGCGCCACCGCGCCATGCACCGCCGGCTGGTGGCCGGCAGGCGGGAGCAGCGGTTGCGGGTCGTGTATCTCGACCACGTCGCCCGGCTGTCGGGAGGCGAGATCGCGCTGCTGCGCCTGCTGCCTCATCTGCGCCGCGTGAACGCCCACGTGATCCTCGGCGAGGAGGGGCCGCTCACGGCCCGGCTGGCACAGGCGGGGATCTCGGTCGAGGTGTTGCCGATCGCTGCCGCGGCACGGGACGCGCGCAAGGACACCGTGCGCCTCGGCGGTGCCTCGCCCGCCGCACTGCTGAGCACGCTCGCGTACGTCGCGCGCCTCACGCTGCGCCTGCGCCAACTGCGGCCCGATCTCGTGCACACCAACTCGCTGAAGGCCGGCGTGTACGGCAGCCTCGCCGCGCGCGCCGCGGGCGTCCCGGTGGTGTGGCACCTACGCGACCGGATCGCCCCCGACTATCTACCACCTCCGGCGGTGCGCTTCGTGCGCGGGCTTGTGGGACGCATGGCCGATGGCGTGATCGCCAACTCGATCGCCACGCTGGACACGCTCCCCCCGCGCGAGACACATGACGCACGCGCTATCGGGGCACGCAAGCGCGGCCAGGTGCAACGCGTGATTCCCGACTCGGTAGAGCGCTCCCCCTACCCTCACACGCCCGATCCCTCCACCACGACGTTCGGGATGGTAGGTCGAATCGCCCCCTGGAAGGGGCAGGATCTGTTCCTGCGCGCATTCGCCGCTGCCTTTCCCACCGGCGCCCAGCGGGCCGTGATCGTCGGCGCGCCGCTGTTCGGGGAGGAGTCCCACGAGCTGCAGCTCCGCGCGCTCGTCGCCCAGCTGGGACTCGCCGAGCGGGTGCAGCTGCGCGGCTTTCGCGCGGACGTCTGGCGCGAGCTCGCGGGCATGGACGTGCTGGTGCATGCGTCGGTGATCCCCGAGCCTTTCGGCCAGGTGGTGCTCGAGGGCATGGCGGCGGGCCTCGCGGTGATCGCGCCCGACGAGGGGGGCCCCGCCACAGTGATCGGCGATGGCGAGACCGGCCACCTATTCGCGGCTCGCAGCGTCGATGCCCTCGCCACCGCGATGCAGACCCTGGGCGCCGACCCGGGCGCGCGCGAACGGCTCGGATGTGCCGCGCAGCGCGAGACTGAGGCCTACCACCCAGCGCGCGTGGGGGAGCAGCTGGAGCGGATGTACGCCGATGTCCTCGGACGATAACCAGCGGCCCGCACGCGCGGTCGTGCCATCGGCCAAGGCGCTCACGGGAGCGGTCGTGCCATCGGCCAAGGCGCTCACGGGAGCGGTGGCGCCATCGGCCAAGGCGCTCGCGCGGCGTCTGGTACCGCACCCGTTGTATCGCCGCTACCGCCGGCGTAAGGTCGCCTCGCTGATCGCCAGCTATCCCCCCCGGGAGGTGACGCACACCTACGGCGGCCACACGCTGCGTGTGCGCCTCGCCGACCCGCTGGCGGAGGGCTGGTATGACCACGACTGGGGGGAGCTTGAGGCAGTTGCGTTCCTGCGCGAGCGCGGCGTGCTGAGATCGGGTGCCCGGATCTTCGACGTGGGGGCCCACCAGGGGATCGTCGCGCTGATGCTGGCGCGCGAGGTGGGCGAGACGGGGCGCGTGGTAGCGGTCGAGGCGGAGCCTCACAATGCGCGCATCGCGGGCGCCAACCGCGAGCTCAACGCTGCCGAGCACCTCACCGTGCTGCACGTGGCGGGCGCCGCGAGCGCCGGCACGATCTCCTTCGCGGAGGGTCTCAACGGCCAGATCGACGAGCACACCTCCACCGGGAACGTGGAGGTGGCGGCGGTGACGATCGACGGCCTCGCGCGCGAGTACGGCACGCCCGACCTCGTGCTGGTTGATGTGGAGGGCTACGAGGCAGCGGTGCTCGACGGCGCCCGCGAGACGCTGGCGGGAGGCTCGACCAGCTTCCTGGTGGAGGTGCACGAGGAGCTTGCCTCCTACGGCGGACGGGCCGATCGGATCGTGGAGCTGTTTTCCGCCTGCGAACGTTTTGTGGCGGTCGAAGACGACGACCCGTTCCTCCCGCTGGAGGGCGCCCCGCCACCGGGGCGGTTCTTCCTGATCGCGCTGCCTCCCGCTGCCTGATCGCGCGAAGAGTGCGGGTCCCACACACGTCCACCGCGGTATTTCCACGTCAAGTGGGGTGGCGAGACCGTCGATCGGATTGGAGCAGGCCGATCCCCGGTAGGCCTCCCCCCAAAGTGCTCCGAGTCGACACACCCACCCGTGCGCCTGCGCCTGCCCGACGAGCTCGACCCGCGGGCATCCTCACCGCGGCGCTCGCGATCGCGGTTGGCCTACTCGCGCCGGGTTCCGCGGCGGCATCGGGAGCGGCGCACAGCCGCTCGTTCGCGCACCCCAGCAGCGCCCGCCAGTCGTGCGCAGCGAAGCGCCACGGTAAGTCCTTCGGCCACGGGCGCTCCGCTGCGAAGTGTGCGAAGAAGCGCACAACCAAGAATGCGCATCCGCCGGCCCACCACTCCCCCGCGAGCTCGGGCAGCGACACGGGTACCGGTGCGGGCGGCGCCTCCAGCGCGGAAGCGCCGGAAAACGAACTGCCATCTCCGGAAGTGACGGGCGCCGACCAGGGCGAACCCTCCGGGGAAGCGTCCGGCGAACCGGAGGGCACCAGCTCAGACGGCAGCGGCGGCTCCGAAGAAGGCGGCGCCTCCGCGAAACACGGCAGCGGCTCCACCGAACACGGCGAGAGCGCGACAGAACCAAACGAAGGGGAAGGCTCGTCGGGCGGGGCCGCGACCGACCCGATCGACGCCAAGTACCTGACCGAGACGCCGTTCGGTACGACTTCGTTCTGGATCCAACCGTGGCGTGCCTACATCGACACGTGGCCGACCTCGCGCCTGTTGGAATCGCTCGGGATCAACTTCAACGTCAGCGCGCCGCAGGCGGAAGCGACCGCGCAACTGTTGCAGGACAGCGGCTTCAAGCTGGCGCGCATCGCGATCAACTGGGACGCACTCTCCTACGAGGATCCCACCCAGTTCAGCGACGAAGCGAGCGTGCGCACACGTCTTGAAGCGCTGCATAAGCATGGGCTGCGTCCGCTGATCCTGCTGGACGCCAACAGCGAGGGGCCCACCCCGGCGCGGCAGGTCAACCTCGAAACGACCGCCGAAGCGCCGGCCGGAGCCCAGACGGTGGCGCTTACACCGGCCTCCGCCGCGGCGGTCGTGCCCGGCAAGACGGGCTTCGACGGGCTCTCCTTCGGCGGCGACCCCGACATCCTGATCGACTCCGTCACCGGCGAGCACGCCACGCTCTCCAAACCGCTGCCGGCCGCGCTCCCCGCCGGCGCGCACAAAGGCGCCACGCTGCTCTACGCGCCCTTCGCCCAACCCACGCTCGCGGGCGGCCAGCCGAATCCGGCCTTCCAGGAAACCCTCGCCGGCTGGTTGAGCTACGTAGCGACGGTCTGCAAGGAGGCCACGAGCGTCTTCGGCCCCGAAGGGTATGACCTCGAGGTGTGGAACGAGCTCAGCTTCGGCTCACAGTTCCTCAACGCCGAATACTACGACACACCGGAGGGCACCGAAGGGGTGAGCGCCGCGACCAGGCCGATCACCAAAGCGCTGCTCGACGAAACGGTCGCCTACGTGCGCAACCCCGCCAACGGGATCGGCCCCGGGGTCGGCATCAGCGACGGCTTCGCCAGCCAGACGCCGTTCCCCTCCGGGCAAACGCACCCGTCGGGCTTACAGCGCTCAGCAAGCATCTGTACGACGGCGCCAAAACGTTCCCCGCCGCCGACCAGGAACGGTCGCTGATACCGCTGGGCGCCCTGGGCGAACGGGACACGTTGAAGGACAGCTTCGCCCCGCTGTTCGTCCCCGGCTACCAGTCCCTGTTCCCCGAGTACTACCTCGCGGCGACGCAAACCGAGACGATCGTGCGCGACCTCGCGCCGATCACGACCGAAGTGTACGGGCTGGCGCACGGCCGCAACGTCGGCCCGCCCGGAGGCGCCCCCCTGCAGAAGTGGATGACCGAGTACAACCTCTCGCTGCACAACGCCACGGTGATGGGCCCCGACGAGACCACACCTACGCCAACGTCCTCACCCCCGCCGACAAGGCCCACTTCCAAGCCAAGGCGCTGCTGCGCAGCCTCGTCGCGATGATCAACAAGGGCATGACCCGCGAGTACTTCTACGCCGCTGCCGGCCACGCACTCGCGCTCATCCCCCCCAGCTTTTACTCGGCCCTGCAGGCCCACCCCGAAACCTTCCCCGGCGACGCGCTGGGCGGGGAAACGATGAGCGGCTTTCGCGACATGCTCGCTCAATTCAAGGGCCCCGGACCCGGCCCCGACCTGCGCCAGCTCTCACTCCTGTCGATCGCCCAAGATGGCAACCACGCCCGATTCAGCGCGACGGCACCGCCGCCCACCCCAGCCTCTACGACCGCGAAGTGCTCGCCGTCCTGCCCTTCCAGTCCTCGCCTACCCGCTTCGTGATCCCCGTATACGTGATGACCCGCGACCTACTCACCCTCTACGAACCGAACGCGCCCACCAGCGACATCCACCGCTTCGACCTCCCCAACGAGACCTTCCGCATCACGCTCGGCAACCTCCCCGAAACCGCCACACCCCCCACCATCAGCGCCTACGACCCGCTGCGCAGCGAAACCACCCCCGCCAAGCTCGTCTCTCAAGCCGGCCACACCGCTACCATCGAAATCGCCGCCACTGACTACCCGCGCGTTCTCACGATCGAATACCCGTGAGCGGGGCGACGATTACGGCGTGTGGCGCTCGGGCGTCTGACGTGGACGCGCACGACCGCCCCGTTGCCGCCTCCGCGATGCTGCTTACTGCCGGATGACGTACACGGTGGCACAGCGAAAGCGATGTACCGAGCTGGCGATCGGCGCGAGCGTCGCCGTCAGGTTCTTCGCCCGGCAGTCGCCGAGCACAAACCGCGCGCCGGTGCTCTGCACAAAACCGATCGCACGCGTCGCCGAGAGTTTTCCCGCCAGCAGTTCTTCGGTAGTGACGCTGCGGTAGCGACAGTCCGGCTCCGACCAGTAACAGTTGCCGGTGTACGTCTGGCGACCGGTCTGCACCGGCACGACCATACCGAGATAAAAACGAGTGAGGACTCCTCCGGGCTGCGCGTCGTGCGCGATGTAGGAGAGCGCTGCGCTCTCGCCGGCGGCAATGAAATTGGCGTTGCCCTGCCGTGGTCTAACCGCTTTGTACCCATATCTGAGCATGTAAATCGTGCCGGGGATCGTCAACACGGCGATCGCCACCACCGCCAGCGCCGGCAGCGACACACCGGGGCGCGGTAGGCGCCGGGCGAATGCCTGCCAAGGCAGTGTGCGAACGCCCTGCACCGCCAGCACCCCCAGGGGGACCGTGGCGCCCAACAGCGCGTGCGTCGAGCCGCTGCCCTGCCACTCCGAGAGCGCGAAGATCGCGACGACGGCAAACGGCCACACGCGCGCGGTCAGCGCGATGAAGCTCGCCGCGCGCACGCGATAGGCCAGCGCCGCGGGGAGCACCAGCAGTACGAAGGCCTTCACCACCAGCCACACCGGGTAGGTGCTGAGGGCCGCTTCGCGCTCCCGCTGCCACACGGCGTCGAAATGCACGAGCGCCGCGAAGTACCCGAGCGGCAGCGCCGTGAGCGCCACCGTCAACACCAGTGCTGCCACGGCCACCCGCTCGCGGCGAGCCGCCAGGACGAGCTCGGTGCCGATCAGGATCAGGATCAGCGTCTCCCCCTGCCACGGGTGCAGCCAGCTCGCCAGTGCCCCGAGCAGCGGCGCCAGCAGGCCGACACGCCCGGCGGCGCGATCGCGCGCGTAGGCCACCAGCGCACCGATCGCACATGCAAGAGCAATCAGGGCGAACGGATAGCCCCACGACCAGAACACGATCCAGGAATCCCCGATCACCGCGCCCCACCCGAAGAACAGCGCGAGCGTCAGCGCCGCGCGGCGCGGCCAGAGACCCTCGACAGTCCGGTGCACGTACATGCGTACCGCGAAGAAGATCGCCACGATCGCCACCGGCTTCCACAACAGCAGCGCCAGATAAGGCGCGACCCCGAGCGCCGCGACGCCGGCGGAGATCGCCAGCAGCGGCTGGAAGAAGTCGGCCGGCGTGCGCCCCAACACGTACAGGTCGGGGCTGGCGCCGTGTTTGAGGATCCCCTCGATCCACATCAGCGACTGCATCCCGTCCTCCTGGTACACCGCTTCGGTGCCGGTCCAGATGCGTGCGTGCCACACCACCTGCCACACGTCAAGCCCGAGCGTCCACAACGAGAGCACGACCAGCACCCCGAAGAGGCAGGCGTCGAAGCGGTCGAGGTGTGGACGTCGCAATCGCAGCGGCGGCGGCGCCACTGCGGCGTCCGCAGGCGCGGGCGGCGTGCGCGTGAGGCGACGGCTCTCCACGCCTCTTACTCCGGCCACTGCGCCACCGGCCCCAATCGCCTGCCCTGAGCCCCGCACGCCTACGCGGTGAACTTCCTACTGCGCAGCAACCCGCGCCGGTGCAGTTCCAGGCGCAGCAGGGCTCTGAGCGTCTTCAGCCCGTAAACGGTCGAGTCCCGCGCCCCCACGGAGGATGCCTCCTGGGAGTAGATCGTGCGCACCGGCACCTCGGCGATGCGAAAGCCGAAGTGCACCACCTGCATCAGCAGCTCCGAATCGAAGGAGAAGTCCAGCGAGTTGCGCAGGAACGGGATCCCCATCAGCAGCTCGCGCGAGTAGGCGCGATAGCCGGTGTGCAACTCCGAGAGGGAAGTTCCGAGCGCGCGGTTCTCGATCGTCGTCAACGCGCGGTTGGCGACGTACTTGTACATCGGCATGCCGCCCTGGAGCGCGCCGCCCGGCTCCATCAGCCGCGACCCGAGCACCAGGTCCGCCGCGCCCGCGAGGATCGGCTTGACGAGCTCGGGGATCAGCGTCGGCTCGTACTGACCGTCGGGGTGCAGCATCACCACCACATCGGCCTCATCCTGCAGCGCCTGCAGGTAGCAGGTCTTCTGGTTGCCGCCATACCCGACGTTATGCGGATGGGGGATCACCCGCAGCGGTAGCGTGCGCGCCAGCTCGACGGTGCCGTCCCGCGAGCCGTCGTCGACCAGGATGATCTCGTCGACCCACTCGCGGGGGATGCCGGAGACGGTCCCCGCCAACGTGCGCGCGGCGTTCAACGCCGGCATCACCACGATCACCTTGGCGGCCCCCTTCTCGGCAGGCGCGGTGGATGCCCCCTCGGCGGACACGGGGAACACACCCTCGGCGGACGCGGCGGATGCCCCCTCGGCGGACACGGGGAACACACCCTCGGCAGGCGCGGCGGATGCCCCCTTGACGGGCGCAGCGGATGCCTCATGGCCGTACGAGTCGGCCGTCAATGTCTGCGGTGGCGAGCTCACAGCGACGTCAAACTATGCCACCGCGACCTAAGCGGTGCCTCAGGATCGCGCGCCGGCCACTCAACATGGAGGCGCTGGGGCATGCCCGCCCGCGCCCGCGCGGTTGTATTCGGCGGCGGCCTCGCGCAAGCCCTCGCCGCGCTCGGGGTGCAGCGTCGCGGTGACGTGGCGCCAGTAGCGATTCGCATCCCGCCCACCCACGTGGCCGGACAGCACGAGCGCAGCGAGCGCGCGCACAGCGTAGGACCAGGCGGTCAGCCAGCGCACCAGGCGCGCAGCGGCGGGCGAGTGGTGCTTGCGCATGTAGAGATCGCGGTTGCGCGCCATTTCGACGATCCGGCGCTCGGGCACGGCGCCGGTGGAGAGCTGCTCGTGGTGGATCGCCCGCGCGTCCGGCAGGTACAGACTGCGCCAGCCGGCGTCGCGCAGGCGCCGGGCGAAATCGACCTCGTCGGAGTAGACGAAGAAGTCGGGATCCATGTAGCCGACCTGCGCCGCCGCCTGGCGCCGCACGAGCAGCGCCGAGGACTGGCACCAGTCCACCTCGCGCGTCCGCTCGCCCTTGCTCTGCACCGTGTACAGCCGATGCGCGAACACCGCCCCGGCGAGCGCCGTCGCGACCGTCGGGAAGCGCCACGCGCAGGGCTGAGCGAGGAGCTTCGCCGCCGAGGTGACCGGATCGGCGGTAGCGGCAGTAGCGGCTCCAGGGGACATCACCAGGGCCTCCGAGTCAACAGCAGTGGGCCTACTCGGCAACCGCCCGGCAGTCGGTCGCAGCAGCTGGGCGCCCGCGCAGGCGGCGTCCGGGCGCGCCTGCAGCGCCTGCCACAGGGCGAGCGTGGCTCCAGCGAGCAGCTCGGAGTCCTCGTTCAGCAGTAGCGCGTACCTCCCCCGCGCGCGCCGCATCAGCTCCGAGTCATTCAGCGCCTTGCCGCGCCGCTCGACGAGCGCGATCACCTCATCCACCGCGGGGTGCGCCCGCGCCATTTCCGCGGAGCCGTCACGCGAGCCGTTGTCGAGCACCAGCGCCTCGGTGGCGAACGGCAACGCGGCCCGCTCGCGTCCGATCGCGTCAAGGCCACGCAGCAGGAGCTCCCGCTGGGAGGTGTTGACCACGCAGAAGCTCAGCTCGATCGCATCGCTCACCCGCCTATTGTCTCTGCCGGTGCGCGTCCACGTCGTCGACCCCTCGGCCTACACGCCGCCCTACGACCACGCGCTGTGTCGCGCGCTGGCGGCGGCGGGCGCCGAGGTGGAGCTGTTCACGAGCCATTTCGCCTACGGGGCAGTGCCGGCGCCCGAGGGATACGAGCGGCGCGAGCTCTTCTATCGGCTCGCCCACCGTGGGGCCGCCGCAGGTCGCCGCTCACGCACAAGCCAGGCGCTGAAGCTACTCGAGCACGCGCCCGACATGCTGCGCTACCGCCACGCCGCGCGCACAGCCGACGTGGTGCACTTCCAGTGGCTGACCGTGCAGCCGCTCGACGTCCACCTACTGCCCCGACAGCGACCCACCGATTCGAAGGCCGGCCGGCCACGTCCCCAGCTCGTGCTCACCGCCCACGACGTGCTGCCGCGCGAGCCGCGACCGGGGCAGCTCGCCGCCCAGCGGCGGCTGTACGAGCGCTTCGACGCGGTGGTCGTGCACTCCGAGCACGGGCGCGAACGGCTGCTGGAGCTGGGCGTGGATCCCGGCCGCGTGCACGTGATCCCGCATGGGGCACTCACCCACCTCGCCGCTCCGAGCACTGCCTCGCTGGTGGGCGGGCAAGCAGAGAAGTTCGTGGGCGAGCGGGCAGAGATGCCGGTGGGCAAGGTGGGTGGGCCACCTCTCCACACGGACATGCCTGTGGTGCTGTTCTTCGGTCTGCTGCGCCCCTACAAGGGCCTCGACGTGCTGCTGCAAGCGTGGCGCGGGATGAGATCCCGCCCGCCCGCGGAGCTGTGGATCGTGGGCATGCCGCGCATGGACCTGGCGACCCTGGACGCTGCGCAGGGCGGTGTCCTCGGTCGCTCGCGTACCGAAGCCGGGAGACACTCGCTTCGCTCGCATCCCCGTTTCGGCCAGCACGCCACGCTCCCTGCGTCCTTGCCCTGCTTGGTCCAAGACCGCCAGGAGGCTCATGGATCGATCCGCTTCGTGCCCCGCTTCATCCCCGACGCCGAGCTGCCGGCGTACTTCACGCGCGCCGACCTCGTCGTACTGCCCTACCTGGAGGCCGACCAGTCGGGTGTGCTATTCACCGCGCTCGCGTTCGGCAAGCCGCTGCTGCTGAGCGACGTCGGCGGCTTCCCCGAGGTGGCGGCCACCGGCGCGGCGCGCACGGTCCCAGCCGGTGACTCCACGGCGCTGGGCGAGGCGCTGCGTGAGCTGCTGGCCGATCCCGCCGCCCGCTCGGCGATGGCCGAGCGGGCGCGCGCCGCAGCAGCGGGGCCGTACTCATGGGATGCGATCGCCCACCGCACGCTCGAGCTGTACCACTCGCTGTGTGGACAGCCATGACGATCCGGCCACGCACACTGCTAGGAACGACCCCGGCCGAGAGTACCGTCGCCGTAGCGCCGTAGAGTGGCTCGAATGGTTGATCGCTGTGTGTCGCCGGCCCTTCCCTCCGGGCCGTTCCGGGATCGTACGTCCCGGAGAAAGGAGGGGCTATATGAGCAATCCACTGATCGTATTGGCCATCGCTCTGCTGGTTGCCATGTTGGTCATCGACCGACTGGCGAGATAGCGGGGTGCCCTGGTGGTCGCAGTGAAGACGATCCCGGCGGCCACCAGGGGCTTCCCCAAAAGAGGCTGAACAACCCGCTCAGCGTATTAGCCGCCCACAAGCGTAGCGAGAGCGGCGGCGAAGGGCAAGGCCTGAGATGGTGAACACCATGCTGGAGATCATCTTCTGGGTATGCGCCGCGCTGATCGTGTGGACACAGCTCGGTTACGCCGGGACGCTGGCCGTCTTGGCGCACCTGTTCGCGCGTACGCCGGCTCCCGCACACACAGCAGCTCCAGCTTCCGGGGATCAGAGCCCGCTCGCTCCCGCCGCCCCGCCGCTGCCTTCGCTGTCGCTGATCGTCGCGGCACACGATGAGGAATCCGTGATCGCCGCGAAGGTGGCCAACGCGCTGGCGCTCGACTACCCACGCGAGCTGCTGGAGGTGATCGTCACCTGCGACGGCTGCACCGATGCGACCGCGGAGCACGCGCGGGAGGCGGGCGCCGACCTCGTGCTGGAGCTTGAGCGCGGCGGCAAGATCCGTGCGCAGGACGCGGCCGTCGAACGCGCGCAGGGAGAGATCGTGGCCTTCTCCGACGCCAACGCGCTGTGGGAGCCGGATGCCGCGCGCGTCCTCGTCGGCGCGTTCGCCGATCCCCAGGTCGGCTACGCCTGCGGACAGGTGCGCTTCGTGCGCGCCGCGGGCGCCGCGGCGACCAACCAGGAGGGCGTGTACTGGCGCTATGAGATGGCGGTGCGTGGGATGGAGTCGCGGCTCTCCTCGATCACCGCAGGCAACGGCGCGATCTATGCGACCCGTCGCGACACCTACATTGTGGTCGACCCGACCATGGGGCACGACCTCTCGTTTCCCTTCAACATGGTCAAGCGCGGCTGGCGCGCGGTGTACGTGCCGCACGCACGCGCGACCGAGCGGATGGTGCCCTCGCTGGAGGGCGAGGCGGCGCGCAAGCGGCGCATGATGAGCCACACCTGGCCGATCGTGCTGCGGGGCGGGATGCTCTCCCTGCGTGGCTACCCGCCGGGGTATGCGCTGATGATCCTCTCCCACCGCCTGTTGCGCTACCTGACCCCGGTCCTGCATGTGCTCGCGCTGGCCGCCAACATCGCGTTGGTGGCGCGCAATGCCGGGGCGGGTGGGATCCAAATCGTCTACGTGGCCACGCTCGCCGTGCAGCTCCTCGTGCTGTTCGCCGCCGGGATCGGGGGGGTGCTGCACGTTCGCGTGCTGCTGGTCGCCCGCTACTACGTGCTCACCACCGCGATGCTCGCCGTCGGCCTGTGGGACTGGCTGCGCCACGGCACCGCCGCCACGTGGGAAGCGGCGGAGGGGACACGCCCTTCGGGGCTCCCGTCGCGGGGGGCAACCCGGTGATCCGCCGCGCCGTGGACATCGCGGTGTCGGCGGCCCTGCTGGTGCTGAGCGCACCGGTGATGGCGGCGGCGATGGCGGCGGTCCGCCTGGAGTCACGCGGCCCCGCGCTCTACCGCCAGCGGCGCATCGGGCGCGACGGGCGGCCGTTCGAGGTGCTGAAGCTACGCACGATGGTCGACGGCGCCGAGCACGTCGGCGCCGGGCTGGCGGTGAACGAGAACGACTCGCGCATCACGCGCGTGGGCGCCCTCCTGCGGCGCACCTCGCTCGATGAGCTGCCCAACCTGGTGAACGTGCTGCGTGGCGAGATGTCGCTGATCGGGCCGCGCCCGACGGTGCCGGTGCAGGTCGAGCGCTACACCCCCCGCCAACGCGGGCGCCTCGCGATCCGGCCGGGGATCACCGGCTGGGCGCAGGTCAACGGCCGCACCTCGCTGCCGTGGAGCGAGCGGATCGAGCTCGACCTCTACTACATCGAGCATCGCTCGCTCGCACTCGATCTGCGCATCCTGTGGCGCACCCCGGCGATGGTGCTCGGCGGCTCGGGCCTGTACAAGGGCGCGACGGGCGGTTGGAACGGAGATTTGGGTATAGCTGAGCGACCGAGCCAACCCGGGGCGGACATCGCGCCTGGCAAGGCAGACATCGCGACAAGCGAGAGGCGCCACGATGGCTGAGTCGCCCGCGATCCTCCTGACCGGCGTGGGCAAGCGCTACGACATCGTCGCCTGTTTCGCGCAGCTCACGACCACGATCGCAGTCGACCCCAACCCGCTGGCGCCCGCGCAGTACGCGGCCCATGTGCGCGCGGCACCCCCACCGATCGCCGATCCCGGCTACATACCGTTCCTACGGGAGCTGTGCGAGCGCCACGGCGTCGGTGCGGTGATCCCACTCACCGACCTCGACATCGAGGTGCTCGCCCAGGCGCGAGAGAATCGGACCCCACCTACCCTGCCCGCACTCGTGCCCTCGCCCGAGGTCGCACGTGCGACCTACGACAAGTACGAGGCCCACCTACTGCTTGCGCGGCTGGGACTGCCCTCGCCGCCGACGGTGCTGCCCGGGGAGGAGCCCGACTCCTACCCGGTGATGGTCAAGCCCCGCCGCGGCTCGGGGGCGCGCTCGATCCATCTGGCGCGCGACCGCGCGGAGAAGGACTTCTTCGTGCGCTACGTCGCCGGAGGGCAAGGTGCGATGGGGCGGCAGGGTCCGCAGGGAAGACGGGTTCGGCCGGGCGCGCCCGGAGAGCCTGGCGGAGAGGATCCCGTGCTCGAAGGCGAGCCGGTGATGGTGCAGCGCGCGATGGGCGGGCGGGAGTTCTCGATCGACTGCCTCGGCGACCTCGAGGGACGCTGCCTGAACGCGATTCCACGCACAATGCTTGAGTCCCGCGGCGGCGAGTCGATCAAGGGCGCTGCGATCCGCGACCCCGAACTGATCGCGCTGGGGCAGCGTGCGATGGAGGCGCTCGCGGTGCGGGGGCCCGCCACGATCCAGGTCTTCCGCGACCCCGAGGTGGGGCTGGGGATCACGGACGTCAACACCCGCTTCGGTGGCGCCTTCCCCGCTCCCGCCTACGCCGCGCTGCCCGGCCGCAGCTACCCGGAGCTGATCGTGAGGATGGCCGGCGGAGAGGCGATCGCCCCGCACATCGGGGAGTTCCGCGAGGGGGGCACGTTCACGCGCTACTACTGGCAGCTCGAGCTGGACGGGCAGCTGCGCCCGACCGGCCGTGAGATCGTCCCCGGAGGGCCACCGGCGCCGCATTTATGAGGCCCGGGTAGAATCGGTGTGCGTGAACACGTTGCTCGCCGATCCACCGGCCGCGCCGAACCCTGAGCAGCCAACCGCTTCGTTGACTCCGGCGGTTGCGCCCGCGGGCGGGACGAACGGCTCCGGTGGGGCAAACCGCTCCGATGCTCTCGCGCAAGGGCACGTTTGCCCGCACTGCGACACGCCCCTGCAGGAGGGTCAACAATGGTGCCTGCACTGTGGCGCCTGCGAGCCCGGCAGCCTCGGCGAGCGACCCAACCTGCGCCCGCTGACGGTGCTGGCGCTCACCGCCGCGATCCTCGCCCTCGGCGCCGCGGTGGCGGTGGCGGCCGCCATCAAAGAACACAACGCGCCGAGCCCCCACACGGTGGCACTAGTGCCCGCAACGACGCCCATCACACCCGCGCCAACCACTCCCGCGCCCGCGGCAACCACGCCGACCCCCAGCGGCACAGGCGGGGCGAGCACCCCTCACAGCTCCTCCAAAGGCTCCAACCCACTGTTCCCACCATCCTCGACCACCCAGCCGCCGAAGGTCACGGCGCCCACACCCACCCCCAAAGCGAGCGCCGAAGCGACAACGCCGGAATCGAGCGGCTCCGGCAGCGGCTCCACGACAACTCCCTCGAAAGCCACCACCACCGAAACGGGCACCTCGACGAGCGAATCGAAAGCGAGCGAACAGCCCAGCCCGATCCTGCTAGACACCAACGCAGCCGCCACCTACAACCCCTACAACTATCCCGAATCCAGCTTCGGCGATCCCGGGCTGGCGATCGACGGGGAACCCTCCACCGCGTGGACGGCCCAGGTTCAGCCGCACTCCTTCCCCAACATGGCGGAGGGCCTGCTGATCGATCTGCGCGAACCCACCACGCTCGGGAGCCTCGAACTGCGCACCCCAACCCCTGGGATGACCGTTCAGATCTACGGAGCCAACGGGACCAAGGCACCCACCACGATTACCGAACCGGGCTGGGTGCTGCTGGACGGCTCGCGCAAGCTGAAGAAGAAGGTCACCCACCTGAAGAAGCTCCGCACGGAAAGCCACTCCTTCCGCTGGGTGCTCGTGTGGCTTGTCAAGGCACCCGCCTCCGCACAGGGCACCCCCACCGCGCCCGGCCACGTGGCGCTCAGCGAAGTAGCGCTCTACCAGCCCTCCCCCTGACGAGCGGGAGGCGCGCGCGGCGCTCGACCACCCCCCCTCACGAGCGAAGAGGCGCGCGCGGCGCTCGACCACCCTCCTTCACGAGCGAAGAGGCGCGCGCGGCGCTCGACCACCCTCCTTCACGAGCGAAGAGGCGCGCGCGACCCGGAGTGTGGAGACCAGCACAAGCCGAGGGGAGTGGCGAGAGCGCGCTCGGGGCAGCTACGCCGGGGTCGTGCCCCGTGAGCGGCGAGCCCGGGGCTTGCTCCGCGCTTTGCCGTCCCACACCTCGTCCAGGAATGTGGCAATCTCGCCCGTCAGCCGCTCCGGGTTGAGACGCAGCTCGACCAGCGAGTCGGCTTCCAACAGACGCGCGTTGGGTAGCTCCTCGGCCAGCATCCCCGCGTCAGAGAAGGGGTGGACGGGGTCGCGCCGATGACCGATCACCAGCGCCGGCGTCTGGAACGTGCGCCGCTCGTTGCGATGCGGCGCCACGCGGCCGAAAAAGAGGCCCTGCAGCACCGCGGCGCCGGGGCCTGGTTCCTGGCGGATCGTATCCAGCAGCACGTTTCCGTAGTGGGGCAGCAGCCCGCGCGGGATCGCGCGGGCGCCGCGTGCAACGAGCTTCATCACCGGCTCCCCGAACGTCAATGCCACCAGGATCGGAGTGAACGTGAGCGCGCTCGACAACAGCGCGTTGTCGAGCACCGGCATCTCGATCACCATCCCCTGCAGGCGCTCCGGCTCCTCCAACGCGATCTCCAGCGCCGTGTTGGCCCCGAGCGATGTGCCCATCACCACCGCCCGCTCGACCTCCAGGTGATCCATCAGCGCCACCACCTGATCGGCGAAGAAACGCATCGAGTAGCGCCACATGTCGCGCGGGCGCTCGGACTCGCCGTGACCCAGCAAATCCACCGTCACCACGCGGTTGCCGCGCTCGGCGAGCGCGCGCGCGAGTGGCTCGTGCATCGTTTGGGCAAGCAGCAGCCCATGCACCAGGATCACCGTCCGCTCCTGTACCTCGGTGCGCTCGGCCGCGCGTGCGGCACGCGCGCGAGCGACGCTTTTGATCGGAGTCACGGCAGCCGAGCCGGGAGGGTCGGGTTGGTACTCCGTGTAGGCGATCCGCTGTCCCTCGAACATGAAGTACGCCATTACCACCCCAGGTTATCGAGCCTCCGTGGTCGCGGGGGAGGGATGCCCCGGCCCAGCGGCCTGGCCCTGCCCGTCCCCGCGCGGACGATCTCCAAATGGCATCCCTCTGCGGCACGCGCTCGGCACCGGCTGCACACGCTCGGGCGACGCCGTGGATCGCCCGAGCAGTGCGTGCCCCTCTCCTCTGGCGCCCCGTCGGGTGGGGGCTTTCCGATCCTTGCCCTTGCCGACGGGTCGTCCGCTTGTTCAAACCCGCTCTCCCCGAAAAAGGTGCGCTGGTACATTGCGTGCATGGCCAAGTCGCCCCGCCTCATCGCCGGCCGGAACGCCGCGATCACCGGCGCCGCACGCGGCATCGGCCGCGCCACCGCGCAGGCCTTCCTGGCCGCGGGGATGCGGGTGGCGATCGGCGACGTCGACCTCGCCGCCGCCGAGCAGACGGCCGCGGAGCTCGGCCCGCGCACGGTCGCGCTGGCGCTCGACGTGACCGACCGCGACTCCTTCGCCCGCTTCCTCGACGCCTCCGAGGAGCAGCTGGGGCCGCTCGACGTGCTGGTCAACAACGCCGGGATCATGCCCGTCGGGCGGTTTCTCGACGAGGACGACCTCTCCGCACGGCGCACCGTGGACATCAACCTCCACGGGGTGATCCTTGGGATGAAGCTCGGCCTTGTGCGGATGCTCCCCCGCGATCGCGGCCATATCGTGAACATCGCCTCGCAAGCCGGCAAGCTTGGGACCGCCGGCATCGCCACCTACTCGGCGACCAAGCACGCCGTCGTCGGCCTCACCGAGTCGGTCCGCGGCGAGCTGCGCCTGATGGGCGCCCACATCGATCTGAGCTACGTGATGCCCTACATCGTCAACACCGAGTTGGGCGGGGGCCTCGGCCATGCGCGCGGCTTCTCCAACGTCGAGCCCTCCGAAGTCGCCGACGCGATCGTCGAGGCGCTGCAGCACGGCACCGTCGAAGTGTGGGTACCGAGGGCCACCCGGCGCACCTACCAGCTCGGCACGTTGCTGCCGCGCTCGGTCGCCGAGGGTATCGGCCGTGTGACAGGAGTCGATCGCGTGATCGCCGACGCCGACGTCGAGGTGCGTCGCGAGTACGAGCTGCGCGCCGCGCGCTCGGAGCCGGCGCTCGCGTCGGCGCCCGAGCAGCCGCAGCTCACTGAGCCCCAGGCTGGCCGGCCCGCGGCCTGAGCAGGCAGGCCGCGGGAACTTCGGGAAGAGTGGCCGCGGGCCGGTGGGGCCCTACGCCGTCAGCCACTCCGCAACGATCGCGCCGATCTCCGGGCCTTTATCCTCCTGCAGGAAGTGCCCGGCGTCCTCGATCGCACGCGGCGGCGGCTCGCCGATCGCGCCCGCGAATTTCTCCGCCACCGCCATCGGCAACACCGGGTCAGAATCGCCCCACAGGATTAGTGTCGGGCGAGTGTCCTCACGCAGCGCGTGCAGCGTGTGGCGGCCCTCCGCGGCGCCGGGGGCGTCGGGCGCAAACGGGATCAGCGCGGGGAACGCGCGCGCGCCGGCCTTCGAGGCGGCGTTCGGGTAGGGCGCCTCGTAGGCGGCGATCACCTCCTCGCCGGGGTCGTTCTTGCACGCGCCCCTGACGAGCATGCCCACCGGCAGGTCCTCGGTGCGCGCGGTGAAGTCGCGGAACGCCAGCCACGCGTCGGACATCTTTTGGTTGCCGGTGAAGATGCCACTGTCGGTGATCACGAGGCGGTCGATCCGCTCGGCGTGCTCGACGGCGAGTCGCAGTCCGATCGGCCCGCCCCAGTCGTGCACAACCATCGTCGCGTTACGGACGTCGAGTTCCTCCAACAGCGCCGCCCCCAACGCGACGTGGCGATCATAGGAGTACCACCCGATGTCGGTCGGCTTGTCCGAGCGCCCGAACCCGGCATAGTCGGGGGCGATGCAGCGGAAGCCGGCGTCGCGTACGGGCGGAATCACCTTGCGCCACAGGAACGACCACGTCGGCTCGCCGTGCATGAAGATCACCGGCGGGCCCTCCCCCTCGTCGATGTGCGCGAGGCGCAGCCCCTCCACCTCGCGGTAGTGCGCCGCGAAGGGAAAGTCCGGCAGACCCTCGAAGCGCTCGTCAGGTGTTCGTACCGCGTCGGGCATCGCTGGTGAGCATATCTCCGTTGCTCGTGTTACGCTCGTTTGCGTGCACATGGCGGTCATGCAGCTTGCGCCGATCCTCGCGGCTAAGAGCCGAACGCCCTTCTACATCGCCGGCGGCCTCCTGGTCGTGTGGGCGGTCGTGGTGTCGCTCGGCCTGGGGCTGCGTAAACCGAACTTCCCCGGCGGCCTCTCGGGGGAGCGCGCGGTGATCGCGGTGACAGCGGTGCTGGTGGCGCTCACGATGACGATGGCCGTCGTCACCTCCGGCGCGCCCGGGTAGCCGGGTAAGGACCTCGGCTCCGCGCTGGAGCCGACCCCTCGTAGATAGGCTCTGCGTCGGCGCCACCGCTCATAGGACCAGCCTTCATCGGGCCTGACGATCCTCACCTATGGGACAGACAATCCTCAACGGGCGAGGTGCTCTCACCCTCCCGCGCGCTCGAATTAAGCGTGTAACAGATGACTCAAACGGGAAACCCCTTAGAGGGGAGCCGTACCCGTTGCCTGTCCCGCAAGACAAGGAGGAGGATGAGATGTCCGACAGCGATCTGGTGCTCGACGCGGTGGAGCGCTTGGAGCACTCCGAGAAGCAGGTGGGATCCCATTCCACCGGACTGGCCCCGGGATTCGACCGGCGTTCGTTCCTGCGCCGCACCGCGCTGACCGGCGCGGCGGTCGGCTCGGTGAGCATGCTGCTGGAGGCGTGCGGATCAAGCGCCTCCTCCTCGGGCGGCAACTCCGCCTCGATCTTCGGGTCGCACCCCGAATACAAATTCGTGTTCGTCAACCACGTCACGACCAACTCGTTCTTCACGCCCACCCAGTACGGCATCGCCGACGCCTGCAAACTGCTCGGCTCGAGTTACGAGTGGACGGGCTCCGAAAGCGAAAACATCAACCAGATGGTCAACGCTATCAACACCGCCGTCTCCTCCGGTGCCCACGGGATCGCGGTGTCGCTGATCAGCAAGACCGCCTTCAACGTCCCGATCGAAAACGCGCTGAAGGCCGGCATCCCGGTCGTCGCCTACAACGCCGACGCCCCATCGCCCCCCAACAAGCGCCTGGCCTACATCGGCCAGGACCTGAAACTGGCCGGCGAACTGATGGGCAAGCGGATCGTCGCAGCGGTCAAAGAAGGCGACGTGGTGATCTTCACCGCCAATGCGGGCTCGGCCAACCTGCAGCCGCGCCTGGAAGGAGCCGAAAAGGCGATCGAAGGATCCGGGGCGCCGATCAAACTGCACACGATCGTGACCGGCTCCCTGGAATCGGGGGAGAAATCGGCGATCGAAGCCTACTGGACCGGCCATCCGACCACGAAGGGGATGTACGCCGTCGACGGTGGCGACACCGCGGAACTCGCGGGCGTGATGCAGAAACTCGGGCTCGCCGCCAAAGGCATCAAGGCCGGTGGCTTCGATTTGACCGAAAAAACCCAGAAACTGCTGCACGAAGGTCATATCGAATTCACGATCGACCAGCAGCCCTACCTGCAGGGATTCCTGCCGGCCCTGCAGCTGTTCCTGTGGCAGGTCTCCGGGTCCCTGACTGGTCCGGCGGAAGTCGATACGGGCCTGAAATTCATCAACAAAGAAACCGTCACTCCGTACGTCAACTCCAAGAGCCGTTTCGAGGGGACCTCCTCGGAACCGAAGGTCGTCCCGATCCCGGCGGGCACCGCCGCGTAACAAAGGTCGGCGACCGTGGCCAGCTCCTCTTTGGGGCCTACCCCGGCTCCGGCCGCGGCGCAGGGATCGACCCCTCCGGCCGGAGACCCGGCGCGCGCGCGCCGGGTCTCCATGCTCACCAAACATGAGGTGCTCGAACGCGCGCTCTCCCTGCGCGAGGGCAGCATCATCGTCGTCACGCTGCTCGCGGCGATCTACTTCTCGCTGACCACCAGCACCTTCCTCACCAGCTCCAGCTTCAAGACGCTGCTGCCGTTCTTCGCCCCGTTCGCGATCCTCGGCGCAGGCGAGGTGTTCGTGATGATCCTGGGCGAGATCGACCTGTCGATCGGGGCGACCTACCTGCTCGCGCCGTTCATCTACTACAAGCTGGCGACGGCCGGAATTCCGCACGTGCCGTGCGTGCTGCTCGCGCTGGCCTGCTGCATGGTGGTCGGCTTCATCAACGGGTTCTTCACGGCGGTCGTCGGCATCAGCTCGTTCGTCACCACGCTCGGCATGCTGTTCACGCTGGAGGGGTTGACGCTGATCATCTCGCACGGCGTGCCGGTCGGGATGCCGGGCGCGGAAGTGACGACCAGCACCGTCAGCGTCCACCACGTGATCAACGGGGCACACATCGCGCTCACCGAAACGGTCACTCACGTCTCGACGTTCGCGAAAATCCTCGGCGCGGGCACCTATTCGGAGCTGATCTGGGCGATCGTGATCGTGGTCGTGGGGCAGATCGTGCTGACGTTCACCCGCTGGGGCCTGTACACGGTGGCCGTGGGCTCCAACAAGCTGGCCGCCGCCGAGGCCGGGGTGGGGGTGCGCCTGGTGATAATCCGCAACTTCATCCTCTGCGCCACCGCCGGGGGCTTCGTCGGGATCCTCGAGGCGGTGCGGGTCTCCTCGGTGCAGCCAGACGTGGCCGGAGCCAACGAAATCCTGTTCAAGGCGATCTCGGCGGCGGTGATCGGCGGCACGCTCCTCACGGGCGGGTCGGGGACCGTCGTGGGCGCGCTGATCGGAGCACTGTTCCTGGGCATTCTCAACGACGGCCTGATCCTCAAGGGCGTCAACGCTGACTACCAGCTCTTCTACCTGGGCCTGGCGATCATCCTGGCGATGACCATCAACGTGTACGTGCAACGCGTGCGCAGGGGCTCCCGCAGTGGCTGATCAGCCCGTCCCGGCAGAGACGATCGTCGGGCCGGTCGCGGCTGCGGACGACGTGCTGCGCGTCGAGCACATTGCCAAGCGCTTCGGGCCGGTGACGGCCCTGCGCGACGTCAACCTGCACTTGCGCAAGGGCGAGGTGCTGGGGCTGCTCGGCGACAACGGCGCGGGCAAGTCGACGTTGATCAAGATCCTCTGCGGCTTCCAGCGCCAGGACACGGGGCGGATGTTCCTGCACGGCAAGCCCTATCAACCCAAAAGCGTCGATGACGCGCGCGCAAAAGGCATCGACACCGTCTACCAGGATCTCGCGCTGATCGACGAACTGTCCGTTTACCACAACCTGGCGCTGCGCCGCGAGAAGGTGCACCGCCCGATTCCGTTCCTGGCCAACCGTGAGATGAAGCGCGAAGCCCGCCGGGCACTGGACGAGATCGGCATCAACATCCCGCGGATCGACGTGGCCGTGGCGCGGCTGTCCGGAGGGCAGCGCCAGGCGATCGCGGTGGCGCGCACGGTCAACTCCGACGCGGACATCATCCTGCTGGACGAGCCACTGGCGGCAATGGGCGCCAAAGAGGGGGCGCAGATCCTCGACCTGGTCGCGCGCCTGAAGGCGAGCGGCAAGGTCTCGGTCATCATGATCCTCCACAACTACGTGCATGTGTTCGAAGCATGCGACCGCGTGAGCTTGATCCAGGACGGCGCGATCGCGCTCGACAAGCCGACGGCGGAGACCTCCGTGGAGGAGCTGACCGAGATCGTCGTCAACGAGTACCGCCGCGCCCGCGAAGCCACGCGGGCCGCTGGTGGGGCTTGAGGGCGGCGGAGGGCCGGGGGCGACGGAGCGGCGGGGCGGGACTAGAGGGCAAGGGGAGGTCGCGGGCAAGCTCGAGGGCGGCAGAGACTACGAGCGACGCCTGCCCGAGATTGAGCGCGCCCGACGACGGCCGGGCCCCTACGATTGCCGGATGCCGGTCCGGTTTTTGCAGATGCAATCCCATGAGGCCCGAGCGCTGGCGATCGCCGCGCTGCTCATTCCCCTGTGCGCAGCGTCCACCGCGGCCGCGCGCTGGTCTGCGCCCACGCGCCCAGCAGGCTGCTCGACAGCGCTCACTGTCGCGGCGGCCCCGTCGGTTGTGTTTCCGAGCGCCGAACCCACCATACGTAGCGGGCCCGGAGCGCTGTTGTGGACCGCCCCGCGTGAGTGCGCCGCGGGAGCCACGGCGGGCGAGGCATATGGTGCGACGTTGGCCGGCGATATCCCAGGTGTGGGTCAACCGCTTGCCTCCGATCCCGCGGGGCTCGAAGAAGTCGCAGCCGCCGCCGGCACCGCCACCGGGCAGGTCCTGGCCATCGGTTCTGGCGCACTCACGGAGGGCAGAACCACAGGTGCGTTCGGCACGGCCCTACCGCTCGGGGGGCCGGCGGAGCCGACCACGGCGTCCAGCTCCTACCTCGGCGACGTGGCGATCGCATCCCCGGTGCGCACCCGAGCGGGGTGGGAAATCGCGGTACGCGTGCAGCGCCACTACAGCGAGTCGCCTGCGCGCGCGCGGCTGGTGCCCGTCGGCGCCAGCCCACTCGAAGCGCTCGCCGCGACGATGGACTACCGCGCCGAAGTCCTGCTCGTGTGGGCCAGCGACGGCACCGTTTACGCCCGTGAGCTCTCCCCCGCGGGTGCGCTCGGGGCGACGCAGCGGCTGGGGAGTCTCACGGCCGGGTCGCCCAACCTCGAACTGGAGGCGCTCCTCAGCGACGACGGCCATGCGATCGTGGCCTGGCGCAGCCAGTCGACGGCGCCCAGTGGCGCGCCGAGCACGACGATCGAACTGAGCATCTCAGGCAGCGGACTCGACTTCGAAGCGCCGCAGTCGCTCGAACGCTTTCGCGACCTCGGCGGCTTCGTCCCCCCGGCCGGCTCGCTACGCCTGCTGCGACTCTCCAGTGAGGCGGTGATGATCGCGTGGACCGGCGTCGATGGCGACCACTACGTCGTGCGCGCCTCGCCGGTGTCGCTGCACCGCGGCGCGTGGGCGCCGGTGGTGATCTCGGGTGGCGGGTCGGCCGGCATGCAGGCCGGCTCCGCGCCTGCACCTGCGAGCAGTGGGCAGACGGGCTCCAATCGCGCGCCTACCGGCGGGGGTCAGACAGGGGGCCAGACAGCCACCAATCGCTCACCTGCGACCGACGCGGTGCTGGCGGATATCGGTGCGGGGCCCGACGCGGAAGCGTTTGTCGTGTGGCGTACAGCCCCAAGCTCGACCGACGGCGGGCGGGCGGGGCGGGCGAGCATTAATCCCCGGCGGTGGGCGATTCACGCGGCGCGCGGCCACTACGCCGGGGAGGGAGAAGTCTCGTTCGCAGCCCCCGAACTCGTCGCCGCGCCCGGGCCCAACGGGCCGCCGACGGTCGCGGTGGACCCGGCGAGCGGCCGTGCCCTGGCCGCGTGGGTCACACTAACGGGGGCAGGCGGCATCGGACGCATCGAGTATGCGCTGCGTGCCGTCGGGCCGCCAGCCACCCCGGCGCCGGCTGCGTCCGCGGCGGGACACACCGCGCGCCGGGCCACCGGCCACGGCGGTATCGCGCTGGTTGTCGGCCTCTGCGGGCTGGCAGCACTCGTGCTCGCGGGCGCGGGGAGGAGTCAGAGGTGCTCGGACGGAACGCTGTGATCAGCGGTTTGAGGTGATTGTGAAGCGCAACGACTCCGAGGCAGAGCGCGTGCGTTCGGTATTGATCGCGGTAATAGCGAGCGTGTAGTCGCCGGGTTTGAGCTCTCGAGAGCGAGAGATGCGTCCCTGGAAGCTGACCTTATTCGCGCCGTCGTGACCGGCGAAGGATAGCTTTCCAGCGGTCATCGTGCGCCCGCAGTGCTCGGCCTTGGACGGCTTGTGGCCCTTTGCTCTACAGCTGCCGTGGATTTGGGTGAACTCGAAGCTGACCGACGCGTTCTCGCTGAGCACAAACGAGATCGTGGTCCCGACGGGCGGCTTCTTGCCCGTTCGGCTGATGTGCGCGAGCTTGTTGCCCTCACGCCACCGAAAAGCTGACTGGTGGACGTCGGTGATCACCGGTGGCGGTGGCGCGAGCACGGTCACGGGGGCGCTGCTCGCGGAGTCGGTCACGTCAAGCAGGGGGTAGGTGGCCGTCTCACTACAGGAAAGCTGATGACCGACCTGTTCGAGTGTCGGCGTATAGGACTGGCCGGTGGCGAGCGGAGCGCCATCGAGCTGCCAACGGTAGCCGTCGAAGCCAAAGAGCGTCGCCGACGGCTGCAGGGCGCTCCAGGTGGACCACGACGTGTCGCAGGTCTGCGGCGCACCAGCTTGGCCACCGCCCGTTAGTACCGAGGCGGACACCAACGCTTCCGGGGCGCCCGTGCCTATGCGCGCGATCAAGTCGGTGCTCGACTCAGCGAACCACATGTTGCCGTCGGGGCCGGCCGAGAGGCCTGTCGGTTCGCTGGCGGCCGTTGGCAGCGGAAACTCGGTGATTGTCCCGCTCGGCGTGATCCGGCCGATCTTGTCACCCTTGTACTCGATGAACCAGAGGTTGCCGTCCGGGCCGGTGGCGATGTCTGTCGGCAGGCTCACGGCGGTCGGTAGCGGGAATTCCGTGAAGACGCCGTTTGGTGTGATCCGGCCGATCTTGTCGCCCTTGAACTCGGCGAACCAGAGGTTGCCGTCCGGGCCGGGAGCGATGTGCCATGGCCCACTTTCCGCGGTCGGCATCGGAAACTCGACAACCGAGCCGTTTGGCGTGATCCGACCAATCTGGTCGGCCTTGTACTCGGTGAACCACACATTGCCGTCGGGACCAGGCGCAATCCCCAATGGACCGCTTTCGGCGGTTGGGAGCGAGAACTCCGTGATGATCCCAGTAGGCGTGATCCGCCCGATCTTGTCGGCTTTGTACTCGGTGAACCAGAGGTTGCCGTCGGGCCCGAGCGCGATGTCTTCCGGTTCACTTTCGGCGGTTGGTATCGCGAACTCGCTGATCGTCCCGCTCGGCGTGATCATCCCGATCTTGTTCCCCTTGCGCTCGGTGAACCAGAGGTTGCCTTCGGGACCCGGCGCGATCCCTTCCGGTCGGGCTCTTTCGGTTGGTATCGCGAACTCGGTGATCGTCCCGGCCGGTGTGACCCGCCCGATCTTCTCGCCTCTGTACTCGGTGAACCAGAGGTTGCCTTCGGGACCCGGCACGATCCCACCTGGTGCGCTTTCGGCGGTGGGAATGGCAAACTGACTGATCGTACCTTCCGGCAAGGCCATGGCCGTGCCGGAACACCCCAACGAAGCAATCACCACCAACAGACCCGCAAGGTAAGAGATCCTATGGCGTCGCATAGGTCAGCTGACCACTGTCGTCTCGGTTATCGTCTTACCGGCATGCACAAGAGCGGTGAGCCGCGCGGCCAGGTGGTGAGCGCTTGCGTGCGTGAGCCGCTTGACGCCAGCCTGAGTGAGGCGCAACATCACTGTTGCGCTCTGACCCTCCGCGACCGAAAACGAGCCCTTGGCCAGGATGACCCCGCCTGCGTTCTGCGTCACAAGCTCAAGTGATCCTTGACAACCCGCGTGCTCACAGCGGATGCGCACCTGCGCCGCATGCTTCTTGGATATATGGATCTTCGGCGCCTCCAACACCACGACCGGGGTTGAGCTTGCAACCGGTTTCGCAGCGCTACTCGATCCCGGAGCGGGGCTTGTAGAGCCCTCGGTTATAGCTACAGGCGAGCTAATGGCCCGCCCCACTCCCTTCCTGCCTACAGCCCTATCGATTGCTTCGACCTCGCAGCTAAGGCTGTGCCCGATGTCGGCACTCTGCACGGTATAGACGCTCTGGGTCGCCAGTGGGATCGGGGCGCCGTCCAACAGCCACACGTACGAGAAGCTCGGCAGCGGATTGGCACTCCATGAGCCGCCGGCGCACGACAGGGTGTCCCCAACCGCTGTGGTCCCCGATACGCTGGGGGGCGTCAGAGCGACAGGTGCCTTGAAGACACCGGGTTGCATAGCGGCATCGATGCCAGCGGTGGTCACTTCCTTGGCGACTGTCACCCGCCGTGCTTCGGAGGCGACGTAGCTGCCCTGATAATACTGCATGAGATAGCTGCCCGGCGCGGCGAGGAATTCAACCACATACCGTCCCGCGGGCAGAGCCGGGATTGTGTATTCACCCAGCGAATTGGTGATTGCGCATTCACCGATTTCGCTGTTCGGCAGAGACGCGCAGACCAATACTCCTTCGATCGCCGCTCCGGTCGGAACGTTTGTCACATCGCCGGCAATACGCCCACCCACGCCGAGTTCGGCGTCTATGTGGTACTCCGTCGTCAGCGCGGGAAGCTGTATCCGAGTCGCTTCAGAGAGCGAACCTTTGGCGTTGTAGTACTGCCTAACGTAATTCAGGTCGCTATTCGCCTGGTCCGCGAATTCAACGACGTATTCGCCCGGAGGCAATCCCGGGAGCGTGTATTCGCCGTTGGCGCCGGTGATCGCGCAGTGTTCCGGCGGCTCGACTTCGCTTGATTTGTATTCATACGCGCAGACTTCGATTCCTTCGATCGCTACCTTTGTCGATGCGTCGGTTACCCTCCCGGCTAGTTCACTGGCGAAGCTACCCCCGACTTCCCCAAGTTCCGCGTCGATTCCACCCGTCGTCTGACCTCCGGTGACAAGCGCCGGTTCCGCTTCGGAGTAGTCATACTTATGGTTGTAGTATTGATAATCCAAATTTGAATCGTGCACGATAAAAGTGATGATGTATTCGCCGGCCGGCAGTGATGGGATGGTGTATTCGCCGTTGGCGTTCGTAAGGGTGCACGTTCCAGGCAGCGAGGTCACCGGCACACTCGCGGCACACGGTTCGACACCTTCGATGGGAGCCTTCGTCACCGCGCTGATCACCCTACCGGTGATCTGCCCGTCTTCAGCGGCTGAAGCCGAGGACGCAAGGCCGCACAGCAGAGCACCCACAAAAAGGATGGCACATACCAGAGAAGGTGTTCTACGCCTACGACGACTAACGTGGATAAGGGGCCACCACAAGATCGGCGCATGCTATCACCGGCTTTCGAAGATCAGGGTCGGATGGTGGTCGTGCGATTTGTACCGCTTTGCGTGCGATCCGAGCGTCTCGTCGACACCCCGCTTCACGCCCGCGCGGACGGGAGAGCGACCCCGTAGCTCCCGTCTTCGAGCCTCCCTGCCCCTGGCTTGGTCAGCCCTACGCCAACATCGACAGCAGCGCCATCCGGATCGGGACGCCGTTGGCGGCCTGCTTGAAGTAGAGCGCCTCGGGCAGGTCGTCCACCTCGTGGGCAATCTCGTGGATGCGTGGTAGAGGGTCAAGGAGCAGCTTGATCTCCGAGCTGCGCACGTCGGCAGCTGCGATGCAGTAGCGCTCGCGATAAGTTGCCGCCAGTTGGGGGTCCGCGATGCGCTCGACCTGGAAGCGGTTGACGTACACGATCTCGCGCGCCAGCAACTGCTGCATGTCGCTGCTCTGCTCCACGCGCAGCCCGTGCGCGCGAAGCTCGCCCAACTCCTGCTCGTCCAGCCACAGCTCCTTGGGGCCGACCAGCAGCACGTCGTTGTCGGGGTAGTGGGAGAGGCCGCGGCAGAGCGAGTGGATCGAGCGCGAGTGACGGGGGTCGAAGCCCATCCCCACGCGTAGCGAGTGCAGCCGTCCCAACTCGCGCTCGATCGTGTACATGTCGATCAGCGCCTGCGTCGGGTGCTCGTTGGGGCCATCGCCGCCGTTGATCAGCGGCACCGGGCTGATCTCGGATGCCCGCTGGGCGATGCCCGCCGCCTCGTGGCGCAGCACGATCAGGTCGGCGTAGCTGCCGACCACGCGCACCGTGTCCTCAATCGACTCGCCCTTCGAGAGCGAAGAGGACTCGACGCCGCGGTGGGAGATCACCGCCGCGCCCAACCGCGCCGCGGCGGCGCTGAAGCTGAGGATCGTGCGCGAGGAGGGCTCGAAGAACAGCAGCGCCACCACCCGGCCGGTGAGGCTGGAGAGGCGCGTGGGGATCCGCAGCGCGGCGGCCATGTCGTCGGCAGTCGCGAAGATCTCGCGGGCCAGCTTGTCGTCGACCTGGTCGATCGAGATCAGGTGACGGGGCATTGCCTCGGAATATATGCGTCTCGACCGATCAGAGGAGCCCGGCCGCCTGCCCCGTCTCAGACGAGCACCAGCGCCCCGGTCTCCAGCGCGAGCAGTTGCTGCTTGCGCGGCAGCCCTCCGCCGTAGCCGGTGAGCGTACCGTTCGCGCCAATCACCCGGTGGCAAGGGATGACGATCGCGATCGGGTTGCGATTGTTCGCGCCACCCACCGCGCGCGCCGCGCCGGGCTGGCCCACGGCGGCCGCGATCTCGCCGTAGGAGGCCGTCTCGCCGTAAGGGATCGCGCACAACGCGCGCCACACCTCAAGCTGAAACGGCGAGCCGCTGGGGGCAAGGTCGAGCTCGAACTCGCGGCGCTCGCCGGCGAAGTACTCCTCCAGTTGGCGGCGCAGCGGCGTGAGCGCCTCCCCGTCGTGCACCCAACTGGAGTCGCGCGCTGGTAGGCGGTGGCCATCGTGGAAGTGCAGGCCGGTGATCCGTCCCGCGGCGTCGGCGCTGGCCAGCAGCTCTCCGACTGGACTGTCAATCATTGTGTAGTTCATACGCTCACTCTGTCACCCCCACACGTCGGAGTCTGGCGGAAATCGGACGCGATAGCCGGCCCGGCCGGCCGAAGTGTGTGAGTAGCCTGGCCCCCCGCGTCCCAAACAAAAAAAGCTGGCGCGAATCGGACATAACCATGTCCGAAAACCGCTAGCTTTGCTGTTCATACTGCGAACCATGACTCCCGCACCCACCCCCGGTAGACCAACCGAAAGCGCGGCAAGGCCCGGCAGACCAACCGACACCGCGGAAAGGCCCGGCAAACCGACCGACACCGCTGAGTTCGAGGCCCGCTACCGCGTGCTCGGCAGTCGCGACCGCCGCTTCGACGGCTGCTTCTTTGTCGCCGTCACCTCCACCAGGATCTACTGCCGCCCGAGCTGCCCGGCGATCGTGCCCAAGCGCCGCAACGTCCGCTTCTATCCAACCGCGGCGGCCGCGCAGAGCGCCGGCTTTCGCGCCTGCCTGCGCTGCCATCCCCACGCCGCCCCCGGCTCGCCGGAGTGGAACCGGCGCGGCGACCTCGCAGCGCGCGCGATGGGGCTGATCGCCGACGGGGTCGTCGACCGCGAGGGCGTCGGCGGCCTCGCACGGCGCCTGGCCTACAGCGAGCGCCACCTGACCCGCCAGCTCACGGCCGAGCTCGGCGCCGGCCCGCTCGCGCTCGCCCGCGCGCAGCGAGCGCAGACGGCGCGCATCCTGATCGAGACCTCCTTGCTGCGCCTGATCGACGTCGCCCATGCGGCCGGCTTCGCGAGCGTGCGCCAGTTCAACGACACGATCCGCGCCGTCTACGGGCGCACCCCCACAGAGCTGCGCCGCCGCGCGCCCGCAGCGCTCCGCCCCGCCCCGCCGCGCGAGGTCTGGCTCGGGCCGGCAGCGGGCCCACCCGGATCGATCCGGCCGCTGGCGGGCCCACCCGGATCGATCCTCGCCACCCCCTCGCGTTCCGCTGGAGCCGCCCCGGCCGAGACGGTCCCGCTCACCGTACGCTCCGCCCGAGCCACCCCAGCCGAGACGGTCCCGCTCACCGTACGCTCCGCCCGAGCCACCCCAGCCGAGACCGTCCCGCTCACCGTGCGCCTCGCCTACCGTCCCCCGCTGGAGTGGGGGCGGCTCCTGGACTTCCTTGGAGCGCGCGCCGTGCGCGGCGTGGAGGAGGTCGTCGGGTATCGCTACCGGCGCACACTGCGCCTGCCGCACGGCCATGGCGTGGTGGAGCTGGCGCCAGCCCCGGCCGACGGCCATATCGCCTGCCGGCTGCGCCTGGCCGATCTGCGCGACCTGACGGCCGCCGTGCAGCGCTGCCGGCGCCTACTCGACCTCGACGCCGATCCCACCGCACCGGCGGAGCACCTCGCCGGCGATCAACTGCTGGCGCCGCTGGTGCGCGCCGCGCCCGGGCTGCGCCTGCCCGGAGCAGTGGACGGCGCCGAGCTCGCGGTGCGCGCCGTACTCGGGCAGCAGGTCTCCGTGCCTGCAGCTCGTACCGCCGCCGCGCGACTCACGCAGGCGCTGGGGGAGCCACTACCTGCGCCCGACGGCACGCTCACGCACCTCTTCCCCACCCCCGCCGCGATCGCCGCGGCGGCGCCCGAGGAGCTGCCGGGCGGTCCCGCGCGCCGGCGGCACACGCTGCAAACACTGGCGCGGCTGCTGGCCGAAGGAGAGCTCGCGATCGACCCCGGCAGCGATCGCGAGGAGGTGCGCGCGCGTCTGCTCGAGCTCCCCGGGGTGGGGCCGTGGACCACGGAGTACATCGCGATGCGCGCGCTCGCCGACCCCGATGCGTTCCTACCCACCGACCTCGGCGTGCGCCACGCGCTGGAAGCGCTCGGCAGCTCCAACCCCATGTTGAGCGGAGGGTGCTCGCCGCGGGACGCCGCGCGTCTGGCAGAGCGCTGGCGGCCGTGGCGCGCGTACGCACTGCAGCACCTGTGGGGCACCCTCGCCCCCGCCTGGGCGCCCAAGCTAGGGCTTCCTCCCGCAGCAGAGCCCTACAAACCCTTACACTGCGCGATGTGAGCATGACCGACGCCATCCAGGGCCCCGCCCTGAAACTCCACCAACAGCTTTACGAGCGCAGCGACGGGATGGTGGGGCACCGCATGCTCGGCGTGCCGGCGCTGTTGCTTCGCAGCACCGGTCGACGCACCGGGACGCAGCGTTGCAACGCGCTGATCTACGCCGCCGACGGCGGCGACTATGTGGTCGTCGCCTCCAATGGCGGCTCCGACAGCGCTCCGGGGTGGCTGTATAACGTGCGCGCCAAGCCCGAGGTCGAGATCCAGATCGGGCGTACGAAGAGTCCTGGTATCGCGCGCGTGGTGGAGTCCGGCGACGCCGAGTACGCGCGCTTGTGGAAGCTCGTCAACGACAACAACCGTGGTCGCTACGACGCCTACCAGCAGCAAACGACGCGCCCGATCTCGCTGGTCACGATCACCCCGGCGTGAGCGCCGGCCGCTCTAGTCGCCCCGGTAGCCCTCGCCTTTCGGCCGCGGGTGCCCGCCAGGAAACGCGAGGCGTAGGATCGTGCGGTGCACGTTGCCGAGCTGGCGGTGGAAGGGGCCGCTGTTGTAAGGCAGGTTGTAGCGCTGGCAGATGTCACGCACGCGCGGGGCGATTTCGGCGTAGCGGCTGGAGGGCAGGTCGGGGAACAGGTGGTGCTCGACCTGGAAACCGAGGTTGCCGCTGACGAAGTGAAACAGCTGCCCGCCCTCGATGTTGGCGGAGCCGAGCAGCTGGCGCACGTACCACGCACCGCGGGTCTCGTCGGCGACCTCCTGCTCGCTGAAGGTGTAGGTCTGGTCGGGGAAGTGCCCACAGAAGATGATCGAGTGGGCCCACACGTTGCGCACGATGTTGGAGGTGAAGTTGGCGGTGAGCGTGGCCTTGAGCGTGCGCGCGGCTGCACGGCGGCTTGACGGCGCCCCCCACCCTTGCGATTTCGAGGCCGAGCCGCCTGCCGGCGACGACGACATGCTGGTCGGCGCCGAAGCTGAGCGCCAGGCGAACAACCCAGCCGAGCGGCGGCCAGACGAACTTCCAACCGAGGCCGACGCCGAACGCCGGCCGGACAGCACCGCGGCGCTCCCCACCGACACGGCCGCCGAGAGCAACGGGAAGGCGAGGTAGTCCTTGACGGCCTGCCGCCGCGCCTTCAGCCCGATCGCGCGCAGCTCGGCGAGCGCCTTCGCCTTGGGCTTCTCCCCCTTGCGGATCGCCTCGAAGTTGAGGTCGTGCATCGCCACCCCCCACTCGAAGAAGCCCATCAGCAGCAGGTTGTACAACGGCTGCGCCAGGTACACCGGGTGCCAGCGCTGGTGGGGGTCGATGCGCATGATCTCATACCCCAAGTCGCGGTCCTTGCCGCGGATGTTGGTGAATGTGTGGTGCTCGTAATTGTGTGAATGGCGCCACGCGTCGGCCGGCGAAGCGGTGTCCCAATCCCAACTCTGGGAGTTGATGTCCGGGTCGTTCATCCAGTCCCACTGGCCGTGCATCACGTTGTGGCCGATCTCCATGTTCTCGAGGATCTTCGCCAGCGACAGCGCAGCCGTGCCCGCCAGCCATGCCGGTCGCTTGTCCGAGCGCAGCAGCAGCAGCCGCGCGCCGATCACCAGCTGGCGGTGGAAGCGGATCGTCGAGCGGATATAGCTCGCGTCACGCTCGCCGAGGTCGGCGTAGACCTCCTCGTGGAGCGCGTCGAGCTCGCGGCCAAGGGCCTCGAGCTGCTCGGGGGTGAGGCGGTGCAGCGGGTTCTCGGGCTCCTCGAAAGGCGGGGCCGCGGGAGGCGGCACCGGCGGGCGCTCAATGGTGGCGGACATATGACCTCCGTCGCGTTTGGTGGGTTCTCACAGCTCGATCTCGACCGCGCCCTCGGGCGCGTTGATACAGGTCTGCACCAGCTCGCCGGGCTGGCCGTACACACGGCCGGTGCGCAGGTCGCGCACCTGGCCACAGCGCAACCGCCCGACGCAGCTGTGGCAGATGCCCATGCGACAGCCGTGGGGCAGCGTGGCGCCGGCGCGCTCGCCCGCCACGAGGATCGGCTGCTCGCCGTCGCTGTGCGCGCGGATGCCGCTGGCACAGAAGTCGATATCGCCGCCCGCCCCGCGCGGGCCATCGCCCACACCGGTGGCGGGCTGGAAGCGCTCGATGTGCATCCGCGCGGGATCGCCCTCCGCGCGCCAGTGCTCACCAAGCGTCTGCAACAGCCCGGCGGGACCGCACACAAACGCCTCGCGCTCGCGCCAGTCGGGGCACAGCCCGTCGAGCTCGCCCGGCGCCAGGCGGCCAAACGCACCAGTGAGCCGCTCGTGCAGTCGGTAGCCGGCGGCGGGGCGCTCGTGCGGCTGGCCGTTCGCGTAGCGCCCCCGCGGCCGGCTGCCAGTGTGGCGCTCGTGCAGCCCGTGCAGCTCGCGGCGGAAGATCACATCCCTGGCGTCGCGCGCGCAATGAATGTGCACCACGTCCCCCAACGTGCCGTCCCGCGCGAGGCTGCGCAGCATGCTCATGATCGGAGTTACCCCGCTGCCGGCGCTCACAAACAACAGCCGCGCGGGCAGCGGTGAGGGCAGCACGAAGGTGCCCTCCACCCCGCCCAGCCGCACGATCGCCCCGGGGCGCACGCGATCGAAGAGGTACGGCGACACCTTCCCGCCCGGCAGCAGCTTCGGCGTGATCGCGATGCGCCCGTCGTGGCGCTCGGGGTCGGAGGTAAGCGAGTAGGCGCGCCAGTGGTGCACGCCATCCACCTCGATGCCCAGCCGCAGGTACTGCCCGGGCAGGTGCCCCGGCCACTCCCAACCGGGCTTGATCGTCACGGTCACCGCCGTCGCGCTCTCGCGGCGCACGCCCTCCACGCGTCCGCGCAGCTCGCGTGTGGACCACAGCGGGTTGACCAGCTCCAGGTAGTCGTCCGGCGCCAACGGGGAGGTGAAGGAGCCGATCAGGCGCAGCGCCCGGCGACGTACCGGAGCGACGGTGGGGATGGCGCCGCGTTCAGCCATCGGTGCTTACGGAGGGGGAGAAAGGAGAGGGCATGATGACCTGAGTCGATGTTACCTCATATGAGGTTACATCAAACACGGTATCCTTGCTTGGAGATGGCAAGTGTGAGCTCCGACACAGAGAAGACTCAAAAACCGCGCCAATACCGCGGCCAGCGGGGAGGCGATGCCGGCCGGCACGACGACGGCTCGAGGGGAAGCGATGCCAGCCGGCACGAGGACAACGGAAAGGTGGATCGCACCAACGGAGTCAACGGCCCAGACTTCCCAGCCGACCTCACGATCGAGCAGCTGGCCGCGGAGGTCGGGATGTCGGTGCGCAACATCCGCAACCACCACTCGCGCGGTCTGCTGCCTGCTCCCGAGGTGCGAGCGCGCGTGGGCTACTACGGCCCCGACCACGTGGCGCGCTTGAAGCTGGTGCTCGACATGCAGGCCGACGGCTTCAACCTCGCCGCGATCGAGCGTCTGCTGAGCGCCTCGGGCGGCTCGGCAGGGCGCCTGCTGGGACTGCGCAACGCGATGACGGCGCCGTTCGAGAGCGAGACCCCGGAGGTCATCACCGGCGAGGAGCTGCTCCAGCGTTTCGGCGAAGTGGATGCCAAGGATGTCGAGCGGATCCGCAAGCTCGGGCTGCTGATCCCCCTGGGCGACGATCGCTTCGAGGTCCCCAGCCCAGCATTGATGCAGGCGGCCGAGGAGGTCACCGCGCTCGGCATCCCACTGCACGCGGCGCTCGCGCTGGTGGAGCGCCTCAGCCGCGACTGCGAGTCGATCTCGCGCGCGTTCGTGAAGCTCTACCTGAAGGAGCTGTGGGAGCCATTCACCGCCGCCGGCCAACCCGAGGAGCGCTGGGACGAGATGATCGAGGCGATCCGCACGCTGCGCGGCATCGCCTCAGAGGCGCTGCTCGGAATGTTCAAGCTGCGCATGACCGCCCAGGTCGAGGCCGCCTCGGGCAAGCTGCTGGAGCACCAGGTCAAACGCTCGCACTGAGGTCCTGCTCGCAGCTCGGAGGCAAATTGAGCCGATCGATCGCCTCCAAGTCCAGGTCGAACCCACCGCGGTCCATCGCTGCAAACAGCGCTTCAGCCGCCTCGCGGCGGTCACGGCGCGCCTTCAACTCCACCTCTGGATCAGCGGTCATGACGATTCTGTGATGTTACTCCCGCCTGAGGTAGGGCTCCATCCACGCCCGGTAGCGGCCGATGAAGTCTCGGGCGCTCTCGTGAACCAGATTCGCGGCTTGGTGGACCCGGCCGGCCGATGTGTCGATGTAGTCATGCTCGATCATCGTCCGTGCATCCTGCGCACGAATCAGTCACCTGCAGAGTTCCCCGTCAATGACGCCGGCTTCGCGTAGAGCCGCAAAGGCCTCATGAGACGGCGGCACGTGAGCTTCGGACGCGTCGCGACAGTTGCGCAAGCTTCACGCCAGCCAGCGCGAGGTCGGCGACGAAGTTCTGCACCCGGCCCAACGCACGCTCGACCGCCTGAACCCGGTTGTAGGCATCGATGTCATCGATCGTGTTGAACGCTTGCTTGAACTGCCGCAAGTCGAAGTCCCCACCGAATGCCGCCATCGCGTGCTCAAGAGCGGCGTACTGGCGCGGGAAGTCCTCAAGATGGCGAGCGATGTCGCGCCGCCAGCGGTTACGGTCAACCTTGCGTGGCTCGGCGGGCACAGCGATCGCTCAGGATGCCAGCATCTGGTCGATCCCCGCAAGAGCCCTATCCATGCGACTAGCATCCCGCCGACTACCGCGTCTGCGCAAGCTCTCCTCGCGAGCACGCAACCCAGGCCATAGATCCTCGCGATCGACCAGTACGCGGCCGTCGGCGAGGACCTGGGCGAGAAACGAAGGCTCGCCCTCGGCGTCTTTGAGCTCGACGACATCCACCGGGCGACCCACCAGTCGCGTCAGCTTCGTGACGAGGTCGACAACGCGCTCGAAGCTTGCATCACGCAAATCGACAAGCACATCGATATCGCTTCCCGGCGTATCCGTTCCGGCGGCGGCCAAGCCGAACAACAGCGCGAACCGGACATTCTGCTCAGTGCGTAGAGCTGCGCGCAGTGCGACAACGAGGCCCCACGACCGGCGCACGTACTCTCGCTCGTCCAACGGGAGCTGGAGCTTGCGTGGCGCGAGCCTGCTTGCACGCAGCGTCCCCAGGTTGACCGCCCGTCGCAACGTACGCTCGTTGACGCCCACCTCCTCTGCCAGCAACGCCAAGCTTGTCCCGCCTCCATTATGCCACGGCGATGCGTCCACTATCAACGTAAGGCCGGGCGGTTGGTTGCCCTCCGGCGCCTATCACGAGGCCGCGGCAACCGCGCCCTGCGCCCCAACCGCCACCCCATGACGG
>CAVYWG010000014.1:0-83565 GCA_963772075.1 uncultured Solirubrobacterales bacterium | reverse complement strand
ATCAGGTCGGCCGCGCGCTCGGCGACCGCGATCACCGGGGCGTTGGTGTTGCCGCGCGGCACCGTCGGCATCACCGAGGCGTCCACCACGCGTAGGCCCTCGACCCCCCGTACGCGCAGGTCGGTGTCCACGACCGCCTCCGCGTCGGCGCCCATGCGGCAGGTGCCGACGGGGTGGTAGAGCGTGAAGGTCTGCTGGCGGATGTGCGCGCGCATCGCCGCATCGGAGTCCGAGGCCGGGATGTAGCGGGGCCGCGTGGTGTACCTGGCGAGCGCGGGCTGGCGGGCGATCTCCATCGTCAGGCGCAGGCCCTCGACCATGCGCGCCATGTCGGACTCCTCCGCGAGGTAGTTGTGCAGGATGTACGGCTTGGCGGTGGGGTCGGGGGTGAGCGGCAGCACGTACCCGCGGGAGGCGGGCGTCAGCACGCAGGGCGCCAGGCCGAAGCCGTGCTCCAGCACTGGCTCGTCCACGTACATCGCGGGGGCGGCGTGGAACTGGATGTCGGGCGCGTCGCGGGCGGCGGAGGAGCGGGTGAAGCCGCCGGCCTCGGCGACGTTGGAGGTGAGCGGGCCGCGCCCTTCCCCCACGAACGCGGCGAGATTGGCCTCCGTCAGCGGGTTGAGCAGCGACACCGGCTCGTCGTGCGCCCACGTGGCCCCCGCCGCGGGGTGGTCCTGGAGGTTCTGCCCGACGTGGCGTAGGTCCTGCACGACGGGGATCTGCATCATCGTGAGCAGCTCGCCCGGGCCGACCCCGGAGAGCATCAAAAGGTGCGGTGAGTTGTAGGCGCCGGCGCACACGATCGTCTCGCGCGTGGCGCGCAGCTCGTGCACCTCCCCCAGCCGTGCGGCCTGCACGCCGACGGCGCGCTCGCCCTCGAACAGGATGCGGTGCACCTGCAGGTAGGTCTCGACGGTGAGATTCGCTCGCCCCATCGCCGGGTGCAGATAGGCGACCGCGGCGGAGCAGCGGCGGCCGTCGCGCTGGGTGCGCTGATAACGGCCGAACCCGTCCTGCGCCGGGCCGTTGAAGTCCTCGTTGGCGGGCAGCCCCGCCTGCGCGCACGCCTCCAGGAAAGCGTCGGTGATCGGGTTGGGCGCGCGGTCCTCGCTCACACTCAGCGGCCCGCCGGCGCCGTGCAGCGCCGAGGCGCCGCGCTCGTTGTCCTCGGCGCGGATGAAGTAGGGAAGCAGATCGTCCCACCCCCACCCTGCGCAGCCCGCGTCGCGCCAGCCGTCGTAGTCGGCGCGGTTGCCGCGGATGTACACCATCGCGTTGGTGGACGACGAGCCCCCGAGGGTCTTGCCGCGCGGCAGGTATATGCGCCGGCGATCGGCTTGCGGCTCGGCCGTGGTCGAGTAGTCCCAATCGACCTGCGTGCGGAACAGCGCGGGGAACGCCACGGGCACGTGGATGTTCTCGATCGTGTCGGGCGGGCCGGCCTCGATCAGCGCCACACTCACGTCGGGATCCTCGCTGAGACGCGCCGCCAGCACACATCCCGCCGATCCCCCGCCCACGATCACGTAGTCGTACTCGGACATGCTGCCTCCCTCGTCGCCGCGCGGATTGCGCTTGTGCCAATGGTACTCCCCTCAATCTGAACGCTGGTGACTCGGAGTCGTTGTGCAGCCGGCGCATGCGCCGGCTGGCAGGCCGCGCATGCGCGGCCTGCTCCGGACCGTGCATGCACGGTCCGGCCACCCGGCACATGTGCCGGGTGGGGCATCGCCGCATGCGGCGATGCGTCCCCCAAATTCGAGGAATTGAACTGCCGCCCACGGCTTGAGGGGGCACTGCCATCTGCCGATGGTCCGGCATGGGACTCGACGCCGGCAGGGAGTCGTACGCCTTCAGAGTGGCTCCATTCGCGGCCGCGGCCGCGCTGGTGTGGGCTGCCGTGATCGTCGGCTCCTCGATCGACTGGACGGCGTACGCGCTTTCGGTCGCGCTGCTGCTGCTCGCTGGGGCCGTGCGCTTCACGCCGTTCGGCCGGCGCTTCGAAGGAGCGCTCTCCTCGCTTGTGTTCCTCGGGGCAGTTGCGGTGCTGCGCGACTCCGCCGGCGGCAGCGGCTCGGGCGTCGCGGTCGTCTCGCTGATTCCCGTCTTCTACACCGCCCTCTACGGCCGCCGCCTGCGCTGGCTGTACGTGGTGCTCGGCGGCGTCACCGTCTTCTACCTCGCGCCGATCGTGCTCGTCGGGCCTCCCGCGTACCCCTCCTCGCAGTACCGCGCCGCGCTGCTGACGGTGCTCGTCGCCGTGATCATCGGCCTCGCCACGCGGCGACTGGTCAACGACGTTCGCCACCAAGCCGCCGAGGCGCTCGAGCGCGAGCGGATGTTCGGCCTCGTCAACGACGTCGTGCGCGGCCTGCTCGGCGGCTCGCAGTCGCGCCTGGAGGTGTGCGAGGCGGCCCGCACGATCGGCGCGGCTTCGATGGCGGTCCTGTACGAGCCGGTGCGCGGCTCGCCCGCGATGCGCGCCACGGCGATCTCCGGCGCGGACACCGAGTCGATCGAGATCTCCACCCACCGGCGCTCCGCCGTCACCGAAGCGTTCGCCTCCGGGCGGCCGCGGATGGTCACCGAGGACGTCGAAGCGCACGTCGGCTCGCTCGTGCTGTGGGAGGCGGCCGGGCGGCCGGAGTCGATCCTCTACGAGCCCCTGTCGCGCGCGGGCGAGCCGGTCGGGGTGCTGGTCGTCGGGTGGCCGGCGCGAGTCAAGGCGGAGGACCCGCGCGCCACCGTCGTCGCGCTGCTGGCACACGAGGCGGCCGCGGTGATCGCCAGCGCCGACACGCTCTCCGAGCTGACCGACATGGCCAGCACCGACCCGCTGACGGGCCTGCCCAACCGCCGCGCGTGGGACGCCCGCGTCGCGGGCGCGCTCGCCGCGGGAGCGCCGTTCACGATCGCGATGCTCGACTTCGACCACTTCAAGGAGTTCAACGACGCCTATGGCCATCCCGCCGGCGACCACCTGCTGCGCGAGACAACCGCCGCGTGGCGCGAGCAGGTGCGCTCCGGCGACCTGCTCGCGCGGCTGGGCGGCGAGGAGTTCGGGCTGCTGTTGCTCGCCTGCGACACCCCGCGCGCCACCGAAGTGATCGAGCGCCTGCGCGGCGTCGTCTACGGCGGGCAAACCTGCTCCGCCGGCTTCGCCTCGTGGCGGCCCGGCGAGTCGGGCGACGAGGTGCTCGCGCGCGCCGACACGGCGCTCTACGAGGCCAAGGAGTCCGGGCGCGACCGCGTTTGCATGAGCGTGTGAGGGGGGCGTGGCAGCCGCCGCCCGACTCGCTCCGGGCGCGCGCCGTCGCGGGCGGTGCGCTTTGATGTGCGCCATGACCGAGTGGGATTGGCGGCGGCGGCGATGACCGCCTTGGCGGCCCTCGACTGGCCGACCGTCGCCTCGCTCGCCACGGCCGCCGGGACGCTCATCCTCGCGATCGCCACGTTCGGCTCGGTGCGCTCCGCCAACCGCTCCGCCCGCGTCGCCGAGCTCGCGCTGCAGGAGCAGCGCCGGCCGGTGCTCGTCCAGTCCCGTCTCGACGACCCGCTCCAGAAGATCATGTTCGTCGACGGCCACTGGGTGCACGTGCCGGGCAGCCGCGCCGTCGCCGAGCACATCGAGGGCACCGTCTACCTGGCGGTGAGTCTGCGCAACGTCGGCGCCGGGATCGGCGTGCTGCAGGGGTGGGTCGCACGCGTAGGCCTGCAAACCGGGCAGGTTCCCCACGCCGCCGAGGAGGATTTCCGCCGCCAGTCGCGCGACCTGTACATCCCCGCCGGCGACATCGGCCTGTGGCAGGGAGCGCTGCGTGACCCCACTGACGACGCCCACACCCCGATCGCGGAGGCGGTGGGCCAGCACCAGACGATCACAATCGATCTGCTCTACTCCGATCAGGTTGGCGGCCAGCGCACGATCAGCCGCTTCATGCTGGCCCCCGTCGGCGATGACGGCTGGCTCGCCTCGGTTGGGCGGCACTGGTACCTCGACCAGGACGGGCCGCGGTGAAGTCGCTCTGATCCACCGCGGCGAGAGTCGAGCTCATGGGATAGCCACGATATGCCGATCACTGGGCTTGGGATGGCAGTTCAACGCTTCACATCGGGTCTTGATGAGATACGGGTGCCGGCACCGCCGTCCACGCTGGTGGAGGCGCCCGCCGTCGATCTGGGTCGTCTCGGCGAGGCGCTGAAGGCGCGCGCCGAGGAGGTGCTCGAGCGGACCGTTGCGCTCACCTCGGGGACGGGCCACGACGTCGACACGGTGGTGCAGGGCAGCTTCGAGCGGATCAGCCGCAGCTCCACGATCGCCGTGGCCCGTTGGATCGCGGGCGAGAGCATGGAGGTGGCGATCGAGGCCGGCCAGGAAACCTGGCTGATCTTCGGCGAGCTCGCAGCACAACGCGCGGCGTCCCTTGACGAGGTCACCAGGCGCTGTTTCTGGTGGCGTAACGTGATGGCCGAAGTGCTGCGCGAGAGCGCCGTGCAGCTGGACGTCTCGCCCGAGGCGCTCTCGCAGGCCCTCAACATCCTGCAGCTGAGCCTCGAGTTCAGCCTGCTGCGGATGTGCGAGTGCTTTGAGAAAGAGCGCCAACACACCGACGAAGAGCTCACGCGGCGCGAGGAGGAGCTCTCCTTCCTGGCCACGCACGACCCGCTGACCGGCCTGCCCAACCGGACGCTGATCCTCGACCGCGTCGAGCAGCTGCTCGTGCGCTCGCGGCGCAGCCAAACGCCGACGGCGGCGCTGTTCATCGACCTCGACAACTTCAAGTCCATCAACGACACCCTCGGCCACGGCGTCGGCGACGAGCTCCTGCAGGCGGTCGCCGCGCGGCTGGACGGCGTGATCCGCGGGTCCGATGCGCTGGGGCGCCTCGGCGGGGACGAGTTCGTCGTGATCTCCGAGGACCTCTCGCTGGAGGCCGGGCCCGAGCTGATCGCCGAGCGCCTGCTCGCCGCGCTCAAGCAGCCGTTCAAGCTGGGGGCCGACCAGGAGACGCGCGTGACCGTGACGGCGAGCATCGGCATCGCGATCGGCGAGCACATCTCGGCCGAGGAGCTCCTGCGCGACGCGGACATCGCGATGTACCGCGCCAAGTGGGACGGCAAGAACCGCCACGTCGTGTTCGAGAGCGGCATGCAGGACTCCGTGCAGAACCGCATGGAGCTCGAGATGGACCTGCGCGAAGCGCTGGAGAACGGGGAGTTCTTCCTCGCCTACCAGCCGACACTCGACCTCAGCGACATGAGCCCCAACGGGGTGGAGGCCCTGATCCGCTGGAGCCACCCGGTGCGCGGCATCGTCCAACCCAACGATTTCATCCCGCTGCTGGAGGAGACGGGACTGATCGTGGAGATCGGCCGGTGGGTGCTGCAGGAGGCCTGCCGCCAGGGCGCCGTGTGGCGGGCGAGTGGGTATCCGATCACGATGGCCGTCAACGTCTCCGGACGTCAGCTCGACACCGATCAGCTGGTGGGTGAGATCGAAGACGCGCTTTCAGAGAGCGGCATGGACCCCGCGGCGCTGACGATCGAGATCACCGAGACGACGCTGATGCGCAACATCGAGGCGACCGCCCGCCGGCTCACCGAGATCAAGCGGCTCGGCGTGCGGATCGCGATCGACGACTTCGGCACCGGCTACTCCTCACTCGCCCACCTCCAGCGCTTCCCCGTCGACGCGCTGAAGATCGACCGTTCCTTCATCTCCGGCCTCAAGCACAACAAGGAGGGCGAAACGCTGATCCACACGCTCGTGCAGCTCGGCAAGGCGCTCTCGATCGAGACCTTCGCCGAGGGCATCGAGCAGCAGCAGGAGCTCTCACTGCTGCGCGAGGAGGACTGCGACAGCGGGCAGGGCTTCCTGTTTGCGCGGCCGCTTGATGTTGCGGCTACCGAGGCCTTCCTGCAGAGCTGCTCTGCGCCTGCGTCGCCGCAGGCGAAACAGCTCATATAACAACCAGCCTCGATCCCAAATTCTTACTGCGGACATCACGATCGCTACCACGACGGCGCCGTCAGACAGGTGTATCGGCAGGCAGGCCCACCAACTGGGCGCTACGCTCCCACAGACCCTCGGCGAGCGTCTCGTCCTGGGCTTGGGCGCTGGGCGCGAGCACCTTCTCGTCCTGGACGTACTCGCCAGTGAGGGGGGCCGCCTCAGCTGACGTCGACAGCCACACGAGCGAGCGAGCGCCGCGCTGTGGCGAGCGGAAGAAGGGCCCGCCGAGCGTGGTGAGCACCCTCCAGATGCCGTTTTCGTTCTTGCCGAAGCCGGTGCGTACAACACCGGGGTGAAAGCAGTTGGCGTGTAGCTCCGGCGCGCGCTTGGCGAGCTCGCGGGTGAAGAGGATGTTGCAGAGCTTCGAGGTGCCGTACACGCGCATCGCGGAGTAGGACTTCTCGGGCTGCAGGTCATCCAAATCCAGGAGCCCCGACTTGTGGGCGTCGGACGCCGTGGTCACGACGCGGCCGCCCTGCAGACGATCGCGCAACAGGTTGGTGAGCAGGAACGGCGCGAGATGGTTCAGCGCGAAGGTCTGCTCGAAACCCTCGGAGGTCTGCTTGCGCGAAGCAAACAGCGCCCCGGCGTTGTTGGCGAGGACGTCGATGTGCTCGTAGCGCTCGCGCACCTCCTCCGCGAGCGCCCGCACATCGGCCATCAGCATCAGATCGGCGACGTGCTCGTGGACCGGCGCACCCCCGCCGGTCGCCCGCGCCTCCCGGGCAAGCGCCTCCACGCGCTCGGGATCGCGACCCACGAGCGCGACCTCGACACCGTCGCGAGCGAGCTCGATCGCGGCGGCGCGGCCGATACCGCGGGTGGCTCCCGTGAGCAGAACAAGCGTCATTGGTGCGGACTCTACCGCGCTGCGCTGCCCCCGCGGAGGCGCGGACGAAGAGCTGCTCGGGCTGCCCGGCCGGCCTGGCCGGATGCGGCCGGCGTCGCGGCTGAGATCATGTGCGGCGATGTCCTCCCACCCGGCACAGCGGCCGCCCGGCGGCATCAGAATCGCGATCGGCGCCGGCCTGCTAATGCGCAAGCTCCAGCTCTCCAGCCGACATGAGCTAACCCGCTGGGCGGTACGCCGGCGGCTGGTGGAGGATTAACCGCGATTGGACGGCTGACGAAGCTCGCTGTAACCCGCCCGCGGCGCGTGCTCGCCGGGGCGGGTGTGCTGTTCGTGATCGCGGCTGCGGTGGGCGCGCCCGTGACCGGGATGCTCGGCAGCTCGGCGCAGGATTTCGAGGACCCCGCCTCCCAATATGAACGCACGAACGCCGCGATTCGAGCCGCCACCGGGCAGATCCCGTACTACAACGTGGCCGTGCTGCTGCAGAGCAGCCACAACGTCAGGACCGACAGGGCCGCTCGGGGTGCAGTAGGGACGCTCGTCGCGCTGCTCTCAGACCAGCACGGGCTGCAGCGCATCCTGGCCTACGGGGAGGCGGGAGCCGCTGCGCCCGCGCGTGCGCTGCTCTCGCGCGACGGCCACAAAACGATCGTGTTCGCGGCGTATGCCACAGCGACCGACGCCACCACCGCGATCGCCCGGGTCCGCGTTGCTCTGACCAGGGCGCCCGCGAACGCCACACTGACAGGGACGACGGTGCGCTTCGGCGGCTACGCACTCACCAGCCAGGAACTCAACGACCGCACCACCAGCGACCTCGCGCGCGCCGAGCTGCTGGCCTTCCCATTGCTGCTGCTGCTGTCGTTCTGGTTCTTCCGGGGTTTGGTCGCGGCGCTGTTGCCACTGCTGGTCGGCGGCTTTGCGATCGTGCTTGCGTTTCTGGGGCTAAGGCTGATCGACCAGTTCACGCCGATCTCCGTGTTCGCGCTGAACCTCGTCAGCGGCATGGGCCTTGGCCTGGGGATCGACTACAGCCTGTTCGTGCTCTATCGCTACCGCGAGGAGCTCGCGAGAGGCGCCGACGCGCACGAGGCGATCGCGCGAACGCTGCGGACAGTCGGCCGCACGGTGCTGTTCAGCTGCCTGACGGTCGCGACGGCGATGATGAGCCTGCTGGTGTTCCCGACCCGCTTCCTCTCATCGATGGGGATCGGCGGAGCGCTCGTCGTGTTGTGCGGCGGCGCGGTGACGCTGCTCGTCCTGCCCGCCGTGCTGATCGTCCTGGGGCCGCGCATCGACGCGCTCTCCCCAGCGTGGCTCAAGCGCCGGGCGGCGCGCACCGCGAGGGCAACCGAAGACGGCGGCTGGTGGCGACTGGCGCACGGCGTGGTGCGCCATCCTGCTCCGGTCGCGCTGATCAGCGCACTCGTCCTGCTCGCGGCGGCGATCCCCGCGCTGCACCTGCAGTTCACCTCGCCCGGGGCGAACCTGCTGCCCGCGAACGCGGAAAGCCGTCAGGTCGAAACGGCGCTCGCCCGGAGCTTCTCGGCCGACGCCGGCGAAGCAACCGAAATCGTCTTCAAGGGCCCACGCTCCTCGGCTCAGCGTCTCGCGACGGCTACGGCCGGCGTGGCGGGACGGCTGGGGAGCGTCTCAGCCCCGGCGTACCTTGGTCGTGGCACCTGGGATGTCGTGCTGCTGCCCCACGGCACTCCCTACTCGTCTGCCCAGCAGCAGCTGCTCGCCAGACTGCGCACGCTCGCACACCCCTACGCCGCGCTGGTGGGCGGCGCGAGCGCGTTCTTCGCCGACCAGAAGTCAGCGATCGCCTCGCGTATCCCGCTCGTGCTGTTGATCCTGCTGCCACTCACCGCGGGCTTCCTGTTCGTGATGACCGGCTCGGTGACGATCCCGATCAAGGCGCTTGTGATGAACATGCTGAGCGTGAGCGTCGCCGTCGGACTACAGGTGCTGATCTTCCAGAACGGTCACCTCTCCGGTCTCCTCGGGTTCACGCCAATCGGCGGGCTCGAAGAGTCGAATCTGGTGCTGATGCTCGTGATCGCCTTCGCACTGGCCACCGACTACGAGGTGTTTGTGCTCGCTCGTATCAAGGAGGCCCACGACCACGGCTTGCCCGACCGCGAGGCGATCGCGCTCGGCATCGAGCGCACCGGCCGGATCGTCACGGTGGCCGCGCTGCTCTTCTGCGTAGCGATCGGCGCCCTGACCACCTCAGCCCTATTCTTCACCAAACAGCTCGGCCTCGGTGCGGCGCTGGCGGTCGCGGTCGACGCGAGCATCGTCAGGGCGCTGTTGGTGCCCTCCCTGATGGCGTTGATGGGCAAGTGGAACTGGTGGGCGCCACGACCACTGCGACGCCTTCACGACCGCATCGGGCCGCAAGAGACCGCCCCGGCCACGCTCGATCCGTAAGCCCCTCACACCCCGGCCAGTACCCGCGCTCGCCGACGCGCCGCGCGCACGGCGTCGGTGAGCGCTTCGATGTCATAGGCGCCGTAGTGGCGGCGCCCGTTGATGAAGAAGGTGGGCGTGCCGGAGACACCGCTTTCGTCGGCGCTAGCCACGTCTTCGTTGATCCGCGACGCGTACTCGCGGCGGCGCACCTCCTCCAGCAGTCGCTCGGCGTCCAGCTCGAGCTCCTGCGCGTACGTGGCGAGCTGCATCGAGCGCAGTTCGCCCTGGTGGCGCAGCAGCGTGTCGTACATCTCCCAGAAGCTGCCCTGGGCGGCGGCCGCCTCCGAGGCCTCGGCCGCCATCTGCGCGTACGGGTGCACGTCGTTGAGCGGCAGGTGGCGCCACACGTAGCGCACCTCGTCCTCGAAGGACGCCAGCAGCTCGCGGATCACTCCCTCCGCCTGGCCGCAGTAGGGACACTCGAAGTCGCCGTACTCGACCAGCGTGACCAGCGCGTCGGTCGGGCCGCGGATGTGGTCGCGCTCGGGGTCGACGTCCTCGGCGAGGTCGAGGATGTCCGCGGCGGTGCCCGCGAGCTGTCGCGCCCTCACCCGCTCCGGTAGGCGCCGCACGATACGTAGCACCGTCCAGCCAACCAGCGGCGCCAGCACGACCGAGCCGAGCGCGCCCAGCTTGGCCTCGTCGAGCCGCACGCCGGTGAAGGCGAGGCTCGCGATCAACAGCGACACCGTGAAGCCGATTCCCGCGAACGCGCCACCGGCCGCCAGCAGCGGCGGGCTGAGCGGCGAGCGCGGCCCGCGCAGCGCCGGTCTGGACACCAGCCACGAGGCCCCGGCGATGCCCAGCGGCTTGCCGGCGACGTAGGCGAGGAGGATCCCCAGCGTGATCGGCGAGCTGAGTGCCTGTTCGAGCAATCCGCTCGTCAGATGAACACCGGCGTTGGCGAGCGCGAACAGCGGCACGATCACGTAGCTCGTCCACGGGTGCAGGGTGTACTGCAGCCGCTCGTTGGGCGAGATCGCCGACGCCACACCCTCCTGTGCGGAGCGCGCCAGCTCCGGGGTGGGCTGCTCGCGAAACGAGCGCGTCAGCATCGTGGCGCGCTCCAGGTCCTCGCGCGCGGGCGGGTAGGCGCTGGTGGCGAGCCCGACCACCAGCCCGGAGATCACCGGGTCGATGCCCGACTCGAACATCGCGACCCACAGGCCGACCGCGAGCGCGATCGACACCGGGCGCAGCCACCGCGGCGCGCGCGCGAGCAGGAGCAAGCCGCCGAGCAGCACGACCGCGACCGCCAGCGCGAGGATCGAGACGTGGGTGGTGTAGACAATCGCGATCACCAACAGCGCGCCGAGGTCATCGACCACCGCCAACGTCAGCAGGAACACGCGCAGTCGTGTTGCCGCACGCGGGGTGAGTAGCGCCAGGGCGCCCAGCGCAAACGCAGTGTCCGTCGACATCGCCGCCCCCCAGCCGTGCGCGCCCGGGCCACCAGCGTTGAGGGCCAGGTAGATCGCCACGGGAACCACCATCCCGCCGAGCGCGGAGAACAGGGGAATCGCCACGCGACGACGCTCGCGCAGCTCGCCGAGGTCGAGCTCGCGCTTGGCCTCCAGCCCGACGACGAGAAAGAAGAACGTCATCAGCCCCTCGTTGACCCAGTGGCGCAGATCGGTCGAGATCCCGCTGGCGCCGATCGTGATCGAGAGCGTGGTGTGCCACAGCGAGTCGTAGGCGTGCCACCAGGGCGAGTTGGCCCACGCCAAGGCGAGCACCGTCATCGCCGCCAGCACGATCGCGCTGCCGGTTTCGGTGCCCAGGAAGTCCCTTACGGGCGCCGCCAAGTTGCGGGCCCAGGCGGTACGGCCGGGGTCAACCGCGGCTTCTCGCTCGCGCGCCATCACCGGCGGATTATGGTCTGCGCGCGCGCCTGACAGGTGGGCGCCCGGGCGCGGTCGCCCGCCTTTGAGCCCACGTCCCAAGATCGGCCGAACGGGATACCCTGATCCGGCATCTATTGTGAGGTGAACCCTACGCCGCGGCCTCGCCGACGCGTCGGGGTGGCGAGCGCCTGGAGAGCACCGCGCCCCAGTCGGCGTCGTCGATGACCCCGGGGCGTGTACTCCCGATGAACTCAGCCAGCACCTCGGAGAGCCCCTCTGGATCTTCCAGATGCGGAAAGTGGGCCGCACTCGGCAGCGTGTGGAAGCGGCAGTTGGGGATCGCTTCGTGCGCACGGCGTCCGTGTGACAACGGGATCGTGTTGTCGCGCTCGCCCCACACGATCAACGTGGGCATCGACTCCAGCAGATAAAGGCGATCCGTCGCGCTCACCCGTTGGCCGTGTACGTCGATCACCGCACGGAGCGTTTGCAAGAACGCCTGGCGCGCGTCGGCGTTCTCCAACGGGCGTAACGCACGAGCCAGTGCTTGCATGTGCACGCCGGGGCGCACCTTGCGCTCGCGCAGGTGGCGCCCTGCGTCGGTCAGCCCACCGAGCAGGCGCTGGTGGATGGTGAGCGACAGCAGCGCGGAGACGCCCGGCAGCGCGGCGGTGCGCAGCAACGGGCTGACTTCGTGGCCGAGACCGCCGGAGGAGATCAGCACGAGCCGCTCGGTGCGCTGGGGGAACTGGTAGAAGAACTGCATCGCCACACCCCCGCCGAGCGAGTGTCCGACGATGCTCGCGCGGTCGATTCCGATCGCCGCCAGCAGATCGCGGATGCTGGAGGCGTGCGCCCCCAGCGAGTAGTCGCCACGGGGCGCCGCGGAGTCGCCGTGCCCGATCAGGTCGGGGGCGATCACTGTGTAGTCGCCGGCTAGGTTCAGCGCCACCGAGCGCCAGTGGCTTGAGGAGTTGAGCATCCCATGGATCAACACCACCGGTGGCCCGCTGCCCGCCACTCTGTACATCACGCGACGTCCGTGGAGCTCGATCTGCCACTCGTCGAACTTCGGCGGGATGGTGGGCACTCCCACGGGCCGCGGAGGCTCCCACGAGCGGCCGTGGGAGTCTGCGTTGGCGTGGTTGGACGTCACGGTGGGACTCTAACGAATCCCTTCGGCCGGTCAGCCGAGCGCCGCGCCAGCGTGCATCCCGCAGGCCGCACCGGCTAACCGTCCGCGACCCCGCGTAGGTGAAGTTCGGAATCTGCAGGCCCACCGGGTTACGCCCATCGTGCATCTCGCTCGTGGGTGCGTTGCCGGTAGTGTAAGTTCATCCGGCTCTGCGAGGAGACTGAGTGAGCACAGTCGCATCCCCTCCGATCCCACCCGCGACGGAGCGAGGCGAGCGAGTCAACCTGCGCCTGGTGTTCGCCGGGCTGCTGCTGGTGATGTTCCTCGCGGCGCTCGACCAGACGATCGTCGCCACCGCGCTGCCGACGATCGTTGGGGATCTCGGTGGGCTTAACCACATCTCGTGGGTGGTGACCGCCTACCTGCTCGCGCAGACGGTAGTCACGCCGCTGTACGGCAAGCTCGGGGACCTGTACGGACGCAAGATCGTGCTGCAGAGCGCGCTGCTCGTGTTCCTCGCCGGCTCGGCGCTGTGCGGGCAGAGCCGCAGCCTCGATGAGCTGATCGCCTTCCGCGCGCTGCAGGGCCTCGGCGGCGGGGGCCTGATGGTCAGCGCACAGGCGGCGATCGGGGACGTCGTGCCGCCCCGCGAACGGGGCCGCTACACGGGCCTGTTCGGCGCCGTGTTTGGCCTCGCGAGCGTCGCCGGGCCGCTGCTCGGCGGGTTCCTGACGACCAACCTCAGCTGGCGCTGGATCTTCTACGTCAACCTGCCGCTCGGCGTGGCCGCCCTGTTCGTGCTGGCCGCGACGCTGCCGGCCGCCTCCGAGCGTGTGCACCACACGATCGACTACTTCGGCACCGCGCTGCTCGCGGCGGGGTTGAGCGCGATCGTGCTGGCGGCCTCGCTCGGCGGCACCTCCTACGCGTGGGGCTCCTCGGTGATCGTCGGCCTGTGGGCCGGTGGGGTGGTGGCGCTGGCGGCGTTCCTGGTGTGGGAGCGCCACGCGCGCGAGCCGATCCTACCGCCACGACTGCTGAGCAACCGGGTGTTCGCGGTGACCAGCGCCGTCGGCTTTGTCGTCGGGTTTGGGCTATTCGGGGCAGTGACCTACCTGCCGCTGTTCCTGCAGGTCGTCAAGGGCGCCTCCCCCACCGGCTCGGGGCTGCAACTGGTACCGCTGATGGGCGGCCTGCTGATCACCTCGATCGCCTCCGGGCAGGTGATCACGCGCACCGGCCGCTACAAGGCCTTCCCGATCGCCGGCACCGCGGTGATGACGCTGGGCCTGTACCTGCTCTCGACGATGAACTCGACGAGTAGTCGCGGGGTGATCTTCGTGTTCATGTTCGTGGTGGGGTTGGGGCTCGGGATGGTGATGCAGGTGCTGGTGCTCGCCGTGCAGAACGCGGTGGAGTACGCCGACCTCGGCGTGGCGACCTCGGGCGCGACGCTGTTTCGCTCGATCGGCGGCTCGCTCGGCACGGCCACGCTCGGGGCGATCTTCGCCAACCGCCTGCGCGAAGAGCTGCGCAGCGCGCTGCCCCCCGGCGCGGCAGCGCACACCACCACCAGCGGTGAGGTCAACCCAGCGCAGATCGCGCACCTGCCGCCGTCTCTGCACGCCGGCTACCTGCACGCGTTCACCGGTTCGCTGAACGACGTGTTCCTCGCCGCCGCCGGCTTCGCCGCGGTGGGGTTCGTACTGACATGGTTCATCCGCGAGTTGCGGCTGCGCGAAACGGTCGCCACCGGCGACCTCGGCGACACCTACGCCACGCCACGCGAGAGCGACTCGCTGGCGGAGATCGTCAACAAGCTCGGGCGCCTCGACCGCCGCGAGGGGGCGCGGGAGATCGTGGTGCGCGTCGCGGCCCGCGCCGGCGTGGACCTCTCCCCGGCGGCGTGCTGGCTGCTGGCGCGGCTCAGCGAGAGCCATCCTCCGCTGGCCACGCTCGCCGCGCGGTACGACATCCCCCTCGACACGCTCACCGCTGCGCACGAGGAGCTGGCGCGCAAGAGTCTGATCGGGCCGTCCGCGGACGGCGCTCCCATAGCCCAGGCGCCGATACGGGGTAACCACTCAGCCGAGGCGCTCAGGGACGGCGCTCCCCACGCCGACGCGCTCACAGACGGTGCTCCCGACGCCACCGCGTTCACGGCAGACGCTGCCACATCCGAGGCGCTTACCGACGACGGCCACGCAACGCTCGCGCGCCTGACCGCGACCGGTGAACAGCGCCTGCGCGACCTGCTGGAGGGGTGGCGACCCGAGGAGCACGAGGAGCTCGCGCGTATGATCGCTGCGCTAGCGCGGCAGTTCTTCATCGACGCGTCCAGCCTGTGCGCGCCGATCGGTGCGGTGGCGAAGGTGCCGTAGCCCACCCGCCGGCGTGGATGCCCGTTTGGGCGAGGGATTTGAGTGGCTGCTGAGCCCGCCTCGCTGGGTCTACTTAAGCCGCCACGGCGCCCTGATCGTCGAGCTGCTCGCGCAATTCGGCGAGCTCGACCCACTCGCTTCGCTGCGAATCGGCTTCCAACCGCTGGAGGATCGTGTTCAGACGCTCGCGATAGGGCGCGATCGCACGCTCATAGCACTCCGGCTCGATCGCCGGATGTTGTGCCAGGTCGACGAGCGTGAAGAGCTTGATCCGCCACGACCCACAGTGCCTGTCCTCCTCGAGCCCGCGCACCAGATCGGCGACGGTGCGGACCGGTTCGGGCCGCACGCCGATCTCGCCGGGCCGCTCGTGATCGTATGGCTGGTCGCCACGGAAGCTCAAAAAGAAGCCGATGTTGACGCTGCGCTCGTGTGCCTCCCCCCGTGCGCGCTCGTCGCGCAGCACCTGCACGTAGCGATCGGCAAACTCCGCGGCGCCGCCATTGGCCAAGCCGAAGGCGATGCCACGACGCACCAGGGGATCCGGCTCCCACGTGCCGGCGTCGCTGTCCATCAACGCCGCCAGCTCCGCGCGTACCCCGCCGTCACCAATCGCCCCGAGCAGGTAGCCGATCTGTTCGCGCGCAATCGTGCGGCGACTGGGCGAGAGGTCAGTCGCGGTGTCCTCCCACAGCGCGAAGCGCAGCGCGTCCAGGATCGGCTCGTGGTGATGGACCAGCGCATCCCGCAGGATTTCTTCGCACAGTTCCATGACATCGGCCGAGAGGAACTTCGAGAATGCCCTGAGAGCCTCCTGCGGACTGTAGGTAAGTGTGTGGACGAGGTGTCGCGCGAGGAAGAACCAGCCCCAGGATGGCTCCTCGAAGCGCAACTCGTCGCTGCCGGGCTGTGGGTTCACGAGCAGCGTGTGATTCACGATCGTCTCGACCCGCGCCCTAACGGACCTGCGCGAGCGGGCTCTCAGGTACTGACGCAGATCCTCGAGGTTGAAGCCGATCGGGGTGTCGGCAGGCGTACCGGCCGTGTAGAAGCGGTGGGCAAGTGCGGCCAGCTCCCAGAATAACTCCTCCTCGGTGCCGCTATGACCAGCAACGCCCAAACGCATACGGGCAACCTGGTCAAACAGGTGCCAGCGAGTTGAGATCCTGTTGAGCGCCTGTCGGTTGGCGTCGACCAGCGGCAGGACATGGGCGAGATGCAGAGGCACCATGCATAGCTTCGCGCGTGTGCCGGTCTCGTCCGCGTCGCGCCAGCGCTCGAAGGCTCTGCATGTCTTTTGGTTGAAAACCGCGAGCGCGAAGGCACGCTGCAGCTCGCGACTCCATGGCTCAAGCTGCATCACGTGCGTTCCGTACTCCTCGTAGCGCAAACCCTTTGAGTAGAACTGCTCGCCGCAGCACAGCAGGATGTCGTGATCGCGAAACACCCGCCAGTTGAGGATCCTCCCGAGTTTCTCCTGGTCACGCGAGAGAAACGCGTCCGCGTGGGGCATGATCACGACCGGCTGGCCGTGACCGACGGCGTCCATCTCGTGCAGACGGCGCTCGAACCAGGTGTCGGTGGCGAAGTCGCGTTGGGCACCTTCGGTGTGGGCATCGACGTAGAGCACCGGACGCATGCCATGCATCGGATTGGAGCCCTCCAGCCGATCGGTGAGCTGCAGGAACGTCAAGATCGCCGTGAGCGTCTTGCCCGCCCCCGGCGGTCCGACGACGATCAGCTGTTGCGGCGGAGCGTCGCTTGCGGCCAACAGCTCAGCCAGGCGCCCGGGCAGTGGCCTCCCGCCGGGCCCAGCCTCCGGCCGCAGCCAGCGCCACGGGAATGTGAGTGGCTCGAGTCGCTCACGGACGGCGCTGATCGGGACCTGCCGGCCGACGCCGGGCACGAGGCTGCGCTTCAGCAGCCGCTCGCGCGTGTCGAGCATCGAGCGGCGGCGCCCAGAGCTCAACTCGAACGCCGCCGAAACCTTCCGCTTGGCCTCAGCGAACTCCTCGAGCGTCGTTGCCCAAAGCTCGTTGTGTTCGGCATCTGTCTCCAGCAGCCGCGGTTCCTGCCCCTTGGCGATCAACGCCCGGGCAGCCGCGTAATCCTCGCTCTCAACGTGGGCGAAGAAGTCCCACAGGTCGATGCTGGCATGGGCCTGGGTGGGTCCCATCGTCACCGGATTCGCGTTTTCGGAAATATCGAGTTTGAGTTCTTTTCGCAAGTAGGTGAGCGCATTGCGAATCGCCTTCTGCCCTTTCTCCCACTCCATCGGGCGGTTCGGGAGGACCTCCTTGAGGTCACCGCGGTCGATGTCGCCGCGACTCATCACGAGCGCGTGCAGGACGGCTCTCTGGTTGGGGCCAGTCGCGACGGCCTTGCCGTTGCAGACGACGCTCCACTCCCCTAAAACTCTGATTTGTGTCATCACTCGCAACTCCCGAAGCCTACTGAAATCCGGACGATGGCTGACGGACGCTGACGGCCGGCTGACGGCCCGCCGTGACGGCGGGGTTTCACCGCGCGTGTATACGTGCCTCTATGAAGGTGGGGAACGGGGAGCTACGGCAGCATCGGCGCCAGTCGGCGGCCTGCCTGACGACGCTTGGCTGCGCAGTGCTGCTGGCAGCCAGCACACTGCTGACCTGGACTTCGGTTGAGGTCGGAAACAGCGACGCCTCCAGCACCCTGATCGCCGCGCCCATAGCGCTTACCGCGATCGGCTTTGCGAGCGGGGCGATCGCTGGTGGGGCGCTGCTCGCGCTGGCCGGGCAGACACGCGGCCTCGAGGTAGCAGCGTTCGCGGGTGTGGCGGCCGCATTCGGGGCCGCGCTCCTGATCGCGATCTCGCTCGCCGCGGCGTCCGTGCTTCCGAGTGACCGGCTCACGCTGCACGGGCATCGCCTGGCGCTCGGCGCCGAAGTCGGACCAGGCGCGTGGCTGGCCCTCGGGGCGGCGCTCGGCACGATCGTCGCCGCCAGCGAGCCGGCCCGCGCGAGCCTGCTGGCGAGGATCGCCGCGCTGCGCGAGCGGGGCCGCCCGACGGCCGGCGCACTGGTCGTGCTTGCGCTCGCGCTCCCCGCGCTCTTGCAACTGCGCCAGCAGCCGTGGCTGGAAGGAACACCGCTCGGCACGACGCTGGTGATCGGCGGCAACAGCCTCCCGGGGGTCGCCCCCGTGGCGTTGGCGGCAATGTGGCTGATAGTCGCCGGCGCCGGGCTCGCATTGCGAGGCTTGCCGGAGCTCGGGGCGTTGGTCGCCGCCGCCGCCGGGTGGCTCGTAAACGCCGCCGCCGCACTCACGATCGTGGCCGCCGGGACGCTCGCCGGCGGCGCACGTCGCGCACGCACACCCGACGCCGGCCACGTGGCTGGTGTTCGCTACAGGGCTCCTGGTCACGGCGGCCGCGGCAACGTTGCTGTACGGCGCGGGAGGCGAGCGATGACGACCGCACTGCACGCCTCGTTGGACATCGGCGCGCTGTTTGTGATCCCGTGGACGCTCGTGTTCGGCGGCGTCGGCGCGTTGCTCTCGCAGAGGCGCGGCTACTCGGCGATCAGCGGCCTGGCGCTGGGCATACTGCTCGGACCGGTTGGGTGGGTGCTCGTGTGGCTGCGCACCGAGGAGTCCGCGACCGCGGCGGCGCAGCGCGACATCGCCCTCGATGACTGGAGCACGCTGTGAGCGCCCGCACGCGCTTCGCCCTGGCCATCGTGGGCCTGTTGGCGGCGCTGGCCACTGCGGCGCCGGCCAGCGGCAGCGAGCCCCCCGGCGCCGCCCACACGCTCACGGCCTGCCTGCGCCACTCCGACCAGCTGCTCGTCGTGGCGGACATCGACCGCTCGGGCAGCATCGCCTACACCGACCCCGAAGGCCGCCGCGTCGACGGCATCAGCGCAGCGCTGATCGGCCTCGAGCGGCTGACCGAAAGCAGCGAAACCGAGCGGCCGACGCATATCGAAGTGCTGCTCAGCAGCTTCGCCGGCACGGTCGAACCCTCAGCGGCGGCCGCCGCCTCGCAGTGGCAAGCGCTCGACGGCGGCACGCTGGACGCGCTGCTGGGCAGCGTCGCCGCCTATGCGCATCGCGATCACGGCCGCGACACCGATTACGTGCTCGCGCTCACCGCCGCACAGGACGCACTCGAACGCACGCAGCGCCGCGATCGTCGCGGCCGGCCTGCCGACACCCTGCAAGATAGTGCTGTTCGTCACCGACGGGCGCTATGAGCTCACCGAGCGGCTGCCGCCGACCTCGCTGCCCACGACCGTGCCCTACGCTCCGGGCGCGCGGCTGGACGCTCCCGGCGGAGCCGCCCGCGCAGAAGCGTTCGGTCGCCAGGCACTCTGCCAGCCCGGGGGGCTAATGGACCAGATCGCCGGGGACGGCATCCTGATGTTCACGGTCGCGCTGTCGTCCTCGTCGGGGTTTCCCGCATCCGATCGCGTCTTCCTCCACGCGCTCACCACGGGGGCGGCCGGCGGTCGCACATGCGGATCGCAACTTTCGCCCGCCACCGGCGATTTCGTGGAAGTGCGCAACAGCCTCGACCTGTTCCTCGTGTTCAGCAACCTGCTGGACGGGCAACAACCGGAACGCGGGCTGCCGGTCTGCCCCGGCGCGCCCTGCGTCGAGGACAGTCGCACGTTTCTCGTCGAACGCGGGCTGAGCGGCTTTGAGCTGGATGCAAGCGCGCCGCTGCCCGGCCTGGCGCTCGCGTTGACCGACCCCACCGGCGCCACGACGACGATCACGCCGAGCGGTCCGCTGCGCCTCACGACGGCCGGCACCGCGATCGTCGAGCGCTGGATCGCGCAGCGCTCGTTGGAGATGCACGCGAACTTCGAGCGCACCAGCCACCGCTGGAGCGGGCGATGGCGCTTTGCGTTCTTCAGCCCCGCGGGCGAAAGCGAGCCGGCCCCGGCGTATACGCTGCTGCTGAAGTCCGACCTCAGCCCCCGCCTCACCAGCCGGCCGGTGCTCGTGCGCGGCGCGACTACGCAGGTCGGGGTCGAGCTCGTCGACCCCACCGGCGCGGTCGTCAAGGCGAGCCGCTTGACGCGCGCGGCCCGGTTGCATGCACGGCTTGTGGGTGCCGCGGGCGCGTCTCACCCCGTTGGTGCTCGGGAGGTGGGCGACGGGACCTTCATCGTCAGCGTTCCGGTCACACGGGATGCCCCCGGGGGCCGCCTGGACCTCGCGCTCGAAGTTGGCTTCTCCGGCTACGGCGCGCCAATCGAACCCGTGTCCACGGTGCTGGCGCTGAGCGGGCCCGTGGCGCTCGGAACCCCGGCTGCCTGGTGGCTCATCGGCATCGGCGGGGGACTTGTGACGATCGCGGCGCTGGCGGGCTTGATCGAGTACAGGAGGCGAGTCGTGCGTGCGCGCTTCCCCCCGCCCGAGCAGCTGCGCGTACTCGCATGCGACGCCCGTGTCGTGCCACAGGCCACGGTCACGCTGGCACCCGATCCGGGCACTCCGCACCGCCGCGATTTCCAGCCGCTCACCCGCAACGGCAACGACACGGGCACCCGCCGGATCGAGTACGAGGGCTTCACGCTGCGTGCCCGCACGGATCTGCCACACCTGTTCACTTCACCACATGGCGAGGCGACCGCGGGCCTCGCACAGCTCGTCGGCGGCGGACTCCAGGGGGAGCTGCCGCACCGCGGCGCGCACCGGATCTGCGAGGTGCCGCTGGAGCTCTCCGGGACATGGCTGCTCGCCGTCCACGAGATCGACGACAGCGGCGATGTGCACGGCCGGTTGTTGCTGATCAGCAACGAGCGGGAGGAGCTCGACCACGGCGCCAGGCTGCTCGCGGCCGCCCGCGACGCGCTGCGCTCCCGCGAGTGGGGCGATTTCGAGGGCGAACCCGGCGACGAGCACCCGGCGCGGGCAGACAACCACGACCGGGCCCCCGACCGCGACAAGCAGCCCCCCAAACCCGAATCGCTCGACTGGAACGACCTCTGACCCCTACCCACGACGGAGGACGACCGTGCTAAACCGCACCCTTGTGATCGGCCTCGGCGGCTCCGCCGAGACGTTGGTTCGCTATCTCAACCTGTATCTTGAGCGCGACCTCCGCGGCCTTGGCTGGACGAGCGGCATTCCGGCTGGGTGGCGCTGGCTCTGTCTGGACATCGCCCAGGACTCCGACGTCGTGACCGGCGACGTCCCGCGGAGCCTCGGCGACACCGGCACGCGCGTGGGCTTGGCGAGGAACCCATACGAATACCCGACCTATTTCGAAAAACTCGCCGAAAACACGAAAGCGCTGCCGGGACTCGTCGGCTGCCTGCCCGACCCCGACGTCGAGCTGCCACCCCCCTTCCTGGGAGCGGGACAGCGACCCCAGGTCGGCCATGTCGTCGGGCTCGCGGAGCTCGGGAACATCGGCGACGCGATCCAGCGTGAGATCACCGCGCTGCAAAGCCAGGAGGCAGTCGACCAGCTAACTGCCCTCTCCCGCCGGCTCAACGTCATCCCTCCCGGCAGGCCGGGCGCGAGGGTGTTCGTGATCTCCTCGCTCTGCGGCGGCTCCGGCGCCGGACTCGTTCAGCCGGTCGTCGAGCTGCTGCTCGGCAGGGCCACGACGGGATCCGAGTGGCTGCGTCACGAGCTGGTAACGATCCTTTTCACGCCAGACGTGTTCGCCGACCTCACGCCGATGGAGCGCGACGGCGTGAGCGCGAACGCCCTCTACACGACCTCGACGATGATGAGCGGCTATGAGGCCACCGGACCGGCGCCGACTGCGCTCACCGACCTACTGCGGACGGGGGGCTCAACGCTGATTGCCAACCGCCGTGCGGCGGCGACGAACTTCTTCGTCGGCAGCGCCAACGGCGAGATCGCCTTCGAGCACCAGCACCTGACGATCAAGGCCACCGCGAAGGCGATCGCACGGATGATGCTGGACGAGCAGGTCTCCAACGGGCTGCGCGCGCACCTGGACACCAATCGCAGCGGCGCGACCGTCACCTCGGGCTTCCGCATCGTCGACCCCACGGCCACCAGCCGCCAGGCCTCCTCGCTCGGATACGCAAACATCTCCCTCGGTGGGGCGGTGATCGAGGAGTACGCCTCCGAGCGGCTCGCGCGGGAGGCGCTCAAGACGCTGCAGCGCGGGCACTCCCGTCTCGCCGTTGCCGGCGAGCGCGAGGACACCACAATCGACCGGCTCGTCGAAGAGCGGACCGACTGGTTCATCCAGGCCGCCGGGCTGAGCGATGAGGCAGTGTTGGGAAGCCTGCGCAACCGCGAGCTTCTGCGCGGCGAGATCAAAGAGCACGCCAGGAAGATCCAGGGGGAGATCAGGCAAGGCGACCGGCGGGACCGCCCCGACCACTGGCTGGTCAGGATCGAGCAAGAGATCTCCGAAGTCCGACGGCAGATCGAGGACGCGGGGCGCGCCAACGCGGCGCAGAATTGGAGCGAAGCGATCGTGGGCACGCTGCGCAACGCCACCGCGCAGAGCGTCGCGCGCTACGGGATCCCCGTGACCGTTGGCTTGCTCGAGGCCGCGCGCGTGCACGCGAAGGAGCGTGCCGGCGAGCTGCGTCGCATCCGCACAGAGCAGCTCGTGACCAAGGCCGACGACCGCGAGGCAAGCGCGCACCGAGAGCTCGCTTCGATAGCGACGGACAGGCTCATCCACAACCGCGATCACGTCCTCGAAGTGACGATCGACGCCGGCTGTCAGGCGCTGTTCCTACGCTTCGACGCCGAGGACCACCAGCTCGCCGCGGACCTACTGCAGGAAGTGGACGGCGCGGTGCTCACGCCACTGCTGCACACGGTCGGCAAGGCGAAGGAGGAGCTGGCCGCGAGTGAGCTCAGATATCACCGCGAGCTGGTTGCGAGCTGGTCGACCGGCGCGCTGCCGCCGCGCCTGCTGCCGACGCCCAATGAGCGTCCGCTCGAGCCACTCGACACGATTCCGGGCCTCGTCGATGAACTGCTCGAGCAGACGCTCGGCGCAGATGGCGTCGGGGAGGCGGTGAGCGTCGCGGTGGCAGAGCTCCTGACCGGCACATGGCGCTCGCGCGAGAGCGCCTCGCAGACGCTGATCACGTGTCCACAGAAGTGGCGTGCCGGCCAGGGGATCACCGTCACGGCCGCGTTCGCATTCACCGTCCTCGAGGCGGAGACGCTGCTCGCGCGGGCGCAGGAATGGACGCAGCAGCGACCCGGCGCGCTGAGCGATCGCCTGCGGCTTCCGATCGCCGAGTGGATCACCGGCGCACCCGACCGGCCCGAACAGCTCGCGGACGCGCTCGACCGGGCGCTGCGCTGCGCCGAGCCGTTGACGAGGATCAACCCGGCGGTCCACATGCGTGTGTACGGCACCGCGCCCGAGCCGCCGAAGCTGTTCGTCAGCACGCTTCCGATCCCCGAGGGCCACCGTGTGCGCAGGCGCATGGAGCAGTCGCTGCTTACCGCCGGCATCCCGGATGGGGCCGTCGCCGAGCTGTTCGACCCGACCTCCGCCGCCCACACGATCGAGGTCAGCGGCTTCACCGCCCAGCCGATGCACCCCGTGGTGCTCGATGGCCTGTTCGTGCCAATCCAGCGCGATTGGGATGCGCGCATCGACGAGGGGATGCGCGGCCGGTTCTCGGCCTACCGACGCACCTGTCCGCTGCCGCAGTTCGTGCCGCTCTCGCCGGAGCGCCAGTTGCGCTTCGTGAAGGGTTGGCTCGCCGCACGGCTGCTCGGGCAGCTGACCCTGTCCGACGCCGTCGGCGGCACCCGCGCGCTGTCGGTTCGGACGCCAAGCAGGCCTCTGCTGCTTCCCCGAGTACCTCCTCGGCGAGGACACGCCGAGGGACATGGAAGAGCTGCTCGGGCCCGTACTGGAGTCGCTGCCGCTCGCGCTGATGCGCTACGCGTGCCGAGAATGGGAGGAGCTCGACGCATACATGCGGATCCTCGACCTGGGAGACGCGACCACGCTGGACACATGGATCGAATCCGGGCAGGCGCCGAGCTCGGCCAATGGTGCCGGTGGCGAGCCGGCACAAGTCGCGGAGGGCACCTCCGGGGAGCGCCAGGAAAAGCTGCTCAAAGAGCTGTCGGCGATCGAGAAGCGCTGGCGGACGCGCCTGGAGGGGCACGCGCTGACGCGCGAGAACGTGCTCACGACGCAGTCGTGGTGGGAGATCGGCGAGCTGGTGCTGGAAGCGATCGCCGGTCTGCGATCCACAATCGCCAAGGACGACGCGAGCCGCAACGGACAGCAATGAACGTCCTGCTGCTCCCCGACACCGAGCCGGCGGCGGGCATGGCGCGCAGGCTCCAGCAGTGGTCGGAGGTGGGGCTGCTGGAGCCGTGCTGCGTGTGGATGGCAAGCCACCCGGCCACCGACACGGTGCGCCGGATCGTCGGCGGCGCGGTGGATGAGCTCGCGCTCGACGCTGCCATCGCGCACGTCGAACGGAGCGCGACGCGATTCCTCGCCTGCTGCCCGGTGGCGGACGGCGAGAGCGTCACCGAGGCGTTCCCGGAGGCGGTGGCAGCGTTTCTGGCGAGCGCCAACGAGGGAGTGCTCGCCTTCGATGAGGCCACACCGCTGACGTGCACGATGGCGGTGATACCGGCTTCGGCGGCCACCTCCATCCCGCCGTGGATGTTCCGGGCAAGATGGAGCGGGCTGCTGGTCGCGCCGGAGGACCGCGCGCGGTCGGACCTGCCCAATCGGCTGCAGGGCGACGCGGAGCGTTTCGTGAGCCACGCAGCCCACGCCGCCGCGACGATCGCGGCCCTGTGGGTCGTGCGGGATGACAACCGCGCGGACCCGACCGCATACCTGCAGGGTGAGCGCACCGGCACGCTCGCGGTCGGCGTGCGGGTGGTGCGCTGCTTCTCGCGCGTGGTGGAGCTCGGCCACATCGCCGACCATGTGGCCGAGGCCGCGTTCACAGCACGGGATGGCTGGCCGCAGCCGGACCCCGAGCAATTCGAGCAACCGGAGGACCCCGAGCGGGTGATCGCGTGGCTCACCGATGGGTTCATGGACCACCACAGCACGACGCTGCACCGCCGACCGTTCGAGCCGGTCCGCGAGGACCCGCCACGGCAGCTAACCCTGCTGGAGGCGCTGCGTGAGCTCCGCGACCGCTTCCTCGCGTGGGCCGCCCAGCAGCCAGTAGAGCTGTTGGAGGAAGCCACGGCAGCCATCTATGACCAGGTGGTCGATTACATCCAGCGGCTGGCGGGCACTAGCAGCAACATCCACATCCTGCATTGGGGCCAGGCGCCGGAGGAGGAGCGCGGGCTCGATCGGCTGCGAGCGCGAGTGGAGAAAGCGGGACCGCTCACGATCGAGGATGGCGCCGTGAGCGCCACATGGAGAGATCTGCGCTTGCTCACGCTGGGCATCGTCGACGGCTCCAGGCTGCCGGACTATCTCGACGGGTCGGCGCTCAAACACGGGGGGCGCCGATACGTGACTGCGATCCGTCGCGTGTTGCAAGCGATCCCCGGGCAGCCGACACGACGCTGGAGGAGACCGAGATGCCCCTGCTCCAGCAGATTCGCGAGCGTGTGGCCGGCGCGGTGACGGACATGCAAACGCTGGTGGAGACGCTGCAGGACGTGGCGCCGGAGCCGATCGACGATCCGCCCGCGGCGCCGGCACCGCACAAGCGGCGGTGGCTGCTGCTCCTGCTCGGGCGCCGAGCTCGTGGCCCTGTCGCAACGCTGTTGCGAGGAGTGGCGCTGGGCACAGCGGCGGCGTTTGCGGCAATCGTCGCCGCAGGTGTGCTGCTCCCACTGCCGGCCGCGCTGGTGGCTTGCGCTCTGATCGCGCTGCTGTGGCTGGCAACCGCGGCGAGTGTTACGCGCCGTGTGCTCGCGCGTCCCCGAATCGCCGACGATCGGCGCGCGGCGCGCGAACTGCGCAACCTCAACCGCGCGCTGCGGCTGGCGCAGGCACAGGGCGACCTCGTGCGCCTGCAGCGACGCCTCGGGGAGCTCGACACGTGGATCGCAATTCTTTCCGAGCTCGTGCATCGACCGTGGGTGGGCGAGCCGCTCGACGGGCTCGAGCTCGGCCCGGCGCTCGACACCGACACGCTGCCGGCGGCGTTCGCCGTCGCGATCGCGAAGCCCGACCGCCGCGTCCTTGAGCAGATCGGAGGCCGAGCGCGCGCACACGCGTTCCGGTCGGGGTGGCTGTGGAGCATCTACACACGTCGTGGAGAAACTGGCGAAGATCGAGTATGCCGCGGCCATTGACAGCAAGCCGGAGCTGCTGCCGGATCCAGTCACCGCGGTGTCCGGAGACCTGGATTCGCTTATCAGAGCACTACAGGACACGGTCACGCGCGGCGATGGCCGTCGGCTGCATGAAAACCCGGTGGCCGGCGATCTCCTGGAGGCGATCGACAACGCCCGACTGGACGAGCTGGCCCCGTCGGTAGTGGACGCCGACGGCCGGCTGCGACCACTGGAGCCGACCACGACGTGGATCGCCCCGTCGCCCGAGGTGGGCGCGGTCGCGACGGCGTACGCGCACCGGGTACTGCCGGTTGGGCCCGACGGCGCGGTGGGCGTCGTGCTGACGTCGCAGATCGTGCTCACCTGCGCGGCGGCCGTACGCGGCCGGCGCTCCGCAAAAGGCGCAACGATCAAGCTGCCAGCTGGCACCGGGCTGGCGCTGTTGGAATTCGCCGCCGACATCGAGGAGGCATTCGCCGACATCGAGCCGCCCGCGGTCGCTGAGCCCCACCACGGCATGGCGATCGTCGCCCTCGGCACTGGCAGGGGAAGCCCGGCGATCAACTGGGGCGTGATGATGCGCACCGGAGGGCAGTTCGCTGTGGTGTGCGACGGCGGCCACCCCGCCCGCGGCGCACCGCTGTTCGATCTCGATGGCCGGCTTGTCGCGATTCACGATGTTGCGGGGCTGGCGCACCCCGCCGCCGACCTCGAGACACTCCTCCGCGGGCTGGCCACCGACACCGATACACCGCTCGGCGCCTCGACCGCGGGCGACCCCCATGTCGCCGATCGCCCTGGAGGCGACACCCCCACTCAAACGGCCTCTGAATTCCTCGCGGCGATCGTCAGCACCGACCTCCGCGCCCTCGCTCCGGCTTACTGGGCTGCCCCCACCGAGGCCAACGTCGTCGATCGCACCCTGCCCTCGGCCATCGCCCTCACCGGCGACACGGCTGACATCCGCCACCTTTGCGGAGGAGCGCACTTCATGCGTCCGCTGCTGGTGACGGTGCACTGCGCCGAACTGACTCCGGTAGTCGCGCCCGCGGCGCTGGCGGCATTCGCCTGACGCATGGTCCGGCTCACCACGCTGGTGGCGCGACTCATTCGCTGGCCAACGCACCGAGGATGTCCAGGCGCGCGGCGCGGCGCGCGGGAGCCTGGGCGGCGAGCAGGCCGGCGAGCGCGGCGGCGATCAGCAGCAGGATCAGCGTGCCGAGCGGGATCGAGAGCACGTAGCCCGAGCCCGACAGCACGAAGGTGGTGACGAGGATCGCCCCCACCACGCCGATCACCAACCCGAGGACGCCGCCGATCATCGCGGTGATCAGCGACTCGTAGCGAATCATCTGGCGGATCTGGCGACGGGAGGTGCCGATTGCGCGCATCATCCCCAGCTCGTGGGTGCGCTCGTAGATCGAGAGCACGAGCGTGTTGACGATGCCAAACAGTGACACGACCACCGACAGCGCGAGCAGCACGTAGACGAGCAGCAGGAACTTGTTGACTTTGCTGTTCTGTTCACTGGTGTACTGCGCCGCGGTCTGCGCGTGGGTCTGCGGGAAGCTGCGGCGCAGCAACGTGTCGATCGCGCCGTTCACCGCGGCGCCGTCCGCGCCGGGGGCGTAGGCGACGAAGTTCACCCCGTCTTCGCGCTGCCCGAACGCCGCGCGCGCCAGCGAACGCGAGATCGTGAGGTTGGAGAGCAGGCCAATCACTTCTTCTTTCACCACGCCCGCGATCGTCAACGTCACCCGGTGCCGCGAGGGCGTCAGCACCGACAGGCGCTGCCCCACGCGCAGGTGGTGGGCGCTCGCGAACTTCTCGCTGACGATCGTGCCCGTCCGCCCGAGTGCGGCGAGTGTCGCCGCCGAGCCGTGTTCCCATTCAATCTTGTACATCCTCCCGAACGATACGGGTTCGATCGCGGTGAGGCGACTTTCTTCGTCGATCACCGGCGCGCCCGGCTGGGAGAGGTCGCGCACCCGGCCCTTCGTGAAGGCGATTGCGGTGACCGTACCCACGCCGTGGACGGCCCTGAGCGCCGGTGCCACCGCCGCTGGGACGCCCCCCTGGCCTTGCGTGTTTTGCACGATCAGGTTGCCCGCGAAGGAGCGGTTGACGGCGCGGTCGATCGTAGCGTTGGTGCCCGCGGCGAGCACCGAGATGAAGGCGACCAGCCCCAGCCCGACGGTCAGCGCGAGCGCAGTGACGAGCGTGCGCCCGGGCTGGCGGATCGAGTTCTCGCGCGCGAGGCGGGCGGTGATCCCGCGCCAGCTCACCAGCCAGCCGATCGCGCCGGCGAGCGCGGGCACGACGCGGTGGTGGCGGGTCGGGCGCTCGCCGGGCCGGCGCAGCCGTGCCCACAGACGCCAGGCGCGCACGGCGAGCACCACCAGGACCAGCAGCGCGATGCCGCCGCCGACGACGATACGCAACGCCACCACGACAACGAGGTACAGCGCGAAGCGGAGTATCAGCGCTCGCCGGGTAGGCAGCGGCCGGGGCGGGATCTGCACCCCCTCGCGCATCGCCGCGATCGGTGGCACGCGCGTGGCGCGCAGCGCCGGGAAGAAGCCCGCGAGCACCGTGACGACGATGCCCACGCCGAGTGAGACGATCACCGTGCGCGCCTCCAGCACGGTGCCGTTGTCGGGCAGGTCGGCGCCGAACGCCTTGAACAGCCCGTCGAGCGCTGGAGCGAGGGCAATCCCGCCGCACAGCCCGATCACAGCCCCCACCACGCCGAGCAGCAGACCTTCCTCGACGACCGCGCGCATGATCTGCCCGCGCGAAGCGCCGAGCGTGCGCAGCAGACCGAACTCGCGGGTGCGCTGGGCGACGGTGATCGAGATGGTGTTGAAGATGATGAACGCCCCCACGATCAACGCGACGTAGGCGAAGATCAGCAGGAAGGTGCGCAGGAAGCCAAGCTCTTCTTCGAGGTTGGCGGTTTGGTTGGCCGCTTCTTCGGCGCCGGTGCGCACCTTCAGCGTCCTCGGCACGGCGGCGCGAATGCGGGCGGCCAGTTCGGTGGGCGCGAGGGCGGATCGGGCGGCAACGTTGATGCTGTCGTAGACGCCCGGTTCGCCCGCTACGTACTGCGCCTGGCCAGGGATCAGGAGCGCGACGGTCGTGCCACCAAACGATTCGCTGCCGGCGAACTTCGTGATGCCCGCGACCGTGTAGCGCCGGGCGGGCAGGCGGCCCGCGATCACGATCTGCTGGCCGAGCCGCAGATGGTTGCGCGCGGCGCTCGCCTGGTCGATCGCGACCTCGTCGGCAGCGCGCGGGAGATGGCCCTGCGTCGCGGTGAAGGCCTCGAAGCGCGGCGGCTGCAGGGCATCGACGATCGACGGCGCACCGCCGCCGGTGAGCCGTTTGCCACTTGTTGTGAGCAGCGCGGCACGGCTTGAGATAGCGCCCGCGGCCGCCGCCACGCCGGGCACGGCGCGCACACGGGCGAGCGTCGCCGGGTTGAGCACGGAGACTTCCGAGCCGCCGAGCGTTTCCTTTTCGGTGATGACCACCGCCTTGTTGGCGTAGGCGGTGGAGAACACTTCCGCGAAGGCACGGTTGATCGTGTCGGTAAGGATGTAAGTGCCGGCCATCAGCGCCACGCCGAGCGCGATCGCGATCGCCGTCAACAGCACGCGCAGCTTGCGCTGCACGAAGCCGCGCAGCACCAGCTTGAGCATCAGCCGCGACCTCGGCGTGCCAATCCGTGGCGGCCCCGGGTCATCCCCGCGCGGTGGCCCCGGAGGATCGACCCGGCACCGTACCTGACCATCAGCCCACGGCCTTCATCAGATCCAGCGCCTGCTCGGCGCTCGTCGCCTCCCCGTCGTGCACAATCCTGCCGTCGGCCAGCACCAGCAGCCGGTCGGCGAACGACGCCGCGTGCGCGTCGTGGGTGACCATCACGACCGTCTGGCCAAAGTCGTCGACGGCGTGGCGCAGCAGCCGCAGCACATCGCCGGAGGCTTTGGAGTCGAGGTTGCCGGAGGGCTCGTCGGCGAACACGACCGCGGGGCGCGAGATCAGCGCGCGGGCCACCGCCACACGCTGCTGCTGGCCGCCGGAGAGCTCCGCGGGGCGGTGGGTGAGCCGATCGCGGATGCCCACGGTGTCCACCAGCCGATCGAACCACTCGCGGTCCACCGCGCGTCCGGCGATCGACAGCGGCAGCAGAATGTTCTCCTCCGCGCTCAGCACCGGCAGCAGGTTGAACGTCTGGAAGATGAAGCCGATGCGATCGCGGCGCAGCTGCGTGAGCGCGCGGTCGTCCAGCTCGGTCAGCTCCACGCCGCCGACGCTAACCGTGCCCGCGGTCGGGCGATCGAGGCCGGCCAGCAGATGCATCAGCGTCGACTTGCCCGACCCCGAGGGTCCCATAATCGCCGCGAAGCGCCCCGTGGGGAAGTCCACCGTGACCCCGGCCAGCGCGTCGACGGCCGCCTCGCCCTCGCCATAGCGACGGCTCAGATCCCGGGCCTGCACGATCGTGCGAGCGCCGTCTTGGGCAACGGCAGTCATCAGCGGGGCGCGATGGCCGCCGCCAAGCGCTCGTGCACAAAACGCACCACGGTGGCGCCCTCCGCGACCGCCGTTGCGCAGCGCTTGATCGAGCCGGCGCGCACGTCGCCGGCCGCGTAGACGCCGGGTACGCTGGTCTCCATCAGGCCCTTCGCCGCGGCGTCGGGACCGGTGAGGACGAAGCCGTGGGAATCCCTTGCGACGACGTCGCCGAGCCAATCGGTGCAGGGCTCGGCGCCCAGGAAGAAAAACAGGAACGAGAACGGCAGCTTCTCGCCGCCGGTGAACGTGACTGCATCGAGTTGTCCCTCCTCGCCATGCAGCTCGCCGATCTCGGCGCGATCGCGCACCGCGACCCCGTAGCGTTCGAGCTCGTCGATCAAATACTGCGACATCGTCTCGCTCAAGGCGCGGCGCCGGTGCATGAGGGTGACCAGCGCACCGCCCCGCGCCAGCCACACGGCGGCCTGTCCGGCCGAGTTGCCGCCACCGACTACTCCAACGCGCCGTCCCGCGCAGATCTGCCCCTCCAGCGGACCGGCGGCATAGAAGACGCTGAGTCCCTCGTAGCGATCGAGACCCTCCACGGGCAGGCGCCTGTATTCGGCGCCAGTCGCGAGCAGCACCGCTCGCGCGGTGACCTCATTGCCCTCATCGAGCTCGACGACGTGCCGCTCGGCACCCGGTTGGAGCTTGCTCGCACGGTAGGGCGTGGCCACACGAGCGCCGAACTTGCGCGCCTGTGTGATCGCGCGGCTGGTCAGTTCGGTACCGCTGATCCCGGCTGGAAAGCCGAGATAGTTCTCGATCCTGCGCGAGGTGCCGGCCTGGCCACCGATGACGGTGCCCTCCACCACGAGCGTGTCGAGCCCCTCAGAGGCTCCGTATACCGCGGCGCCAAGGCCGGCGGGGCCGCCACCGACGATCAGCAGGTCCACGTCTTCGCGTGGCGCGAGCTCGCGCCCGATCCCCAGCGCCCGCGAGAGCTCGCCGTTGCTGGGGTTGCGCAGCAGCGCGCCTCCCGGCATGCGCACCACGGGCATCTCGGCCGAGCCCGGCGTATCGATCGCGTCACCGGCCGGCGCGCTCGTTGTGGGGTCCACCCAGGAGTGGGGAAGCCGCTGGCGCCGGGCGAAGTCGAGCAGCCTCCGCGTCTGCGGGGACTCGCGGGGGCCGATGATCTCGAATCCGATCCCCTGCTGCTGCTGCAGCAGCTCACGACGCTCCACGAAGGCACTGAGCAGCAGGTCCGAGAGCGCGCCGTCCTCGAACAGCAGCTGCCTGAGCACTTCGCGATCGACCGCGATGTAGCGCATCGGCTCGGTGACGACCGCTGTGAGAAAGACGGTTTGCCCGGAGAGGAGGTTCATCTCCCCCACGAAGCCCGAGGCGCCGTGACGGACGATCTCCTGCCCCGTGGCGTCCGTCACCATGACCTCGCCCTCGACGATTGCGACGAACGGATAGCTCTCGTCGCCAACCTCGAACAGCGTCTGGCCAACCTCGGCGGTCAGCTCCTCGCCGTGGTCGGCGAGCATCGCAAGCTGCGAGCTCGAGAGAACTCGACTTACAGGCCCGGCCATTCGAGTCCCTGCTCGCGGGCCTGGGGCGGCCGGTTGATTCGAACGCGTTCGAGATGGGTACACGACGGCATGTCGCACTAAAGCCTAGCCGGGTGATCTGCGAGCTGGTTCGGGAGCGACCCGTCATGTGCTTTCGTTAGGCCGCAACCCGACCCACCCGCGGAGCACGGATCGCCTACCGGTGCGGCCCAATTCCGACACGACCGACCACATGCAAGAGCCCCGGTGCACCAGCGCCGGCGCTCGGACCAGGAGCAGACATGGAGCATCGACCACTTGGCCGCACTGGCGTATCAGTCAGCAAGTTGTGCCTCGGCGCGATGATGTTCGGCGTCTGGGGCAACGCGGACCACGACGACAGCATCCGCATCATCCACCGCGCGCTCGACGCCGGCATCAACTTCATCGACACCGCCGACGTCTACTCCAACGGCGAGTCCGAGACGATCGTCGGCAAGGCGCTGGCGGGCGGCAGGCGCGAGGATGTCGTGCTCGCCACCAAGGCGTGGGGCGCGATGGGCGATGATCCAAATCGCCGCGGCGTTTCGCGCCGCTGGCTGATCCGCGAGGTCGAGGACTCGCTGCGGCGGCTCGGAACCGACTGGATCGACCTCTACCAGATCCACCGCTACGAGCCCGGCGTCGACCTCGAGGAGACGCTCGGCGCGCTCACCGACCTGATTCGGCAGGGAAAGGTCCGCTACGTCGGCTCCTCGGTGTTCCCGCCGTCGGCGATCGTCGAGGCGCAGTGGATGGCGCACGATCGGGGGCTGCAGCGCTATGTGTGCGAGCAGCCGCCCTACTCGATGCTCGCCCGCGGGATCGAGGCCGACGTGCTGCCCACCTGCCAGCGCTACGGGATGGGCGTGATCCCGTGGAGCCCACTGTCGGGCGGCTGGCTGTCGGGTAAATGGCGCAAGGACGCGGATGACCTGGCGCCGACCTCGCCTGCCCGCAAGCGACTCACCGCCCGCTACGACCTGTCGCTACCCGCCAACCAGCGTAAGCTAGACGCGGCCGAGGCGCTCGCGCAGCTCGCCGAGGAGGCGGGGATGCCGCTGGTCGAGATGGCGATCGCGTTCGTGATCAACCATCCGACGGTCACGGCGGCGATCATCGGCCCGCGGACGATGGAGCAGCTCGAGGGCCAGCTCCCCGCCGCCGACCTCACGCTCTCCGCCGATGTCCTCGACCGGATCGACGAGATCGTCGCTCCCGGCACCAACATCAACCCCGCCGACGGCGGCTGGATCAGCCCGGCCCTCGGGCCCGCAGCGCGACGGCGCTAGCCGCGGCACGCATCCGATGATCGCCCCCCGGGGCGGCGACCGGGGTCGCCCCTCTCCTTCGCAGTCCTCGACGCAGCGCCGGCGGCAGAGCGTGTGGAAGCCGAGCAGCCGCTACGCCGCGGCGCTCTCCTTCTCAGCCTTGTCGAGCTCGCGCTTGAGCTCCTCGCGTTCGACGTCGACTTCCTTCTCGATCGACTTTTCGGCGCGCGTCAGCAGCTTGTCGAGCTGCTCTTCGATGCGCGACTCGCCGATCACCAGCAGCGTCGCCTGGCCCGCTTCGATGAGGTCGCCGAGCTCCTTGGCGTCGCCTCGCGAGATGCCCTTTTTGAAGTGCCCGCCGAGCCCGCCGATGACGCCGCCAACCAGTGCCGCGGGGATGATCGCGGGCGCAGCCACAACTCCCACCACGGCGCCGACGGCGATCCCTCCCCAAGCTCCGTGCTGGGTCGGCTTCTCATGCTTTTTGACATGCACCTTGCCCTCGGCGTCCTTGGTCACCAAGGCCACGTCATAGCTGCCCACCAGCTTCGCCGCGTGCAGCTCGACGAGGGCGTCGTAATCCGCCTCGGCTCCGGCGGGGTCGGCATAGGTTGCGGCGTAGATGAAAACGGGTCTATCACTCATATGTGATCTCCAGTCAGCGCTTGTATGGGCCTTGCGTGGCCGTTGGGCGGCCTCGGGTGCAGAGACTACTCACGCACGCTCGCAGATTCTTCCCTGCGCTCCACCTCCCGGCATCAGCCAAAGCCCGCGGTCGCGATCGGGGATTTCCCGCATGTGACCGATCGTCGCGAAGCGCTATGGGCGATCGGGCTCGATGTTCAGAGGACGAAGGGAATGAGCATCTTCGTGCTACTGCGGTACGCGGGATATGCCGCGGGGAACGTTGCAATCAGGTTCTTTTCCTCCACCGAGGCGCTGTAGTAGAAGTACCCGCCCAGTACCGCGACGATGATCAACCCGATCAGGTTGGTGGCGAGCGCCGTGCCGAGCAACCCCACCAGGAGCCCCGTGTAGATCGGGTGGCGGACCCACCGGTAGGGGCCGGAGGTGACGAGCTCGGGCTCGGCCTTCTGGGTCATTGGCATACCCCAGTTACGCCCGAGCTGGATGCGAGCCCAGATCGCCAGCGCGAGCCCCGACACGAACACGACGGCCCCGATCGCCTCCAGCACCGGGCTGTCGACCGCCAGGCTCCCCCCGCGGAAGACGCGCAGGAGCACGATGACCGCCAGGGCGCTCACGCCATTCAACGGGACCCGGCGCCGGTCAGCTCTGCCTTCCTTGACGCCAAACGCGGACGCCAGCCAGTAGACCCAGAAGACAATCCAGACGATGGCGATAGCGATCTTCAGGGTGTGCATGGCGTTTTTCGACGGGCGTAGGCCCGGGAGTCCTGCTTATCACGGAGGGCAAGGCACACCTTCATCGAATAGTACTTCATAGAATACTACTTTATGTAGTAGCATCTTCGATCGATGCGAGTACTCGTGGATCGCCAGCAGGAGATGGCTCTCCTACTGGAGCAGCGCGAATCGGCACCTAGCCTGGTTGTGTTGCGAGGTCGGCGACGCGTCGGCAAGACGTTCCTGCTTGCGCATGCGTTCGCAGGCGAGGGAGTGGTGAGCTATCAGGCAGACGAGCAGCCACGCGCAGTGCAGCTAGCCGCCTTCGCGGCGGAGCTTGCTCGGTTGCTTCCCGGAACCCCGCCGCTGAGCTTCGGTTCCTGGGACGCCGCCTTTGAGTTTCTCGGCACGCAGGCCGCCGTGCGGCCGCTGGTGGTGGTGATCGACGAGTTCCAGTACGCATGCCTGTCAGAGCCGGCGCTTCCTTCGATCGTTCAGCGCCACTGGGACGGCTGGGACGCGAGCGGGGCGCCGATCTGCCTGGTGCTGTCCGGCAGTGCGCTGAGCTTTATGGAGGGACTCCTCTCGCGTGACGCGCCGCTACACGGCCGTGCGACCTTCCGCCCGGCAATCGACCCACTTGACTACCGCGACGCGCGCGAGTTCGCGCCGGCGAGCAGCTCCCCACAGGAGTTGGTGGAGCGTTATGCGGTGATCGGCGGAACGCCCCAATACCAGCTCTGGGCCGGTCAACGCCCGCTGAGGTCGGTCGTATGCGAGGCGATCCTGCGCAAGGGAGCGCCCCTGTACGAAGAGCCGCTGACCCTGGTGAGGGAGGAGCGTGGTGTTCGCGACCCGAAACGCTACTTCGGCGTGCTCGCCGCGATCGCCTCCGGGCGCACCCGCAACGCCGACATCGGCAGCCTACTCGAATTGCCGAGCTCCAACGTCGCCACCGTGCTGGAGCGACTCGCGGCACTCGGCTATGTGCGGGAGCGAACTCCGGTGTCGCCCAACGCTCGTCGCCGACGGGGCTTTTGGCAGATCGACGACCCCTTCTTCCGGTTCTGGTTTCGCCGCGTCGCCCCCAACCGCAGCCGACTGGACCGGGGCGAGGCGATCGATGCCGTGTGGGACCAGGTCGCAGCCGACCTCGACACCTACGTCGGCCGCGCCTTCGAGGACGTTTGCCGCCACTGGCTCGCGCGCTACTCACAGATCGAGGAGGCCCGCACGGCGAACGCGATCGGATCGTGGTGGTCGCGCGACGGGCGCCACGAGATCGACATCGCATGCGCAGACCGGCGTCAGTACACGCTGTTCGGGTCGTGCAAGTGGTCGCGGCGAGCAGTGGGCGAGGACGCGCTCGACGCCCTGCTCGCAAGCCGAGACGCAGCCGAAGGCCGCACGGCGAACGCCCGACTTGCGATCTTTGCGCGACGCGGCTTCACCCCCTCGCTGCAGCGACGCGCCGCAAGCGAGGACGTGCTCCTGTTGAACGCGGCCGACCTGTTCTAGGGTTTTTCACTGGCTGTCGTATTCGTCGCGGCGGCGCATGCTGTACTCATCGCCGCGGCCCTTTGGCACCTGGTCGAGCAGTTGCCTTCCACTGCTCACGTGTTCCCACCGAATGCGTAGTCATGGCATCACCTCATCTCCACGGTCTTTTACCCGATCGAAGTCTTACCCGATCATGGTCCTACCCGGCCAGAACGGTGCAGACTACGACGAGGCGACGGCGACGTGCTCGCCCAAAGCACTACGCCGCAAGGCCGCCTCGTGTGCCTGCAGGACCTCCGGCCGGAGCGTCGCCTCGAGGATCAGCACCGTCGCGCAAACCAGCGCCCAGAGCTGGGCGACAAACGCCCACAGACGCTCTTCGAGTCCAAAGTAGCCAGCGAACGAGTCGTTGAGCAACCACGTGACGATGAACACGCCCGTGAGCACGAGCGCGCCGCCCAACACCAGTCGCGCGAGCCGGCTCGGCCACGCCGAACGGGCAAACGCGAAACCCGTCAGCAGCAGCGATGCGAAGATGCCGATGGTCAACCACTCGTGCGCGTAGTGATGCCAGGAGAGCTCGCCCGCGACTTCGCGTGACTTGCACACAGCGCTCAAGATCGGTGAGCAGTCCATTTGCAGTTGCCCGACGAGAATCGCGCACACGCCGGCGAGCACGAAGCACAACGGCATCGCCAGCGGCCACGGCCGCGTGCGCAGTGCCGGTACGATCGCGACCGCGAGCGCGACGAAGCCCAACCCCCAGGATAGCGAGGAAAATCGTGAAGATCCAGGGGTTCGTCGCGCCGACGCGGCCGAGTTCGCTGATGGCCTGGCGAACCGGCGAGTAATGGGGTTCGAGAGCACCGGCGAGCACCCACCCGCCGACGAACACCACCTGTGCGAGGATCGCAGCCCACGCCAGCAGGCACGTCCGCCGGCGCACCGCATCGGGCAGCGGCGGCCACCCTGCCGGTCTGAGCCATAGCGCGACGTTGCGTAGCACGGTTCCCTTTGGATGCTAACCCATGCCGCTTGGACCCAGCGGCCCCGCTCAAGGGAACGCAGAAACAACTCGGTCGCGGGGGACAACCGCACGGGCGCCACTGAGACCGGCCGCGCCCGCTGGCGCGGCCGGTCTCAGGTTGACGCGAACCCCTCTCAGCCGCCGAGGAGCGCGGCCGGTAGGTTCCTGCCGGGCACTTCGTCGGGCAGGTAGATCTTCGGGTCGCCCGGGTAGGCCACCTTCCAGTCGTGCGCGGAGTACCAGTCGAACCGGTTGAGCAGCACCGGCTTGGCTGTGTCCGGTACGGCGTCCCGGCCAAGGAAGGACTGATGCCCCCTCCAGCTCGTCCAGGCTTTGTACACGCCCTGCATCGAGGCCGGCACCGCGCCCTCGGTAGGCCCACCCGTCTTCGCCGCCGCGGTCGCGGCGAAGCCTGCGACGCCGAGTGTCAGCGGGATTTCGTTGGGCGCGGCGGTGTACGGTTCGAAGTTCGGGGCTTCCGTGAACGCCCCGTACATCGGTTCGGCGGCGTAGTCCTCCTGGTTCATCGGCTGGATCCCCAGGATCTGCTCGACCGTGCGCACCATGTTGAGTTGCGTTGAGTATTCGTCCTGTACCCCACCCTTCGCGTACGGGCTGATCACAAACGCCGGGGCGCGGTGCCCGTCGACGTGGTCGACGCCGTTCTGCGTGTCGTCCTCGACGCCGAAGATCGCCGAGTCCTTCCACACCTTGCTGTGGGAGATCGTTTCCACGATCCGCCCGAACGCGAGGTCGTTGTCGGCCACCTGGGCCACGGGGTCCGGTGCACCGCCGGTGTGGTCGTCGGGCAGCCAGATCAGTGTCAGGCTGGGAACCGCGTTGGCACCTTCCTCGTGTTCGAATTCGGCCTTCCAGATGTCGTAGCGGTACTGGTCGGGAATTTCGAGGTCGAACCTTGGGTAGGCGGGGTCGGTGATTTCGTTCAGCGACGGGATGTCGGAGCTGGTCTTGTATTCGCCGGTCGGGATCGGCAGCGGCCCGCTCTGCTTTCCTTCGAGGATCTGCGAGTCTTCGTACCATTCCTTCCAGTCGCCGCCGGTGGCGCCGGGAGGCCCGGTGATGTAGCGGTTGTACTCGCCGAAGTCCTTGACGTTCTGCCCCGCCCGCTCGGCGGCGTTCCAGAGGAACCCGTCGCGCTGGTAGGCGAGCGCGTCGCCGCCTTCGGCGGGATAGGAGCGGTAGAACGCTCCGAACTCCTTTTCGACATAGTCGTTGGCCTCGGCCTGCACGATCCAGTTGTGCCCGTCCGCCGACAACGTCCCCTCGTCGTAGAAGTTATCCAGGTCGCCGAAGCGCTTGGCGAGCGCGTGCGCGTTGGGGGTGATCTTCTGTCCGAACTGCGCCAGTTCGGGGGCGCCGTTGCCCTCGCCCAGGTCGCCGAACACCTGATCGTAGGTGCGGTTCTCTTTGACGACCACGAATATGTGCTTGATCGGCGAGTGCCCCCCGCTCCTCCGCGGGATCACATTCGGCACGGTGTCGCCCGCACCGCCGTTGATCGCGGGGACGTTGTTCCAGTCGTTGTCGGTGAACACGGTTTTGGTGTACTGCGCCAATTCACCTTCGGCCGGCAGCTTGAACGTCGTCACCGTGCCGGTGTCGTCGTAGGTGTTGTAACCCTTCACGCATTCCGGAGCCGGAGAGGTTTCCGTGCCCTTGCAGATCTTCGCCTGCGGGCCGCGGTCGCCGATGCCCCGGTCGTTGGTGACGACGATCTCCCCACTCCCGAGCGCCGGGTCGGGCTGCACTCCGACCGGATACCAGTCGGTCGGCAGCAGACCCTTGTACTGGAGCGGTTGCGTCGGGCGCCCGCGCCATCCATTGAAGCCCCCGTGCCTCCAGCTTGTGAGGCCCGTGTACTTGTAGACGGCGATCGCGTTGTCGCGGCCGATGCTCACAAGCACGTGGTTGGGGTCGGGCATTGTGATCGCGTTGGCGTAGCTCCCCACGTCGGCGCCCGGAAGCGGGTTGGTGCTCGTCGTCTGCGCGACCGCGTTGGTTGCGGTGTCGATCACCGAGATGCTGTCGTCGTTGGAGTTGGCGACGAACAGTGCTCCTCCGCTCCGATAGAGCGCGGTCGGCTGCAGCCCCACGGGGATTTCCTGTTCCTGCGTACCCGTCGTCAGGTTGACGACTGACACCGTGCCGGTCGTGGCTGCGCCCGTGACGGGACTGGAGACGATCGGCGTCCCGTCGGATAGGTTGGTGGTGTCGCCCGGCCGCGCGGGACGGCCGCCCTCATTGGAGACGTAGGCGGTGTTGCCGTCGAGCACCACCTGGCGCGGCGCGTTGCCGACAGGGATTTCCTTTTCGACTTCGTTGGTCGCGGTGTTGATCACGCCGAGCGTGTTGGAACCGTTGAGGGCTACGTAAAGCTTGCTGGCGTCGGGTGAGAGCGCCATGCCCGAGGCTAGAGCTTCGCCGGGGTGTTTCGCTTCGGTGCTGTATTCCGGTGCCGGACCGTTCGCGGCCGAGGGCAGCTTGACGATCACCTTTTCCGAGACCATGCCGGTTTCCGGATCGACTGTGAACTTGGCGATGTCGCCCGTCTGCGGGACCCACAACGTTTTTCCGTCCGGCGAGTACAGCGGCCCGTCGGCCCCGACCTCTTCGCCGGGTTCGCCGGCCGCGGGATCGAGGGTATTGGGATAGGCGCCTTCTTCCTGCACGATCTTCCCCGTCTTCAGGTTGAAGATCGTGAGGTAGCCCGTGAACTCGTTCCAGGTCAGCGCCGCCATGTACTGCCCGTCCGGGCTGAGTGTGCTCGAGACGATCCGGCCGTTCGGGTCTTCGATCCGGTTGCCGATCGGCGAGATCCACTGATTCGTCGGCAGCAACGTGGCGCCGTGGTAGACCTGGCCAACTTCCTCGCTGGCGAACGGGTTGACGCCGCCGAACGCGGCGGAGGCCACGCCCACAACGGCCACGAAAGCCACCAGGGCAGCCACCGCGCCCAGACGCCTGCGCCGGGAGTTCCGGCGAGTACCAGTAGTGCGGATCGGAACCGAGCCAGCCACAGTCACCACCTCCGAATAGACGTTACGTCGCAACGCGCGACAACAAGGTGAAACTCATACGTCAAGTGCGGGCAGATTAGCTACGCGTTAAGTTGCCCTTGTTACCGGGCGGTGTAAACCACGCTCACGATTTATTCACAATTCACCCACAGATGGCACCGATTTTCACCTCACGTTCACAGGCGTTTCACGAATGCCAGGGCGGGGGCGGGGTAGATTGGCGCCGTGGACGCCGTCCGAGCAACCGGATTGAGCAAGCGCTACGGGGCGAGAACGGCCGTTGACGGTGTCGACCTGGCGGTTGCGCCGGGGCAGGTGCGAGGCCTGCTGGGTCCCAACGGCGCGGGCAAGACGACACTGCTGCGAATGCTGTTCGGGCTGATCCATCCGGACGCCGGCTCGGTAGAGCTGCTGGGGCGCCCGTTCGACGGGCTCGGCGGCGGCGCCCTGAAGGAGGTGGGCGGGTTCGTGGAGGAGCCGGCCTTCTACCCATACCTGTCCGGGCGCGCGAACCTCGGCCTGCTGGCAAGGCTCGACGCCGGCCCGAGCGCCACCGCGGTCGAGCGCGCACTGGCACGGGTGGGCCTAGAGCGCCGCGGCGAGGACCGCGTGGCGGGCTACTCGACCGGGATGCGCCAGCGCCTAGGGCTGGCGGCCGCGCTGCTGCGTTCACCGCTGCTGCTGCTGCTCGACGAGCCGACCAGCGGCCTGGACCCGGCCGGGACGCGGACCGTAGCGGCGCTCGTGCGCGAGCTGGCCGGCGAGGGGGTCGCGGTGCTGCTCTCCAGCCACCAGATCGGCGAGCTCGAGCGGGTGTGCGACGCCTACACCGTCCTGCGCGAGGGGCAGGTCGTGTGGGACGGCTCGGCGACGGAGCTCGCCGCCCAGGCGCCGGCGTCCGCGTACGCGCTGGCGACCAGCGATGACGAGCAGGCGCTACGGATCGCCGCGGATCAGCTCGGTGTGCGGGCCGAGCGCTCGAGCCGAGGAGAGCTTGCGCTGGCGGTGCACGAGGGCTGCCTGGACGCGTTCGTGCTCGCGCTCGGGGACGCGCGTGTGGCGATCCGCCGCCTCGATCTGCTCGTGAGCCCGCTGGAGGCGATGTTCTTCGCCCTGACCTCCGACGGCGCCCCACTCGAGCAGCTGGAGCCCGTGGAACTCGCCGAGACGGTGCTGGCGGGGGCGGGTCGATGAGCATGCGATCGGCGCTCACCCGGCGGCGGCCGAGGCAACCCAAGGATGCCCAATGAGCACGATCGCTCCCGGCGCCGCGGTCGATCGCTCCTCGCGGCCGCTCGGCGGCGAGGAGCCGATCTGGAACGCCTTCCGGGCCGAGCTGCAGAAGTTGGGCGCCCAGCTCACCAGCCGCCTGCTGGGAGTGATCTGTATCGCCGGACCGTTCGCTTTCGCTGCCGTGCTGAAGGCGCAGAGCGGGACGCCCTCGGATGCGCTGTTCGGGGCGTGGGTGCACTCTTCCGGGTTCGCGATCTCGCTCGTGATCCTCGGGTTCGCGGGGACGTGGGGGTTCCCGCTGATCGCCGGCCTGCTCGGGGGAGATCTGTTCGCATCCGAGGACCGGCATGGGACCTGGAAGACGATCCTGACCCGCTCCTGTCCCCGCAGCGATCTTTACGCGGGCAAGCTCCTCGCCGCCGCAGCCCTCGCGGTCGCGCTCACGCTGACGCTCGCCGTCTCGAGCGTGCTCGCCGGCGTGCTGGTGGTGGGGGCGCACTCGCTCGTCGATCTCAGCGGCGTCCTGACCTCGCCGGGCCGGCTGCTCGGCCTGACAGCGCTCAGCTGGCTGCTGTGCCTGCTGGGAGTACTCGCGTACACGAGCGTCGCGATCCTGTTTTCGGTCGCCACGCGCAACGGGATCATCGGCGTGCTCGGCCCGCTGCTCGTCGCGCTGCTCACCCAGCTGCTGGATCTGATCGGCAAGGGTGTGGGCGTCCACCTGCTCCTGATCGGCGCGGCCTTCGATGGCTGGCACGGCCTCTTCACCACCCACCCGTTCTATGGCCCGCTGGCGATATCGAGCCTCGTGAGCGTCGCCTGGATCGCTGCCTGCGTCACGGCCAGCTGGAGGATCCTCAAACGCCGCGACTTCCTCGCGAGCACGGTGAACCGCACCCCGGACTGGCGGACTCCCGTCCGGATCGTGGCGATCGCCACCGCCCTGCTCGCCGTGCTCGCCCTGCTCGCCAACGTCGGCCCCACGGGTGACACCGCCAACCGCCTCAGCGCGGCGATCGGAGAAGAGTTCAACAACCTCACCCTGCTGCAGCAGCAACTGATCGGGCGGCGGGTGCCCGCTGGGGCAAAGCTCGACATCCTGCCCAACTGCAACCGCCGGGCGGCCAAGGCCGTGGGGCCGGGGGACTGGAACTGCACGCTCTACGTGTACCTACCCCAAGCGCACTCGGTCCCCTTCCAGCAGACCGCGGTCGAGTATGACGTGAGCCTGGAGTACAACGGCTGCTACAAGGCCCAGTCCCCGCCCGCGTTCATCGGCGGCCCCACGATGCTCGCAGCTCACAGGCACAGCGTCACGAACCCGCTGTACATCGTGTACGGATGCTTCAACACCCTGTGAGCCCGTAGCCGGCCCGATGGCTCGAGCCGCTCCGTCCGCACGCCGCGACCGGCCCCAAGGCGACACCGGCGCGCTTTGGCACGAGCTGGTGCTCAGCGTGGCCCGCAGGCAACCTTTGCCCGCTGGGCGCCCGCGGAGATGCGCACGACATCCCACGCGAGCCCGACCCGCTCGAGGCCGTCGATCAGCCAGCCGCCGGGATCCAGCTGCCAACGAGTGAGACCGTGGTGAGCGGAGGTGGGGAAGGCGTGGTGGTTGTTGTGCCAGGCCTCGCCAAAGGTCGGGAGGGCGAGCCAGGCGAGGTTGCGCGACTCATCGCCGGTGGAGAAGCGCCGGCGCCCGAAGAAGTGACACAGAGAGTTGATCGAGAAGGTCGCGTGGTGCAAGAACAGGATCCGAACGGCTCCGCCCCACAGCATGCCGGTCAAGCCGCCGACCAGCGACCCGGTCAGCGCGACTCCAAGCCCGAACGGGAACGCGAGCCCGAGCACCACCCACAGCGGGAAGGTGCGATCGACCGCGCGGATCACGGGGTCGGCGAGTAGGTCCTTGGCGTAGCGCTCGGCGCTCGCGCGATCGACGCCGCGGAACATCCAGCCGACGTGGGCGTGGTAGAGACCCCTGAGCGCCCCTCGCCAACCGGCACCGTGATCGGTATGGGGACTGTGAGGATCGCCGGCGACGTCGCTGAAGCGGTGGTGCTTGCGATGGGTCGATACCCACTCGATCACCGGCCCCTCGACCGCCGCGGAGCCGGACACGGCAAACAGCGCGCGCAGCAGGCGACTGGTCTTGAAGCTGCGGTGCGTGAACAGGCGGTGAAAGCCGACGGTTATCCCCACGCCGGTGACGATGTAGGTGATCGCGAGCACGACGAGGTCCTGCCAATGCAGAGCGCCGCCCCACGCCAACCAAATCGCGAGGCCCAGGAGGGCCACCGGGACGACCGTTACGACGATATTGGCGAGGCGATCGACTGCCTCGTGCTCGATGACAACGGTGTCGTCGCCGGCAGGGTGCTGCGACACGGCATCTCCAAACAGGCCCGCGTCTGTCCACCTCGCGGCGGACAGACGCGAAAGGGCCTAGGAGGCTTGGACGTTGACGGCCTTGGGGCCTTTCTCGCCAGCCTCCGCCTCGTATGTGACCTTCGCGCCCTCGGCGAGCGAGCGATAGCCCTCACCGACGATCGCGGTGTGATGGACGAACAGGTCCTTGGACTGGTCGTCGGGCGTGATGAACCCGAATCCCTTGTCGTCGCTAAACCACTTGACGGTTCCACTAGCCATTGCTTCCTCCTGCGTTGTTAGTGCTGCGAACGCGGAGATGCTTTAAGCAAGGCTACGAGCGCTGGCACTGCGATGTTGGGCGAGCGCCCAACCTGATGTGGCAACCCTAGCAGTTCTTTGCCGCTCGGCACATGTGCCGAGCGCGACGACGCACATGTGCGTCGTCGTACGGCGCGCGCATGCGCGCGCCGCGCAGGGCCGCATGCGGCCCTGCGTCCGGACCGTACATGTACGGTCCGGCCCCCCGGCACATGTGCCGGGGGGCCCACAAACGCAACTTTACGCGCTTGTCCGAGCGCCCCTGGAGGCCTTCACCGCCGGCCCGTGTGCGATCGCATTGCTGTTCGCATCGATAGATATGGATGGGAAGGTGACTTCGACGGCCAGCCCGCCGCCTGGGCGCGGTTGGGCTGTGAGCGTGGCGCGATGGGCGGCGGCGATCGCGTCGACGATCGCCAGGCCGAGCCCGTTGCCGCTCGTGTGGTTGGTACGGGTTCCGTGTAGGCGTTGGAACGGTTGCAACAGGCGCGGCAGCTCCTCGGTGGGAATCGTGGGACCGCTGTTGGCGACCGCCAGGAATGCCCGCTGGTGATGGGTGCCAGTCGTGATCTCGACGTGTCCCCGGGGGACGTTGTGGCGGATGGCGTTGTCGAGGAGGTTGGCGATCAGGCGCTCGACCAGCCGTGGATCGCCCTCCGCCGGCGCCGGCGCGAGCGTTACGCGAACGTCGAGGTTGCCGCCTGCGGCCTCTGGCTCGCGCGCGTGTATGACCTTGGCGGCGATGTCGGCGAGATCCAGGTGCTCGCGGCGCTCCAACCCTGCCTGACCGCGCGTGAGCGCCAGCAGACCATCGATCATCTGCTCGAGGTGCTGCTCTGAGGCGAGCACGCGCTCATGGGCTGCGCGCAGCGAGCTGAAGTCCGCCTCGGGGTCGGCTAGCGCGACCTGGATCAGCGCTCGCTGGCGGGTCAGCGGCGCGCGCAGCTCGTGCGAGGCGTTGGCGACGAATTGGCGTTGCGCTTCGAACGCGGCGTCGAGGCGCCCGAACAGGTCATCGAGGGTGTCTCCGAGCTCCTTGAGCTCGTCCTGCGGGCCGTCGAGGGCCAACCGCTCGTGCAGGCTGGTGGAGGAGATCCGCCGCGCCGTGCGGGTGATGGTGCGGATCGGGCGCAGCATCCTGCCGGCGACCACCCAGCCGGCGAGGAGAGCGAGCACGGCCACGATCGCCAGCGCGATCCCCGAGTTGACCAGCAGCTGGTGGGAGTCGGTAGCGCGCTGCGCGGCTTGCACGGGCCCCACTTGTGCCAGCTGGTGCACCGCGTCTGTCAGCTGACGCTGGTCCTGCGCCAGCTGATGCTGAGCCTGTGTTATCTGATGCTGTACCCGTCCCAGCAGATTCGGCACACCCACCACCAGCCGAGGTCGAGCCTGTGTCAGCTCGTACTGAGCCTGTCCCAGCTCCCGCTGAGCCTGTGTCAACTGACGCGGATGCTTGATGACGACGGATTGACCCACCGGCGCAGCCTTTCCAGACTGAGCCGAAAATTGGCTCGGTGCAGGCAGGTAGGGAAAGCGGAGATGCTGGATGGCAGAGGTGTGAGGAACCTTCGGCAAGTGCGGCGTTTTGTATTCGGTCGCCCGCTCGAAAAGGCCATAGGTGATGGCGACCAGCGCGACGCCGGAGAGGAGGAAGAGGCCGCCGTAGAGAGCGGTCAGCCGCAGCCGGGCGGTGCGGCGAGGCAGTCGCAGCCAACTTGGTGAGGTCTTCACGTTTGACCCCAAACGTGAAGACCGTTCGGTGGTAGGAGCCGGCGGTGCACGAAGCCCATCACCCACCTCCGATGCGGTATCCGGCCTTCGCGACGGTCTCGATCACGGGGGGCTCGCCGAGCTTCGCGCGCAGCCGGCTCATGGTGATCCGCACCGCGCCTGTGAACGGGTCGGCGTTCTCATCCCATACGCGTTCGAGCAGCTCCTCGGCCGCGATGACCCGGCCCTGGGCGGCGAGCAGCAGCTCCAGCGCCCCGAACTCCTTGGGCGTCAGTTCCAGCTCACGGCCCGCGCGCCGCGCGCGGCGCTTGGCCGTATCGAGCACGACATCGCCGTGCTCCAGCACCGGCGGGATGCTCGGCTGCGCCCGGCGAGCAAGTGCGCCGATGCGCGCGACCAGCACGGGAAAGTCGAACGGCTTAGCCAGGTAGTCGTCCGCGCCGAGCCCCAACCCGTCGACGAGGTCCTCATTCTCCGCCGCGCCGGTCAGCATTAGCACCCGGCTGCGCCCGCCGGCTGCGACCAGCTTGGCGCACACCTCATCGCCGTGGATGCCGGGAAGGTCGCGGTCGAGCACGATCACGTCGTAGTCGTTGACCAGCGCGCGCGTCAACCCGGCCCCGCCGTCGAGCGCCACGTCGACCGCCATCCGCGCGTGGCGCAGGCCGGCGGCGACCGTTGCGGCCAGCTCCTCGTCGTCCTCGATCACAAGTACCCGCATCTGCAGCTCCTCGTCGTGAAGGTAGCGTCGCACTGTTTCGGCGCTGTTTCGCCGGCTCCGTCCGACAGGGCCGTTGCCTGCCTCGCGGTGCGAAACAGGGACGAAACAGCCCACCGCGTACAACCGATCTTGAACGAGGGCGCAACCCGATGGAGAGCTCGAAGGAGACAGATGGCATACGGCATTCACACCAAGCGGCTCACCCCGCCGCGAGCGCGCCTGCTCAGCGTCGCGGCACTCCTGGGCGGGGTGCTGGTGGCGGGATGCGGGAGCAGCTCCCCCAGCCCTACCATCGCGCATCTGTCCACGGGCAAAGGCGCCTCGTCGGCGAGCTCCGAAGGCAGCAGTTCGTCGCCTGAAAGCCCCGCGAAGCTCCAGCAGGCGATGATCGCCTTCGCCAAGTGCATGCGCTCCAACGGCGTGCCCAACTTCCCAGACCCGAACGCCAGCGGCGGTTTTCCTCTGCGTGCTGGAATTGATCCCCGATCGCCCGCGGTCAGCGCAGCGCGAGCGAAGTGTCGGCAGTTCCTGCCTCCCGGCCCCGGCTCGGGGCCTCCGCCTTCCCCGCAGACGCTGGCCAGGTTTCTGAACATTGCGCGATGCATGCGCCAGCACGGCGTCTACGACTTCCCCGACCCTCGGACCTCGGCCCCGCCCAACCCGTTCGCCTCCGGCATCGCCGTGATCAGCGACATCGAAGGGGTGATCCTCCTGTTCCCGAGCACGATCAACCAGCAGTCGCCGGTATTCACGCGGGCGGCGGCCGCGTGCGCGTTCCCGCTGCACAACCACTGATCGAAAGGTCAGCCGGGACCGGGAAGCTCACCTCGACCTCTAGGCCTCCGCCAACTTGGGCCCGGACAGCGAGGGTAGCGTCGTGGGCACGGGCGATGGCGTGGACAATCGACAGCCCGAGGCCGTGTCCGTCGCCGCGGTCGGTGCGGTCCACCCCGAATCGCTGGAAGGGCCGTGGAAGCCGCTCCAGCTCTTGTGGCGATATGACCGGGCCATCGTTGACCACCGACAGCACGACACCATCCGGGCTAGTCGCGGTCGTGACCTCGACTAGCCCCCCGGTTGTGTTGTGGCCGATCGCGTTATCCAAGAGGTTCGCCACCAAGCGCTCGATCAGCGGCGGGTCGCCCTCGACACGGGCGGGGTCGAGCTTGACCTGCAGCCGCAGGCCGCGGCGCTCGATCTCAGCGTCCCGGCCGGCGAGCACGTCGCGGGCGATTGCGCTCAGATCGAGCGGCTCGCGACGGTCGAGCCCCCGCTCGCTCACCGCGAGGCTCAGCAGCGCCTCGATCAACTCCTCCAGCTGCTGCTCGGAGGCGAGCACGCGTTCGTGCGCCGCGCGCAGAGACGCGACGTCGGCCCGGGGATCCGCGAGCGCGACCTGGGCCAGCGTCTTGAGCCGGGCGAGCGGTGTGCGCAGCTCGTGGGAGGCGTTGGCGACGAACTGGCGCTGGGATTGGAAGGACGCGTCGAGCCGTTCGAGCAGCCCGTCGAAGGTGGCCCCGAGCTCCTTGAACTCGTCGTCGGGCCCGTCCAGCGCGAGCCGGCGATGCAGGTCGGTGGCCGAAATGTCACGGGCAGCGGTTGTGATCGTGCGCAACGGGCGCAGCACCCGTCCGGCGAGCAGCCACCCGAGCCCCATCGAAACGGCCGCCATCAGCGCGAGCGCGATCACCGACACAACCGCAAGCACGCGCAGGTCCACGTTGCGCTGATTGGGGTCGACAACCGAAACGGTGACGCGCTGCAAATGCGATCCGTGTGGAATGTGGGGGATCGCGAGCTGATTGGGGGACGGCACGGCGGCGGAGCCGGAGTGGATCAGAGGCACTCCAACGGCCTGCGAGTAGGTGCCGTGGGTGCGCGCGACGCCGACGTAGGTGAGCGCCAGCAGCACAGCGCCCGAGATGAAGAACACACCGCCGTACAGCAACGCCAGGCGGAGGCGAATGGTGCGCCGCGGAAGGCGCAAACGCCGCGCCGGCGCAGATGATCGTCGGCCGGGCTGCACGGCGATCATCAGATCCGGTAGCCGGACTTGGCGACCGTCTCGATGATCGGGGGGTCACCGAGCTTCGCACGCAGGCGGCTGACGGTGATCTTCACCGCGTTGGTGAACGGGTCGGCGGCCTCATCCCACACCCGCGCCAGCAGCTCCTCAGCCGAGACGCTGCGCCCCCGCGAGGCGAGCAGCAGCTCCAGCACGCCGAACTCCTTCGGTGCGAGCTCCAGCTGCCGGCCGGCTCGAAAGACGCGGTGCTGCGAGGAGTCCAGCACCAGGTCCGCGTGGCGCAGCATCGGCGGGATCGCGGGCTGAGCACGGCGCGTCAACGCGCCGATCCGTGCAACCAGCACAGGGAAGTCAAACGGCTTGGGCAGGTAGTCGTCGGCGCCTAGTCCCAGCCCACCCACCAGATCCTCGATGCTCGCCGCCGCGGTCAGCATCAACACCCGACTGCGACATTCGCTGTCCACGAGCTTTGCGCACAGCTGATCGCCGTGCATGCCCGGCAGATCGCGGTCGAGCACGATCACGTCGTAGTCGTTGACCATGGCGCGCGCGAAGCCGGCCGGGCCGTCGAGCGCGATATCGACGGCCATGCCCGTCTGGCGCAAACCGAACGCGATCGCCTCCGCCATCTCCCCATCGTCCTCGATCACGAGCACCCGCATGGTCACTCCTCTTCCACGGCCGGGCTTCGTTGCGGATCCGGCGTGCGCCCCAGGCTACTTCCCTGCGGTTTCAGCACGGTTTCGCCGGCGGCCTGGAGTGAGCGCCGGCGACCGGGCGATCGCCGGCGGCTCCACGCGAGCAGGCGGCCCCTCGCGAGCGCAGGCGGCCCCTCGCGAGCGCCGACGGCCCGAGTGGCGATACGTTCCCGAAACCGGCGATCTCCTAGAAGCAGTCCGAAGCACGACCTTCCCGAGCTGCAAAGGAGACAACATGCAAGGCCACACCCGACACCGCGGTAACCGGAGCATGGCGACCGTCCAAGGATTGGGAGCGGCTCCTCTGATCGCGGCCCTCATCGCGCTCACCGCCCTCGGCGTGCTCGTGGCGGGCTGCGGGGGCAACTCTCCGGCCGGGGCGTGGCGAGCCTAGGGTCGCACGCGTCCAAGACATCAGCGACCAGCTCGACGGCAGCCGGGTCGGGCGGCGGGTCGGGTGAGTCAGCATCGCCCGGGAGCCAGGCGGTGGCGTACTCGGCGTGTGTGCGCGCACACGGGGTTCCCAACTTCCCCGACCCAAAAGTCTCGACCAACGGCAACGAAGTGAAGGTGGCGATTGGGATCAATCCGTCGATCTCGAGCAATCCTCATTTCAAGTCGGCTCAGCAAGCCTGCGGCAAGCTGCTGCCGGGCGGTGGTCCGGGCTCGGGCCCCAACCACCAGATCAGCCCGCGGGAACAGGCGCAGTACCTGAAGGCGGCGGCGTGCATACGCTCCCATGGCGTGCCGAGCTTCCCCGACCCGACGTTCTCGGGCGGCGGCGTACACATAGACCACCAGGACCTGAACGAGAGCTCCCCAGCGTTCAAGGCGGCGGTGCATGCCTGCGAATCGCTGATCCCCGGCGGCGTGCACGGCGGCTCCGGCTCCTCGCGCGAAGCAGCACCGTGACCCCGGGTCCGCGGATCTCTCCTCCCACTCAGTTTTTGCTCCACCCGGGATCGGGGAGGTGGCGCTCCTCAGCTTGCTTTCAGGTTCGCCTGTCAGCATCGGCTCGTGCGTCTGCTGGTCGTTGATGACGATCCCTCCGTTCGCGAGGCGCTGGAGCTCGTGCTGGATCTCAACGGATTTGGGGTGGCGACGGCGGCCGACGGCAGCGAGGCGATTCGCACGCTGACGCTGGACCGGCCCGATGCGGTGATCCTCGACGTGCTGATGCCGGGGATCGATGGCCTGGAGGTCTGCCGGCGGATGCGCGCGAGCGGCGATCGCACGCCCGTGCTGATGTTGACCGCGCGGGCCGAGGTCTCAGAGCGGGTGGCCGGCCTGGAGGCCGGCGCCGACGACTACCTGGTCAAGCCGTTCGCGAGCGAGGAGTTGGTGGCCAGACTGCGGGCACTGCTGCGACGCACGGGGTGGGAGGGCAACGAGGAGACCCTGCGCTTCGAGGACCTGGAGCTCGATCCGCTCGCGCACGAAGCGCACCGGGCAGGGCGCCCGCTCGCGCTGACTCGCACCGAGTTCTTGCTATTGGAACTACTCATGCGCCACCCTCGCCAGGTACTCCCACGGACAAGGATCTTCGAGTGCGTGTGGGGCTATGACTTCGGCCCGGCCTCGAACTCGCTCGAGGTCTATGTCGGCTATCTGCGCCGCAAGACCGAGGCGGGCGGAGAGCCGCGCCTGGTGCACACCGTCCGCGGAGTCGGATACTCGTTGAGGTCCTCGCCGCGATGAGCTTCCGTCGGCGCATGGTGCTGCTGGCCGCGGGCGCGGTGGCCGCGGCGATCGTGATCGCGTCGGTCGTGGTGTACGTCGTGACCGGCAACGAGCTGCGCGGTCAGATCGATGCGAGCCTGCGCCAGAAGCTCACTCCCGGGCCGCAAGCCGTTCAGATCCGCTCCGCCACCATCTCCCCCGCCGCCGTTGCCAGGTTGAAGAAGGAACGCAAGTGGCCACCGGCGGGATTGCCGAGAATCGCCCTCGGCGGGCAAGCGGCGGGAACGACCCACTCCGGCGGGCGGGGATCGGCGCGCGGCGGCGGGGAAGGTCTCGGCCAAAAAAGCGGTGGTGGGAGTCTCCATGGGGAAACGGTCTCGATCGAAGACAATGCCGCGTTCGCGCCGAGCGGCGCTGCCGCGAAGGCGCTATCGCTGGGCGTGCACATGCGGGCGAGTTATTTCAACAAGCTCGTCAAGCTCGTGTTGCCCGCCCCAAGGCTCGGCAGCGCCACGGGGGTCGTCCAGCTGTTCCAGTCCAACGGGCAGGTTCTGCGCTCCGAAGGCACGGGATCCCCGCTTCCGGTCACCGCCGCCACCCACGCAGTGGCCGCAGGCCGACGCAGCGCTTTCTTCAGCGACGCGACCGTCGGCGGCACGCGTGTGCGGATCCTCACCGAGCGTGCGCCCGAAGGAGGGGTGTGGCAAGTGGCGCTGCCACTGACCGACGTGGACAACACGCTCATGCACCTGAAGCTGGTGCTGGCGCTCGTGTGCTTGGGCGGGATCGCGCTTGCGGCCGCGCTCGGACTGCTCGTCTCGCGGGCGGCGCTGGTGCCCGTACGGCGCTTGACGGGCGCCGCCGAGCGCGTGGCGCGCACCCAGGATCTCGGCCACCGCATCCCGGCCGGCGAAGAGGACGAGCTCGGGCGGCTGGCTGGGAGCTTCAATACGATGTTGGCCGCGCTCGAGCGCTCTCGCCTCGCGCAGCGCCAGCTCGTCTCCGACGCCTCGCATGAGCTGCGCACGCCGTTGACGAGCGTGCAGGCCAACCTCGACGCGCTGGCGATGGGCGGTGAACTCTCCGCCCACGAACGCGCTCGCATTCTGGCCGCCGCGCAGGCGCAGCTGCGGGAGCTGACGGTGCTGGTGGGCGATCTGGTCGATCTGTCCAAGACCGATGTCGAGGAGCTCGAGGTGGAGGACGTGCGCCTCGATCTGGCCGCCGCCGGGGCGATCGAGCGCGCCCGCCTGCACGCGCCGGGATGCCGCTTCTTGCTCGACGCCGAGCCGTGTCTGGTGCGCGCCGCCCCCGCACGCCTGGATCGCGCAATCGCCAATCTGCTCGACAACGCGTGTGAATGGAACATCCCCAACGGGCGGGCGGGCGATTCAATCGAGGTGCGTGTCCACGGCGGTGTCCTGGAGGTCCGCGACCACGGCCCGGGGATCGCCGCGGAGGACCTGCCCCGGGTGTTCGACCGCTTCTACCGCGCGCCCGGCGCCCGGGCTCGACCCGGGTCGGGGCTCGGGCTGGCGATCGTCAGGCAGACGGCCGAGGCTCACGGTGGAGCGGTGCATGCGGCCAACGATCCCAGTGGCGGCGCGAAGTTGACGCTCGAGCTACCCCCGCTGCAGATGACCGCCGCCGAGCTCGCCGCCTCCGGGCGACGTGCTCCCGCCGCCGCTTCCAGCCCTGTTTAGGAAATTCCTCCTTTGCTCTCAGGAAGTTCCTCGTTTGCTCTCAGCCAATTCTCAGGTGCGTCCCACATGATGGCGGCATGACAAGAACCAACCTCAGCCTCGGCGTCGTCGTGCTCGCGAGCGTGGCGCTGGCGCTCGCCGGCTGCGGTGGCTCTTCCCCGAGCCCGGGTGTGGCGCACCTCGCCGGCACGCCCAGCGACGCGGCCACGACCAGCGGTGGCTCATCCTCTCGGGAAAGCGGCGCGAGCATCCAGCGGAAGATGGTCGCCTACTCACAGTGCATGCGCACCCACGGAGTGCCTGAATTCCCCGAACCAACCGAAGGCCACCTGCTCATCCACAGCAGCAACCACAATGGGCACGCGACCGGGATCAACCCGGGCTCGGCGCAGTTCCAGGCGGCGCAGAAGGTCTGCGGAAAGCTTTTGCCCGAAGGAGGTACTCCCAGCCCGGCGCAACAAGCCAAGGCGCAGGAAAGCGCCCTGAAGTTCTCTCAGTGTATGCGCACCCACGGAGTCCCCAACTTCCCCGATCCAACCTTCTCACACGGGGCCATCAGAATGAAGCTGAAGGCAGGCGGCGCGACTGGGATCGACCCGGAATCGCCGCGGTTCAGGGCCGCACAGAAGGCCTGCCAGTCGATCGCGCCCGGCGGCAAGGGCGGTCCGGGCCCGCCCGGGCCGGGACCCAAGGGCGGTCCTAGCGGCTCCGGCGGCGAATCCGGGGGTAACGTGGTTGCGGTCCCGTGAGCGGCAGGGCGTTCGTGAGGTCGGCGAAACCTTCACGAAACCATCGGTGTCGTATAAGCGTCATCGATGAGTGACGCCCGTCGCAGGACGCCCGCGATCGTCGGGCTGGCGCTGGTGGTGGCCGTGGTGGTGGTGATCGCCACGGACCCTTTCGCTGGCCCGGTGCAATCCACCGCGGGTGCCGCCGATAACGCCAGCGCGATCTCGCTGGCGAGTGTGAAACGGCAGTCGCTCTCGCAGCAGACGCAGGTGAGCGGCACGCTCGGGTACGCGGGCTCCTCGAGCATCCGCGTGCCGTCTGGGACCTCGCCGTCCGCTGTCCAGCAGGCCGACCAGCAGGTCACGAGCGCCGAAACGATGCTGGCGAGCGCCAACGCGACGCTGGCGACGGACGCGCAGGCGCTCGCTGGCCACCAGGCGACGCTGGCGGCGGCCCGCGCCAAGGAGCAGGTCGACTGCGCGGGCGAGGGCGCGGCGGAAGCGAGCTCCGCGGGCTCCTCGCCCGGAGGCGAAGCCGACTCGCCGAGTGCTGGCGGGAGCTCGTGTTCGAGTGACGTGCAGGCGGTCTCGAGCGCCGAGCAAAGCTCCACGGCTGCCGCGATGAAGCTCACCGCCGACCGCTCCCAGGTCTCCTCGGCTGAAAAACAGCTCGCGAGCGCGCAGGCCAACCTGTCCACCGCTCGCTCCTCGGCCGCGCTCTACGGTCAGAGCTCGACGTTCACGGCGCTGCCGTCGGTCGGACAGATCGTCACGCGCGGGCAGAGCCTGTATGAAATCAACGGCCAGCCAGTGCTGCTGCTGTACGGCTCGGTGGCGCCGACGCGGGCGTTCCTCACGGGGATGTCACCGGGGTCGGACGTGGCCGAGCTGAACGCCAACCTCGACGCGCTCGGCTACGGGCAGGGGCTCGCCGGTGACGAATTCACCGCCGCGACCGCCGCCGCCATCCGCGCGCTGCAGTCCGCGCACGGCGCGTCGGTCACCGGCGAACAGTTGCTGGGGTCGGTCGTGTTCTACCCCGGGCCAGTGCGCGTCACGAGCGTCACACCGACGGTCGGCGCGACGGTCATGCCCGGGCCAGTGCTCGCCATCACCTCGACCGCCCGGCAGGTCAAGCTCGCGCTCGACGCGGCCGAGCAGGCCAGTGTCAAGGTCGGCGACGCGGTCACGATCACACTCCCGGACAACCAGACCACGCCGGGCCGGATCACCTACGTCTCCAGCGTCGCCACCTCGCCGTCCTCGGGAGGCCATGCCGGTGAAGAAGAAAGCGCCCCCACGGTCGAAGTCGACGCCACCCCCACCAACCCCGCGGCGACGGGCCACCTCGACCAGGCACCCGTGAACGTCGAGATCACCACCGAACGCGTCGAAAACGTGCTGGCGGTGCCCGTCGCCGCGCTGCTCGCGCTCGCGGGCGGCGGCTACGCGGTGGAGGTCGCCGAAGGCCACGTGCACCGTCTCGCGGCCGTCACCGTCGGCCTGTTCGACGACGCCGAAGGCGTCGTGCAGGTGAGCGGCCAGGGGCTGTCCGCCGGCCAGCGCGTGGTGGTGCCGGCGACATGAGCGCCTCCCAATCACGCGGCCTGCGCCGTGGCGGGGCACAGAGGCCCCGCCCCCACAACGCGCGGCCGACTGCACCGACTCACGCGGACGATCTCCAATGACCCACCCACAGATCTCCCTCAGCGAGGTCGGTGAGGAGCGGCAGCCGGTGCTCGCACTCCAAGCCGTCACCAAGGTCTACGGCGCCGAGCCGCCGGTGTACGCGCTGCGGGAAGTGAGCTTCGCGGTGGCGGAGGGCGAGCTCGTGGCGATCGTGGGGCCCTCGGGCTCGGGAAAGACGACGCTGCTGCACGTGATGGGTACGCTTGAGCGCCCCAGCTCGGGCGTCGTGTCGATCACCGGCCTCGACGCCGCGGGGCTCGCCGATCGTGAGCTCGCCACGCTGCGCGCCACGCGCATCGGATTCGTCTTTCAGCAGTTCTTCCTCGCCGAGCACTCCACCGCCATCGAGAACGTCGCCGAAGGACTGCTCTACGCCGGCGTCCCCGTCGCCGAGCGCCGCGAGCGGGCGGCCCAAACGCTCGCCCGAGTGGGGCTCGCCGACCGCGCCCACTTCCGTCCGAGCAAGCTCTCCGGCGGCGAGCGCCAACGCGTCGCGATCGCACGCGCGCTGGTTGGCCGCCCTGCGATCGTGCTTGCCGACGAGCCCACCGGCAACCTCGACAGCGCATCCGGCGAAGCGATCCTCACGCTCCTGCAGGAGCTGAACGACGATGGCGCCACGATCCTCGTGATCACCCACGACCACGACCTCGCCGCCCGCCTACCACGACAGGTGCACATGCTCGACGGGCAGATCGTCGCCGACATGGCCACGCAGGGGGCGCTCAGCCGATGAGCGCACGACGTTCCGGCCGATCAATCCGGCGCCTCGCCGCGGTGCTCGCGCTCCTGCTCTTCGCCGGCCTCGGTGCCTGGGTAAGCGCGATCACCGGCGCTTCGGCCCTGGCCTTGGGCGAAAAGGGCGGGAACGGCGGCTCGCCCGGCGAAAGCACCTCGACGGCTAGCTGCCCCGCGCCCAACCCTCCCAACCAGCTCACGCTCGTCGCGGGCACACCGCAGACCACCACGCTCGACGCCGCCTTTGCGAGCGGACTACAGGTCGCGCTCACCAACAGCGACGGCTGTCCCGTCACCGGCGCCGCTGGCATCCCGGTCACCTTCAGCGCACCCGCCACGGGCGCCGGCGGGCGCTTCTCCACCAGCAACTCCAACGCCGCCACCGTCGGTGCCGACGCCTCCGGCACCGTCGCCGCGCCGACATTGACCGCCAACGGCACCGCCGGCAGCTATACCCTCACCGCCAGCTCGCAGTACGGCTCTGTCTCGTTCTCTTTGACCAACACAGCCGCCGGCATCCCGGCGAGAATCGTCGCGATCCCGCTGAAGAGTAGATCGGCGAGCGTCATGAGCCGCTACCCCAAGCCGCTGCGGGTCAAGATTCTGGACGCGGATGGCAATCCGGTCGCCGGCGCCACCGTCACGTTCGCGTTGGGCTCCGCCACAGCGGGCGTCTGCGGCACAAGCGCCGCCGCCAGCGCCAGCTTCGCCGACGGCGGCGCCCAGGCCGGCAACACCCAGGCCACCGCCACCACCGGCGCGAGCGGCCAGGCAAGCTCCCCGACGTTCACAGCGAATACCGCCGCCGGTTCGTTCACCGCCACCGCCTCCGTATCAAGCGGCGGCGGTAGCGGGAGTGAAAGCGCCGGCAAAGCCGGGGCGCCCACTGTCACACCGGTCAGCTTCTCGCTCTCAAACCTCGCCGGCAAGCCCGCCAAGATCACCCCCGGCGTGGGCTCCACGCAGTCAACACCGGCGGGTAGCGCGTTCCTGATCCGGCTCGCCGTCACCGTCACCAACGCGCAGAAAAACCCCGTCCCGGGAGCGCTCGTCACATTCTCCGCCCCCTTCGCCGGCGCGAGCGGACGCTTTACGGTCCACGCTCGCGGCCCCCACCATCGCGTCTCTCACCCCCACACCGTCAAGGTCAAGACCAACGCTTGCGGGATCGCCGTGGCCCCCGCCTTCACCGCCAGCCACCAGCCGGGCGGCTACATCGTCAAGGCCAGCGCCAAGCCGGCCAGACCGGCTGCGTTCGCGCTCGTCAACGAAGCTCCCGGCCAGTCGCAGTGAGGGCGCGGTGAGCGCCGTCGCCGACCCAACCCGCGAACAGGCCGGCGCCGCGGCCCTCGTCCCGCGGAGGCTGCGGGCCTCCGACCTCGCGCGCGTGGCGAGCGTGGGGCTGCGCACGCGACGACTGCGCGCCGGGCTCTCCGCGCTCGGGATCGCGATCGGGGTCGCCGCGATCGTGGCGGTACTCGGCCTGTCCGCCTCGAGTCAGGCGGGGCTGCTCGAAGAGATCGACAGACTCGGGACGAATCTGCTGACGGTCACCAACGGCCAGAGCTTCGCCGGCAAGACCGCCGAGCTGCCGCTCGTGGCCCCTGCGATGATCGCCCGCATCTACCCCGTCGAAAACGTCGCGGAGATCGGAGCGGTCGAAGGCAAGGTGTACCGCACGCCGCTGATCCCGGCCGTCGAAACCAACGCGCTTAGCGTCCAAGCGGCGAGCCTCGGCCTGCTGCACACCCTGGGCGTCCAGGTGGCGCAGGGCCGCTACCTGAATGCCGCCACCGCCCGGGAGCCGGTCGCGGTGCTCGGCTCGGCCGCCGCCGGGCGGCTGGGCATCGATCGCATCTATCCCGGCGAGCGGATCTGGGTCGCCAATCAGTGGTTCTACCTCGCCGGCATTCTCGGCGAATCGGTGCTCACGCCCGAAATCGAAAGCGCGGTGCTCGTCGGCTTCAAGGCCGCCGAACGCTACCTGCACTTCAACGGACACCCCAACACCGTCTACGTGCGCGCCCTGGACAGCCAGGTCGCAGCCGTCCAGTCGGTGCTGGCGGCCACCGCCGATCCGGAAGCCCCCAACGAAGTCAACGTCAGCCAGCCCTCCGCCACGCTCACGGCGCGCGCCGACGCCGAGGGCGCCTTCAACGGCCTATTCCTCGGGCTCGGCGCCGTGGCGCTGCTGGTCGGCGCGGTCGGCGTGGCGAACATCATGGTCATCTCCGTGCTCGAACGCCGCTCGGAGATTGGGCTGCGCCGCGCGCTCGGCGCGACCCGCGGGCAGATCCGCACCCAGTTCCTTTCCGAGGCGATCCTGCTCGCGCTCGGCGGCGGGGCCGTCGGCATCGCCACCGGGGCGCTCGCGACCGCGATCTACGCCACTACCAAGGGCTGGACGATCGTCATCCCCACCGTCGCGTGGGCCGGCGGGTTCGGGGCCGCGCTGTTGATCGGCGCCGTCGCCGGGCTGGTGCCCGCGCTGCGCGCCGCGCGGCTGTCGCCCACCGAAGCGCTGCGGACCGTGTGAACGCCCCGCCTCACGCCGGGCCCCGTAGAGGTCGGTGATGTAGGTCTCGATCTCGATCTAGCCTGGCACGTGCACCGTGAACTCGATCACCTCGAGCCCGAGGACATGTTGGAAGCCACGATCTCGGGTTGCGAGAGCGAATCCGTGTTGTTTGCACAGCGCCGCGATCCAGATATCGTTTTGCTGTATCGCAATGCCTGCTTGCCGGAGGAGGGTTGCGATCTCGCCGAAGACGCGAGTTGTCAGGCGGTCGAGCTCGAGCACACGAACACGAGGTGTTGTAAGGAAGCGTTCGAGCGTGGCGGCGTTCTGCCGTAGCTTGGTCCCGTTCATGAAGCCGAACCAAAGCTCTCCGAGCACGATCATCGGTAGACCGACGGACTCGGCCGCGCGTGCTTCCTCGGCTAGTTGCTGGTTGCCTTCGCCGAGGGCCTTGTAAGCGTTCGTGTCGAGTGCGAGCTTCACGCGGCGGGCTCGACCGGAAGTGCGTCGAGCCATGCTTGCGAGCCGGCTTCGTCGCCGGCATCTACCGGCAAGCGCCCAATGAACCAGTCGAGGTCGTCGTGTTCGCTGGCTGTGGAGGGCAGCTTCGCGTTCTCGAGCGTCTGCACCACCACGGCGTTGAGGGTCTGGCCGGTCTCGCTCGCCTCTCGGCGAAGCTCGGCATCGAGGGCAGGTGATACGCGGCGTATCGTGTACTGGATTCTATGCATGCCTACATTGTACGCAAGATTTGCCTGCGATCAGCCCCGCCGCCGTGTTGCGCACATGCTTGGAGGTCTGACTGAAACGAGAACGAGACTGTGTCTCATTTGGTTAGGGAAGCCCTGGTGTGGCCCCTGTGCGCGAGATTTATGCACAGGACACCGGCGATGCCGCCGCTGGCGCATCAGGCGGCCGGCGTGCCGACCATCTGCCTCGCGGGGACTTCGAGCTTCTGGATGTCCGGGCGGGCGATCGCGAGGTAAGAGACCAGAACGAACACGGCGAGCGCGAACACGATCGCTGTGGGACCGTCGCCGAAGTTGAGCCCGCCGATGTTCTTGGGCTTGCTGATGTAGTCGGCGAAGGACGCTCCGAGCGGACGCGTGACGACGTAGGACATCCAGAACGCGGCGACACCGTCCAAGCCGAGCCGCCAATGCGCCACAGCGGGAATCAGGATGATGACCGTGAACAGGATGCCCGAGTCCAGGTAGCCGAGGTGAAGCGAGATCGCGGTGAAGTCTCCAAGCGCGGTCCCGAGCGCAAAGGTCGCGAACACCGTCGCCCAGTAGTAGGCCTCACGTCGCTGCGTGGAGATGCTGTGGATCGACAGCGTACCCTCGCTGCGCTGCCAAATCCAGAAGATCGTGACCAGAACCGCCGCCCACAGCAGGGTCGTCCCCGCATAGGGGATGTGGACATCGAGATGCAGGAAATCCGAGACGCCGGTCCCCGTGATCGCGATCGCAAAGGCCAAGGACCAGTAAGCAAACGCTCGATAGCGACGAGTGCCGAACTGCAGCAGGAGCCCCACAACGATCACGAGCACCTCAAGACCGCCGCCCCCGAAGTTGCCGTACGTCTTCAGGTAATCCGACGTGGCCTCTCCGCCGGCGGTTGTCAGGATCTTCACCACCCAGAAGAGGAAGATGACCTCCGGGACCTTCGCCGCGACCGGCACGGGCAGGAAACGACCGATCAGCGGGACCAGACCGTCCTCCGAGGCCCGGCGGTCGGGGCTCGGCGAAGAGCGGCGGCGATGGCGAACTGATCCCATGTAACGGACGTCTCCTTCGGCTGGACGCGACGACCATAGCAAGCGCTCGGCCCTCAGGTCGCAAGCGAGCACCGACTACGAAGGTCTGCTCGCTTACCTCAGGGTCTTGGCGACCTCCGGGATCATCTTGCCCTCCCCGAGCAACCGCTCAGCCTCCCGCAGCTTGCGGATGATCTGCTCCGGCGTGTGCCTGCGTCGCTTCATCGTGGAGTTCCTTCTCGCCCGACATCGCGGGCGCGAGAAACTCTCACAAGGGCCGGACCGAACTCAGGGGGTTAGGCCAGGGCGCTCTCAAAGTTCCACGACGATCCGGACACGCTCCCTCGGTCTCCACCGGGAGGCGGACGCCACCTCATTACGCCCAGCACTTCTTCATAGAGAGGTCCCAGCTGGAGTCAGAAACGATGATCTGCGACCAGACCAGCCATCACATGTCGCAGAATAGCGTCATTTACGGCCCATTCCGACAGCCAGTCAGGCAACGTCTGCCGGAATACATTACGGCAGACTCGCACATCCGTACGCTGTATAAGAAATCTCGCACCGACACCCTCGGTCATCACAGCACGGCGACGGATTACAACCAACACGCGACACAAAGGAGCGATACATAATGCTACACATCAGGCTCGTCTTTACAATGCTCATGGTGCTTTGCTTCGGCGTACTTACGACGTCAAATGCATTTGCCATCAAAAAAGGGGAACTCGTCAACAAAGAAGGCAAAGCCCTTATAAAAACGGGTGCTACGGTGAAAATTGGCGCATCGGTATCCGAAACTGTCACGGGCTTGAAAATCACGTGCAAAGAAGGGTCGGGCTCAGGGAAAGTCATCGGCACAAAAGGCGCCGAAGCCAGCCTCACGCTTAGCGGGTGTGAATCGGACGGGCAGACCTGTCATACCGGGGAAGGAAAAGAATCGCAGATCGACTTAGGACCCACGGAAATCTCGTGGTTAATACCGGACAAAGGCGACCATGTCCTCTCGAGCTTCTTACTAAAAGAAGTCATCATTCACTGCTCCTCGCTCGAGCTAAAAGTGAAGGGCGGCTTCCTGATTCCTATCGGTAGCGCACAGGAAGAACACCTCAAAAGCGAATTCACGCTCTCTGCGGAACAGAAAGAAGGCAAACAGATCCCGACCGAATTCGAAAACACGAAAAAAGAAATCGAGAGATTCACGCTCGAATCCAACTTCGGTGGCGAAGGCTTCGTGCAGTCTGGCACGTCAGCCACTGTTACTATCAAACTCGAAGAAGAAGCCGAGATGATCTAGCCTGCACCACTTGCCCGATCGTCGCCCTTCGACCACCAGGCAGCGGGCAGGGCATTGGCCAGCATACCCCGGTGTCCAGCCAGCGCCATCCGGCGTGCCCTGCCCGCAGTGCGGTGGCCTATAGCTCTACCATAAAATGAGGTAGAGTCTCCGATCATCACAATATCGGCTGCAACCCGCGAGGGGTATGAGTCCCAACAAGTGGAGGTGGCAGATGACCGAAGCAGGACCGCCCACAGAGGGAATTATGCTGACCCACTTCATCGTCTCGGACGACGTTGAGCGTTCTCGGCGCTTTTACACCGACGTGCTCGGCGGCACGTTGGAACGCTCCGGAGAACCGACCAACGTCGCGCTCGCCAACAGCTGGATCGTCATCAATCGGGGCGGAGGCCCGACCGACGACAAGCCCGCGGTCACTCTGGAGACGCCACGCGACCTCGACCCGGTGAGCAGCTTCCTCAATATCCGGGTCAAGGACATCGAGGCCGTGTACGCCGAATGGAGCGCCCGTGGTGCTCAATTCCTGACGCCGCCGAAGCAGCACCAGTACGAGATCCGTTGCTACATCCGCGATCCCGACGGTCATCTGATCGAGGTGGGGCAAACCACGGACCCCGAAGGGGACTGGACCCCGCCTCAGTGGCTATCGAGTACGGCCGCCGGGGAGCCCGAGTGAATAACAGTTCGGCAGCGAGTCCGTCAGCTCGCCATCGGTGGTCCCGCGCCGACGGTCTTGGACGTTGCCGCGATCTCCCCGCGGAGCGTCTTCAGCGCGGCGACGTAGATCTCTGAGAACGTCGGGAATGGCTGGATCGTGTCGGTGAGGACGTCGAGCGGGATGTGAGCGCGAATCGCGAGCGTCGCCTGCTGCAGCCACTCGCCCGCCTCGGGGCCGAGCGCGTAGGCGCCCGTCAGCCGCTCGCCATCGCTGAGTAACGTCAGGAAGCCATTGCTGGCGGCGTACTCGCGCGTGTAGGTCGCGGTCTTCGACACCTCCGACAGCAGCACCATGGCGCTGAAGCGTCCGGCGGAGGCGCCCACCGCCGCGGCTTGCGGGTCGGTGTAGACGACCCGGGGAACAGCCTCGTAGTTGGCCTGTCGCGGCTCGCCGAGGATGTTCGCGGCGACCACCTCGCCCTCGTACTTGCCGACATGGGTAAGCGGCCACTGGCCGTTCACGTCGCCAATCGCCCACACGTTCGCCGCCGCCTGCAGGTGTGCGTCGACTGGAATTCCATGCGGGTCGGCCTCGACGCCGACGGTCTCCAGACCGAGCCCGAGCACCCGCGGACGCCGGCCGGTGGCGACAAGCAGCTTCTCGCCGCGCAACTCGCGTCCGTCGTCGATCTCGACGACGTACTCCTCGCCCTCGCGTCGTGCGGCGCTCGCGTTGGCGGACAGGACGAGCTCGATGCCCTCACTGCGCAGAACCTCGCCGAGCGCCTCGCCGAGCGGCGCCGGCTCCCGCCCGAGCACGTGCTCGGCCATGTCGATCACGGTCACCTCGCCGCCAAGGCGCCTAACGGCCTGCGCCATCTCCACGCCTACCGGCCCGCCACCGAGGATCAGCAGACGGCGCGGAATGGCCTTCATAGACGTCACCTCGCGGTTGGTCCAAACGCCGTCGAGCTCGCGCAAGCCAGGCACGGGCGGCACGACCGGATCGGCACCGTTCGCGAGAACCACGTGCTCCGTGGTGTGGCGCACACCGTCGACCTCTACGACCCCAGGGCCCGCGAGCCGCCCGCTGCCGCGCAGCAGCTCGATGCCGTGATCGGCAAGGAAGCGCTCCTGGCCGGCGTCGGAGTAGTCGGAGACCATGCAGTCACGCCAGGCAAGCGCCGCCTCGACATCCACTTCCGCGGTCGCGGCGGCCTCGCGCGCCCCATTGACCGCCTCGCCCGGCCGCAGCAGCGTCTTCGAGGGAATGCAAGCCCAGTAGGAGCACTCCCCTCCCACGAGCTCACGCTCCACGACCGCCACCCGCAGACCGCCCTCCGCCAGCGCGCTCGCACAGTGCTCGCCCGGCGAGCCGCCGCCGAGCACAATCACGTCATATGTCGTGGCCATCGGTCTCTCCTCTCAGCGACCCGGCAGCCGCGTGGTGATCTCCTGGAGCAGCCAGCCATTCCCATCTGGATCGCTGAAGGCCAAGAATGCGCTCTCGCTACCCACCTCGAGACTGCTCATGTCGCCTCCATCCGTTGGTTGCGCACACACTTTCCTCTCATCCGAGCGGAAGTCAAGCCCTCCCACTCGGCGCGCGGCGAGTCCGGCAACGCTGAAAAGCGAACCCGTGACGGCAACCCAGGAACCCGCATGACCCTGGAGCGATGCCAGAAGCCGAAACCGGCCTGCAGGTGCCAACATGAGCAGCATGACCATGAGAGACCCACCTCGTCGAATGAACTCTCCGCCCGAGCCCAGCAACGGGAAGGTCGCGATCATTACCGGCGCCTCGCAGGGGATCGGCGCGGGCCTCACGAAGGCATACCGTGAGCGCGGGTATGCCGTGATCGTGACTGCTCGATCGATCGGGCCGTCAGAGGACTCTGGCATCGTTGCCGTCGAGGGCGACATCGCCGACCCTGATGCCGCACAGCGCATCGTGGGCGCGGCGATCGAGTGCTTCGGCCGGATCGACACCCTGATCAACAACGCCGGGATCTACATCGGCAAGCCCTTCACGGACTACACCCTTGATGACTTCGACGCTCTCGTCGCCGTCAACCTCGCGGGCTTCTTTCAGATCACGACGCGCACAATCAAACACATGCTCGACCAGGGCTGTGGGCACGTGGTCAATGTTTCGACGACGCTCGCCGAGCAGGCTGACAGCAGCAGACCCGCCGCTCTGCCCGCCCTGACCAAGGGGGGCCTGGCTGCAGTCACCAAATCGCTTGCGATTGAGTATGCCTCCCGTGGTCTACGGGTAAATGCCGTCTCTTTGGGCGTGATCAAAACGCCGAGTCACAACGTGAGCTCCTATGCGGGGATGGACGCGCTACACCCCATCGGCCGGGTGGGCGAGATCGAGGATGTGGTCGGTGGAGTCCTTTATCTGGAGTCGGCACCTTTCGTGACCGGCGAGATCTTGCATATCGACGGCGGCCAGAGCGCCGGACACTGATGGCGCGGCTATTGAGTCAATTCCAACGACGGAGGTCATCATGAGCGAGATCGACGAGCAGATGGTCGTGGCGCACTTCATCGTTTCCGACGATGTCGAGCGTTGCCGCCGCTTCTACACCGACGTACTTGGCGGCAAGACGGTCATCTCCGGCGAGGCGGGTGACGAGGTGACGTACGTCGCGCTCGCCAACAGCTGGATCATCATCAACGTCGGAGGAGGGCCTACCGACGACAAGCCGACCGTCACACTCGAGCGCCAGCCCGACCCAGATCGGGTAAGCAGCTTCCTCAACATCCGGGTTGCGGACATCCAAGCGGTGTACACCGAGTGGAGCGCGCGGGGCGCCCAATTCCTGACGCCGCCCAAGCAACACGAGACCGAGATCCGCTGCTACATCCGCGACCCCGACGGCTACATCATCGAGGTGGGTCAAACGACCCTCGCCAGAGGTTGGCGTCCACCGTCTTGATCACCCGTTTGCCGTCCAGGGCAAGACATCTGGCTTGCCGGGGGCGCGTCGGCGGTCAACCGGTACCTCGCTGCCGGCCTATTCCTACGGCTGCAAGCCTCACCGCGCAGTACGGAGAATGCATGCTACTTCTACAGCAGGCTCACCAATAACGCTGAAGCGGAATTCATCTCCCACCACTACGAGGCGCTGCCACGCATCACCCTGCAGGACCAGAAACTGATGGAGTTCCTCGCACGAATCGGCGCGCCCAAGCACAAACCGCCTGTCGTATGAAATAGCGGCGAAACCGCCCGAGCCCTGGGTGACCAAGCGACAGCCTGCCAACCACCTGAGCGTGACGCCACGCTGGATCGAGCACCAGCAGCCACTCGGCCTCCCTCGTATATCCACTGGCGGCATGAGCCGCTATCTGATCTCAGAGGCGGAGGCCTGGCTGCGCGAGCGCTACGGCTCTCCCTCGACCGACCCGCCCGTCTAGCCGGGGCGGGTGACGATGGCGTCCGGATATTCGTCCTTGCGGAGGCTGCGAGGCTCCTCGGGCTGAGGCTTGGGTGTGCGGTCGAGCAGAAAGTTGAAGTAGGGCGCGACGAACGGATCGGGCGCCCGCACCGTGTAGGTGTGGTAGACGGTCCCGTTCTCGCGCGCGAAGGCGATCCAGGCGGGGGCCTCGCGCAGCCCGTCCTTCAGCTCGCCGCCGATCTGGTGCGACCACTCCACCAGCCAATCGGGCGGATCCTCGACCATCTCCTTGATCTCGGGGATCTGCTGCGCCTGCTCCTCGCTCAGCGCGAGCCCGAAGTCGAACGGGAACTCGGTGTTGTAGGTCGACACATAGGGAAACACCCAGCCCATCCGCTCCTTGTAGGCCGTGAGCCGCTCGATCGGCGCCCGCGAGAAGCACAGCAGGGTCACGTCGCGGTGGCTCAGGTGGACGAGCGACCCGTCGAGGCCGTCACCGAGGGACGTGCACCCGGGACACGCGCCCTTGGCATAGTCGGGGCCGAACATGATGTTGTAGGCGAGGAGCTGGGAGCGGCCGTCGAAGAGCTCAGCCAGCGTCTTCTTCCCGTCCTCGGTGTCGAACTCGTATTCCTTCTCCACCCGGACCCAGGGCAACGCCCGTCGCTTCTCCTTGATCTTCTTGTTTCGGTCTGCCTGCTCGGCCTCGAGCTTCGAGAGCTCGTCCCGGGCCGCCTGCCATTCCTCCCGCGTTCCGATCGTGTGCTCAGCCATTTTGTTCCCCCTTATCTATTTGTTCTAGTACTCGTCGTGTCGGCGGATCCACAACGGCTCCGAAGCGCTCTCGTCGCGACCCTTCGGCGTCCGGTCCAGCAGGCCGTAGTAGGCCATCGCGGGCTCCAGTCCGCGGCGGGTGCTCACGTAGGTCCGGTAGACGATCCCGTCCGAGAGCGCATACACGCTCAGACCCGGACGGCGCGCGGGAGGCGAGCAGCAACGTGGAGTCCCGGGCCTTCAGGTGAACTACCTGCGGATCGAGCGTATCCGCGATCGAAGAGCAGACCGGGCAGCCAACCTCGTAGGGCGGCCCGAACACGAAGCGATAGACGAGCAGTTGGGAGCGGCCGTCGAAGAGATCGGCGAGGGTCTTCGTGCCGTCCTCGGTCTCGAAGCTGTACTCATGCTCGACCGGAACCCATGGCAGCTCGCGCCTCTTCCTGGCCAGCTCGTCGCTGCGCCGCGTCAGCTCCTTCTCCTCCCTCAGCAGATCGTCCCGCGCGGCGTCGTACTCCTCGCGCGTCCCGATCCTGTGTTCGGCCATGACTCCCATGATGTCTCGTTTCTCCCTGAGAAAGCTATACCCGGCCCGACCATACCTCAGACGCGCACCTCGTCATAAGCGGCTTCACTTCCCCTTCATCGGCGCCATTCCACGACTCGGCATGGCTACGCCGCCGGGGTGCATCCCCGACATCGTGTGCATTGCCGCTTTGGCTTGCGAGGAGTCGGGCAGCGTAAGGCCCGGGACGTGCTGTGGCACAAGCGACACCCCCAACGCGAGCGCGAGGAGCGTAACGGCCACCAAGCGATTGGCGAGCTCCCTGAAGGGGAGCAGCTTCTCGATTGCGATCAAGCCGGCAATCGCGAGCATCCACGTCAGGCTCATCACCCCGAGAGCGAACAGCGCGGCCATCAACCCCCAGCAGCAGCCGACGCACCACGCTCCGTGCACGACACCCAGCCGCAGCGCTCCCACGGGCCCGTCACGCCAATGGGCGAGCACGAAGTCAAGCGGCGAACGGCAACGTCGCAGGCAGGCATTCTTTGTCGGCGTGAGCTGATACATCGCGGCCACGAGCAGCACTCCGCCCGCGAGATAGGGCCCGCCGCGATGCCACGACAGCGCCGGGATCGAGAGCGAGCGCACGCCCACGTAGAGGCCGTATGCCAGCAGCCCAAACGCTGTCCATGTCAGAAGATATCCGCCGAGGAACATCCACGAGGAGACGGCGTGACCCACCGAGCCGCGGCCTTCCCTGCGACGCTGGACGGACCCGAACGCGACCGCCATCGGCACGATCGAGGGAAACATCATCGCGCCCATCATCACGACCCATGACACGACGTAGAAGCCGACACCCCCAGGGTCGGTCCCGGGACCGGCATCCATGCCGACCATCCGTTCGCGCGTCAACAGCCAGGCGAGCGCGGCAAGCCCCAGCAACGACGCGAAGACGCCAGCCCCAGACCGCACGGGCCGCACCGGACGCTGTTGCGCACTAGACGCCATTGCGCCTCGACGGTAACGCAACAGCGCCGTACGGGCAACCCAAAAACAGGAGCCCGCCGTCATCCTCGCGGATGACCCGGATGCCGATCGAGATCATCATCGCGGCCACCCCGGATCGTCCGGCAGGCCGACGACAACACGCCGGCGAGAGCCTAGCGTGACCAAGCACACCGCGCCGGACTCTTCGGCGTCAGCTTGTCGCGCTTCAGCATTGCCGCGGCGATTGTGCTGCTCGCTTCGATCGCGTTCGTGCCGATCCTGGCGCTGATGATCTGGGTGGTCGCAGTCACCGTCACCCTGACCGATTTGCAGGGGTTTTAAAATCGGGGCGAACGGTTAGAGTTGGCTTGAATACAGGGGATTGGGGCTTCTGTGGGGGGATTTGCGGGGGTCCAGACCGCACTCATGCCGGGCCTCGCGTCCGCCGAAACCCGGTGTATGCCATAGCGAACGCCGTACAATGCTGCTGACTAGCCCAGCTGGTCGGCGAACTGCCGCGGCGTGACGACCTCGACGGCGATCCGAGCTGGATCAATGGCAAGCAGGTCGAGGTCCCCGCTGATGATCGCCTCAGCTCCACTGGCCTCAGCGAGCGCGATGAGATAGTCGTCGCGGGGATCACGGCACACGGCCCGGTGAGGGCCAGGCAGATCGCTGCGCGAGCGGATGCGGGCTACCAGCGAGCGCAGGTCATACGCGCGGATAGCACGATCAACGATCTCGCCCTCGCTGACGTGCGCCTCGGCGGCGTGCGAGCGCAAGATCGACGCAACCTCCGCGTCAAGATCGACGTTCATCTGCTGGCGAGCAGTAGCCATAGAAGAAGCCTACCGCAGCCCTCGCACCGCTCTCAACGACAGGAGCATCGAGCGGCACCCGACTTGTCGTTGAGTTCGGAGCATCGTTCGGCTTCTCAACGATTCACCTAGCTGGCGCGATTAACGACCTCGGCGTCGGTCGTGTCATAACCACCGAGCTCATCCCTGAGAAGGCAAAAGCAACCGAGGAAAACGTCGCCGCGGCCCGACTTGAGCACATCGTTGAAGTCCGCCAAGGCGACGCCCAAACCACGCTCCGCGACATCACCGACAGCGTGTACCTGCTGTTCCTTGATGGCTCCAATGACCTCTACCTCGGCGTCCTTGAGCTACTGGAACCCCAGCTCGCCGAGAACGCGCTCGTTATCGCCGACCTCAGCCTGGGTGACCCTCACCACATCCGCTACCGCGATCACGTCAACGATACCCGTCACGGCTACATGAGCATCGAGATACCGATTGACGCAGGCGTCCTCGTGTCAAGGCGACAAAGCCGCAGATAGCCCGACCACTTGACATTAGGCTACGATTCTGCCATCCACGGAATCTACGCGAACCAAAGTCATGCCGCGACCGGACGTGCTGCTATCCGAGCGGGCCGCGGCGGCCTGTCAGTGGCGCGAGCTTGATCGTGCCGATCGCGGCGCCCCCGGGCGGATTGCATCTGTCTCTGCCCGGCGCCGAACATATTGGGTCCATGCGCTGGAAAGGGTGGTGGCCGCGCCCGCATATCCTACGGCCGAACATGCCAGGCGCGACGGTGAGAGAGGCGAGCGAGGACGACGCGGCGGCGTGCGCGGCGATCTACGCGCCGTATGTGCGTGAGACGGCCGTCAGCTTCGAGGGCGAGCCGCCATCGCCCGCGCAGATGGCCGAACGCATCGCGGCGGCGAAGCGCAGGCACGCTTGGGTCGTGCTCGAAGACGACGACCGGCTTGTCGGTTACGCCTACGGCGGGTGGCACCAGAAGCGAGCGGCCTACCGCTTCTCGTGCGAGGTCAGCGTCTACGTCGAGCAGGGTCGGCGACGCACCGGCTCTGGTCGCGCGCTGTACGAGGCGCTGTTCGAGCAGCTCACGGCGCGCGGCTACCGGATGGCGGTCGCGGGTATGACGCTGCCGAACGAGGCGAGCGTGGGCCTGCACCGAGCGATGGGCTTCGAGCCGGTGGGCGTCTATCGGCGGATCGGCTGGAAGTTCGGCGTGTGGCACGATGTCGCGTGGATGCAGAGGGCGCTCGGCGTCGAGCAGGACCCGCCCCCGGAGCCCTACTGAGCCTGGATCCACCGTTTTGGTGGGGAGGCTGTCGTGATCGTGGGCTAATCGCTCGTGTGGGATGCGGGCTGGTGCGTTTGGGTGAGGGCGCGGGTGTGGATGGGTTCGCCGAGGCTGGTGGAGCCAGTTGGGGCGGTCGTGTCGGCGGTTGTCGGCGAGTTCGGGCAGGCCGATGCCGGGGTCCGGCCCGGTCGGTCTCGTGAGTGCCTGCCGTGCGTTTAGGTGAGTGCTGGCAGTGCGCGGAGGCGCTCGAGGGCTGTGAGGAATGCGGTTTCCCAGGGCCAGTGTGCGGGCATCCGGAGTGTCACTGTGCGGGCGGTGCGGGTGATCCGGCCGGGGACGGTGAGCAGCCGGCGGCGCAGCGTTCGGGCGGTGGGGATGACCGTGTCGGGTAGCCCGATCAGGGCTGTCCAGCGCAACAGGTTATGCGCGAGGGCGGCGATCACTGTCCAGGCGGCGTTTGCGAGGAAGTTCCCGGACGGGAAGTGGGCGAGTGCCTGGTCTTTGAGGTCACGGATCGCGAGCTCCACGACCGCGTGTTGGCGGTGCTCTGACTCGACGAGCTCGATCGCGTCGGTGCGGTTGGTCAAGAACGCGAAGTGCCGCCAGTCGGGCCACAGCTCGGCCTGGGCGCCGAGGAGGCGGGTGCGGCGCACGATCAGCCGTTGTGAGCCGAGCATCCTCTGCGCGATCTGTGCCTCCCCGCCCTCGGGGTAGCTCTCGAGTGGCTGCCAGTCCTGCTCAGGGATCTGGGCGATCGCGGCCTTGATGTGCTTCTGCTGGCGCACTCCGATCGAATAGGTCCAGCCAGCGCGTTGAAGGCGGGCCATGATCTTCGTGTTCCAGAACCCTGAGTCCGCGCGCAACAGCTTCGGCCCGGTCGCGCCTGCCCGCGTAACACGAGGGATGAGCTCCTCGATGAATCTGAGCGCACCGCGGGAGGTGTTCGCCGAGCCCTTCCGGGCGCGGATGTGCAACACCTCGCCGGTCTGAGAGCGGGTCGCGACGATCGGGTGATACCCCCGCGTGTGGGTGTACCCATAGCTCGCGCCCTGCTTGTCATGACCGTAGACCTCGCCAACGAACGAATCGACGTCCACAACAAGTCGTCCGTCACCAGGACCGGCGCCGGCGGCCCAGGCCCGTGACAGGCAGTCAGCCAACACCTTGTCGAGCTGCCGGACATGCCCGAAGGTGAACGCGCGCAGGAACGTCCCCAACGTCGACGGCGCGACGACGCGATGCCCGAGCACCGCTCGTGTCTGACCCGAGCGCAGCACCGAACAGTCATCGATGCAGTCCGCTCCGAGACACATCGCGGACACCAAGCTCATCACCTTGCGGCCCGCGTTCGCAGCCCCCGCCCGGTCGCCGAGATCAACCGTCCGATCAATCACGGCCTCGATTCCCAGCCGCTCCGCGAGCACCGCGGGGAGAAGCACCCCCGCGTTCGCGACCACCCGTTCATCATCGAACACGACCCTCGTTGCGTCCGGCAGACCATTCACCATGCGAGTGACCCCCTGGCGCAGGACCCGCAGCCGCTGGCACGGCCCGTCTTGCCTGCATCAGGGGGTCATTCAAACCTCAACCGCGGACGACTCCCCACCAAAACGGTGGATCGAGGCTGAGGCGACCGGGCGTACTCCGAGCTCGTGGAAGCGGATCGCCGGTGAGCCGATCCTTATAGAGTCGCGTCATGGAGTTGCGCGTCATGAGGACGGGCGACCTGCCTGGGGCGGTGGCCGTGTGGCACGCAGCCAACATCGCGCGGGGAAAGCCGCCAACACCGCAGCGCGTCGCCAGGATCATCGAGAAGCTGCAAGAACCAGAGGAGTGCGCGTTTGCGACCCTGGATCGCGCGACCGGACGGCCGATCGGTGGGACCGGCTACCACGCTTTGCGTGAGGCACATCGTGGTCTTGAGATCGGCGGCACATGGCTTGAACCATCTGCGTGGGGCACGGGAGCCAATGCCGAGACGAAGCTGCTGATGCTAGAGCACGCCTTCGAGCGCCACGGCTGTATACGTGTCGAGTTCAAGACCGATACTCGCAACGAGCGCTCACGTGCAGCGCTTGGGGCGCTGCCCGCGCAGTTCGAGGGCATCTTCCGTCGGCACATGATTATCGAGGATGTCGGCGTGCGTGACTCCGCCTTCTATAGCGTCACCGACGAGGACTGGCCGCAGGTGCGGGCAACCTCCAACGGCGCCTCGCCGATGCGCGGGCGCGGGACGTGCGCGCACAAGTAGTTGACGGCGCCGGGTGAGTCTCGTGAGGCGTGCGCTGCTGTTTGATCTTGATGACACGCTGGTGATCGAGGAGCCTGCCGCGGCTGCATCGTTCGCGGCGACCGCCAGGGCCGCGACTGCTCAGCACAGGGTGAACCCCGAGGCGTTGGCGGCCTCGGCGCGTGAGCGAGCACGTGAGTTGTGGTACGCCGCTCCCACGCACGCATACTGTATGCGTGTCGGCATCAGCTCGTGGGAGGGCTTGTGGTGCCGGTTTGAGGGAGATGACCCGAGTATGCGCTGGCTGCGGGAGTGGTCCCCCAGATATAGGCGTGAGGCATGGAGTCTGGCGCTCGCCGACCAGGGCATCCACGACCCGGCCTTGGCGGAGGAGTTGGGCGAGTTGTACGGCAGAGAGTGTCGTCAGCGCCACGAGCGCTTCGCTGATGTCCTGGCCTGTCTGGACGAGTTGCGGGATCTGTATACGTTGGGGCTAATCACAAACGGCGCTTCTTGTTTGCAGCGCGAGAAGCTGACCACTGCGGACCTTGATGGATACTTCGACACAGTGATCGTCTCCGCCGAGTTCGGGGTCGGCAAGCCGGACCCGTCGATCTTTGAGCACGCCCTGGATCGGCTTGATGTCACGGCCGAGCAGGCGACGATGGTCGGGGATAGCTTGGCGCGTGACATTGACGGTGCGATCGCTGTGGGTCTTCGCGGGGTCTGGATCAACCGCGGCGGGCGGAGTCGGCCGGAGGGCCGTACAGATGTGGTCGAGATAGCGACGCTGAGTGAGCTGCCGACAGTGCTGAAGTGTGTTGAGGAGTCGGCGGCGCCATGAGTCAAATCAAGTGCCTGCTGACCGAGCAGGCCCGCTACTACCGTGAGCGGGCCGGCGAGTACAAGGACTGGTGGTATCGACGCGGACGCTACGACCGCGGCACCGACGTAAACGCGCGATGGTTCGCCGAGGTAGCCGAGGTACAGGACGCCTTGGAGTGCTTCCAACCGGCGTGGAGGGTGCTGGAGCTGGCGTGTGGCACGGGCTTGTGGACTCGCCGGCTGGTAGGGCACGCCGACACCCGTGACCGCCGTGGACGCATCGCCAGAGGTAATCGAGCTGGCTCGCGCTGGACTGGACGATCCGAGGGTGAGCTGGGAGGAGATCGTGACTCGACGGCTTGCCGATGGCCGCGAGTTTCGCATCGTCAAGCGCTTTTACGAGCCCCACGCGCTGCACCAGCGACTCGCCGACCTCGGGTGGCACGCACAAGTACAGACAACACCGGAGTTCTTTATCTACGGTCAGGCCACGACGGCCTCCGAGCGCATGGAAGCGGATCGCCAGCGAGCCAGCGCGGTGAAAAAGGCGTAGTCAGCTTGGATCACGTGCAGGTGGCCGCTCCACAAGGGTGTGAGACCGAAGCGCGGCGCTTCTACGGGACTCTCCTGGGCTTGGAGGAGATTGACAAGCCGGAGGAGCTGCGCGCGAGGGGCGGCGTGTGGTTTCGCTGCGGAGAGCAGCAGTTGCACATCGGCGTCGAGGATGGCTTCGCACCAGCCCGGAAGGCGCACCCAGCGCTTCGGGTAGCAGACGACGGCGAGCTCGATGCACTGGCGGAGCGCTTGCGGCAGGCCGGCGAGCGTGCGAGTTGGGACGAGGCGCTGCCAGACATCCGGCGGTTCTACACGCAGGACCCGTGGGGCAACCGAATTGAGTTGCTTGCGAGGCAGCGGATTCGGGAGGCGGCAGAGGAGGCGAGCGTGAGCATGACGACAGGTAGGGCAATGGGGCCAGGGATGATCTAGTCGATGGCACAGGAGCGCAATATATGCGCAGGTCCTTTTGGGGCTGTGTACGACTTCTATATCGAACGCCCGTGGCTGGCGCGGCTGGTGCTCGGGTTGATGTGGGGTGTCGATCCGCGTTGGCCTGACCCCGTAGGTTCGGTCCGGCCCTTGTGAGAGTTTCTCGCGTCCATGATGATGGGCGGGAAAGGAACTCTGATGAAGCGACGCAGGCACACGCCGGAGCAGATCATCCGTAAGCTGCGGGAGGCCGAGCGGATGCTCGGGGAGGGCGAAACGATCCCGGGGGTCGCCAAGACTCTGGAGATCAGTGAGCAGACCTTCCATCGCTGGCGCCACCAGTACGGTGGGATGAAGGCTGAGGACGTCAAGCGTTTGAAGGAGCTGGAGCGCGAGAACGGCCAGTTGAAGGCGATCGTGGCTGACCAGGCGCTCGAAAACCGGGCGTTGAAGGAGATCTCCCGGGGAAACTGGTAGGCCCAGCCCGCCGGCGCCGGGCGGTCGCGATGCTGCGCGACCGTCTCGGCGTCAGCGAGCGCTGGGCATGCCGGGTGGTCGGCCAGCATCGCTCCACGGAGCGCTACGAGCCCAAGCAGGCCGGGGATGATCATGCGCTGCGCGGCGAGCTGCGCGAGTTCTCGCGTGAGCGCCCGCGATGGGGGTACCGCCGCGCGCACCACCATCTGCGTGAGCTGGGGTGGGATGTGAACCGTAAGCGGGTGCAGCGCATCTGGCGCGAGGAGGGCTTACGGGTCCCTGTCCGCAAGCGTAAGCACCGGCGACTGGGCTCCTCGACCGTCCCCGCTGAGCGGCTGCGCGCCGAGCACCCGAATCACGTATGGGCATTTGACTTCCAATTCGACCAGACCGCCGACGGGAGGGCGCTGAAGTTGCTGAACATCGTTGACGAGTTCACACGCGAGTCGCTGGTGATGCTCGTCGAGCGAAGCATCGACGCTGAGACGGTCGTCCAGGCGCTGGAACGCCTCTGCGGCGAGCGCGGCGCCCCGGAGCTCCTACGGATGGACAACGGGCCGGAGATGACCGCACACGCGCTCGGTGACTGGTGCACGCTCTCCGGCACCGGGGCCGCGTTCATCGAGCCCGGCTCGCCGTGGCAAAACCCGTTCGTCGAGTCCTTCCACTCCCGCGTCCGTGACGAGCTCTTGGATGTCGAGGAGTTCTTCTGCCTGGCCGAGGCCAGAGTCGTGATCGGCGACTGGCAAGAGGACTACAACCAGCGCAGGCCGCACTCCGCGCTCGGGATGCGCGCCCCCGTCGCGTTCGCCGCCTCATGCGCCGCGACCAACACCACCCGCCGCGAGGCCGCATAACCACAAGACTTCGCGCGCCACAACGCGACCCACCCCAAGGCCCGTGGACATGCCGCGCTGTGGACAGCAGAGCTGCCCACAGCGCTTGGACAACGCTTCGCGTTGCCCACATGCCCACCGGCCCGACCGCTAACCACGTACACTCCACCAGTCAACCAGTGCCCACGAGAACCGGGGCTCAATCCACCAACTCTCACACCTGGTGGACCGAAAAACGGGGTCCAGCCAATCCCAAAGCGCTCCGTCAGCGTGTCGCCGGTAGGGCCACGCGATAAGGACTCGAAGGTCCGCGTCCGCTCGACCTTGGAGCTCTTGGTCTGCCCGGGATGGAGCTCGCGGCCTCCAGCGAGCCCGGCCGCGCTCCGCACGTGGACCCGAGCCGGCCGCCCGACGGTCTCGGCTGGTCAATCGATGACCGGCTGCGACAATGCCGGTGCCCGCAAGGGTCGCGTCCTCGCCGTCTGGCAGGGCAAGACCCTCCTCGCCGCATGTGCGTGGCATCTGCACGAAACCGGGCCACCTGTGATCTTCGACCTCGGAGCGCGCTCGGATCTTCCCCGCGCCAGCAGCGAGCAGTCTGCACGGCGTTGCTGGCCTGCCTGCGGGACATCGCAGGCGCTCGGCCGGACACCAGATGACGGCGATCCGCGTCGAGCAGCTCTCCGAAAGGCACCGGTTGCGGACGATGCGGTCCTAACCACGTGCGCTAGTGACGATTCCTAATAGCGAGCGGGGCTCGCACCAAACTGCGACCGCGATGGGGCGACAGTGGTGGTGATAGCCGCGCTGGCGGCCTGCGCCCGTGCCGAGGTCACCGCCATGATGATCACCGGGGAAGCAAACCGTTCGCTGGCGCGCCGCTCGAGGTTTCCATAACGGACGAGCTGGGTAGTGGTAGCGTGTAGCAGGACGGTTTAGATCGTCCACGGGTCAAGTGAGCCACGCATGAGTGGGTACGCCAAGCGAGTTGTCGGCACGGCAATCGTTACGGCCGCGGTAGTGGCCGCAATAGTGGTCTACGTCGCGCTCTACCTGACGAACGTGCCGGGATCGGCTGCGGCCACCCGCACCTCCGTCGGGGCACAGCTCTTCCTCGCCACCGTGCCGGAAGCCGGGCCGAGCGATCCCCACCCGACGTGGGTCTCGTTCTTTGCGGTCAACGCGAGCGCCGGCGACTGGCGTCACGTCACGACCTATGAAGTCCCGGCCAACTCTCTCGTGCGCATAACGATCTACCAGTTCGACGGCTCCTCGGGTCTGCGCAACCCGTTCATCAGCCAGGTGGCCGGCACCGTCGGAGGCGTCATGACGCTCGACGGCAAGATCACGCGGGCGATCCCCCCCGAAGAAGCGTCGCACGCGTTCGCGCTACCGCAGCTGGGCATCTCCGTCCCGCTCCCGGGCGTGGAAGAAGAAGCCAAGAACGCGTGCGAACACGCGCCGTGCTCGCTCACCAACGCCCACCGCACGATCTCCTTCGTGATCCACACGCCGGCGAAGGGCCTCTACCGCTGGCAGTGCTTCGTGCCGTGCGCGGCGGGATTCATCACGGGCTTCGGCGGGCCGATGCAGACGGTCGGCTACATGGGCGGCTTCCTCAAGGTCCTATGAGCGGGGACGGCCGCACGGGGGAGGGGCGCGCGCGTCACCACGCGCGCAACGTCACCCTGTTGTGGCTGCTCGCGAGCGCGATCATGACGCCGATCGTCGTCTTCGTCTTCGGGCCTCACCTGCCGCCGGGGCACGGGTCCAACGAAGCCGCGGGCCAGGTCGTGGACAACACGGTGCTGCTCGCGAGCGCGGCGCCGATCGCGCTGGGCGTGCTCGTGTTCATCGCCTATTCGCTGTGGGCCTTCCGCGAGCGCGAGCCGCAGCTGCAGGCGGACGGCCCAGCGCTTCGCGGCAACTCGAGCGTGCAGTTCTGGTGGATCGTCGCGACGACCACGGTGGCGCTCTCGCTCACCGGGTACGGGATCATCCGGCTGCTCGAAACGGGTGCCGGCGGCGGTCAGGGACCAGAACCGATCGCTGTGCCGCCGCACGCCTCGAGCGCGCTGCAGGTGCAGGTGATCGCCCAGCAGTGGCAGTTCACATACCGCTGGCCCTCCTTCGGCGGCGTCGAGACGCGCGAAATCGAGCTTCCGGCCCACACGCTGATCGAGTTCAACGTCACCTCGCTCGACGTGATCCACTCCTTCTGGGCCTATCAGCTCGGAGTCAAGGCAGACGCCAACCCGGGCGTCAACAACATCGCCTACGTCACAACCAGGGGGCCGCTGGCGTTCGAGGTCCGCTGCGCCGAGCTGTGCGGGGTCTGGCACGGGTACATGTACAACGGCGGGCAGGTCGTGCCGCGCGCGAGGTTCGCGTCCTGGATCGCGCGAGAGCGCCTCCAGTACGCGCCTGCGACGCGCAACCTCCCGCCCTACTCGAAGACCTACTTCCCGAACCCACTGAGGAGGGCCGGATGAGCGCGGCCGCAGGAACGTACCCCGAACCGATGTCTGCCCGCGCGCCGCTGTGGCGGCGGCTGATCGGCTTCAACGTGCTCACCGGGATCGTGCTCGGCGTCGGCGGCTGGTTCCTCGGCCACTGGATCGGCACGAAAATCCACGGCGAAAGCCTCGCCTACTTCTCCACGACGGCGGGCGAAAACGACATCGCGATCATGCTTGGCTATCTGCTCGGCGTGATCGGCTTCCTGATCGGCCTCGGCTTCGCTGTCTACCCGGTCCAGCGCGCTGTTCGGCGGCCAACCGACACTCGCCGAGCGAGAGTCCCACGAACACGGGCTGCTGCGCTACTTCAGTCTCTCGACCGACCACAAGGTGGTCGCGAAGCAGTACATGGTCGGCATCGGGTTCTTCTTCTTCATCGGCGGGCTGAACGCGATGGCGATACGCACCGAGTTGCTGCAGCCCAACACCCACGTCTTCGGTGCCAACCAGTACCTCACGCTCGTCGGGATGCACGGTTCGATGATGATGGGCATATTCACCTCGGGCGTGCTCGGGCCCTTCGCCAACTGGCTCGTCCCGATCATGATCGGCTCGCGGCGGATGGCCTTTCCGCGCATCGAGTCGCTCACCTTCTGGCTGCTGATGGCCGCCGGGGTCGTCTTGATCACGACGATCTTCTTCGGTGGTTTCCAGACCGGCTGGACGGGCTACCAGCCGCTCGGCGACCAGGGCACGGCGGGCTACGACGCCTACATCGGCTTCTTCGCGCTCGTCGGTGTCTCGATGACGCTGCTGGGCTTCAACCTGATCGTCACGATCGTCACCATGCGCGCTCCGGGCATGACCTGGTCGCGCCTGCCGATCTTCGTCTGGTCGGTGCTCGCGACAGCCGGGCTGATGGTGCTCGCGGCGCCGACGCTGATCGCGACGCTGCTGATGGCGGCGATGGACCGCACCGTGCAGACGGCGTTCTTCATCCCCGGCCAGGGCGGGAGCCCCTATCTCTTCCAGAATCTCTTCTGGGTGTTTGGGCACCCGGAGGTCTATGTGCTGGCGCTCCCGGGCTTCGGGATCGTGCTCGAGCTGCTGCCCGTGTTCACGCGCAAGCCGCTGTGGGGCTATCGCCTCGCGGTCGCGGGGATGCTCGGCGTCGGGATCCTGAGCTTCTTCGTCTGGCAGCACCACCTGTTCGTGTCCGGCCTGAACGCCGACCTGCGGCCATTCTTCTCGCTCTCCACCGAGCTCATCTCGATTCCCACCGGGTTCATCTTCCTGTCCGCGCTCGGCACGCTCTGGCGCGGTCGCATCCGCTTCACGGTGCCGATGCTCTTCTGCCTCGGGTGGGCGTTCAACTTCCTCTGGGGCGGTGTCTCGGGCATCTTCCTCTCGGACGTGCCGAGCGACGTGACGACGCACGGCAGCTTCTTCGTGATGGCCCACTTCCACTACACGATCATGGGCGGGCTGATCTTCACGTTCTTCGCGGCGATCTACTACTGGGTGCCGAAGATGTATGGCTACAAGCTCTCCGAACGCCTCGGCAAGTGGCATTTTTGGATCATGTTCCTGGCCTTCAACTCGACCTTCGCGCCGCTCTTCGCGCTCGGCTTCATGGGCATGCCGCGGCGTGTAGTCACCTACGCGACGAACCTGCAGGGCTTGAACGACTGGGTGAGCGCCTCGGCGTACGTGCTCGGGCTCTCACTGCTGCTGTTCCTCGTGAACGTAGTCCGGTCGCTCCTCTTCAAGCGCGAGCCCGCGGAGCGCAACCCGTGGCAGTCGAAGTCGATCGAGTGGCAGCTGCCGACGCCGGTTCCGCTACACGACTTCGAGCAGCTGCCCGTGTTCGACGGCGATCCCTATCCCTACGGCGACGAACGTGCGCCGGTGCCAGCGGTGGCGCCGGCCGGGGAAGGAGCGTAGGCGATGGAGGCCTCGGCTCCACTCGACGAGCGCTTGCAGGCCGAGCCGCCCGACTGGCAGCCGCATGCGCTGCGGTTCGGCGGACGGCTGCTGTGCGGCTCGATCACGTTCTTCTTCCTCGCGTTTCTGTTCGCGTACTTCTACCTGCTCGCTCTCAACACCAACGGCCACTTCAGGATCGGGAGCACGCAGCCGCCGGTGGGCCTGGGTACGCCGATCGCCGGGCTGATGCTGATCGGCGCGATCGTCTATCGCCTGGCCGCGCGGCGCCGGTTTGCGGACGTGTTGGGAGCCGGGATCGTCGCGCTGGTGTGCACGCTCGCCGCGGTCGCGTTGCAGTTCTACGAGTACACGACGCTCAGCTTCGGCGCCGCGAGTGGGGGATATGCAGCGGTCTTCTTCGGCTGGACCGCGTGGTATGCGGTGCTCGCGCTGGTCGGCGCCTGTCTGGATCGAGATCCAGGTCGCGAGCCTCGCGCGCCGGCGAGCCGGTGGGAGCGAGCGACGCTCGCGGCGCGAGGGCGTGCCCTCCGACGACGACGAGCTGCTGCGCGCGGGCATCGAGGCGTCCTCCTTCTACTGGGCCTACTTCGCGGCGATCGGCGTGATCGCGTTCATCGTCCTGTACCTGGTATGAGGCGATGAACCTGAGCCACTGGTCGTGGGATCCCTCGCTCGTGTACGTGGTGCCGGCGGCGGTCCTCTACGCGCTGGGGAGCCGGCCGAAGGCGGGGCGGCCGAGCGTGCTCCAGGCGGCCGCCTTCTACACAGGGCTGCTGTCGATCGTGATCGCGGTCGACTCTCCGATCGACGCCTATGCGGACGAACTGCTGTGGGTGCACATGCTCCAGCACATCATTCTGCTCACCGTTTCGCCGCCGCTGATCCTGCTCGGGCGCCCGTGGCCGACGATGTGGCGAGCGCTGCCGCTGCACTCGCGTACCGTGCTCGCGCGCGGAGTCGCCAAATCGCACCTCGCCGCCCCGCTGCGCGCCCTCGCGGCGCCGCTCGCGGCGTGGATCCTCTTCAACGGGGCGATCGTCGTCTGGCACATTCCCGCCGCGTACGACCTCACAGAGCGCAACGGCGCGGTGCACGCCGCCGAGCACGCGATGTTCTTCTTCTTTGGCCTGCTGTTCTGGGCGCGGGTCATCGACACCGGCCCGCTGCGGCCGCACCTCGCGTGGCCGGCCCGGATCGCCTACATCGTGGGTGCGATGATCGTCGGCTGGGTCCTCGCGATCATCTTCGTCGTGGCGCCCGAACCGATCTACCAGCACTACGCGGACCTTCCGGAGCCGTCCCGGCGGGATCAGTGCGCTCACCGACCAGCAGCTCGCGGGCGGGATGATGTGGGTCGGGGGCTCGATCGCATACACGATTGCGCTGCTGATCGGGCTGTATCAGTGGGTCGCCCCGGAGCCGCCGCCGCGCGCGCCGGTACTCGACGCGGTCGGCTTCCCGGGTCCCCCCGACGGCCCTGCGCCGGCCCCGAACGGCTCCCCGATCCCGGCGCTGGCCGGAGGCCACGCAAGCGAGATGAGGAGGCTGAGCGAATGACAACGGTGGTGCTGGGCTCGTCCTACCTGTCGGCGTCGCTGCTGACGATGCTCGTCCCGATGGCCGCGGTGATCGTCATGCTCGCCTGGGGCGTGTTCCTGATACGGCGTCACGAGCGTCACCGCGAGCATGTCGATGCTCGCAACCGACCGCCGGCGGGTGCGGATGCGCCCCGGGGTTCGCGCTCGCCCCAGGAGGGCTGATGGACCCCACTTCCGCGCCGGCGAAGCCGCCGGGAGCACGGCGGGCACTCGTGCACGGTGTCCTCGTCGGCGCCGGCATCGCCGCGCTCGTGGTGGGCGCCCTCGCGTTCACCCGGCCGTCACCGTTGTCACAGTCGAAGAACGCCGCGCTCGCGAACAACCCTACGCTCGACCCCGGCACGCCGATCCACGGGACCGCCCCCGACTTCACGCTGACCGATCAGTTCGGGCGAGCCGTGTCGCTGTCCGCCTTCCGCGGCAAGGTCGTGATCCTCGCCTTCAACGACCCGCAGTGCACGACGATCTGCCCGCTCACCACCACCGCGATGGTCAAGGCCAAGCGGCTCCTCGGGCCGGCGGGCGCTCAGGTGGAACTGCTGGGCGTCGGCGCAAATCCCGCCGCGACCGAAACACGCTGGGTGCGCGCGTACTCGCAAGCGCACGGGATGATGCACGCCTGGCACTTCCTCAACGGTCCGCTCGCACGCCTGGAGCGCGTTTGGCACGCGTACGGGATCGAAGCGCAGATCGTGGCTGGTCAGGTCGACCATACCCCCGCCGTGTACGTGATCGGCACGCAAGGGAAGCTCTCACGCCTGTTCATGACCCAGATGTCCTACGCGAGCGTGGGACAGCTCGCATCGCTCTTCGCACGGGCGGCCGCGAGCTTGCTGCCGGGGCATCCGCCGGTGCGTTCTGCGGTCTCCTACGCCCAGATCCCCTTGAGCGAACCGACGACCAAAGTCACGTTGCCGCGGGTCGGCGGTGGCAGCGTGCAGCTCGGCCCGGGCGCCAAACCGCGGCTGATCCTGTTCTTCGACACGTGGGACTCCGAGGTGACGGGCCTCGCGCGGGAGCTCGAGGCACTCGACGCCTACGCCGAATCCGCGGGCCGCGAGGGACTGCCGGCGCTCACGGCGGTCGACGAGGCGAGCGTCGAGCCATCGCCCGCCGCACTCCCGCGCTTCCTCCGATCGCTGCCCCACCCGCTCTCCTACCCGATCGCGATCGACTCGAGCGGCCGTCTCGCGGACGGCTACCGGGTTCAGGACGAGCCGTACCTGGAGCTGATCTCGCCGTCGGGCGGCTTCCTCTGGTACCACGATGTGAGCACGGGAGGGTGGCTCACGCGCGCCGCGCTGGTCAGCCAGATACATGCCGCGCTCGCCCCCGCCCCAAGCTCCGCGGAGATGGGCGCCGATGCGCGTCAGCAGCTGGCGAGCTCGCCCCCCGCGCTTGCGGAACTGCACCGCCAGGCCGGTCAGCTCATCGGCTCCGAGTCGGCGCTTGCGGCTCGCCTGCGTGGCCTGCGCGGTTATCCAGTGGTGCTCAACGTGTGGGCGTCGTGGTGCGGGCCCTGCCGCTCGGAGTTCCCGCTGCTCGCGAACGCATCCGTGACGTACGGACGGAGGGTCGCGTTCCTCGGCGCAGACACCGAAGACCAGGCGGCGAACGCCCGCTCGTTCCTGGCCGACCACCACGTCGCATACCCCAGCTACGAAGCCAGCACGGAAGCGCTCAGCTCGCTCGCCGCGTTCGAGGGCGTCCCCACCACGATGTTCTTCGATCGCGAAGGAAAGCTCGTCCATGTGCACTCCGGCCAGTACGAGGCGCAGGGGACGCTCGATCACGACATCGAAAGCTACGCGCTCGAGGATTGACCATTCATTCTTCTTCGCCGGCAGGTTCCTTCTCGTGCGAGGATTCGATGAGGTGGAAGTCGTTCGAGCGAGTGGGGAAGGAGCAGTAGGCCTCGATCGTCCCGACATCGCGGACGCTTCCGCCATCGTCGTTGCAGCGACCTTCGTTGGCGTCGTATTCGCGCATCTCTTCAAGAGTCAATGGCCGCGCGCCGGGTTGGCGCCGTCCGATCGGCTCTCGCGCGCCGCGACTGACGCTGGTGCTGGTGCCGCCGACGGTGAGACTGTGCGTGCGCTCGGTTGCGGACCTAGAGCCTGCGCCGCATCCGGCGAGTGCCGCGCTCGCCGCAAGCGCGCTCAACGGCAGGCTCAGCGATAGCCCACGGGCCACTGCGAACTCCTCTACCCCCGCCTCGGAGGCGCTGCCGAAGCCATCCGCTGCGAACTTTCGCTCATGGTCTGATGTCGAGAGTACCGCGGGAGCAC
>CAVYWG010000013.1:0-21242 GCA_963772075.1 uncultured Solirubrobacterales bacterium | reverse complement strand
CGAGGCGCAGAGACTAACACCCGAGCAGCCGGTGACGCGGCCCGCTCAGTCGATCTCCACCGTGTAGTCCCACCCCACCAGCGGCCGTCCACCGCCCGGCGCCCACTCCAGGCCGCCGTCGCCGGTGGGAAGCACGTCGTAGAGCTTCAGCGACACCGGTTTGCCCGCTGGTACCGTGCTCGGCACGGCGCCTCCACGCAAGGCGCTCAGCTGGGGATGGTGGACGCCACCGTGGTCGTCGACGAACGTGAAGTCAGAGGCGCGCACCGGTACCGTGCCGGAGGCGGAGGCGAGCGTGAGGATGAACGTGCATGGCGTGATGGCGGGCACCGGGAAATGGCCCTCCTCGGGCACTTCCGGCCCGACCACGGTGGCTAGGACGTGCCCGCCGGGAAAATCCACGGCGACTGTTTCGCCCTGGATCGACAGCGCCGGATGCGCGGGCGTGGCGGTCAGCGCCCGCCGCACCCGCACCTTCGGCTTGGGCAGCCAGCTCGGCAGGCCGCCGTATTTGGCGGACACGTTGGCCGAGTGGTTGGCCGCCGAGGAGTGCGCCGCGCCCGGCCGGCGCGTTCCCGCCGTGCCACCGGAGCTCAGCGCACCGCTCAACGACATGATCAGCACGGCCACAAGCACGGCAGCGGCAATCGTCGGGAGCAGGGCGCGGCGGGGGCCGAGCGCTGAGGCTCGGCCCCCCGTGCCGGAGATCGTCGGCCCGGTGGCGGGCGCCGGTGGGTGCTGCCCGCCACTCATTGCTGCCGACCGATCTCAGCGGGACTCGTCAGGCAAGGACCCTGCCGTCCGTCCTTTGACGAACCCCCGGTGAGCATCAGTGGCGTTCCTTCGCCGGCCCTTTGGGGTTGGTGAACACATCCGGGCCGAACGGCGCGAGGCCGGGCTGGGCTGCATAGCCGATGTGGCCTTTGCCGTCAACCCCGGGGAGGCGCTTTTCACGTCGAACAGATCCTCCATCGTGCGCAGCCAGCTGTAGTGGTTGTAGTACACCGTGCTGACACTGCCCGGTGTGATGTAAGGGCTGATCAGCACGCTGCCGGTGTCACCGCCGCCCGTCGTCGGGTCAGTGGCGTTGAACAGTGGGTCGGTGGCCGGGGTGCGCGCGCCGAGCGTGATCCCACTCACCGCGCCCGTCGTCGCCAGCGGTTCGCCGGAGGCGTTGACTAGCGCGAATGAGCCGGTGTCGACGAAGCCCCCACTCTGGTTGGCAGCGGTGGCGTTGACGAACGAGTCGCTCACTTCGCCGACCAACGCCCCAGCGGGGATGCCAGTGCCCGTCACCGAGCGGCCCTTGTCGGTCGCTACGATCGAGTTGTCGGCGATCGTCGTGGCGCCTTCGGGCGCGTTCGCCCCTTTGTCGGTGCGGGCACCAGGCACGTGGCTGCCGCCGCCGAGGATGCAGGTGCCTGTCGGCAGCGACGGGACAGTCTGTTCCAGGCAGCTGCTGGGACGGTCGATGTAGGCATTGTCTCCGGGGCCCGGGTAGAGCTCTTCGCCGTGTTCGTTCTTTTCAAGCGGCGTGTTGGGACCGGTCGGCTCCCAGTTGAGCTGGTTGCCGAACAGCGTCTCCCCCGCCGAGTCGTCTTCCAGCGAGGTGGCCGCGTCGGGCGCCACCAGCGTCGAGTTGGAGAAGCTGTTGCCGGTGTAGGTGAACGGCGGGAAGCCCTCGTCGAAGGTGACGTCGATCAGCCCGCCTTCCTTGAACGCCGGCGATTCCTCGATCTCCGGGATCACGTTTTCGAGGAACAGATCGGCGGCGTACAGCCCGCCGGTGTAGTTGACCGGTTCGTTGGGCGTGGTCGGGCTGGAGAAGCCGCCCGAGAGGTTGTTGCCGTGGCACACGGCGTCGTGGCCGTCGCTGCAGTTGTTCGGCGAGATCCAGCTGAACGCCGGCGTGGTGGCCGCGCTCTGCAGGTCGTGGTAGAGGCCATCGGTGGAGCTGAAGAGGTTGGCGATGTGCGCTTCGTTGCAGTCGCCCGCCACCCGGATCGATTCAAACCAGGGGAAGGGGAAGTGCTTGGGCACGTACTGGTCGGTGCCGTTGGCGCTGCCCGGGTTGGGAAACGATTTGCTGCCGGTCGGGCCCGGTTCGGCGTAGGGCGCGCCGCAGTATTCGGTGCCCGCGTCGTGCACCGGACCGCTTTCGTCGGTGTTGCCGAGATCCTGGGCGTAGCCCTTCCAGCTCACGTGGGCGGCGTCGAGCTGGTTGAACAGCGTCGGCACGCTCGCCGGGTAGACGCAGCCGTTGGAGCCCGCCGCGGCGTTGGGGCCGGCGGCCGATTCCATCTGCCCATAGTTGGGGTTGCTCTTCAGCTTCCCCGACATGTTGGGCGTGCCCGAGAATTTGTCGTAGTAGGGGCAGTCGTCTTGCGTGTCGGGCTGGGTGGCTTGGCCGCTCACCATCGAGACGTAGTTGTCGAGGCTGAAGTGGCCGGTGCCGTAGTAGTTCTTCAGCAACACCCCCTGTTCGGGCAGCGTCTGCCACAGGTAGGTGTTGTTGTTGAGGCCGGTGAAGGTGGCGTCGTAGGACTTGTTCTCGAGGATGATCAGCCACACGTGCTTGATCTTGCCTTTGCCGACGCCAAGGCCATCCCCGTAGGATTTGGGCGCTTCGCCGGCAAGGGCGTTGGCCGACACCATCATCAGGACAGCGACCAGCGCGGTCACCGCGATCGCTATGGTCGTCAACGCTCTGCGACGGCCGGGGGGCTTTGCACTCATCGCTGGGGGCTCCTTTTGCACACGTAGCGGTTTGATGCAGCTCGTACGTGTGAGTCTTTCCCGCCGGACACTCCATCGACGTATTCATCTCGTGACTCGTCTGTGAACAAATCGAGAACCTCTCGCATCGGCCGTTCACCTGGCTTTCACAGTGCGTTCACACCGGACCGTCCGGCGGGTAGGCCCATCCGCCAGCAAGTAACCGACCATCGCGCGCCCCGAGACTTTCCACCGCGGCGCTGCCGACGGAGTGAGGGTCAGCCGGGACGCTTGCGCCTCTGAGGATGGGGCGTCTCGCCGCGAACCAGCATCGCCACGAACTGCTCGATCCGCCGGGCGCGCGTGTCGGCGCGCTTGGCGTTGTCAATCCGGTACAGCACTGCATAGCGGTTCTGGCTGGTGAGCACCTCCCACATCGCCCTCGCAGCCGGCTGCGCATCGAGCGCCATCGTGAGGTCGGTCGGCACCTCGATGCTCGCCTGCCCCGCATACGCCTGCTCCCAGCGCCCATCTACTTTCGCCCGCTCCACCGCCGCGATCCCCGCCGGGCGCATCCGGCCTTCGCCTGTCAGCCGCTCAACGATCCCCACGTTGCGCTTCGACCAGGCGCTGCGCGGGCGCCGGGGGGTGAAGCGCTGACGGTAGATGCGTGCGTCCAGCCGCCTCACCTGGCCATCGATCCAGCCATGGCAGAGCGCCTCCTCAAGCCCCTCATCGTAGGTGAGGCTGGTCGGCTCGATCGTGCCCTTCTTCGCGAGGGCCAACCACACGCCGGGGGAGTGTTCATGGTTGCTCGCCAGCCACCCCACCCACGCCGCCGCGTCGATCACGATCAGCGTCGGTTGGTCGTCTGCTGCCACTGGCTATTCGCGCTTGAGCGCTCGCACCCTCATGACTGTTTCGCGGGCGTTCGCGCATGTTCGGAACGGGTATGGCACCACCTTTGAGACGCTCTCGCCAGGTGGATAGACGCGGAATCCGGCGGCCGCCGTAGGGTGGCACGAAGACGGCAGCGCGCCCACGTCGACGACGTGCACGAGCGCCGTCGCCTCGCCTTCGGGGGCGAGCGTCACCGTGCGCGGCCGCCCGGTTGCTTCTCGCTTCGCCGCGGCTCCGATCCGGCCCCCGCTCAGGCTCACTGCCGAGACGCCGGGATACCCAGCGAGGGTGCAGGTGCTCCCGGAGAGATTCCCGAATTCGAGTTTGTAATAGAAGCTGCCCGCCGTTCCCGAGCCTTCGGGATTCAGCCACATCACCAATCCGGCCGTCGTGCACCGCGGGGCTGCCGCGGCTTGCGCCGTGGCGGTCGATGCCGCGGGGTGGGGTACCGGCGACGGCGACGCTACTCCCGCCGGGACCGGCGCGGCAATGAGCGTTGCGAGCGAGACCACCAGCGCGAGCATGTTGTCCAATCATATGTTCTTTCCAGGAAGGGGACGAACCGGCCCGGCGAACGAAACAGCTTGGCCACAGAGCGCCTCCCGCCGCTGCGAGTCGTCCATCCTTCACGAAGCCTCGCTCTCCCCCCGCGCGGTGGGGCACGGTAGTGGGGTGCAGGAACTGCGATCGTTAGCTTGACCGTAGAACTCAAACGCTTGGAGATCTGTACATGAGTCCGATCAACCATCAGGTGCGCCTGGCTGCGCGTCCCACCGGCCTGCCCCAGGCCCCCGACTGGAACATCGTCGAGGAGCCGGTGCCGACACCGGGCTCTGGGGAGTTCGTGGTGGCGATCTCCTACCTTTCGCTGGACCCCGCGATGCGCGGATGGATGAACGCCGGCGCCTCGTACGTCGACCCGGTGGAGATCGGGGCGGTGATGCGCGCAGGCGCGGTCGGACGGGTGATCGTCTCCGAACACCCCGATTTCGCGGTTGGCGAGTACGTGTACAGCACCTTCGGTGCGCAGGAGTACGCGCTGTCGGATGGCGCTGGAGTGATGAAGGTCGATCCGTCGTTGGCGCCGTTGCCCACGTATCTCGGCACGTTGGGCATGACGGGCATGACCGCCTACTTCGGGCTGCTCGACGTAGGCAAGGTGAGCGCGGGAGAGACGGTCATCGTCTCGGGTGCCGCCGGCGCGGTCGGCAGCGTGGCGGGGCAGATCGCCAAGATCAAGGGCGCCCATGTGATCGGCATCGCGGGAGGCGAGGAGAAGTGCCGCTGGATCGTGGAGGACCTCGGCTTCGATGCGGCGATCGACTACAAGACGCAGGACGTCCGCGCGGCCCTGCGCCAGGCAGCACCGAAGGGCGTCGACGTCTACTTCGACAACGTCGGCGGCGAGATCCTCGACGCGGTGCTCACGCGCCTGGCGCGTGGCGCACGCATCGTAATCTGTGGTGCGGTCTCGCAGTACAACGCCACCGAGGGCATGCGCGGGCCGGCGAACTACATGGCGCTGTTGGTCGCGCGAGCGTCGATGACGGGCATGGTGGTCTTCGACTACGCCGCACGCTACGGAGAGGCAGGCGCGGAGATCGCCGAGTGGATGCGCGAAGGCCGCCTGGTCTCACGCGAGGACGTCGTCGAGGGCGGCGTGGGCGCCTTCCCCGAGGCGCTGCTCAAGCTGTTCCGCGGCGAGAACATCGGCAAGTTGGTGTTGCGCATCGACTCGGACTGAGGCGCAACCCGTGCAACGAGCCGCTCAAGCAACTCTGACGGGAACGCCGCTCGATGGTGCGCATAATCCGAGCGGTGCGGGCGCGCCGCCATGTCTGAGAAACTGCGAGAACGATGACACCGCCAGACAGCCGCCGCGCCGCAGCCGAGGATCTGGAGCGCTCCGGTGGGACCGACGCCGAGGTGGAGATCGTGGAATACGACCCCAGGTGGCCGGCTGCCTATCAGGTCGAGCGTGAACGGATTGCCCCACTGCTGCCCCCCGGGGTGCAGTTGCACCACTTCGGGTCCACCGCCGTCCCCGGTCTCGCGGCCAAGCCTGTGATCGACATGATCGTGCTCGTGGACGATCTTGACGCGCCGATCGCAGCACTGGTGGAGCGCGGCGGCTACCAGTACCCGCAGGCCTTCAACGCGACACTCACTCACCGGCGGTTCCTGTGCTACCCGACGGCCGCCCACCGCACCCATCATCTACACCTCGTGGACGAGCCCGGAGAGCTCGAGCGCCGTCTGCACTTTCGCGACCGCCTGCGTGCCGACTCCGTCGTTGCAGGTGAATACGTGACGCTGAAGCGGGTACTCGCGGAGCGCTACAGCGATGACCGCGAGGCGTACACCGAGGCCAAGAGCGAGTTCGTCAAGCGGCACACGTACAGTCGTGCGACGGGACGATAATACGAGCAGTGCCGCCCCAATTTTCCGGCACCGCCTACCTACTCAAGTACTCGGCGTAGGATTCGGCGTCGCCGGCACCGTCCACGTCCCTGAAACCCGTTTCCAGGCGATTCATCGCCAATCTGCCCCCACCGCTCGCGACACCACACCAAGATACCGGCGCTACACGTCGAAATGGCGCACGAACCGCGCCCTGTGCTGCTGACGCTCATAGCCGGCAGCCCGCCAGAAGCTCATCGCGCCCGCCTCATCCTCGGCGACGATCGCGGTGAGCCTGACCGCGCCGCGCTCGCGCAAACGCCGCTCGCCCTCTCTGAGTAGTGTCGTTGCAAGCCCTTTGCGCCGATGCCCCGGCGACACCGCCAGCCGGTAGAAGCTCGCGCGCCAGCCATCCCACGCGGCGATCAGCGTGCCGACCAGGACGCCATCGAGTTCGGCGACCAACAGCGCCTGGGGGTCGACCCGAAGCAGCCGAGCGAGCCCGTCGCGAGAGTCGGTGACGCTCGGGAGGCTGTCCGCCGCGACCCACAGGTCGAGCACGGATGAGAAGTCGCCCTCGGTGGCGTTGCGTATCGTCCAGCGATCGTGGATGTTCATGCGCTCGATCAGCCCTTCGCTGAACACATACCAATGCTCGATAGTGCCGTCAGAGGTTACTTGCCCTGCTCGCATCGAGCGGCGACTAGAGGTCAGGTGGTCGTGACGATCCGCCGGGTGGTGCGCAACAAACCGTTACCTTGGAGGCCCAGCAGGTAGTGTCGGGCCATGCGCCGGCTCTCAGCCCTTCTGCTGACCTTCATCGCAATGGCGGCTGCCGGCTGTGGATCAACGGGCATACCGAGCGCGAACGTTCAGGCGGCGACCTCGGCCGGGACCCCAACATCGAGCGCCGCAAGGGCGCGCTTCATCGCGGGGGCGGACGCAATCTGCCAGGCTCTGCACTCCCAGCAGGAGCGCCTCAACGCTCGCGTCCAAGCTCTGACGCACGACACAGCAGCGGCGAGAGCTCAACTGCAGGCACTCGTACAACGGTCGGTCGCGTTTGCAAGCGCGGCGGACGCCAAGCTTCAAGCACTTCCGCGGCCGCCCAGCGAGGCTGCCGCAATCGACAGGCTCCTCGCGGGCTACGCCCGAGAAGCGGCGGAGGTGAGTAGCTTCGCGGGCTCGCTGCCCAAACAAGAAGTCGAACGGCAGAGGTTCTTCTCGGGATCCCTCGAAAGGACTACGGCGTCAGATCGCAAGCTGGCGGAGAGCCTGAGCCTGAAGGTCTGTGCCGCCTCGGGGTAGAGCACTGAGACGCACCGAACGCACGCAGCAGATGGGGTCTCAGGGAGTCTGCTCCTCGCCGGCGAGGAGCTCCATCAGCAGACCGTCGTGCCAGCCCCCGCCGCCGACGTCGCGCTCGTAAAGTCGCATGACCCCCACGGCCCTGAAGCCGACCTTCTCATACGTCCGGATAGCCGCTGCGTTCGCCGCGGCAGGGTCGATCGTGACACGGTGGTGCCCGAGCACATCGATCAGATAGCGCACAAGGAGTCCGACCGCCAGTGTGCCCACACCTCGTCCGTGGTGCGCGGGATCGACGAACAGGTCGACGCTCGCATGGCGGTATGAGGGCTCGAGCTGCTCAGTGAATTGGATCAAACCCGCCACCGCGCCATCCACCTCGATCGTCAGGCGTGTGGAGTCGGGCTCGTCGCTCCATGGGAAGCCCTCCGCGGGCTCGCCCCACCACCGCGCGACCTCCGCAGTGCAGTGGATGCGCACGAGCTGTGCCTCGTCGCTCTCGACCAGCGGGCGCAGGATCACGCCCGACTGCGCCGCCGCTGCCTGCAGAGGTGGGGGTTCGCGTGGGCCAGAGCGCAAGCGGCGGGTACCTTCGGGGAAGTGCTCATCGATCACGTGATATATGCAACCAGCGATCTCGATGAGCTGATGCCAGCGCGGCGATGAACGGCTCGCGGACGGCGGGGTCGCAATGCTGATCCTCAAGCGCTCGCTTCTCGGCGTCTGACTCCTCGCCTGCCGGGTAGTCCGAACCCGGTCCGCAGGCGAGCGGGAGGGAGGATCGTCCGTCCCATGCTGGACCTGGGAACGTCGCGTCGATCTCAATGCGCCGCCCTCCCAACACGAGGGTGATGTAGCGGTGGACATCGACGAGCCCGCCCTCGGGTACGGTCTCGGCAACCGCAGTGCCGAACAGCTCGTGCGCACGGGCGCGATCGAGTGTGTACACGCGGTGGACGATCAGCGGCTCGGTCTCGGGGAAGCGCTCCGCCATCGTCCGGGCGAGGAATAGATGCTTGGTGGAGCATGTGCCACGGCCCTCGCGCAGCATCCCCTCGACTGTACGGTCGCCTGGGCGTCCGTACGGGAGCGCTCGCACAGCCTCCACCAAGTCGATCAGCGAACAGCGGTCGCAGCTCGACGCTCCGCGCGCGAGATGCTCCAATGGCAGAGATGCGCTCACGGCGCAAGGCGCGAGGAGCGCCACCCGGCGACTGTGCGCTCGTAGAGCAGTCGATCGTGCATACGATCCGGCACCTGGAGCCAGAACTCGATCACCTCGGGCACCACCCTGATCGCACCCCAGTCGGGCGGGCACTCCGGTGGAGCCTCCATGTGGTCCATGAGGTGGGCGTGCCTGGCGCGCAGCGACTCGATGTCGTCGATCGGCTCGCCCTGGCGCGAGACAAGCGTCTGCACCTGGTGAGAGGGATCTCGCGCCGCGAACAGCTCCACCGCCAGCTCCCGCTCGGCAACTACGGCACGTCCAGCCACGTGCACCTGTCGTTCCGCGGGCGGCCAATAGAAGAGCAGCGCGACATGCGGGTTGTCCACGATCTCGCGCGCTTTGCGCGTCCAGAGCGCCGAGGTGAACACCAGCGCATCCTCCTCCACACGCTTGAGCAGCACCGTGCGAGCCGACGGGCGCCCGCCCTCCCCCACAGTCACGAACGCAACAGCACCAGGCTCGGGGACGCCGGCAGCACGGGCCTCCGCGAGCCAACGCTCGAACAGCCGAAGGGGCGCCTGCTCATGCCGATCCGATTCCACGCTGCCTGGGATTATTGCCGTGCCTGAGCTCGGCGGTTGGCCCACCGTCGCACTCGCGCTCAAGCTCGACCTCCCCATTTGGATCTAAGACAAGGATCACACCGACGCCCGTATCGAGGTCTTCACGACCGGAGACCTGCTCGACACGCTACGCGACGCCGGGCACGGCGAGTAGATTCACGCGAACGGTCCGCCTGAGCCTCAACTCGTGGGGTCGCAGGGCTCATGTGGGAAGAATGTGGGAAAATGGGCCACGAATCGCTCCCCTGGCACCCTGCCCTTAACGAGAAAACCCCCGCGTTAGCAGGGGTTTCCTCGGATGGGCGATACTGGGCTCGAACCAGTGACCTCCGCCTTGTCGAGGCGGTTGGGCGGGAAAGCTACGTCGGGCTATGTGGCCCAAACCTAGTGTTTATGCGGGTTTTGGGCTGGCGCCCCGACGCCGCTCGCGGGTAGTTCGGCGTCGTTTGTGGGAAGTTTGTGGGAAGTTTGTGGGAAAAATGTGGGAAGCGATTGGGGGGCGCGGCCCGACTTGCGGACGCCATTCCGGGGGCGGGGAGCGCCGCCCGCCGCGCTGGCGTCTGGCACAGCTCGTAACTTCCGTCCGTGTCCAACGACGCCCCCAGCACGACCGACCCCGACGGTCGCCTCGTCGTCTTCGATGCCGGCACCCACCAGCACCTTGCGCTCGGCCGCCCCGAGCTCATGGACGAGGTCGATCTCATCCTCGGCACCGTCGCCCATCCCGACCACCGCATCCCCGACGCCATCCCAGGACGCGAGCACTTCTACCGCCGCGACCTCGATCCTCGGCGCTGGCTCAGAGTCGTCGTAGACTTCAACGATGAGCCGGCGTGGGTCGTGACCGCCTTGGTCCAGAACAACCCACCGCGAGGCTACAAGCAATGACCATCACCATCGCCGGCATCCCCTTCGACCACCACCACTACGACGAGCGCGGCGACGTGCTCTACCTCAACGTCGGCGAGCCACGCCCCGCCGCGCGGGGCCTGGAGACGCCTGACGGCCACTCGATCCACTACGACGAGTCTGGCGCCGTTATCGGCATCACGCTCCTCAACGTGCGCCACACCCTCGAACAGGAGGGACAGCTTACGCTGAGCCTACCGACCGAGCACCTCGCCGCCGACGAACTCCAGCCGATCCTCGCGGCAGCCTGAAAACTACCGCAGAGCGATCACGATGGCCACGATGCTTAGCGCCGTCGCCATCGTCGCAGCGTAGCCGGCGGAGCGCCCTATCAGACGCTATCCGTTGCGTGGCGGCCACGCCACTCGGCAAGGATGTTCCGCCGCCAGACACTGCGTCCGGCCAGCTCGGCTCGTGAGTCGAGGCGACCATGCGGCGTGTCACCACCTGGCCCAGCCGAGTTTTCGGGTGGCCGGTCCAGGCGCAGCGGGCGCGTGTCGCTCGCGGGAATTTTCCCTCGTTTTCCGGTTCCAAAATGAGGACTCGCGGATGGCCGGCGCACAGTGAATCGCAGTAGTCACGGGCGTACTTGAAAACGGCCGCGCGCCCGTACTTGAAACGAAGCCCCGAAGCTCGGGGTAGTCGTACGGCGTGCGGATCACGTCATCGGCGCCGGCCTCGAAGCCGCGCAGCACGTCGCCCAGCTCGCCGTTCGGGCTCACCCAGAGGGCCCGCAGCCCAGGCTCGGCTTGCGGGGCGAGCGCGCCGGCGCGCAACTGGCGCAGCACCTCGAGTCCGCATCCTCGGCGTGCGGCCTGGCCGAGGATGAGCACGTCGATCTCGCGTGTGTCGCACGCGGCGCGCAGCGTCACCGGGTCGCTGGCGCGGCGCACTTCGTATCCGTCGAGCGTCAGCTCGTCGGCCAGCGCGAGGTTCGCGTACTCCTCGCCATAGAGCAGCAGCACCAGCGTCTTCACGGCCGCAATCCCCGATGCTCCCCGAGCAAACCGAAGCGCACGAGCGCACCGCCTCGGACGGGAGCGAGACGGAGACCACGCTACGATCATCCACGCCCGCGCTCAACATGAACGCCTTGATCCGCCGGATATTCCGCCGCGCCACGTGACTCTGCTTGGCATCACCCGACCAGATCGCGATCTGGCACTCGAGGTCCTGCCACTCCCGCAGCGCCGTCACGATCCCAGCGCCATACCCGCATTCCACGATTTCTCGCAGCACCTCAACGAACCCCGGCGGAACCCTGACCTCGCTCTCACCGGCGGGCGTCACGCCCTCCGGCTTGCGCACGCGCAGCCCGAAGTAGTCCCGCAGGAGCTGCTGCACGCGCCCCCCGGTGACGCCGGTCCGCTCGCCGACCTCGTCCAGCGTCAGGCCCTCCACCAGCCGCAGGCGCAGCATCTCAATATGCCGCTCCTCCGGGACACGGTGCGGCGGTGGCAGCGTCGCCAGCCCGCGCGCCTGCCGCCGCGCGGCGTACCTGTAGAACCGCGCCGGTTCGCTCCACGGATCGGGGGCACTCACGAGCCAGCCTCCTCCACACCGACGATGAGGTCGGTGAGCTGCCCGATGCGCGCCTTCGCGGCCACGCGGGCCTCCTCGCTGGCTTCCGGGTCTTCCTCGATGCCGTGCTCAGATTCGATGCGCGCCAGCAGGGTCCGCAGCAGCGCCTCGCGGTGCTTACGCGCGTCGACCTCGACGGCGGTAGGTGCCTCGACGGACTCGATCCAGCCCACGACATCCAGCAGCGCCCGCGTGCGGTTCGCGCGCGCGAGACACGCTCTGACCTCGTTGCCGATGTTCCCCCGCTTGCGAGGGTCAATCAGCGCGCTGGTTTCCTCGACCTGGACGTACAGGTCGAAGAAGAGCCCGTCGCGCAGCGACTGCAGAAGCTCCTCGGGTATGACGACGGTCATGGTCGCTTCCTTCCGGTCGGCCGAAGAGCCGCCCAAGGGTGCCATGACTGGACCGGCCAGTAGCGGGAGAGCTACGGTGTCGGCCGTGGCATCCGAAGCGGTGTCTTCGGTGTCCACGGGCCGGGCGGGTGCGACAACACTCGTCCGGCCACTCGATTGTCTTGATGGCGGCAGAGCAGAGCAGAACTCGCGCCAGACCTCAAGACCCCTCGGCCGCGAAGCAAGCCGAGAGCGGAATGCGAGCGGTTTGTGGGAAGAATGTGGGAAAACAGCCATCTGGCGTCTTCCCAGGGCCTCCTTCCGCCCAAAGAAAAGCCCCGCATTTGCGGGGCTTTTCTGTGATGGGCGATACTGGGCTCGAACCAGTGACCTCCGCCTTGTCGAGGCGGCGCTCTCCCAGCTGAGCTAATCGCCCAGGATCAGCTGCAAGCGTATCAACGGGCCGCGGCCGAACGGGCCCGCCCGGCTCGCCAATCCACGGCACCAGCGATCACGCCCACCAGATCACGGCACGATCACCACGCGCCCTCCGCCACCGGCAACTGCTCCATACCCACCCGAGGCCGCTTCGCGCGTGTTTTCCACGCCGCCGGAGCTCGATTCGCCGGTTTCTTCGCCACTTTCGGAGCCTTCAGTTTCGGCTTCCCCATAGGGGCTCTGCGTTCCATAGCCGCCGGCGCCCGCGCTCTGCCCTGTAGCCGAGGCGTAGGTCACGCCCTTGCCCGCTTCAATTGTGCCTACCGCCGAGACCACCGTGTTGGAGGCGATCGCAAAGCCGACGCCTGTGCTCCCCGGCTGCGAGCCGTCGACGCTCGCCGCATCGCTGGCGATCTGGAAGTTGACACCGATCACTTCCCCCTCTTCGTTGAGCAGCGGCCCACCCGAGTTGCCGGGGTTGAGCGCCGCGTCAGTCTGGATCGCGCCCGCGATCTTGGCACCGTCAGGAGCCGAGATTGCGCGATCGAGAGCCGAGACGATGCCTTTGGTGAAGGTCTCTTCGAGGCCGTAGGGGGTGCCGATCGCGTACACGGTGTCGCCGACCTGCACCGAGCTAGAGCTCGCGAGCGCCAGCGGCTTCAGACCGAGACCCGTCGGGTCGACACGGATCAACGCCAGGTCCTTGTTGGCTTCTTCGCCGACCAGCGTCGCGCCGCGGGTGGTGTTCGATGAGCCGCTGGCGTCGATCGTGATGCTCCTCGCGCCCTTGACCACGTGATCGTTGGTGAGAATCAGACCCTTTTCGTTCAAGACGATGCCGGTCCCCTCGTCCTCGCCTTCCGCGGTGACCACCTTGATCGCGACGACTCCCTTGGAGTCTCGTTCATAGATCTGGGTTGCCGAAGGCGTGGTCGAGGCGACATCACGCCGACTTCCCGCGGCAGAGGAGACCCGCACCGACGCGGTGGACGTGCGCGGCGTCCGTGGCGATCTCGAGGCCCCGCCACCGATTAGCAGCACCGTGGCGCTCGCGGCGAGCGCTCCGCTGAGTCCTGCCAACAGCATGGGTAGAAATAGTCGCCTCATGGGTCACCTCCGGTTCGTGGGATGAGACGATGATCGTGGGGGCTGCTGTGCAGTCGCTAACAATGGGCGAAAGCGCGGGTAACGAACGACGAAGGAGTTCATAACGCCCCGCACACCACCGGCTAAGCGACTGTCCGTGCCTCAGCTGTCCCATCTGACTGACCGAGCTTGGCGCGCGTGGAGCTCCGCCTCGCTCGACGCCAGCCAGCACCCGATACCCTTGTGGAGCAATCTTGGCGACGTGGCGGAGTGGCTACGCAGCGGCCTGCAAAGCCGTCTACACCGGTTCGATTCCGGTCGTCGCCTTTTGCAAATCCCTGCAAATCGGCACCTTTTGGCCCGTCCGCCGCGCAGACGATCGTCTACTCTCCCAGAGCTCTCCCAAAAAGCCGTCTACACGACTCGATTTTTGTGTAAGCGTTCAGTTGGTTGGGGGACCTAACCCGGCGGCGTCGAGTGTTGGGGTGTGGAGCGCGCGGAGGCGGAGGCGATCTATGACGCTGGCCGGGAGGCGGTCATCGCGGTGCTTCTGCGTATGGATGCGCAGATCCAGGCGTTGACTGAGCGGGTGGCCAGGCAGGATGAGCGGATCGCGTAACTGGAGCGGCGTTTGGGACGCAGTTCGCGTAACAGTTCGCAGCCGCCGAGCGCCGATCCGCTGAGCGCCCCGCCGCGGCTGGAGAAGAGTCCCTCCGGGCGTGAGCGTGGTGCTCAGCGTGGCCATGAGGGGCACGGTCGGGATCTGCTGCCGCTCGACGCGGTCGATGAGGTTTTTGAGTATTGGCCTGAGCGCTGCGTTGCAGCCACATATTCCTCGAGGGGGAGCGTGTCGCGGCTGGGGGAGCCGGCGCGCTGGCAGGTTGAAGAGCTGCCAGCGATGACGGTGCGCGTGGTAGAGCATCGCGCTCAGCGTCTGCGCTGCCCGGACTGTGGTGCGCACACGCGGGCCGTGCTGCCCGCGGAAGTCACCCAGAGCGCGTTCGGGGCGCATCTGCAGGCCGCGATCACGACGATGTCGGTGCGAAACCGCATCTCCCGCCATGACGTGGTGGAGCTCACAGAAGAGTTGTTCTGCGCGCGGATCAGCGCGGGCGCGGTGGACGCGATCCTCGCTCGCGCGAGTGAGGCACTTGCGGAGCCGCACGCCGACCCGCTAGAGCAGCTACGCGCCAGCGGAGCGGTGAATATGGACGAGACGGGGTGGCGGACCGCCGGGAAGCGCCGCGCGCTGTGGGGGATCTTCGACCAGCGCCACGCCTATCTGCATATCGCGCCTGGCCGACACGAGGACCACGCCAAAGAACTCCTGGCCGACACGAACGCGATCGTGACATCCGACCGCTGGTGGGCATACGCGCACCTGCCGCCCGCGCCGGCAGCTCTGCTGGGCGCACCTACGCCGCGATTTCGCCGCGCACGCCGAAGGCCTGGCAGCCGAGAAGGAGTTCGGAGAACACGGCCTCGCGCTATGCGAGGGAGTGTTCGACGCATCGCAAGCATTTACTCGCACCGCTGAGCGCCACCAGTTGCAGCTGACGATCAGCGGGCTGGAGCGAGAGTTCAAGCCGATCATCAGCAGCTACACGGCCAAACGAACACGCAACAAATACTGCCGCGGGATGGCACGCAACCTCCCGAAGGCATGGCCCGCGCTCTGGACGTTCGCCGCCCACCCAGGCGTGCAGCCAACCAACAACCACGCCGAGCGCGCGCTACGCAGCGCCGTCATCTACCGCAAGCTCTCCCTCAGAAGCCAATCCACCGACGGAAAGCGACACACCGCACGACTCCTCCCCGTAGGTTCGGTCCGGCCCTTGTGAGAGTTTCTCGCGTCCATGATGATGGGCGGGAAAGGAACTCTGATGAAGCGACGCAGGCACACGCCGGAGCAGATCATCCGTAAGCTGCGGGAGGCCGAGCGGATGCTCGGGGAGGGCGAAACGATCCCGGGGGTCGCCAAGACTCTGGAGATCAGTGAGCAGACCTTCCATCGCTGGCGCCACCAGTACGGTGGGATGAAGGCTGAGGACGTCAAGCGTTTGAAGGAGCTGGAGCGCGAGAACGGCCAGTTGAAGGCGATCGTGGCTGACCAGGCGCTCGAAAACCGGGCGTTGAAGGAGATCTCCCGGGGAAACTGGTAGGCCCAGCCCGCCGGCGCCGGGCGGTCGCGATGCTGCGCGACCGTCTCGGCGTCAGCGAGCGCTGGGCATGCCGGGTGGTCGGCCAGCATCGCTCCACGGAGCGCTACGAGCCCAAGCAGGCCGGGGATGATCATGCGCTGCGCGGCGAGCTGCGCGAGTTCTCGCGTGAGCGCCCGCGATGGGGGTACCGCCGCGCGCACCACCATCTGCGTGAGCTGGGGTGGGATGTGAACCGTAAGCGGGTGCAGCGCATCTGGCGCGAGGAGGGCTTACGGGTCCCTGTCCGCAAGCGTAAGCACCGGCGACTGGGCTCGACCGTCCCCGCTGAGCGGCTGCGCGCCGAGCACCCGAATCACGTATGGGCATTTGACTTCCAATTCGACCAGACCGCCGACGGGAGGGCGCTGAAGTTGCTGAACATCGTTGACGAGTTCACACGCGAGTCGCTGGTGATGCTCGTCGAGCGAAGCATCGACGCTGAGACGGTCGTCCAGGCGCTGGAACGCCTCTGCGGCGAGCGCGGCGCCCCGGAGCTCCTACGGATGGACAACGGGCCGGAGATGACCGCACACGCGCTCGGTGACTGGTGCACGCTCTCCGGCACCGGGGCCGCGTTCATCGAGCCCGGCTCGCCGTGGCAAAACCCGTTCGTCGAGTCCTTCCACTCCCGCGTCCGTGACGAGCTCTTGGATGTCGAGGAGTTCTTCTGCCTGGCCGAGGCCAGAGTCGTGATCGGCGACTGGCAAGAGGACTACAACCAGCGCAGGCCGCACTCCGCGCTCGGGATGCGCGCCCCCGTCGCGTTCGCCGCCTCATGCGCCGCGACCAACACCACCCGCCGCGAGGCCGCATAACCACAAGACTTCGCGCGCCACAACGCGACCCACCCCAAGGCCCGTGGACATGCCGCGCTGTGGACAGCAGAGCTGCCCACAGCGCTTGGACAACGCTTCGCGTTGCCCACATGCCCACCGGCCCGACCGCTAACCACGTACACTCCACCAGTCAACCAGTGCCCACGAGAACCGGGGCTCAATCCACCAACTCTCACACCTGGTGGACCGAAAAACGGGGTCCAGCCAGCACGACTCCTCCCCGTACACACCACCTGCCGCCTACAAGCGCGCTCGATGTCCGCCTACCCCACCGACACGATCACCACCCACGCCCGAGGCGGACCCAAGGTCGCGTCCCAGTTGCCGGGGGAATTGGCTGGGTGTAGCTCCCGCTGGGTGGGATGTTATGCGGCGATCACCTCCTGAGTGCTCTCGGCTGGGGGCTGGGCGGGTGTGGTGCGTAGCTCGCGGCGTAAACGCCGATTTCCGCGACGGTCTTGGGGTTCATCTTTACGCCGCGCCAGCCGCGGCTTGTGAGCTCAAGGACTGCCCAGATGAGTGACAGTGCGGAGGTCTCGCCGGGGAATCGTCCGATCACCTTGGTGCGCCGGCGGACCTCCACGAACGTTCTCTCCAGCAGATTCGTGGTCCTGATCCGCTTGCGGTGCTGGGAAGGGAACCGCAGATGGGTGACCAGGGCGGGCAGGTCGTTCTCGATGACGGCCATCGCGGAGGGGTACGCGGCCCGGTAGTCCTCGATGATGCCTGCAGCTCGCGGCGGGCCTCGCCCGGGGAGCGAGCATCGTCGAAGAGTTTCCACCAGCGTGTCTTGTAGTGCTTTGTTAGTTTTGTTGTAGGAGTTTGCTTGGGTTGCGGCGAATCCTTCTCGCGTTTGGTTGTCGACGTGAGGAGCGATGATGGTCGCGGTGAGCGAAGCGAGTTCGGGTCTGAGCGGAAGGGTCGATGCGCCGTCGGTCGTGGTGGATCGGCTGGAGGCGTTCGGGGTTGAGGTGCTGGCGCCGGCGATGAACCGGTCGGTGCAGGTGCTCAACGGCGGGGTGTATCTGCGTGGGTTGATCGAGCAGGGGGCCCGCAAGTCGCTTGAGCCGATGGTTCATCGCCTCGGCGGGGACGCTGACTATCAGAGCTTGCAGCAGTTTCTGGCGGACAGTCCATGGGATCCTGGGCTGGTTGTGCGTGCGGTCGCTGAGCGGGTCGCGCCCCGGATTGGTGTTGAGGCGTGGGTGTTGGACGACACTGGGTTTCCGAAGGACGGGAAGGACTCGCCGGGGGTCAAGCATCAGTACTCGGGGACGTTGGGGAAGACGGGGAACTGTCAGATCGGCGTGTCGGTCCACGCGGTCGGAAGACGGGGGACGGTTCCTTTGGGGTGGGCGCTGTATCTACCGGAGGACTGGTGCGAGAACGCGGAGCGGCGGCGCAAGGCAAAGATCCCGGATGAGGTTATGTTCAAGACCAAGCCGGAGCTCGGGGTCGAGCTGGTCCAGCGCGCCGCCAGCTGGGATGTGCCGAAGGCGCCGGTGCTCGGGGATCACGCGTACGGTGAGAACACCAGGCTGCGAGACCGTCTCGATCAGGCCGGGTGCGAGTACGTGCTGTCGGTTGGACCGACCACGAAGGTGTTCGAGCACGGCACCGCCTTCGCAGTGCCAACCCCAAAGGGCAACGACGGTCGGGTGCCATTCAGGCCGCGGCCGGACCGCAAGCCCGAACCAATCGGCGATCTGATCGGCGGGCTCGGAGCAGACACCGCCCAGACGGTCGCCTTCCGCGACGGACCCGACGGCGAACCGGTCTCCTCCAGGTTCATCTTCGCGCGCGTTCACGCCGCTCATGGCTGGCGCGACGATCAGCACCGCAGCGGATGGCGCGAGGGCGCCGAGGGTCCCCCGCGCGAAGAGTGGCTGATCGCCGAATGGCCCGAGGGCGAGGACGGACCGACCGACTATTGGATCTCAAACCTCCCCGCCGACACCCCGCTCGAGCGGCTCGCGCGGCTCGCGCGGATGCGCTGGAAGATCGAGCTCGACTACAAACAACTCAAGGGCGAGCTCGGCCTCGACCACTACGAGGGCCGCTCATGGCTCGGGTGGTATCACCACACCGCGCTGGTGACCGCCGCTCACGGATTCCTGACCCTGGAGCGGCAGTACCCAAATCACCCGCGGCCGGCCTGACCCTCCCTCAGGCAATCCTCCTGCTCCAGCCGCTGTTCAAGTGCTGGACCGGTCGCTGCCAAACCTGCTCCCAGCCCGTCGAACTCGACCGGCTCACCCTCAACAACCCACCCCGACAAGATGAGCGAACCTAACAAAGCACTACTTGATCTCCTGGTGATGGCGCTCGGGCAGCTTCGCGGTGACGTTCCTCAGCGCGTGGACTGTGCAGCGCTGCTCCAGAGCCTCAGGCCAAACCTCCCGCACGGCCTTCCAGATACCGGGTGCCCCATCAGCGATCACGAGCGCCGGCGAGCGCAGGCCCCGGGCGATCATGTCCCGGGCGAACGCGAGCCAACTGTCGTAGCTCTCACGGCTCCCCAGGGCCAGCCCGAGCAGGACCTTGCGGCCCTCCAGCGTTACCCCCCAGCACACCAGGACGCCCTCCGCGGGCTGATCCTCGGGGCGCAGCTTCAGATAGATCGCGTCCAGGAAGCAGTAGACGATGTCGTGCTGCTCAAGGCGCCGCCGGCACCATTGGCGGTATCGCTCCCGGGTGTCCTCACAGATCCGCGAGACGGTGCTCTTCGACGCGATCGGCTCCTCGAAGACCTCCTCCAACGCCCCCTCCACATCCCGCGTCGAGAGGCCCCGCAGGAAGCCGCTGATCACCAGCGACTCCAGCGCGTGCGTGCGGGCGACGCCCTTGCCGAGGATCCGGCTCTCGAACCCGAGCTTGCTCGCATTGCGGACCCTCGGGCGCTCCAGGCGCATCGCCCCGCTCGTCGTCTTGACCGTCTTCGACTCATAGCCGTTGCGGTGACTGACCGTCTCCCCAGCGCGCTCATAGCGGCGGCGGCCAAGGAACTCGCTGACCTCATCCTCCAGAGCCTGCTGCAGAATCAGTCGGGCACCAAGGCGCCCGACCGTCTCGATCGGATCCTCCTCGCCGCCAACACCGGCCAGCACCTCATCCAGTTCAGAGCGGAACCTCTCGCTCGGGGCTACCTTCTCCATGCGGGCGTACCTCCATCGCTTGGTCTCGTCAGGACAAAGCGGAGGCTGTGTAGTTTCGTCGTGCCCCCTCGGTGAGTGTGGTGGGTGCGTCGTCTTCATAGCAAGCCCCTGGGTAAGTGGAGAAGACGACGGGCGGCGGCGTCCGACGCGGCCGTGAGGGTGCTGGTGGCGGCGGGATGACTCGAAGCGGAGCCGGCCCATACCGGTGCCTTTGCGTAGAGCCGTCTCCCACCGCCACCGCACTCCGGATGCCGTCGTGACTTCATAGAAGCCTGACATCGCTCGACACAGCTCTGTCCGACGGCCTCCACATCCCAAGCAGACGATGAGGAGAAAAACGATGATTGCAGTAGGTGTGGACACGCACAAGCATGAGCACCTCGCCAGAGCCCTCGACGGGCTCGGCCAGCCGCTGGGCGGCCTGACCGTCAACGCGAGCCTGGACGGCTATATGCAGCTGATGCAGTGGCTCAGGACGCTAGAGGAAGACGTCGTAGTCGGGATCGAGGGCGCCGGCAGCTACGGTGCCGGCCTATGCGAGTATCTACTCGCCGAAGGAATCAATGTCGTTGAGGTCGAGCGCCCCCGCCGCCAAGAACGCCGACGAGGGAAGTCTGACGAGATCGACGCGCTGATGGCCGCGAAGAAGGTGCTCGCTGAAGACGGGCTTTCCACGCCCCGTGCAGGCGGCACTCGCCAGGCGCTGGCGGCGCTGCTCATCGCACAGCGCTCATGCGTTAGCGAGCGCACGAGGCTACTCAACCAGCTTCAGGCGCTGCACACCACCGCGCCCGTGGCTCTACGCGAGCGGATCGGTGAGGGTAATGGCCACAAGCTCTCCCTACGCCTGGTCAAAATGCGCACTCGTAGCAATCGGCCGCGGAGCGAACAGCTCGTCTTCGCCGTCCTGCGCGACCTTGCCCGCCGCTCGGAAGAACTCGCCACCGAAGCAGCCGCCTACAAGCACGAGCTCACTCTGCTGATCAGCTCACTAGATCCGACCCTCCTCCAAGAGCAAGGAGTCGGTCCGATCTCAGCGGCCAAGCTGCTGATCTGCGACGCCAGACGCCTAAAGAGCGAGGCAGCATTCGCGCGCTGCAACGGCACAGCACCCAAGCCCGCCAGCTCCGGGCAGACCGTCCGCTACCGCCTCTCCCGCGGAGGCGACCGACAAGCCAACACCGCACTACACACGATCGCCCTCCACCGTGCCCGCCGCGACGAGCAAACCCGCGCCTACCTCGACCGCCGCACAAACGAAGGAAAGACCAAACGCGAGGCCATGCGAGCCCTCAAGCGCCACCTCTCCCGCAGGCTCTACAAACACCTCATCACCATCCCCTTGACTTAATAGAAGCATCTACGCCCGCAACCTCAATTCCCCCGGCTCACGGGACGCGACCCGACCCAACACCACTACACACGTAAACAACCAGACCAACCAACTGAACGCTTACTTAAAAGGTGCCGATTTGCAGGGGATTTGCCTGGCGCCCGACTCGTCGGTTCCAGCGCCGGGCCAAAAAGCCGTTGACGGTTGCCATTGGGCAAAGGGATCATCGGCCGGACGTCGAGAGGCGCGCTTGCCCA
>CAVYWG010000012.1:0-447143 GCA_963772075.1 uncultured Solirubrobacterales bacterium | reverse complement strand
GGACGTTGTGTGCGCTTTCGCGGATGCGCTCACGGGATCGTGGTGTGATCGTGCAGGTCGGCTCGGCGCTGGCTTATCGCGGCATCCCTTTGCAGAGCCCTTACTGTGCGTGCAAGCACGCGATCCAGGGGTTCACCGAGTCGCTGCGTTGCGAGCTTATGCACGAGGGCAGCGGGGTCCGGGTGACGATGGTGCAGTTGCCGGCGATGAACACGCCGCAGTTCGACACGGTGCGTACACGGCTCCCCCGGCACCCGCAGCCGGTGCCACCGATCTATCAGCCGGAGGTCGCCGCGCGGGCGATCGTGGCCGCCGCCAACGAGCCGGCGCGGCGAGAGTGGTGGGTCGGCGCGTCGACCGCTGTCACGCTGCTCGGCAATGCGCTCGCTCCCGGCGTCGGCGACCGCTATCTGGCGAAGACGGGGTTTGACGCCCAGCAGACCGATGAGCCTGTGCAGGCGGGGCGGCCGGACAACTTGTTTGCGCCGCTTCCGGGCGAGCGCTCAGCGCACGGCGACTTCGATAAGCAGGCCAAGCCGCGCAGCGTGCAGTGGGAGCTCACGCGCCACCGGCGGCTGGTTGGCGCCGGCGCCGTGGTCGCGGCGGGGCTTGTGGGGATTGGCGCGATGCGGCGGGGGCGATGAGCAAACAGGCGCCGGCGATCGGCTCATATGGGCTGATCGGGGACTGTCACAGCGCCGCGCTGGTTTCGGCTGAGGGTTCGATCGACTGGTGCTGTCTGCCGCGTTTCGATAGCGGGAGCTGCTTCGGACGGCTGCTTGACCGTGAGCGCGGAGGATTCTGCACGGTAGGCGTGGAGGGCGAGGCGAGCTGGCGGGGCGTGAGCTATATCGAGGACACGCTGGTGCTCGAGAGTCTCCTTGAAGGGCCGCAGGGGACTGTGCGAGTGAGGGATTTCTTTGCGATGCGCGAGCACGGGGCGCTCGAGCCGCATCGTGAGCTGGTGCGGATCGTGGAGTGCGAGCGCGGCAGCGCGGAGGTGCGCTTCGAGGTGGCACCCCGGTTTGACTACGGGGCGGTGCGGCCGTGGCTGCGTCGCGCCGCGGTAGACGTGTTTACGGCGATCGGCGGCGACGACGGCCTCTCGGTTTGGAGCGACGGCGAGCTGCGCGTCGAGCAGGAAGCGATCGTCGCGGGCGGCCAGATCCATGCCGGGGAGCGGCTGCGACTGTCGATCCGGTTCGTGCGCCCGCATCTGCTCGAGCGCGAGCAGAGCGCGTTGGATGCCGGGAAGGTGGACGAGCGTCTTGAGGAGACCGTGCAGTGGTGGCGCGCTTGGCGTGAGCGGTTGAGCAAGGACGGCCCCGATCACGATGCGGTCGTGCGTTCGGCGTTGACGCTGAAGGCGCTGACCTACGCGCCGACCGGGGCGATCGTGGCTGCCCCCACGACCTCGCTGCCGGAGACGTTGGGCGGCGAGCGCAACTGGGATTACCGCTTCAGCTGGGTGCGGGACTCGACGCTGACGGCGCACGCGCTGGCGGAGCTTGGCTGCGAGCGTGAGGCCCGGCGGTTTCGCCATTTCATCGTGCGCACCAGCGCCGGGCACGCCGAGGACCTGCAGATTCTGTTCGGGATCGGTGGTGAGCGACGCATCTCTGAGGAACGCCTGGAGCTGGAGGGCTACCGTGGCTCGCGGCCGGTACGGGTCGGTAACGAAGCTGCCGGTCAGCTGCAGTTGGACGCCTTCGGCGAGATCCTCAATCTGGCGTGGCGGTGGCATCGCCGTGGGCACTCCCCTGACGATGACGAATGGCGGTTCTTCTCAGAGCTCGTCGACACTGCGGTTGAGCGGTGGTCTGAGCCCGACCGGGGCATCTGGGAGTGGCGGGGTGAGCCGCGGCACTTCGTTCACTCCAAGGCATGCTGTTGGGCGGCGGTGGACCGCGGCCTCAGGCTGGCTGAGGAGTGCGCGCGCACGGCGCCGACGCGGCGCTGGGAGAAAGCGCGGAAGGAGATGCGCGAGGCGATCGAGACGCGCGGCTATGACTCTGAGCGTGGCGTGTTCGTGCAGTGCTTTGACGAGCCGGCGTTGGACGCCGCGCTGCTGCTGCTGCCGGTCGTGGGGTTCGTGGAGTTCGATGATGAGCGGATGCTCCGCACCGCTGACGCGGTGCGCGCGGAGCTTGATGCGGACGGGTTTCTCTACCGCTACCGCCAGGACGATGGGCTGCCCGGCCGGGAGGGCGCGTTCCTTGCCTGCTCGTTCTGGCTGGCTGAGTGCTACGCCCGCCAGGGCAGGTTGCCGGAGGCGCGGAAGGTGTTCGACCGGACGATGGGCGCCGCCAGCCCGCTCGGCTTGTTCTCAGAGCAGGTCGATCCCGCCAGCGGTGAGCTGCTGGGCAACTATCCGCAGACGCTTACGCACCTCTCGCATGTCGCCGCGGTCGCTGCACTCGCGCAGGCGGAGCCGCGAGCGACGGCGGTTTGAGCAACGACGGTTTGGGTATGTGACTGGCATGGAATTTGGAGGCATTTTCATTCTCGTGCTGGTGCTGATCGTGGTTGGCGTGCTCGGCGGCGGGCTGTATGCGTTGAGCATGTGGCTGCGCGGCAAAAAGCTGACGCCCGAGGGCGATGAGATCGAGGGCGGCCGGGATGATGGTCCGCGGCCCGAGCACGTCGAGGTCGAGAACGAGCAGAACGCTCGTTTCGTCGGCACTCGCTGAGCGAGACACGATCGCGGGTCGGGCCGGTGAGCAGCGCAGACGCCGAAAGCCCCGCGGAGCATCCGGCCCGCGGGGCGAAGCCCGTTGTCGAGCGGCTCACGGCGAGAGCGTTCACGGTGCCGACGGACGCGCCGGAGGCCGATGGCACGCTTAGCTGGGATACGACGACGATCGTCGTCGTGGAAGCCCGCTCAGCTGGACATACCGGAGTTGGCTATAGCTACGCGGCGGGTGCGGCAGCCGCGCTGGTCTCAGAGCTCCTTGGCGAGGCGGTTGTTGGCGGGGATGCGCTTTCGCCGTCGGCGGCGTGGGCAGCGATGCGTCGTGCGGTGCGCAACATCGGCTATCCGGGGGTGGCCTCGAGCGGGATCTCGGCCGTAGATGTCGCGCTCTGGGACCTGAAGGCAAGGTTGCTCGGGGTCGCGTTGAGCACTCTGCTGGGTCGGGTCCGCGAGCGGGTGCCGGTGTATGGCAGCGGCGGGTTCACCACCTACACCCCGGAGCAGATGCAGCGCCAGCTCACTGGCTGGGTGGCACGGGGAATCGGCGCGGTGAAGATGAAGGTGGGCTCAGAGCCTGACCGTGATCCTGAGCGCGTTCGACATGCCCGCAGCGTGATCGGCGATGGGGTCGAGTTGTTCGTGGACGCGAATGGCGCTTACTCGCGCAAGCAGGCGCTGGCGCTCGCCGAGACGTTCGCGCGAGAGGCTCGGGTGTCGTGGTTTGAGGAGCCGGTCTCCTCCGATGACCTCGAGGGACTCAGATTGCTGCGAGACCGCGCCCCTGCGGGGATGGAGGTCGCCGCGGGCGAGTACGGCTATGACCTTTTCTACTTCCGGCGGATGCTCGACGCCGGCGCGGTCGACGTGCTGCAGACAGACGTGACGCGCTGCGGCGGCATCACCCAGATGCTGCAGGTGGGTGCACTGTGCGCCGCGCGTGGCTTGCGGCTCTCTGCGCACACGAGCCCGGCGCTGCACGCGCACGTGTGCGCGGCGATCGAGCCGCTCGCGCACGTCGAGTATTTCCACGACCATGCCCGCATCGAGGGGATGCTGTTCGACGGCGCCCCGCCGCTGCGCGAAGGCGGGCTCTGGCCGGACCCGACAGTCCCTGGGATGGGGCTGTCGTTGCGTGAGGGCGAGGCCGAGCGCTACGAGCACTGATGCCGAACACGGCGCACGCCTACGAGCACGTGGAGGGGATCTACCTGCCGATCGCCGTGGGCGTGTTCGTGCTCGTGCTCGGCACGCTGCTGGTGCTGCTGATCGCAGGCGCGAGACGCAGGACGCCGGGGCGGCGCTCGCAGGCGCTCGTGCTGGAGACGGCGTATGCGTGCGTCCTGGCGGCCGTGGTGGCTTTCTTGTTGTGGGTGACGTTCACTGCGGAGACGCCGATCGATCGCACGGCCGCGCATCCTGGGGTTCGGATCAAGGTGATCGCCGCGCAGTGGAGCTGGCGCTTCATCTACTCGGACGGCGTGAGCATCGCCGATGTCGACACGTGGCATCCGACGCCGGCGTATGTGCCGACGGGCAGCGAGGTTGAATTCGTGGGTAGCTCTGAGGATGTGATTCACGGCTTCTGGGTGCCCGGTCTTCACTACCAGCGGCAGTTCGTGCCGGGCTACACGACCCGCTTTGATCTCCTGTTCCAGACGCCCGGCTATTACGGCGGTGAGTGCTCGGTGCTCTGTGGAGAGGATCACAGCGAGATGCACTTCGCCATCCGGGCAGTCAGCCCGCAGCGCTTCGGAGTGTGGCTCGCGCACGAAGCCGCCCGGCAGGGAGTGTCGTCGTGAACGCGGTTGCGGTGCCTGCCCGTGCGGCGTCGCGCACGTTCGCCTCGAGTGACCACAAGCGGATCGCCGGCGCGGCCTGCATGGTCGCGCTCGTGTTCTTCCTGGCGGGCGGGCTGTTGGCGTTGTTGATGCGAAGCCAGCTCGCGGCGGACGGCGGCGTGGTCTCCCAGCAGACCTACAACGAACTTTTCACGATGCACGGCTCGACGATGGTCTACCTCGTGATCGTCCCGGTCGCGCTCGCGGTCGGCCTGTACTTCGTCCCCTTGCAGGTCGGGGCGGCCGAGATCGCAGGGCCGCGCGTGGCGCTGGCCGGGCTGTGGATGCTGTTGTGCGGCGGTGTGAGCATGTGGTCGGGGTTTCTGACCAGCGGCGGCGCCGCGGCGGCCTCCTGGTGGGGGTTCGACCCGCTCTCAGATTCGATCCACTCCCCGGGCAGCGGCATGGAACTGTGGATCTTCGGGGTGATGCTGGCGACGCTCGGGCAGATCCTGTGGGCGGGCTGCATCCTGTCGACCGCGCTTCGCCGGCGTGCGCCGGGGATGACGTTGATGCGGATGCCGGTGTTCACCTGGACGATGGTCGTGACCTGCGTGATGGTTGTGTTCGGGTTCCCCGCGCTGCTGCTCGCGCTCGGGTTGCTGTGGGCGCAACGGCACTTCGGGGATGTGCTCGTCGGCGGCGCCGGCGCGGTGGACTACCAGGCGCTGTTCTGGTTCTACGGGCACCCAGTTGTGTACGTGATGTTCTTCCCGTTCGTGGGGATGGTCGGCGAGGTGCTGGCCACGTTCTCATCCCGGCGGTTTTTCGGTTACTCCGCGTTCGTGGTCGCGCTGCTCGCTTTCGCTGGCTTGTCGATGACGGTGTGGGCGCACCACATGTACACGTTCGGGGTACTCTCGAACAAGTATTTCGCGCTGACATCGACCGCTTTGATCGTCCCAGCGGGTGTGGAGTATTTCGATTTCCTAGCGACGCTGTGGCGAGGCAGGCTGCGTTTCACCACCTCGTTCTTGTTCGCGCTCGGCTTCCTCGTGCAGTTCCTCGTGGGTGGGTTGACGGGGGTGATCCTTGCCTCGCCGCCGTTGGATTACGGGCTGAATATGTCGTATTTCGTGGTGGCGCATTTTCACTACACGATCTTCGCGGGCAGCGCGTTCGGCTTGTTCGCCGGCATCTACTACTGGTTTCCAAAGATCACCGGGGCGATGCTGCGCGAGCGTCTCGGCAAGCTGCACTTCGTGCTGATGGTAATCGGGACGAACGTGACCTTTTTCCCGATGTTCATCCTCGGTGCTGAGGGCATGACGCGGCGGATCGCGCGCTACCCCGCCTCAACGGGGTGGCAGGGGCTGAACATTCTGGAGACTGCCGGGTCGGTCGTGATCGCCCTGTCGGTGCTGGTGTTCATGTGGAACATGCTGGTCTCGTTGCGTGACCGGCGCGAGGCTGGAGATGATCCTTGGGGGGCGCAGACGCTCGAGTGGGCAACGAGCTCGCCGCCACCCCGCCACAACTTCGACGAGCTGCCGCCGATCCGCAGCTACGCGCCCCTTTTGGATCTGCGCGAGGCGCGCGAGGAGGTGGGCGTGTGAGACGCGCGGCTGTCGTGCTGTTCGTCTGGGGGTTGTGGCTGGCGGTGTTGACCGGCGTGCAGGCCGTGTTCGCCCCGAAACTGATCCAGTTCGCGATCCCGGCGGTGGCCAGCGCAGCTTGTGTTCTCGTCGGGCTTGTGGTGTGGGCGCTCGACATCCGCCAGGGGCAGGTGGATGGGCCGCGGCTGATCACCGACAGCTCCGTCGCTACGATCGCGCTGGTCGTCGGGGTTGCCGTGGCGCTCATCGGCGCCGGGTTCGGGCTGTGGCTGATCTTGATCGGCGTCGGCATTATGGCGCTCGGCCTCGGCGGCGTGGTGCGTGAGCAGCGCGAGCGCTCGCGGGTGCTGCGTAGGGAAGGCTTGCGGTGAGCGCGCAGCCGCCCACGCTCGGCCATCTGCTGGGCACGTGGACCTTGGACCCCGTGCTGCTCTGTGTATTGGGGATGACGGCTGGGCTTTACGTGTGGGGCATGTGCCGTGCCTCCTCGCCCTGGCCGATCTGGCGAGCGGTTTCATTTCTGGCGGGCCTGGTGGTCCTGGCGCTCGCGTTGATGTCGGGGATCGACCAGTACGCGGATGAGTTGCTGTCGGTGCATGTGATCGAGCATCTGCTGCTGATCCTCATCGCACCGATGCTGCTGTTGTGGGGTGCGCCGGTGCGCCTGGCGTTGAGCGCCTCCACGCCGGCTGCGCGACGTGTGCTGGCAGTGATTTTGCGAAGCCGCCCGGTGCGCTTGTTGACGAGGCCGGCGTGCGGGTTCCTGTTGTTCACGGTTGTGGTGCTCGCCACGCATTTGACGGGTGTCTATGAAGCGGCGCTGCGCGACCAGACACTCCATGCGCTCGAGCACGCCGCCTACTTCTGGACGGGCACGCTGTTTTTGCTGCCGCTGCTCGCGGCCGACCCGATTCCGCGCCCGCCTGGTGCGATCGCGAGGTTCTCGTGGCTCATGGCCGCGATGCTCGTGATGTCGATTCCTGCCGGCGTGTTCCTGTTCGATGAGCACGTCCGCTACCCGTTCTATTTGGCGCCGGCGCGGGACCTGCACGTCTCGGCGCTGGCAGACCAGCAGACAGCTGGGGTGCTGATGCTGGTGGCTGGCGGCGTGGTGATGGGTGTGCTGGCGATCGTGATCGCGATGAGCGCGATGCTCGCCGAGGAGCGACGCCAGCAGCGCCGCGACCGCTACGCCGACCGGAGTACCGGGTTGCCGGTGCGGGAGCTGGCGGGTCGATGAGACGCCGGCTGATGATGATGATGGTGGCGCTTGTGTGCGGCGCGCTCGCGCTGACTGACTTCGCCGCTCACTGGGACGCCAGCGCAACCCCCTCGCCCACTTCCACTGCTGCTCCTTCTGGGCTGGTGGCGCAGGGTCACGCGCTGTTCGACTCCTCCTGCGCGTCATGCCACGGTCTGAGCGCGCAGGGCATCAGTGACCGCGCCCCGAGCCTGCATGGCGTCGGCGCGCTGGCGGCGGACTTCTACCTGCAGACCGGGCGAATGCCGCTACCCAACCCGAAGGCGCAGCCGCTGCGGACGAGTCCTGCATTTCCGCCGAGCAAGATCAAGGCGCTCGTCGCCTATGTCGGATCGTTCGGCGGCCCTGGCATTCCAACGGTGCAGCCGAACCGAGGATCGCTCGCGGAAGGGCAGCGTCTGTTCGGACTGGACTGCGCGGGCTGCCACACGATCCAGGGTCAGGGCGGGATCGTGACCGGCGCGATCGTCCCTGCGCTGAATCAGGCGACACCGAGACAGGTCGGTGAGGCGGTACGGATCGGCCCGTATGTGATGCCTCGCTTCGGCGAAGGCGAGCTCACCGACACGGAGGTGAACTCGCTCGCGCGCTACATCCAGAGCATCCAGCACCCAGACAACCTGGGCGGCTGGGGCATTGGTCGGATCGGCCCAATCCCCGAGGGAATGGTCGCGTGGCTGCTGGCCGCCGCCGCGCTGTTGTTGATCGCCAGGCTGCTCGGCGAGCGCACGAGCGAGCAGCCCGAACGTCCACCGCGGCCAGGGAGCAGCGCGTGAGCCGGGCCTGGAAGGCGATCGTGATGTTCGTGCTGTGGCGCACCGGAGGGCTGCGCTCCCACCGCCAGGGGCAACCCGAGGTGGACCCGTCCGAGCGGCACACAGGCGCACCCGCATGGGCGGAGCTATCGGTCGTGGCTGTGCTGCTGCTGGTGCCGGTCGGGGCGCTCGCGTTCGTCGCCTTGTTCGTGCTCGACCCGAATACGCAGCTGCTGGGTCTCGCACTCGGCGCGGCGCTCGCTTTGCTGGCTTGTGCGCTCGTGCTCGCGGGCCGCTGGCTGGTGCCACAAGAGACGAAGGTCGAGCAGCGCCCCCGACTGGCCGACCCGGACGCTGCTCGTGAGGTCACCGGGCAGGCCGCCGAGGGTGTGGAGGGCATCACTCGCCGACGGCTTCTCGCCGGCGCCGCCGGGGTCGCGGGCGCCGGGCTGACGGCGGCGGTCGTGATTCCCGTGGCGGCGCTCGGCCCTGGTCTGGAGGAGCAGCTGCGACGCACACCGTGGCGGGCAGGGCGCGCGCTGGTGGACGAGCAGGGCAACCCGATGCTCGCGGCCGACATCATCGAACGGAGCTTTCAGACCGCGTTCCCGCAGGGCGCGGGCACCGCCGCCGAAGGCGGTGGTCAGGAGGACCTGGGCTCCCCCGTCGTGGTGGTGCGCGTTGACCCCGCGGCGCTGCGGCTACCCGCCGAGCGTGCGGACTGGGCGCCGCAGGGCATCCTTGCCTACTCGAAGATCTGCACCCATGCCGCGTGCGCTATCTCGCTGTTTCGAGACCCGCTCAGCCCATCCACCGAGTCCAAGGGGCCAGCGCTAGTGTGCCCCTGCCACTACTCCACATTCGACGTGCTGGACGGTGGCAGCGTCGAGTTCGGCCCCGCAGGCAGGCCGCTGCCGCAGCTGCCGCTGACTATCGACAGCGCCGGTGTGCTGCGCGCTGCTGGGCCGATGTCGGGGCCTGTCGGCCCGTCCTGGTGGGGAGACCCATCGTGAGCCACACCGCCAAGGACCGGCCCGTGGACGCGGTGGCGTTCGTGGATGAGCGGCTGGGCGCGGCGCGTGGGACGCGGTGGCTGATGGATTACGTGTTCCCTGACCACTGGAGCTTCCTGCTCGGCGAGATCGCCCTGTACTCGTTCGTGGTGCTGGTTTTCACGGGCACGTTCTTGGCGCTGTTCTTCGACGCCGACACCACACAGACCGTCTATCACGGCAGCTACCAGGCGCTGCAGGGCCAGAGCGTCTCGGGCGCCTACGCTTCTACGTTGCACATCTCCTTCGACGTCTCCGGCGGGCTGCTCGCCCGCCAGATTCACCATTGGGCGGCGCTCGTGTTCGTCGCCGCTATCACGCTGCACCTGCTGCGGATCGTTTTCACCGGCGCTTTCCGCAAGCCCCGCGACATCAACTACTTCATCGGCGTCACGCTGCTGGCGCTGGCGATCCTCGAGGGGTTCGCTGGCTACTCGCTCCCCGACGATCTGCTCTCGGGGATGGGGTTGGCGATCGCGTGGGCGGTCGCCATGTCACTGCCGCTGGTCGGCGGCCCGTTCGCCACAGCGTTGTGGGGTGGCAGGTTCCCCGGCTCGACCGCGTTTGAGTCGCGGCTGTTCATCGCGCACGTATTCCTTTTGCCCGCGATCATCGGTGGACTGATCGCGGTTCACCTGGCGATCATCATGCGCCAGCGCCACAGCCAGTTCCCCGGCCCCGGCCGACGCGAGGACAATGTTGTCGGCACTCCGATGTGGCCTGGGTATGCGCTGCGCTCGCTCGGCCTGTTCGCCGCGGTCGCCTCGGTGCTGGTGCTGATGGGCGGCTTGATTCAGATCAACCCAGTGTGGCTATGGGGGCCTTACCACCCTTACATCGGCACGAACGGCGCGCAGCCGGACTGGTATCTGGGATGGCTGATCGGAGCGCTCAGGTTGATGCCGAACCTGGAGATCCACGTATTCGGGCACACGCTCGTACCAAACCCGTTTTTTGGTGGGGTGCTGTTCCCCGCGATCGTATTTGGGCTTTTGTATGCGTTGCCGTGGCTTGATCGGCGTTTCATCTCCAAGGATTACCGGCGCCATGATTTGCTTGAGCGCCCGCGTGATAACCCGCGGCGCAGTGCGCTGGCCGCAGCGGTGCTCTCAGCGGTGGCGGTCGTGTTCGCCGCGGGGTCGGTCGACCGGCTGTTCTTCCAGTTCGGGTTCGGCTATGAAGGCGCGATCTGGTTCTTCCGCGGCGCGTTCCTGGCCGTGCCTGCCGTCGTGTTCGCGCTCACCAAACGCGCGTGCGTGTTGCTCGCGCGGGAAGACTCACACCCGTTGCGAGGCTGGAGCGGACAGGTCGTACTCCGCAACCGCGAAGGCGGCTTTGACACCGGCCCCCGAAGGCGGCGGGCGCCTCAGTAGGTCTCGGGCGGTTCATAGGGCGGGCGTTCGACGATCCGTTCGCCAGCGCCAGCGCGCCTCGGCCGCCAGGCGAGGAGGTAGAACAGCGAAAGCGCCAGGCCGACGATGCCGGCGATCATCAGGATCAGGCCGATGGTCTGGATCGAGATGCCGGAGACTGTCGCGGTGACTGCGTAGCGCAGGATCGCGCCCACCGCTATGAGGAAGATGGAGCTACCAATGGTCATGTGTTGGACCTACCCGCCCCGCCGGGGCTGAAACTGGCGCGGGGGTTAGCGCTTCTTGTCCTCGACCGCTCGTTGGAGCTGGGCCTTGTTCATGTGTGAGCGGCCTTTGACGCCGAGGCTGCGGGCCTCTTGGTAGAGCTGTTCGCGGGTGCGTCCACGTGGCCCTGGTTTGCCGGAGCGCAGGCCGCCGCGCCGCCCGGATGAGATGTCGCTGGTGGAGGCGCGGGAGCTGGTTTTCGATTCGCCGTGGCGGGCGCGTTCCTTGTTGACGGTGCGCGCGGCGATCTCCTCGGCCCGTTTGAGCGACGCGCCTTGTTCGCGCTCGCTGTCCTTGACGTGCTCGTACTGGCGTTCTCGCCTACTACCTTTCTTCACACCGCGTGGCGGCATTTCACCTGCCTCCTGTGATCTGGTCTTTCATGGTTGCGCGCATGATCGACCGCACACGCCGCGCCTCGGTGCTGATGCCCGCTCGGGAGATCATCGGCCGGGTGGCCGAGCCTGCCCTCAGAAGTCTGCGCGCCGCCTCAGACATGGAGGTGAGCTGCGGGCTTTGACGGCTGCGCCAGCGCACGCGCTGCTCGACGGCCGGACTGGTCTGTGCTGGGTCTGCCGCCATCTCCCCTCGCCTATGCCGCGGCCGACGTTAGCGTCGGCGCCTGGCGGTCGTTGAAGCGGGGTAGCACCTCACGGGCATAGGTCTCGAAGAAGCCGTCCTGGCCGGGGCCGATCTGCTGGATGTAGAGCTGATCGAACCCGGCGTCCTGGTAGCGGCCGATCGCCCGCAGATGCTTCTCGAGGTCAGGGCCGCACGGCACGGCTTCGGCCACCATGTCCTCGTCGATGAGCTCGGACGCCTGCTGGAAGTGTGCGGGGGTCGGCAGGATCTGGGCAAGCTCGCCGGGCAACTGCTCGTTGGGCCACAGGCGATGTGCGGTGGCGCGCGCTTCGCGCTCGTCTGTCCCCCAGCACACCTTCATCCCGCCAGCGACGATCCGCTCGCCCTCGGCGGCGTCGCGGAAGCGCTTGACTTCCTCAGTGTCGGGGGTGACGGTGCAGTAGCCGTCCCCAATCCTTGCGGCCAGGCGGGTCGCCTTGGGGCCGAACCCGGAGACGAGGATCGGCGGTGTCTGCTCGGGCAGGTCGTAGATGCGGGCGTTCTCGACCCTGTAATGGCGTCCCCGGTGGCTTTGCATCCCGCCCTGCCAGAGCGTGCGGATCACCTCCACGGCCTCCTCCAGCATCTCCAGGCGCTCGTCGGCCTGCGGCCAGTGCTCGCCGAGGATGTGCTCGTTGAGAGCCTCGCCGCTGCCGAGCCCGAGCGCGAAGCGACCCTCCAACAGCACCGCGCAGGTCGCGGCGGCCTGCGCGATGATCGCCGGATGGATACGCATGGTGGGACAGGTCACGGCGGTCGTGACGTTCATCGTCGGGGTAGCTTGGGCGAGTGCGCCGATCGTCGACCACACGAAGCCGCTGTGCCCCTGCTCGTCGTTCCAGGGGTGGTAGTGGTCTGAGATCCATAGCCCCTGGAAGCCGGCGTCTTCTGCCATGCGCGCCTGCCTGATGAGCTCGCGCGGGTCGAACTCCTCGCTGGACAGGAAATAGCCGATCCTCATGGCTGGCCTCCTCGGGACTTGAAGTTCGACACGCGCACTCTGGTTTCTTCCTACCCAAAGTGGCCGAGATCAATCGGCGGCCTGGTGGCGCTCCTTTGAGGCGTCGATCTCATCCAGCGCCTCTTGGCGTGAGTGCCATCGTCGTTCGCTGCCGTGTCGCTGTGCCCCATGTGCAAATGGCTACTCGCTTGGCGAATGGACAAGCTGGGTAGCAGCACCCACAAAGTGAACGTTCGGGTGTACAAGCGAAGGCGCGCTCCCCGCCCGCTGACGGGTGGCGTTGTCGTGGTGCTCGCGTGGTGGGGGCTTTTGGGGGGCGCGTGGATGCTGCTGGTCGATACGGTCTCGACCGCGGAGGTGGCGTGCGCGGTGGTGGCGGCGCTGGCCGGAGTGGTTGTCACCCGTCTTGTGTTCGGAAGTGGGATCGCGGGGATGCGCCCGACGGTGAGCCTGTGCTCGGCGCTGGCGAGGCAGTTGGCGCGCGTGCCCGTTGACCTGTGGCTGCTGGCCGTGGCGCTCGCCCGCACGCTTGCCGGGCGCCGCCGAGGAGGACGTTTCCACGAGCTGCCGCTTGAGCTTGCCGTGAACGAGAAGGGCAACGGGCGGCGGGCGGGGATCGAGCTGGTCGGGTCGCTTGCGCCGAACACGATCGTGCTCGGCGTGGATGAGCATCGGGTCGTCGTGCACCAGCTCGTTGCCCGTCACAGCGAGCGGGCGAGCGTCGGGGAGATCGGCTCGTGAATGTGTGGCTGATCGCGGCGCTCGCGCTGCTGCCGGTGCTGCTCGTGTGTGGGCTTGTCTGCTTTCTCTCGGCGGCGCTCACGGGGCTGGTGGCGATGGAGCTGGCGAGCGCGGTCTCGGTGGTGGAGCTGATGCTGTTCTCGGAGGGCACGCACCGCCAGCCCTTCATCGACCTGGCGCTCGTGCTCGCCGTGATGGGGTTCGTCGGCTCGCTTGCGTTCGCCCGGCTGATGGAGCGCGGACCATGAGAAGCATCGTCGTGGACGTGCTGCTGTTCGCCGGCGTCGCGGTGCTGCTGTTGTGCGCGCTGGGGGTGCTGGTGATGGGCAGCGCCTATGACCGGCTTCACTATGCCTCGGCCGCGGGCTGGGGTGCGGCGCTGATCGCGGTGGCGATCCTGGTGCGCGAGTCGCTGTCGCTGATCGCCGATAAGGCGCTTTTGACCGCCGCGATACTGGTGGTTTGCGGGCCGGTGCTCTCGCACGCCACCGCCAGAGCTGGGCGCATCCGCGAACGAGGCGCCTGGAACCCCGAGCCTCCAGGGCGCGAGGAGGCAAAGTCGTGACCGAGCTGCAGGCCGGCTTGCTGGTACTGCTCGCATTGGGTGGGCTGGCGGTCGTGTTGATGCGCGACCCATTGCGCCAAGCATTGCTGGTCGGCATCTACGGGCTGCTGCTCGCGCTGCTGTTCTTTGTGCTGCAGGCGCCTGACGTGGCTCTATCGCAGATCGTCGTCTGTACGGTCGCGGTGCCGGTGATGATTCTGCTGGCGCTGGCAAAGGTCCGCGGCCACGAGCAGGGCGATGAGGACGAGGGCAAGCGCTCTGAAGGTGGACGGTGAGCGAGCGGGAGCGCATCCACCTTTTCTTGGCCGGCGCCACGGGGCTGGCGGCGCTGCTCGCCTGGGGCATGGCTGGACTTCCTTCGTTTGGTGCGTTCAACGGCGCCTACGCGCTGCTGATCGATCACGTCGTGGTCGCTCAGCGTCACGCGACTGATGCGGTGACCGTGGTGAACTTCGACTACCGGGCGCTGGACACCCTCGGCGAGGAGTTCATCCTGTTCACCTCTGTGGTCGGCTTGGCGGTGCTGTTGCGTGAGCAGCGCTCAGAGCGTGAGCGGCCCCCGGCGCAGGCGAGCGAGGAGCATCGCTTCCAGGGGTCGAGCTATGCGCTGCGGACGCTCACACTTATGCTGGTCGGCCCGCTGGTGGTGCTCGCTTTGTATGTGGACTCGCACGGCGCGCTGACACCGGGCGGCGGGTTTCAAGGCGGCGTCGTCGGCGCCGCCGGGCTGCTGCTGGTGTTCCTCGGCGGCGGATATGTGACGATGCGCCGGCTGTCCCCTCATGCGCTGGTGGAGCTGGCCGAGGCGAGCGGTGCCGCCGGCTACGGGCTGATCGGTCTCGGCGGCCTGGTGTTCGGGGGAGTGTTCTTCAAGAACTTCCTGGGGCTCGGCACACCTGGCGAGCTGATCTCGGCCGGCACAATCCCACTGTCGAGCATGGCGGTTGGCCTGGAGGTCACAGGGGCATTCGTGCTGCTTTGGAGCGAGTTCCTCGACCAGGCGCTGATCGTGAGGCACAGGTGAGCGTCTTGGCCTATGGAACCGCCGGTTGGCTTCTGCTTGTCGGCCTGTATGGGATCGTGAGCAGCCGCAACCTGATTCACATGGTGATCTGCCTGTCGATCGTGCAGTCCTCCACGTATGTGCTGCTGCTCTCGATCGGCTACCGCCGCGGCGCAGCGGCGCCGATCTTCGCGGACATACCGCCCGGCTCCCGTGCTGTCGACCCAATCGTGCAGGCACTGACGCTGACAGACGTGGTGGTCGAGGCAACGGTCGTGGCACTGCTGCTGGCGCTCGCGGTACAGGCGCACAAGCGCTTCGGAACGCTCGACCCGAACGAGCTGACGCCCCTGCGGGGGTAGCCGATGCACTCGCTGATCCCGCTGCCGGTGGTGGTGCCGTTGCTCGGCGCCGCGTTTCTCGCCGCCGCCAACAAGCTGCTGCCGCGCTGGGCGACCGATGCGGTGGGCCTTGCGTGTGCGCTGGCGGTGCTCGTGCTTTGCGTCCTGCTGGTCATCGACGCGAGTCACCTGATGGTGTACTGGTTCGGCGGGTTTCACGTCCGCGGCGGCGTGGCGGTGGGGATCTCCTTCTCTGTCGATCGGATTGGCGCGGGGATGGCGAGCTTGGCGGCAATGATGGTCAGCGCGGCGCTCTTGTACTCGGTGCGCTATTTCGATGAGGTCGGCTCGCTGTTCGGCGCGCTGATGCTGGTGTTCTTGGCGGCAATGGTCGGGTTTTGCCTGACCGGCGATCTCTTTGACCTCTTTGTGTTCTTTGAGCTGATGAGCGTTGCCGCCTACGCGCTGACCGCCTACAAGATCGAGGAGGCGGGACCGCTGCAGGGGGCGATCAACTTCGCGATCACCAACAGCGTCGGCTCGTTTTTGATGCTGACCGGGATCGCGCTGTTGTACGGGCGCACGGGCGCGTTGAACATGGCGCAGATCGGCACGGCGCTCGCCGGGCACCCAGCCGACGGGCTGATGAAGGTCGCGCTGCTGCTCATCATGGGTGGCCTGCTGGTGAAGGCCGCGATCGTGCCGTTGCATTTCTGGCTGGCTGACGCGCACGCGGTAGCGCCGGTCCCTGTGTGCGTGCTGTTCAGCGGGGTGATGGTCGAGCTCGCGCTGTACGGGCTGGCGCGCGTGTACTGGAGCGTGCTTTCCGCGCCGCTGGCCGCTCATACTGGCGGGCTGCGCGTCACGCTTGTCGCACTCGGGGTGCTGACAGCGCTGGTGGGTGCAGTGATGTGCGTGGCGCAGCGGCACATCAAGCGACTGCTGGCGTTCTCGACGATCAGCCATACGGGTATGTTCCTGATCGGCCTGGGACTTTTGACGCCGGCGGGCTTGGCGGCCAGCGGCGAGTACGTGATCGAGCACGCGCTGCTCAAGGGCGCGCTGTTCATGGCGGCGGGCATCCTGTTGCACCGCTTCGGCACGGTCGACGAGCACGAGCTGCGGGGTCGCGGCCGCGACCGCGACCGCGGCCTGCGGGCCGCCGCGATCGTGTTCGCCCTCGGCGGCCTGGGTCTGGCGGCGCTGCCGCCGTTCGGCGTGTTCTTCGGCAAGTCTGCCCTGGAGGGCGCGCTCACGCATACGCCCGGCTACGGCTGGGTGCTGGCGGTGCTCGTGATCGGCTCCGCGCTGACCGCCGGGGCGATTCTGCGCGTCGCCGGCCGCGTGTTCGCCGGCTGGGGCGAAAGGCTGCCGCGCCACCACGAGCTGCTGAGCGCCCTCAGCGAGCAGCCGGAGACGCTCAGCCCACACGATCGCACTCCAGCGGTGATGATCGTCGCGCCCATAGTCCTCCTCGCTGGCGGGATGCTGATCGGGCTCTGGTCAGGTTTGCGTGACGGGATCGCCGCCGCGGCCGCGGACATGACCGACCGCGCCGCCTACGTCGCGGACGTACTCGGCACTCATGCACCCATAACAGTCCATACGCCGCACGCGCCGGTGGTGGCGCTCGACTTTCTGCTGGCCGCGACGACGGTCATCGGTGCGCTCGTGGTGGCTGGCTTCGCGCTCGTCGGGGCGCCGAGCTGGCGGGCGCTCGCGCGGGCCGAACGCACACTCACGAGGAGCATGGTCTTGTTGCGGCGCCTGCACTCCGGGTGCGTGAATGACTACATCGCGTGGCTCGTGGTAGGGCTCGCGGTGATCGGCGCGGCGCTCGTGCTCGCTTGAGCAGCGTTTTCCATTCAGGGGGGCGGGTAGGCAAGAGAGTGATGTGTCCGCCTGTCCCTCACAACTTGAAGTCCTCTGATCAGATGCCCGAGGAGGCACCGGCCGAGCAGGTCCCTGACGACGTGCCCGAGGCCGAGGAAGGCGCCGCCCGCGAGGCCGCGCGACGCCACACCAAAGACGCGCGCCGCCATCGCAGCGAGCGAGACCGGGCCGGTGAGAAAGCCGCGGACGATGACAGTGGCGGTGCGCGATGAGCGACCCACGCTATGAGGAGCGGGAGACCGAGCGCGCCGCAAGCGAAGCGGCCCGCATCGGCGGCGGCGGCGGCCCACCAGCGGACCCCGCTGAGGCACCCGTCGGTGAGGCCGGCGGCGGCGAGGCTGAGGGCTTCGAGGAAGCCGAGGAACTACTGGTCGAGCACGCTTCGCACGGAGACTCACAGTCCGCCCACGCAGTCCTGCACGATCAGAGGCCAGCAGAGCCGGACGACGAGCGCACGGATGGAGAAGGCGACCGCGAGCGCAGCAGCGAGACCGATGTAGACGGCTCGCCGTAGTAGATGGGGCTACCGTTGGCTGGTATGCCGGACTCCCAGCGTGTGAACGGCGAGACCCGCCATGAGACGCAGCTGGAGCGCCTCGACCGCAACCTCGAGGAGATGACGGGCGAGCTGCGCGTCATCGTCACCGGCGTGCAGGTTCTTTTCGCGTTCCTCTTGATTGTTCCGTTCGATACTGGGTTCGCGCATGTAGGGAGCTTCGAGCGCAGCGTGTATTTCGTCACGCTGATCTTCGCGGCGCTCGCGGCGGTGTGCACGATCGCACCCTCCGCAGAGCACCGCTTCCTTTTCCGACACGACGACAAGCATCACATCGTGTTCAGCTCAAACCGAGTGGTGATCGCGGGCCTTGCTTTTCTGGCGCTGGCGATGTGCGGTTCCCTGTTGCTCGTCACCACCAGGTTGTTCGGCATCACCGCCGGTGTGCTAACCGCGAGCATCGGGGCGATTCCATTCGTGGTCTTGTGGTTTGCGATACCGCTCAGCAGGTTGCGGATGCTCGATGCCCGCCACCGCAATTCGACGCGAGGTCGGTAGCACGGCCCTGCGACCACATGCCAGCGGAGCGAAAGCGATGGTGCCGCAGGTTTGAGTAGTCAGATAACTGGCGGAGAGGGGTTATTCCCCTTGCCTGGGTTCCTCTTGTTTTTCTTGGGGTGTGGTCCCGGATTGCTCTCGCGGAGCCGGAGCCCGAGGGCGGAGGTGGAGCGAGAGCAATCCGCGTGCTCCGCGGCGGGTGGCGCCGGGGGCTTTGGCTGCTAGGGGCGCACCTGCTCGTGTCGGAGGGAGTGGCTCTATGGATCAGGGGTATCGGTCGTGTTTTGGGCCGCTTGCTAGTCTCCTGGCGTGCCTGAGAGCGCGATTGTGATCGGCGCGGGGGTCGCGGGTCTGGCCACCGCGCACGCGCTTGAGGAGCTTGGGTACGACGTTCGTGTTCTGGAGCGGGATGCTGAGTTGCGTGCTGAGGGCGCAGGATTGACGTTGTGGCCGAACGCGATGCGGGCGTTGAGTTCGCTGGGCCTGGACGATGTGACGAGCGTGTGCATCCGGGTGCTGCGCGAGGCAGCGACGTTGGCGCCCGACGGCAGTGTCCCGGCGAAGGTGCCGCTGGGTCGGATTGAGCGACGATTCGGCCCGCTCGTGAGCGCGCATCGCGTAGACCTCTTGTTGGCGCTGCGTGAGAGCTTCAGCGGGAACATCGAGTTCGCGACGTCGGTCACCGCCGATGACGGGCAGCTATGGGCAGGAGGCGTAGCGCTCGAGGCCGACCTGATCGTGGGGGCTGACGGGATCGGCTCCGTCGCTCGTGCGCAGGTCGCGCCGGAGGTTGCACCTCGATCTGCCGGATATGGCGCCTGGCGCGGTGTTGCAAAGACAGGCGCTGTGACGCCGACTGCCGCGTCGGAGACCATCGGTCGAGGTAAACGCTTTGGGCTCGTTCCGCTCACACAAGATCGCACCTACTGGTTCGCTGTAGTCGGCGAAGACGGCGATCGCGCCGATCTGGCGAGCGAGTTCGCTTCTTGGCATCAGCCGATCAGTGATGTGCTTGAGAGGACTCCGGCTGGCGAGCGTTCCTACCTGCCGCTCATGGACCTGCCGCGCCTACCGCGCTGGTATCGCGAGCGTACCGTGCTGGTCGGCGATGCCGCGCACGCGATGACACCCAACCTGGGGCAGGGCGCCGCGCAGGCATTCGAGGACGTCGCCGCGCTCGCTCGCCACCTGGAGTCCGCATCGCTCCCGGTCGCACTCGCTGGCTATGTCAATGAGCGCAAGCGCCGCGCTGAGCGCGTCGTAGCAAGATCCCGAGCCGTCGGCCGGATCGCGCAGACTTCTAACCCCGTTGCAGCGACGGTGCGCGATGCGCTGGCGCGCTGGGTTCCCGACGTCCTCGCCGTCCGCCAGCTCGCAAGCATCCTCCAGGACTGAACCGCACGGAAGCCTGTTTTTGCCACCCCGCCTAGCTTTAGCGTGTTGCTGCGTAGCGCGCCCAGTCGCCGTTGGCGAGTTGGGTCCAGTCCTCGGCGGTGCTCTCGGCGAAGCCGAGGAGGTCGGCGAGGATCGCGGCGGGCAGCGTTTGAGCGAGTTGCAGGACGGCTGAGCCGCGCCCGGCGCGGCTGGTGATGCCGAGCTTGCCGAGGCGTCTGCGCATGTGCTCGGCGTGGATGGTGGCGTCGAGCCGTAGGCCGGGGAACAGCCACTCAGGGCGGGTGTCGACTGCTGTGGTGGCGAGGTGTGGTGGGCTGTCCTTGAGTCGCTGGGTGAGCGTGGCGAGTGGCTCGGGGAGCAGCAGCGGCTCGCGGCCGAGGCTGATGAAAACGCGGCCTTGGCGGTCTTGGACGTCGTTTGGGGTCAGGAGCACGATGCGGCTGATCGGCTGGGCGAAGAGCAGCAGCAGGCAGCCCGCGACGCGGTCTCTGAGGTCGAGCGACTCGTCGCCCAGTAGGCGGCCGAGCAGCTGCAAGCGCTGGCGGGGATCGAGCGGGTCGACGTGCTGCTGGGCGGCGAACGGGAGTGCGGTGAGCGGCCCGATGATTTTGCGCCGGCGCGCCCAGAGGATGAACGTGCGGATGCGTGTGCGCTGGGTCGATCCCTCGGCCAGCCAGTAGTCCAGGTGCTCTTGGTGGAGTTCTTGGAGGGTCAGGGTGTGCTGTGAGAGCCACAGAAGGAGATCGGCGGCGACGTGGATCTGGGTGCAGGCGTAGCGGTAGGAGCTGCGCTTGGCGTGTCCTCCTCGCTCGGCTTGACCCAGGTTGTGCTGGATCTTCCAGGTCGCGAACGTGCGTAGGTGAAGGCGCTCTGGCCCATCGGGCACGCGGAGCACCTCGTGGGCGATGAAGGCCGCGAGCGCGGCTGTTTGCTGGTGGCGCTCGGGCAGCGCGCCGTGTGCGACCAGCGCCGCCCGCAGGTAGGTCGTGCTGTGACCGCGGTCAACGGTGTCGAGCGCGTCGTGGGTAAGCGCGAGGGCGCCACTGGCCAGCTCCAGGAGCGTCTGGTAGCTGCGACTGCTGTGCATCCATCCCAGCACCGTCCACGGCTTGGCGCCAGCGGCGAGGGCCGCCAGATACCCCTGGAGAGCCTCGATGGCCGCGGGGTCGCCGGTTCGCTTGAGCTCTCCGAGAGCTGGCGTGCAGAACGCAGCGGGCGCAGTGACCATCGGCGTAGTTCGTCTCCTCCGCGCCGCAGCCGCGGCAGACCTGAAGGACGCGCTCGCCGGCGCAGCGCTCGCATAACCCCGCCACTGACGCCGAGGGTCGTGCTTGGCGCTCACAGCCACCGCACGCGATCTTCCGCTGAAGCCTTCGCTGCCTGCAAGACGAGCACTCGGGGCCGGCGCCGGTGCGCGCCGCGACGATCGCCAGTTTGCCGCAGAACGCGCACGGCTCCCGGCGAGAGGGGTGCATGTGCGAGCAGGACAGGCAGATCGGGTGCTCGCTGCGGGTGTGATGGCATGGCCTGGTTCGACCGCAGGCCGAACACAGCGCGAGGGGAGGCTTCCAAGTGGAGCCTATGCGCCGGCACGTGTGGCAGATCGGGGCGTCCGTCTTCGCGCGGCGGCAGCGGCGCTCCCGGCCACACCCAGAACACACCGCGATCGGCTCGACGTAGGGTGCGCGCCTGCGCTCGCTCACCGCGATCCGCCGGACGGGCGGATCCGGGCACGCTTGGGCTTCAGATCACCCACGCCCTTCCCGCCCGCCGCCCGGGCGCGCGACGCGGCTCTCGCCGGCCGCTCGACGGGCTTGATCAGATCGTTGGGGGTGCAGTCGAGGATCCGGCAGAGCACCATCAGAGTGTGCAGGTTCAGCCGCTCGGGCTTGCCGGTGAAGATCCGCCAGACCTGGGACTCCGAGAGGCTGACCCCGTGCTCGGCCAACAGCGGCGTGAGCTCCGAGTAGCTGTGAACACCGTGCTCGGCCAGCAACGCCCGGAGCATCCACTCGTAGTCGATCTCGCTCATCACGCCCCTCCCCCGCCGAGCGCGTCCCCGAGCTGCGCGTGCAGCGCGCGGCTCATCGCCTCGTTCTTGTAGTCGCCGCTGACACCCGTATAGAGCGCGGTCGTGGAAGCGAAACGATGCCCGACCTGCATCCGCACGAACAGCTCATCCCACCCATCCTCAATCAGATGCGTGACATAGCTGTGACGCAGCGCGTGCGGCGTCAGCTCACCCGGCAACCCCAGCTCCTCGCGGTACTCCGCGAAACGCTCGCTGACCTGTTCGCTCGAGATCCGCGCCCCACGCTCGGTCAACCACACCGCGGGATGATCCAGCCCGTAGAGCGGACGGACCTCCTCAATGTACTGCTCGACGACCTCGACCGACCAGTCAAACACGCTCAACACGTTGCGCCGCCTCGGCGCGCTGCCCCGCGACGCCTTCCCATAACGAACGCTCAACGACCCATAGGCACCGAACGACGGACGGTGCGCGTTCCCGAGAAGTCCGACACGTCAAGCCGCGCGGCCTCCTGACGGCGCAACCCCCACGCATAGATCGTCTTGAACAGCGCGGCGTCGCGAAACGCCGCCAGCGCGCCCTTGCGCCTGCGCGCCCGCCGGTCTGAGACCCGCGCGTCGCAGTAGTCGAAGAACATCACCAGCTCCTCCCGCGTCAACGGACGCCGGCCCGGGCGCCCCTCGTAGTCAACGACGTGGCGGATCGTGTTGCGCTCATCCAAGACCTGCACCGGACGCACACCGAACTGCGCCTCGCAGATCGCCACCCACGGGTAACGCTCATCCGTCAAATACTCCAGGAACCCCCGCAGCGTCGCCTGATAGTGACGCAGCGTCGAGACCGACCGGCGCTTCGGAGGCGACGCCAGATCCTCAAGCCACTCATCGACATGGATCGCCTGCCACTCCCACGGCCACGACCCCACCTCAGCCCGAAAACGCCTGACCATCGCTGTGCTCTTGCACTTCGTCGCCTCAGCCAAATGACGCGCCGACTGCTGACGCTCCCAACCAGCGACCACGGCCTCGAACACCGCCTCACCCATCCGCAAAGGCCGCACACCCTCCCCGAACACCAGCGCCAACGCAGCCTCCGCGCGCCCCTCCTCAGCGGCCGTGACGGGCCCTACCGATACCCACGTCTCTCCTTGCATCCAACGCAACCCTACTCGCATCCGATGCAAGACCCCAAACCCAGCGACAAACACACGCACCCTCCGGCATATTCACGCCACACACCCCCAAACAAGAGCACCCAACAGAGAGCACGCCACAAAAAACTCCCGCACAACGCGACTTGCATCAAACGCAATAACTCTTATATCAAGCGGTAGCCAACTCCCCACTCGTTGATGATCCAGTGTTCGCCTGCGACGCGCAGCTTGCAGCGTAGGCGACTGGCGTGGCTGTCGAGTGTCCGTGTCGTGCAGGACGAGTGGTATCCCCATATGGCTTTCAGTAGCTCGTGCTTGTGGAACACGCGGTTTGGCTTTCGGGCTAGGTACAGCAGCAACTCGTATTCCAGGCGACGCAGCTCTAGCCGCTTGCCGTGGAGGCTCACTGCGTGGTTGGCCGGGTCGATCGTCAGGGCACCTATGCGTAGCGGCTTGTCTTCGGGCCTGCTCTCGGCGCGGCGCAGCAGCGCCCGCAGACGCGCTCGCAGCTCCAGGTAGCCGGCACTGCGCCCCAGGAAGTCATCGGCGCCCGCCTCGAACGCTCGCAGCAGGTCGGCCTGCGTGGTCCGAGCACTGAGGACGATCACCGGCAGCCTGTCGGGCCACGGCGAGGGCGTCTGTCCATTGTCACGCTCGGGCGGGTCTGCGCGGATGCTCTCCAGCAGGTCGATCGTGCCTCTTGGCCCGTCAAGTTCGCCGAGCACCAGCAGCCGCGGCGGGCGCGCTTCAGCCATCCAACGGGCGTGACCTGCAGTGCGGGCAAGCTTTGTTGGATGGCCGTCTGCGGCGAGCTGTTCGACTAGCACCCGCCCCAGGTCTGCGTCGGCCTCGACAACGAGGATCGGCTCGCGGCTGCCCTCTGTTGTCAGCGGCGTGTCAGGCACGTCGGTGTTGGTGGGCCTCGCTTGCGCCAGCGACGACGCCCGCCTCGAACGCCTCGAAGCGGTCCATCGCTTCTATCTCCCGGTAGTTGTAGCCGTATGCCCACTGCTCGTCTCGATCTTGCTCTGCGCCTGTCGTCGTCATGCGTGATCCTCTCTGTGGGTCGTCGGCCTCACCCGTTGCGGCCGCGGAGCCCGACCGTGCACACCCGCAGGGTGTGCGAGCCTGGGAGAGGCGACGGCCGCAACGGAGGAGCGTCGTGCTGGTGGCCGCCGCGGTGGCACTCCTGGTTCTACGGCGTGGGATCGTGCAGACGCTGCTCGCTGCAGGCGCCACCGGATGGCTCGCAACGGTGGTAGGCGCTCCGCTCCCCCATTGACGAGGCCGAGCATTCCAGGCAGGCGTCAGCGGGCGGCGGCCTCGGTGGTCAGTCGTTCCCAATCGTCGCGGAGTGGCTCGACGCCGAGCTCGACGATGGCGAGCGCGATGACTTGCTCGAGGCCGACCATGCCGGTGGGCAGATGAACCTTTCCCAGCCACCGATCACCGATTTGGACGGCGGCGCCGACGTGCATGTGCGGCTGGGTGATCGTGCTCTTGCCGCTCGGATGCCAGTGGTAGGAGACGAGCTCGTGGTCTTCATATCCGATGGCGTAGAGGTAGCCGACGATCTCGACATGCCAGCCTGCGGTGCTCTGGCGAACCTCGTACTGCTCGGTGACGAGGAGCGTGAGACGTGGCTCGGCGTGCAGCCGCGCAGCGTCGCCGCGTGCGAGCAGCAGGCGGTGCGGATGATCGGCCGCGTGGTAGCCGCTGACAGTGGTGTGGGCGCTGGTCAAGCAAGACAGCAGCCGCACTGTTCGGCCGCGATAGTGCTCGACGGCCTCGGCGGGATTGTTACTTGGAGGTGCCACTGAGCGGGAGCATCATTGCAACGCGCGTGACCTCGGGGCTGTCGTCTATGTCGATCTCGCCCGAGTTCAGACGCCGCTCGAACTCCTCGCCGCTCATGCCCAGCAGAGCGCGGGCCTTCTCGTCGACCAGCTGAGCCCATTCCTCGGGACCCAGCTCGCGGATTTCGTTGTCGGTTCGAGTAGCCATTGCAAACGCTCCTTGGAGGATCGGCCGCGTGGGCCGGTTCCTTGATCCTGATTGTAGGCGAGAATGCGGCGAGCTTCGACGGTGAGGTCTAGGGGCTCGGCGAGCTTGGACGCCCGCCGAGCCCCACCTTTCAGGCGGCGGCGACGAGCTGCAGGGCGCGGGTCTTCTCGGGTCCATCGTCCAGTGCGCGGGCGAAGCGCTGGCCACTTGAGCGCAGCGGGCGCAGCCAGTCGCCGTTATCGGCAACCGTCGATAACGGCGATTATCCGCAGCGGCCGGTTATCGGAAGTCGGGCCGTGTGCGGGTAAAGATTTCCCCGTAAAGAGCGCGATCGTGTTCGCGCGCGTCTTCAGATAACTGCTGGTCGGTGCCGATCGCGACTGCATGGTGGTAATCGCGGTCGAGGAGGCGGAATCGATTGCCGCGCGGGTCGTGGCGTCGGGGCCGTTGGCGCCGTACGCGGCGGGGTTCGGGCGGTGGCTTTTTGCGCGTGGCTACTCGCGTGCGTCGGCGAAAGGTCGGCTTCTGCAGTTCGGGCACATCAGTCGCTGGATCGAGCAGCACGGGGGGTCGCTGGACGCGTTGAGCGAGGCGGTGCTTGAGGAGTTCCTGGCAGCGCGCCGCACGGCGGGTCACGTCGTGCTGGTCACGCCGCGGAGCACGGCGCTGCCGCTTGATTACTTGCGCGAGATCGGGGTGGTGCCGCAGCCGGTCGTGGTCGAGGGTCCGGTGGAGTTGCTGCTCGAGGAGTACCGGGTCTATCTCACGCGGGAGCGGGGTGGCCGGCCCCCGTTTTTCGGTCCACCACGTGTGAGAGTCGGTGGTTTGGACCCCGTTCTCGTGGACACGGGTTGACTGGTGGAGTGTATGTGATGTAGCGGTTGGGCCGGTGGGCATGTGGGCAACGCGAAGCGTTGTCCAAGCGGTGTGGGCAGCTTGCTGTCCACACCGCGCCATGTCCACGGGCCGCAGGGGGCGATGGGAAAGGGGTGCCCGGCCCGGGGTTATGCCGCTACGCGGTTGATGCTCTCGGTGGCGGTGTACGCACCGGCGAACGCGACCGGGGTGCGCATCCGGAGCGCGGAGTGCGGGCGGCGGTGATTGTAGTCCTCTTGCCAGTCGCCGATCACCACGCGCGCCTCGGCTAAGGGCCTATCCCTATAGGGCGTTGGCTGTGCGTGCGGTGTGCGCGCGCTTGAGGGCGATCATGCCGCTCGCGAGTTGGAGGAGGGCGAGATGGTTTTCGTCCTTCTTGGACCAGCGGATGAGGATCGCCCGGTTGCGGTTGAGCCATGAGTGACAGGCCTCGACCACCCACCTCCGCGCTCGCCAGTCCGGGTTGTGATGCTTGAGGCTGATCTCCTCGCCGCGAGCGCGAATGTGTGGGGTGAACTCGCGGCCTTCAAGAAGTTCGCGGACGACGGGGAAATCGTAAGCCTTGTCCAAGCAAAGTCCTTGGGGGTCGGCCTCGGTTGGTTCGGGTCGCTCGATCGGGATCGAGTCGAGCGTCGCCTTCAGCAGCTTGTGATCGTTGCGGTTCGCGCCGTCGTGAGCGATCCCGATCGGGACGCCACGTGCCTCGACGAGGAGCGAGCGCTTCGCCCCCCCTTGGCCCGGTCAGTGGGATTAGGACCAGTCCTCGGCCCGCCGAGCGGCGCTTTGCTCATCGCACCGTCGGCCGCCAACCAAGACCAGTCGATACCGACCTGCGCGTCGTAGTCGAGCAGTCCTTGGCGCCAAATCTCATGAAAGACGCCTGCCTGCTCCCACTCCTGAAAGCGCCGATGCGCCGTTGAGGAATTACACACCCCCGTCGCGTTGAGCGCGTTCCACTGCATACCAGTGCGCAGCACGAGCAAGATCGCGTCCATCACCTCACGCTTGGGAAGACCGCGCCGGTGAGTTCCCAACGGATGCTCAGGCGCCTGCGGCAACAAAGGCTCGATTCGCTCCCACAACCAGTCCGGCATACGCCAGCCATCGTCGCGGTCAACCAAACCCATCACGCACCCCCTTATGTCCGATCAACAGATCGAACCCGGAGTTCGCCGCTACACCACCAAAACCCTCCTACAGGGATAGGCCCTAAGGAGAAGAACTCCTCGACGTCCAACAGCTCGTCGCGTACACGGGAGTGGAAGCTCTCCACGAATGGGTTCTGCCACGGCGAGCCGGGTTCGATGAACGCAGTTCCGGCCCCCGAGAGCGTGCACCAGTCCCGCAGCGCGTGTGCGGTCATCTCCGGCCCGTTGTCGCACCGCAGCAGCCCGGGGGCGCCGCGCTCGCCGCACAGCCGCTGTAGTGAGCCGACGACCGTCTCAGCGTCGATGCTGCGCGCCACCAGCATCGCCAGCGACTCGCGGGTGAACTCATCAACGATGTTCAGCAGCTTCAGCGCCCTGCCGTCGGCGGCCTGGTCGAACTGGTAGGGGTCGGGTCGAGGCGCGGTGCCGGCTTCTCAGCCGGTCCGTTTCCTCGACCCGCCCTCCGAACCGGACGTACACATCTCTGCGTATCCGGCTCTCCATGGGTTCATGCGATGCTCGTCCATGGTGTCGCGATGCGGGTTCCCCGGTAGCGGTATCGCTTGATCGCGACCCGCCTGGGGTGGAACATCTTGACGGTGCCGTCGCGGATCTCCCAGTCGGGAAGATGGCGACGGCGAAAGGTGCCCCAGTTCAGCCCGTCGTGTCGCTTGCGCAGCCAGCCGACTACTCGCCAGGTAGCGAAGTAGTCCAGATAGCTGAACGTGCGCGAGCTAACGCCGCGATGAAAATAGGTGCACCAGCCCCGCAGCACCGGGTTGAGCCGGCGCAGCAGAGCAGCGAGCGTTCGATGCTTGTTACGGCGAGTCAGCGACCGGACCTTCTCGACCACGGAGGCGAGCGCCTTCTTGGACGGGTAGGTATAGACCGCCTTCTTGCCGGGCCGACCGCGCCAGGATCGCCGCTGAATGCGCCATCCCAGGAAGTCGAACCCCTCGTCGATGTGGCAGACCCTCGTCTTCTCTGCCGACAGGCGCAAGCCGATCGGCGCGAGCACCATGCTGGTCTCGTCCCAGAGCGCTTCGGCATCCTTGCGGGCGCCCCAGGTCATAATCACAAAATCATCCGCGTAACGGATGATTTTGTGTGCCGGGACACCTTGGCGTCGGAGCTTGGCGCGCTTCCAATTCGGTCCGAGTTCCTCCCACTTGCGTGTGAAGTGCTCGTCCAGAACGGCCAGGGCGATGTTTGCCAGGCATGGTGAGAGAATCCCGCCTTGCGGCGTGCCCGTGATCGTGTCCCGGTTAACCTGGTCCTCGGAGAGAACCCCGGCCTTCAGGAACGCTTTGACCAACGCCATCAGACGTCTATCCCCGATTCGGCTGCGCATCCGCTCTAGAAGAAACGAGTGCGAAATCTCATCGAAGCACGCAGAGATGTCTGCCTCGAAAATCCACTCATAGTTGCGAGTGGGCGTCCCGAGGTAGTTGATCTCAGCGATCGCGTCTTGGGCGCGCCGCTTCGGACGGAAGCCGTAGGAACACGGCTTGAAGTCCGCCTCGAAGATCGGCTCGAGCACCAGCTTGAGCACGGCTTGCACGACCCGATCGGCGCAGGTCGCGATCCCCAGGCGACGGACCTTCCCGTTACGCTTGGGGATCTTCACCTCCCTGACCCGATCAGGCCGAAACCGGCGGGCCTTGAGATCTTCTCTGAGCGCTTCGAGCAGCCCGAACACATCCGTGACTGCCTTCGGCGCGATCCCATCAACACCAGCGGTTCGTGCGCCCCGATTGCTCCTGACCCTGTTCCACGCTACGACTAGGAACGCCGGGTCATAGACGAGGTTATACAGGTCATCAAACAGGCGGCCGGGTTCCCCGACCGCCCATCGGTGCAGCTTCGTCTGCATCGCGAGTACCCGCTGCTCAGCCAACTCCGCGCTGGGCCACGACGCGCCGGTATTCACCAGCGACCTCCTCGTTCCGCTCGCCTGCTGCGAACCCACTGGACCCCTTCGCCATGTGCCGGGCTTTCCCCGGCTCGGACTACTACGGGTCCTCCGCCCCGTCCCACCGGCATCCACCGGCGACGCGCGTTCCCGCCAACCAGCCCAGGGCTGGCTGGTGAGGGGACCGGCAGGACGGTTCCCACGTTCACTGCATGACCGATCGACGGGTTAGGCGCCCAGCTCTGCCCCTGCGGCCTCGCCACACCTACGCCGCAGACATTCGGCGTGGCCTCCCCGCCAGCGACATCACCCGGCATAGGGAGTTGCCCGCACACCGCGCGGGCACGCACCGCAACCCAGCCCACATCCGCCAGATTCGAGCTGGTGGTTCGTTCTTGAGAGGCGTTCAAATGCTGGTTTCTCACGTACACCTTCCCGTCTTGCTTGCCGGACCCAGGCCGTCTGGCAGTACCGGCCCGTCCCGTCGTTGTCGGGGCTGCTCCCGCCCTCACCGGCGTCCCCCGGATCAGGCTGCCCCCAGCTTCACCAGCCTGCTGCGACAGGCTGATGGAAGAGGTCTCTCACCCCCTCTCGGCCATACAGCGCCTCGTGGCGCACGATGTCCCAAGACCAGACCTCGTTCGGGTGCTCGGCGAGCAGCTCCGGCTTGGCGTAACCAGGGTGCGTGCGCTGGTCGCGTCGCTCCCTCACCCCGCCATTTTGAGCGGCGAGCAGCCGGTACATCGTGCGCTCCGAGGCCAGGTAACGGCCCTCGTCCAGCAGCGTCGCCCAGACTTGCACAGGGGAGCAGTCGACGAACCGCTCGCAGTGAAGCTCGGCGAGGACGGCCTGGCGCTCGGCCTCTGATAGCGCCCTGGCCGGGACGGCCCGCGCCCGCGCCGGCCTGGGCTCGGATGGACGCCGCCGACGGTAGATCGTCGCCGGTGCCGCGCCGAGCGCGCGGCACGCCGGGCGGGTCCCGACGATCGGGGTGAGTTCCTGCACGGTCTGCTCGATCATCGCTCGGTGCTCCCGTGCTCGGTCGCGCCCCTGGGCTCGAGCAACTCCCCCAAGAGCGCAGAGACGTTTCCCTGCACCTCGATCACCTTGCGCGCCTTCGCGAGCTCCGCCTCCGCGCGCTGCGCACGCCGCTGCAGCGCCGCGATCTGCGCGTCACGCGGATCACCGGGCTTGCGCCCCCGCGGCCGAGAGAGCGCCTTGATCGACCCAGCGTCGCGCTGTTTGCGCCACGTCGCCAGATGCGAGGAATACAAGCCCTCGCGGCGCAACAGCGCTCCGAGCTGACCCGGCTGCGTGCACCCGTCGGCCTCGCGCAGGACCGCCAGCTTGTACTCAGCCGTGAACCGCCGCCGCCGAGCCTGCTCGACCAGCTCAGGGTCGGGGACCCCCGCCGGCGCGACGCGCCCGACGGCCCCTCCGTTCCGGTCGCCTACGGCTCCCTCTACTCCAGGGTCGTCGGCTCCGTTGTGCTCCATCTCCAACATCGTGTCGTGCTCCGTTCTCGCCCTCAAGGGTCAGTAATTCCTTGATCATGAACGTCTCACACGACATTGGCAGAGAGGGCCCGAGCAACCGGCCTCACACCAGCGCTTCACCGGCTGCTGCTCGTAGTTCGCGGCCACACACGCGAAAACGGCCCGACGATCAGCGACGTCGCCCACGATCTGCACATCCGCCACCACAGCGCCGTCGAGCTCGCCCAACGCGCCGAGACCACCGGCCTGATCCAACGAACCCGAGACAAAACCGACCACCGGCAGATCCACCTTCAACTCACGCCAACCGGACACGCACAACTCGAGACGCTCACGCGCCAGCACCTGCCGCGCATCCGAGCACTCGCCGACGTACTAGACGACGTGTGCGCCTCAACCGCGGCAAAACCATAGGCGACGCCCACTCATCAGCTCCGGCCTGTAGAGGACCAATCTCCGGCGGCTGTACTCCACGGAAAAACTCGTTGGCCGCTCAAGCACCTTGAGGGTCAGTAACCATATGAATGGCGATGGAACGTCTGGGATCGACCTGCTCAAGCCATCGGAGGTAGCGACGCGCCTGCGAGTCTCGCGGACCTGGCTCTACGACGCCGCCAAGCAAGGCCGCATCCCGTCGATCAGGATCGGTGGGGAGGAGGGGCCGCTGCGCTTCCACCCCGACGACATAGAGCGCTGGGTCAACGACGCCAGGGCCGCATGGACCCCAGGCCGCTCAGCGCAACCGACCGCTACGGTGCGGCCCGCTCAGCGAGTGCCCGCGCGGGCTTGACGGGCGTAGCCGCTGCGCCGGCGGCCGTTGTGCTCGCGCACCGCGCGGGCGATCGCCGCCTCGGTCGCCTTCGCGCCCTCCTTCTTCACGTGGCGCTCGAGGTGCCCGTAGTAGCGCTCGGTCGTGCGAATGTCACCGTGCCCGAGCTGGTCCTGCACGTACTTCAGGGAGTTGCCGCCTGCCAGCCACGCCGCCGCCGCGGTGTGCCGCAGTGCGTGCAGCGGCATATCGCGCAGGTCCGCGTCCTGCAGCGCCGCCTTGTGCCAGTCGCGCGAGACGGTCGTGCGATCGAACGGCTTGCCATCGCCGTCGCCTTCCCAGCGCCCCTGGTCGGTCTTGCGGACGCGCACGGGCATCGTGTAGAGCAGCGCGTCCAGCTTGTCGCCGCCGGCCATCGCCGCGCGCTTCTCGACCTGCTCGCGCACGACCGTCGATAGGCCAGGCCCGATCTCCACCGCGCGGAAACGATCTGACTTCGTTGAGCCGACCTTCCCCTTCTTGCGCGATCGGTAAACCACGATCACGCCGCAGGAGTCTTCGAGTTCCAGATCGCCGAGATGCAGAGCGATCGCCTCGGAAATCCGCAGGCCGCTACCGATCAGCAGCTCCGCGAGCGGACGGTAAACCAGCGAGCACGAGTCGAGATACAGCGGGATCTCATGCAGCCGCAGGTACTCGCGCTCCACATGCCCCAGCGGCAGCTTCGGAATCTCAAGCGCCGGGTTCGTCACCATCAGCTTGTCTTTCTTTGCTTCGTTCAGGCAGACGACGAGCGTGGTCAGCGTGTTGTTGACCGTCTTCGGTGCGATCTCCCCGGCTTCCATCCCCTCGGTCATCACGTCCATCAGGTCACGGACGTGCTCGACTTCCATCACCCCGAGCGGCACTGACTCAAGTGCGGGCAGGAGCCGGATGCGGCCGTCGCGCTCATACGCGCACCAGCTGCCCTCCTCGAGATAGGGCTTGCGCCGAGTCAGCCAGCGCGGGGAAGAACTCGCCGAAGGTTTCCTTCGTGTGGACGACCTCGCGCCGCTCGACCCGCTCCAGCTGACGCCGCCGCCAGTTCGTAGCCGCGCTCGGGCTCGTGAAGCCACGCTTATGCGTCCACTTCCCATCCGAGCGCTTGACCTTGCACCGCCACCGCGTGCCATGCGCGGTCTCGTAGGGGTATACGCCGCCGCTCTCTCCGTAGCCCGTCTGCTTGCGTTCCTTGACCTTCTGGTCGTGGATCGCTTCATCGAACGCCTGTGCGGGCGTCTCGTCATCGAAGCGACGCGAGCGCTGCCGACCATCGCCATCGCGCCAGCGCACCTCCCACTTTCCTCTCACGAGGCTGTAGCTCATCTCACGCCTCCGGGCTGCTCGCTTGAAGGGCGGACACCACGCCGGTGAGCGCGCTGCCCGTGGCACATCTGGCACACCTTGTTCGGCTCCCACGTGGATGAAGTAGCTCTCAGCTGCGTGGGTCTATGACCCTGAAGCCGAACAACCGGCACACAAAATGTTCGGCAAATTGTTCGGTTGTGCCACTGGCACAAAACCGAACAATCGCCCCACGCCCCCATCGAGACCCACTTAACGACGAAAAGCCCTAATTTGCAGGGCTTTTCGAGTGCGCCCGAGTGGACTCGAACCACCACGGAGAACAATCTCCACAAGGCCCTCAACCTCGTCCACGGATGCAAGATACGTCCGCCCGTGTCCAGATCGTCCGTTTTGTGCGGTTTCGCGGACGCATGGGACGCATCGGACAAACTGACTTGGGCCAGAGATGGGTCACGGATGACGGCCGCGGGTGGGCGAGCTTGCTTGGTTGGTTGCGCGTCGCCTGAGCTGGAGTTGAAAATTTTTCAAGACTTTCTATAGTTGTGTCGATGAGGTCTCGTCGCTCATGAGCATCCTTTCGCCCACAGATCGTGCCGTTCTTTGGCGCATCACCGTCACTAGCGACCGCGAGGAGCGCGCATCGCGGCTGAAGATCCTCGCTGCGGAGATCCTAGAGAGCGCGGGCCGCCGCTTGGACCTCTACGGCGGGTTTGATGACGAGGTCATCGAGACTGTCGAGATCCTCGATGCCTCTGGGCTGCTCGGGCGTGACGATCTTCGCGAGGCGTTTGAGGATGCAGACGAGGACGACGATCGAGCACAGATATTTGCTGCGCTTCTAGCCAGCCATCTCGACTCTGCGGCTGATATCGAGCGGCTCGGAGTGCATGCTCGCATGAGGGCGCTTCGTCTTGCCGGTGCGTGGCGAGGGCATGTCAGCGATCGAGCACGGGTAGAGCCCGAGTGGCTCTCCGTGGCTCAAGTAGCGGCGCGCTATGGCGTCACACCGCAAGCAGTCTACAGATGGATAGACGCCGGGCGTGTGAGCGCGGAGCGAACGCCAGGCGGCTCCTGGCGACTGGCTGCCGACCAGTTCGATCGTGACCGCGTCAAGCAGGAGGAGGCTGCGGAGCTCAAGGCAAGGTTGGTCGAGCGCGCAGGGAGCACACCCAGTCCGTCGGACGACGAGCTGGCGGCCGAGATCGTCGCTCGACGCCATCCCTGAGTGCTGGCCGTCTTCGACGCGACGGTGCTCTGTGGCGCTCTGAGGAAGCCCACGGGCTACAACTTCAAGCTGCTAGAGCTTGCTGCGGACGGCACGCTCCTTCAGGGTTTCACGACTGATATCGCCGGAATGGAGTTCGTACGTAACGCTCTCGACGGGCTCAGCGGTGTCAGTTACGACATGGAACTGATCGAGGCGTTCCTCGATCACTTCGCCCCGCTGTTCAACCCGGACAACGTCGAGCCATCTCCGATCGGAAGGGCGCTCCCGACGCGGGTATCGCTTCACAATCGGCCGATCGGCGAGATTGTCTACGAGATGACCGGACGCAGGCGTGAGGATCTGCTCGACGGCTTGCCTCGGCAATTGAGGCTCGTCACCGGAGAGTTCGACGCCTACGACATCCATCTCGTCGCCGCCGCAGTCGCTCGCGACGCCGACGTGATCTGCAGCGCCAACCGCGCTCACATGCCCGAAGGACCACTCGCAGGCGACTTTCGGGTCATCGGACCGGGGCGGCTGGCGGCGAGCCTCGGTATCACATAGACAGATCAAGCGCCGCGAGCATCGCAGCTGCGGTCTTGCTCAAAACTGGCGCCGTTCGAGCTCCCGACGACCTTCATGGACGATCCGGACTGCTCCTTTGCCAGGCTTCATCCGAGCCCGTAGCTGTTTGAGGCGGCCCAGGGTCGCAAGCGTGCTATTCGTCTCGCCGATCACGGGCAGGTGTTCGTCCAGGATGCGGTCGGCGGCGTCGTCAACGGTCTCGTTGCGGTGACTGGCCTCCTCGACGAGCCGCGAGAACGTCTCTGGCTGAAGGTGTATCAGGCTGGGCATGTTCGCCAAACGGTACACCCTCAACCGATGCTGGTTGGAGGTGGCTTCCGCTCCCAGTTGTTGAAGAAGTGAGCTTCGTGCGACGATGCGGTGATGAATGTTGATCCCGTCTTCCAAGAGTTTGTAGACGTTCTGAATGCTTTGGCTGGCGCACGCCTTCGCGCTTGCGGGCCTGAGTAAGGAGTGCAAGTATTGGAGCGAGCGGCTCGCGTCAGCCAAGACACCAATCACGTCGGATTCGACGGTTTATATCGCGGATGGCCGACCTGAGTTTCCGTCGACGGTTGCGTATTCGAAGTGGCGCCTTGGCGACCTTCCTGAGCTGCTTGGGGTGGGGGGCGCCGTGATTACGCGCGTCAGTCAGCAGTGGGTCATATCCGTATACGCTGAGTGGGACGAGCATTACCGTGGGCTCATCTCGGATTCTATGGGATTGTCAGAGCCGCTCAAGTTGCCTATGTTTGGGGACCTACGCCGTTTTCGCCACGACATTGTGCATCACCGCGGTATTGCTACCGCCGAGAATTCAGGCAAATGCGAGGTGTTTAAGGACTGGTTCCGACCAGGCGAACCGATATTCTTCGATGGTACCGAGTCGCTGAGTTTATGACCAAGGTAGAAGTCGTCGAGTGGCTTCCCCGTCACGGTTGGCGGTGATCGCGACGCAGACGTAATAGGGCAAGTTGACCGCGCCCCGGCCGCGGCCCGACCCCGCGTGTATTCGCAGCCGGCCGATCCTTCAGCGCATGTGCTCTGCTTCCCCTGACCTACCCCTCGGAGTGCTCCTCGTCCACCAGCTTCTCTTCGCCAGCGCTCGGGCGCTGGGATCGACGGCGTACCTCGGCTGGGGCCATTTCGACCTCGCCGATCTCGAGCTGGTGCCAGCCGAGCTCAGGGTCCCACGCTGCGCTGAGGCCTACTCTCAGCGGAGTCCGCAAGTCCTCGCCCTGAAGGGTCGGAGCATCGGACCCCTCGTTCAGCACGAGGTCTTCGAAGCCAGCCACCGACCCTGCGACAAGCGAAAAAAGCCGCACCGGTGCCGACCGCGTCGCGCGCCATCCTGACGGGGTGGACTTCGACCCTGCCGATCCCCGCAACCTGATCTACGCCCGCCCGCCCGAACACGGGAAGATCTTCGTCTCCTCGAAGATGAACGGCGGCGCGCTCAAGACCGAGCGCCGTGCGGCGATCGAGGCGATCCAGGAGTTCCCGCTGGCTCACCCCTGGGCGTGGGAGGACAGCGCCGATGCGGGCCCGTACTGCTCAGAGCGCGAGTGCGTCGCCCAGGCGGGCACCTCCGACGGGCTCGTGCTGATCCTCGCCGAGGAGATCACCCCGATCACACGCAGCGAGCTGAACGCCGCGCAGGCCGCCGGCGTGCCGATCTTCGTGATGCTGAAAACGGGTGTTACCCGCGACGCAGACCTGGAAAAGCTCGTCAAACGCATCCGCGGCGAAGGGCAGACGACCGTGAACTTCTCCTCGCCGGGGGAGCTCGAAGACGCGTATCACGAAAGCGCTCCGCACCCTCGCGCTCAGATGGTGGCGAGAGCAGATGCTCCACCGACGCGAGGCCGGCGGCGACGCACTTGTTGCAGAGGACTTCCGCGGCATGGAGGTCAACGCCGGCGAGGACGGCGCGATGATCACGGTCGGAGAGCTGGTCGCCCGCGCTGAACAACGCATCGCGGAGGGCGACGCTGCCGGGGTGCTCGAGGAGCTTTGGTGGATCGCCCAGGGCGCGTACGACGTCGGCCTGGGCTGGCTCACTCTGAAGCTTCTGGAGGAGATCGAGCGGATCGTCCCGGCCGAGGCGATCGACGACCCGTGGCGAGGCTGGATCTGCAACACCCGCGGACTCGCGCTCGGCCAGGGCAGCTCCGGGGCGGCCGCCCGCGCGGAGTTCGAGCGGATGCGCCAGCTCGGCAAGGCCCTCGACGACGCCGATCTGGAGAGCACCGCGCTGCAGAACCTGGGTGTCCGGGACGTACTCGATGGCGATCACACGGCCGCCCGGGCGAAGTTCGCTCGAAGCCTCGCGCTCAAGCGCGAGCTGGGCGACTGGCATGGAGGAATTCAGGTGCTCTTCAACCTCGTCAACGTCTTCGTCGGCCAGGACAGGCTCGACGTCGCCGACCGGCTCCTGGACGACCTGCAGGTGCTGATGAGTCACCTGCGCGACCCGTATCTGCGCAGCAGCCTGCACCGGCACCGCGGGACGGTTGCGATCGCCCGCGGCGATCTGCACGGCGCCCAGGCCGAATTCCGCCAAGCGCTGCGCTGCGCAAGACGCTCGAGATCGACGCCGCGGACGATCACCTGCATGCAGAACCTCGGGACCGTCGCGCACGACCTCGGCGACTCGGCCCGCGCGAGATGCTGGTATGAGAAGGCACTCGAGCTGGCCGAAGGGATCGATGATCTGACCCAACGGCGCATCCAGCGCCAAGCGCTCGCGCTGGCCCACGTCCGCCTCGGCGAATTCGACCGTGCTGCCGAGCTGTTCCTACGCGCCGCGGAGGAGGCCACCGAGCTCGATGATCAGGTGCAGGCGGCAGTCGCGCTCGCCGACGCGGGCGCTTCATTGGCGCAGGCCGGGCAACCTGAGCGCGGACGCGATCTGACCGAACGCGCTCTGGCGATGCCCGGCGGCAGCGACGACTGGCGCGCGCAGCAGCTGGCCAACCTCGCTGGCGAGCTCCAAGCGCTCGGCGAGCCGGAGCCGGCCCTCGCGCGGCTTCTCGAGGCCGCGAACCTCACGAGCGACCTGGCCCAGCGCGCGCAGGCGCTCCGCAGCGCAGGCGAGGGCGCGATCGGCTCGCCCGATACAGCCCCGCAGGCGCCCGTGATCTTCAAGCAGGAGCTTGAGCTTCGTCGCGAACACGAGCGTTCGGATCGCTGGGCGTGGCGCGCGGCGGAAATCGGCGCGACACTCAGCAACACGAGGCAGACCGCGGCCGCACCGGAGTTCTTCACGATCGCGCTGCGAGTGTTCGCGCGCCGTGCCGACCGGCGCGAGGCCTTCTTCGTCCGCAACGATCGCGCGTTGGCCAACGCCGACCTCCGGAAGCTGTCGAGCGCGCTCGACGACCTGACCGCGTGCCTGCACATCGCCGAGGACATGAAGGACGGCGCGCTGACCCAGCAGGCTCATATGAATCTGGGTGAGATCCACCGCCGCCGACACGACGACGAAGCCGCGGGCCGGCATCTGAACCGGGCGCTGTCGATCGCTCGTAGATTGCAGGACGGGCTCGCAGAGGGCGACACGCTGGTCCTGCTCGCACTGCTCGCCGAGGACCAAGGCGACACCGATGCCGCCGCGGTGAGCCTACGTCGGGCGGAAGAGCTCGCGAGAAGCCTCAGAGATCCCGATCTGCAGGCCCGCGCGTGCAAGGGCCGCGCAGGGTTGGAGTTCAGAGCGGGCCGCTTCGGGGCGGCTGCGAGGCTTTACCGGCGCGCCGCCAGTCTGCTCGCCGGAGAGTCCTCGCACCAGCTCGCCGAGAGCCTCGGCGGCGCCCTTCTAAGCGCCGCTCGTCGAGCAGTGCTCGACGAGCCTACGCTCGAGCAGATGCTCGAGGTCTCGACAGCCCTCGGCGCCGACGAGGATCTGCTCGGCGAGCTCACGAGCGCGCTCCCTGCGCTCTCAGAGGAGGGCGATGACCACGACGTGGCACGCTTGGCGGCCGTCGCGCTCGGCGTCGCCCTGCGACTTGTACTCCCCGGAGACGTCGAGGACCCCGAGAGCTTCGCGCCGTTCGTGCAAGCCGGCAGTGCGGCCGCCTGGTGGATCGGCGCCGAGCACGGTCGCGAGACGATGCTTCGCGACCAGCTGCGCGAGATCTGCGGAGAGGAAGCCGCGCACGAGATCATGAAGCTCGTTACCTACGGAGTAGACGCGATCGCCGTGATGTGCTCGCAGTCCGACGAGCCCGAGCCGCCGGCCGAGCTATCACGTGCCGCTTGAAAGCACGTCGGGGCCCCGCGTGCCTCTCGGCGCCGATCGGCGCCCGCCTCGACTCGGCACAGCCGCAGCTCGTGATCCTCGTGGTCGAGCTTGCCCACGGCAGTCGCTTGACCGCGCCGCGCGTCCCCGAGATCGCGTCGTGAGATCTTCGGTGTGATCTCCGGCTTAGAAGGGGAAGGCCGACACCCGGTTCGGCCGACGAAAGGAGTTCCAACCCTATGGCTCGCTCTCGAAAGACATCGGTGCGCGTCGCGCGAACCGCCTCGAAGGTGATGCGCGGTAACTACTCCAAGCCGGCCAAGCGCGTCGCGGGCTCCGCGCTCTCGCAGCGCGCGCCTCGCCGCGGGAAGCGCTAGGCGGCGTCCGGTCCAGCCTGTCACGCGGGCGACGGTCGAGGTGCTGTCGCCCGCGGTCTGGGCTGCGCCAGTTCAAGGAGTCCGGTCCAGGCTGTAAGAAGGACGGACGCATTCGCGGCCTTCTATCGAGAGTTCAGCAGGCGTCGCGCAAGCGAAGGGCAATCTTGACCGAAATCTCCTCCCCAGATGCAGCACGCGACGAAACTAACCTCCAGGCGCTACGCGAGGCCCGCAACGCTGGCAACGTGACCGGCGAACGGGATGCGCTGGCTGGCCTTCTGGCGCCATACGCACAGTGGGGACACTCCATCGCTTACGCGAAGATCAACGGTGTACCCAATCGCAGCGCTGACGCTGACGAGATCGCTCAAGAGCTCATGAGTCGCCTTGTGAAGGCGCTCAACAAGACGCTGGACTTCGAGTCACCGTTCTACGTGGTGGCCGCCAAGAATCTTGAGTGGGCGATTCTCGACTACTGGCGTGCCAGCGTCAGCGAGGAGGCCTTCCCCCTGGACCCAAGCAAGATCGTCGACGACGTTGACACCAACGGCGAGGTCATGGTCCCCGCCACTGACGAGGCGGTCATCTCCGTCACTGGTCAGGCCCAAGCCTTCGGCCCGTATCTAGACGGTCTATCAGAACGCGATCGTGAGTTAGTGATCGAGCGGATCTTCCTCGACATGACCCCCATGCAGATCGCAGCCAGGCACGGTATGTCGCGCGGCGCCGTGGACACTGCGATGCACCGGTTGCTGAATAGGCTCCGGCAGAGCCCACAGCTCGACGACGTAAGAAGCCGCCAGGAGAGCACGGCTTAATCAAGGTGACACGCTTCGACACCAACGACGAGCACGCCTTCCGGCACCTAGATGAGGCCCAGCTAGAGGTCGTCCGCGCTGGCATGATCGCCGACGGCGACGAGCGCTTGGAGCTTGTGATCCGTGTGCTGGTCCTGCGTGCCGTCCCGGTCATCGAGCGCGTATGTCGTAAACGCGGCAGTGATCGCGGCCTTACAGCCACCCAAATCCACAAAGCGATCGATGACGCCTCGGTACGCATGCTGCTGCGCCTGAAGCGCCCCGACCGGCAGCCAGCGGTCATCGCCATCGCCGCCGAGATCGCCACGGCCTGTGTCGACGCGCAGGAGCCGCAGCCGGCGGCGGCGCCGCGACTGGCTTCGCGCCGCCCCGATCTGCGTCTCGCTGGCGAACTCGGAGACGCACTCGAGCGCGGTCGCATCCACCCCAACGACTGGAGCAGCTCATGAAAGCCGGCAACGAGGCGTTCGACCGGGCTTTCTGGCAGGCCGTTGGTGATATGCAGGCCGGCGCCGCCCGGCCTATCGAGGCCTATCTTCGCTTCGTCCCTCGCCATGAGCACGATGAGCTCGCCCGCATGCTTGCCGACGTGCTTCTCGCTCGGGGTCCTGCTCCAACCCCGAGCGCCGAGGAGAGTAAGGCCTACGCACGCGCCGTGACCGTCATCGACGAGGTTCTCGGCACCTCTGGATACTCCGGGATGCTGCCCAGGGCTCTCAAAACGATGCGCGACGCGCGCGGCATCGAACCCGATGAGATCATTGAGCAACTCGCCGTTGACTTCGAGATCACCGGCGCCGCCGGTCGCAAGGCGTTGGAGCGCAACTACCATCGGCTGGAAACCGGCAAGCTGCTCGGCACGAAGCTAGCGTCGCGCCTGCTCAAGTCGCTAGCCCGGATCTTCGAGATCGACGTTCGGGACCTCCGCGCGGGGGCACAGCCGACTGGTAAGGCGCCTCGGCTTAGCGCCGCTCCGGCTATGGGGCGCAGCAGTGGCGGCGCTACCTCGCCGGGCCAACCGGAGCGCGCCCCTGAGCTGTTGCCCGACCCCGAGGTTGAACGCGTTGAACGCCTCTTTCATGGAGGTCCTGACGCCTGATCCGGTCACATCGGCTCAAGCTCTGCTCCGCGAGTTCGAGGAGAACTACGACGCTTCAGACGTGCCGCCCATACCCGTGGAACGCATTGCAAGATCACTCCTAGGTCTCTATATCGATGAACACGACGATATCCGCACACTGCCAAACGCGCCAGCCGATCAAGGGCACCTATCCGGAATGCTCGACCCTCAGGACATGATCATCTGGGTTGACCGTGCGGAGGCTCGCCGCAGTCCTCGCCGAAAGCGGTTCACGGTCGCGCACGAGATCGGCCACTTCCGCATGCACGTAGTGGGGTCGGACAGTGTCTTTGCTGACCGCCCACAGGACATCGTCGAACTTCCAAACAACGGAGATGGTCCCAAGGCTCCCGACTTGCACCAGCGTGAGCGCGAGGCGGATGCCTTTGCCCGCGAGCTGCTGATGCCCGAACTGCTCGTAGCCGAGAACGCGCGGGCTTCTGGCTTCAACCTGCCTGCGCTCGCCGAACGCTTCGACGTGTCGGTCCCGGCGATTCGGTTGCGCCTGCGGCTTCTCGGGCTGCTTCCGAAGTACATGGCATGAAAATCGTCCACCTCTCCGATACCCACCTTGGCGTCCGCCAGTTGCACTACACGAACGAGCGCGGCCGCAACGTTCGCGAGCAGGATGTCTATGACACCTTCGCCGCTGCGGTGGACAAAATCCTTGAGCTGCGGCCCGCCGCTGTCATCCACGCTGGCGACCTCTTCGACGGTTACCACCCGTCAGCCGCAGCGCTTGGCGTTGGACTCGATCAGATCGCCCGCATCCGGGATGCCGGCATCCAGTTAGTCATCATTTCGGGCAATCACTCGACGCCGCGTGTAGCCGCCGCCGATCACGTGTTTGCACTCTTGGAGCGCTTCGGGGGCGTGTGCGCTGTGCACCGCGAGCCGCAGGTTGTCGAGATCGGCGAGTTGGCGGTCACCGCGATCCCACACTGCAACGACCGCGATCAGACGAGCAAATGGATTACGGAAGCTAAGCCGGTTGAGAGTAGTCGCTTCAATGTCCTCGCGGCGCATGTCGGCCTGGACGGACTTGGACACGTCGGATCTTCTGAGGCTGGGTCGGTCGAGCTTTCGGGCGAGACGCTAGAAGCCGTTGCCGACTTCAACTACATCGCCCTTGGGCACCTACACAAGTTCGATCGGGTGCGTCAGAACGCGGCCTACGCCGGCTCGCTAGAGCAGCTCACCTGGGCCGACGACGCCCGCAAGTGCATCGTTGAGATCGACCTGGCAGTGGACCCGCTCGACGACAGCTTCATGACGAAGCATCCTGTTGCCTGTCGTAGGCACATCTGCCTGCCGGCCGTCGACGCGTCGCAGACCGAGAGTCTCACGGAGGCGATCGTGGCTGCAGCGCAGCGCAGCGATCTCTCTGGCGCGATCGTCAAGCTGCCAGTCCGCTCGGTGATGGTGGAAGCCTATGGAGGGATCGACCTTCGTCAGGTGAGCACCGCATTCAGAGATTGCCTCCACTTCGAGCTCGACCCCACGTTTCTAGATGCTGCGTCAGCGGGAGCCAGCCCATCGGCGCCGCAAGATCTGCGTGACTTCCTCTCTCACCGCGTGCCGCGAGGCGTCGAGGCAGCCGAGTTCATCGGCCGCGCGGAAGCCTGCGTGACGCGGGCTGCCGAGGAGATCGGCGCGTGAAGCTCCATCACCTCAGGGGCACGAACTTCCGCTCTTTTGCCGAGTTCGACTTGGACCTGAACGCGTCGGGCCTCTTCTCGATCACGGGACCGAACGGGGCGGGCAAGAGTTCAATCTTCGGAGCTGTCGAGTGGGCGCTGTTCGGGGGCAAGCGTGGCCCAGGAGCTCAGCGCGTCCTGCGCCAGGACGCCGACAGCGGAGAATGCCGTGTCGAGCTGGAGTTCGAGATCGCCGGGCGCACGCTCCGGGTGGAGCGCGTTGACGGAAAGGACGCGTGGCTAACCGACGTTGCGACCGGCCAGGAGATAGCGCGAGGTCTCACCGATACCTCAAACGAGGTGGCTGTGCAACTAGGGCTGACCCAGGACATGTTTTCCGGGACCTTCTACGCCCGCCAGAAGGAGGTGCAGGCACTCTCTTCGTCGAAGAGCCTGAGCGAGCGACGCGACCAGCTGGAGCGACTGCTAGGCATCGAGCATCTGCGTAGGGCAGCCGGCATCGCGGCCCACGACGCACGAGAACAGAATGCGCTCGTCGGCGCCTTGCGCAATGAGGCCCCCGACATCGATGAGCTCCGCTCTGAAGTCGAACGGTGCGAGCGCGAAGCCCAAGAGTCAGCACCTGCGATTGGTCGGCTCGAAGCCGAGGTAACCCGCCGGGAGATACAGCTCAACGACGCGACAAACCGTATCGACTTGCTGACCGCGCAGATCACCGAGCACAGCAAGCGTTGTATAGCTGCCGAGAAGGCAGCGGGCGAGCTTGCTCGCGAGCAAACGATCCTCGACGGGCTCCGTCAGCGATTGGAGGCAGCGCACACCGCAAGCACCGAGCTTGCTCAGCTCGAACCTGTCGTCGCTCACACGGAGGAGTTGACCGCCCGCGAGCGCGAGATGGAGCTGCGCAAGCGCAACCACGAGCAGATCGAGGCACTGCGCGTGCAAGAGCGCCGCGCGCTGGAAGAACTCGCCAAAGCGACCGACGCACTGAACGATCTCGGCGAGATCACAGACGGCGAAGACCCAGCGGCGAAGCTCGCAACGACCCAGCAAGAGCTCAACGATCTCGGGGAGAAGCTGCGTGCGGCTGCTGCCATACGGCAGCAGGCTGAGGAGCAACTGCGCCGAGCAACCGACGCCCACCAGCGGGCGAAGGCTGCGGCCGACATCGATGCCGAGCTACTGACGCTCTCCGACTCAGAGGCCCGTATAGTGACGACGCGTGAGCGTCGGCAAGAGCTGCGCGGTCAGAAGGCCGAAGCCGAGGCACAGCTTGCCCACGACACCAAGCACCGTGACGCGCTTCTGGGCGCCGGTGACACAGACACCGCGGAGTGCCCCACATGTCACCAGCCACTTGTGGGCACGCTCGGCGACCTCGTCGCCGACTACGAGCAAAAGATCGATGGCCACCGAGCGCGGCTAGCGGCGCTTTCAAGCGCGATCAAAGACTTGGACGCGGACGACAAGCGCGACAAGAAAGCCGCGGAGCGCGGCGCGCAGCTTCGTGCTCAGCGCCAAACACTCGGGGAGGCTGGGGATATCGAGGTGCTACTCGACGCGGTCACGACCGCTACCGGGACGACGCGCAAAGCGGCAACTGCCGAGTACCAGCTTGATACCGGCTATCAGCAGCTCGCGGCGACGATCCCGGACCTCAAGACGGCGGCAGCGCATGCCGCTGGGATCGCAGTCCGACGTGCTGACGCTCATGAGCGCAAGACACGTGCAGCGGATCATGTCGCCACGTACGCCGAGCAGCTGCGACAGAGCGCTGGTAACGGCTACGACCCAGCGGCTCACGCGGAGCTTCAGTCCAACCTCAAGCGCACGCAGGAGGCAGGTCGCCGCTGCGCTGTCCTTCGTGAGAACGCCGAATCACTCCAGCTCTTCGCAGGTCGCGTCGAGACGCAGCGACCACTGGTGGACGGGCTCAACACAAAGGTGCAGCAGCTGCGCGCCCTGGTGTCCGAGGTCGAGGTCGGAGAAGGAGCACACGAGCAAGCGGTCACCGACCGCGACCGACTGACCGAGGAGCTCAAGCAGTCCCGCAGCGAGCTGGACGCTGCCAAACAGAAGATCTTGCTGGAGTCGCAGTCGGTCGCGGCCGCTCGCGCCCGACTCGCCGATGGGCAGAGGTTAGTCAAGCGCGTCGACAGTGAGCGACGGGAGCTCGAGCTTCGCGCAGCTGTCGCGACGGCGCTGTCCGACTACCGTGAGCACCACTCACGACAGGCGCGGCCAATGCTCGAACAAGATGCCTCGAATTTGCTCAAGCAGGTGACCGGCGGCACCTACCCAATCATCCGCCTGACAGAGGCCTACCTTCTCCAGATCGCTGACGCCGGTCAGCTGTACCCGCTCAGGCGCTTCTCTGGCGGCGAGCAGGACCTCGCATCACTCTGCCTGCGTCTCGCGCTCTCGCGAACGCTCGCTCATCAACGCGGCGTCGAGACGCGATTTGTGATCCTTGACGAGGTCTTTGGTAGTCAGGATTACGAGCGTCGCCGGCTACTGATCGGCCAGCTCGCAGAGCTCGCCCGCAGCGAGTTTCAGCAGATTTTCGTTATCTCGCACACCGACGACATCTATGAGTACTGCGACTTGCATATCAAGGTGACGCGGGAGGAGGGGATCAGCCGGGCAGAGGGGCCGATCGCGTGACGAGCAACACAACCTCGTGCTCATGAGAGACGCTAGTCGCTCGACGTCGCTGAGGTCGGCAAGCTCGAGGTCAAGGCGCCAGCGATGGTGGTCCTAGGGAATGTGATCTTGGGGTGAGAGCCCCCACTCGGCAAGCGAGCGATACCACTCCGCTGTGGCTGTTGTCACGGTGTCGGCGAGGTAGAGAGCGCGTACGATATCGCCTCGCTGCCAGCGTCCCGTGTGATGGAGTGTCCGCTCGTCCGAGCAGGTCAGCTGCGTGTGGTACGTGCCAGATCCACGTGCCCTCGACTGCGCGAGGGCGAACGGGCAACTCCTCCACGGTCAGGAGACGCCGGGGTACTCGATCTCGGCGATCAGCTTGGCGACCCTGCGGTACTCGCCGCGGGCGATGAGCTCGATCGGCTTCTCGTCATCCAACGCGATGATCGGACGCTGCAGCCAGACCGGGATCGACTCCGGTCGCAAGACTAGGGCAAGCCGTTTGATCATCTCGGCCAGCTCGATCAGTCGCTCGGCCCGTGCGCCTGTCGGCTCGCTGCGTCCGGCGAGCCAGCCGCGTACGGTGCTCGGCTTCGCGCCGGTCGCAGTGGCGATCATTCGGTCGGATAGACCGGCCATGTCGTGAACTCGTTGGACCTCTTCGAGCAACGAACTCATGGCGACAACTGTAGTGCACAATCGCGATTACGTCGCGAAATAGTCGCACGCGGCGGGCCAAAAATGTTCGGCAAATTGTTCGGCTGGGCCAGTGGTCCAAGTCGAACAGTGGCGCGCGGGCCGCAAAAAGGAGAGCCCCTTAAGGAGAAAAAGCCCTGCGTTACAGGGCTTTTTCTATGCGCCCGAGTGGACTCGAACCACCACCCCGTATACACAGGACAAGGCCCTCAACCTTGCGCGTCTACCAATTCCGCCACGGGCGCCGGGAGCGGCGAGTATAGCCCGCGAGGCGCCGGCGGGTGGGCGAGCCGGCGACCTCTCGTCGGTGAGAGGTCCTGCAAGGTGGCGTAGCTGGTCCGACCCCCAGCGTTGGTAAGGCGTCCGGCGGGCGGTGCGGTGGGTAGGCAGCGCGGCGGCCGGGGCAGCAAAACTTGCATCCGTCCGCGGGCAGCGCTACTGTACGAACACATGTTCGTTCCACCCTTCCGTCCAGCCAACCAAGGGACCAAGAGATCATGGATCTGACCAAGCGCCAGCAGGAGATCTTCGACTTTATAGGCAAGTACTCCGCCAAGTATGGCTATCCCCCGACCGTGCGCGACATCGGCAAGGCGGTCGGTCTTGCCTCCTCTTCGACCGTACACGCCCACCTTGCCAACTTGGAGAAGATCGGCCTGTTGCGCCGCGATCCATCCAAGCCGCGCGCGATCGAGTTGCTCGATCGGGCGGTAGGCAACGCCGTCGACAGCGTTCGCTCGATCGTGCGCGCCGAAGGTTTGCCGTTGGTGGGCTCGGTCGCGGCAGGCCAGCCGGTACTGGCGGAGGAGAATATCGAGGAGTACATCTCCGTCCCGGAGGTCGCGGGGGGTGGTGACGGGGAGTATCTTCTGCGCATACGCGGGGATTCGATGAAGAACGCTGGCATCATCGAAGGCGATATCGTCGTGGTGCGACCCCAGGAGACGGCCCGCGAAGGCGAGATCGTCGTGGCGTTGCTGGGCGAGGAGGCGACGGTCAAGCGGTTCTTCCGCGAACCCGATCACATCCGCCTGCAGCCCGAGAACGAGACGATGGAGCCGATTCGCAGCAAGGAGGTCAAGGTGCTGGGGCGCGTGGTAGGGCTACTCAGGAGCCTTTGATGGGGGGCGCCCTCCTCAGGCGGCGCGGTCACCGCCGGCTCCCAGCCGCCCTCTCCGGACGAGAGCGACTCGGGCCAGCGGGCTTTAGGCCGGTGGATCACGTGGCTCGCTTGCGTGCAGCGACGTCGAACGACGGTAGCGCGGAAGCCCCCACGCTGGATAGCGTGATCGCCGACGTATGGCAGGCGCTGAGTGAGTGGGAGACGGCGCAGTGTCCTCTCTGCGGCGGCAAGATGAGACGCGGCGAGAAGGCAGTTGCCGGCACTGAGATGGAGGACTTCGACTGTCACGGCGTGTGTATGGACTGCGGAACTCGGCTCTCATGAATGGTCGCAAAGCCGGTCCGAGCGGGCTTCGTGGGCGGGGGCAGCTTCACAGCTGACCCCCGGCGCGCTAAGTTGAGCACGCAGGTTAAGCAGCCGCGGAGGTCAGCCTCCGAGGAAAGTCCGGACATCACAGGGCAAGGTGGTCGAGCTATCGACCCGGGGAAACCCGCGGGAAAGTGCCACAGAAACAAACCGCCGACGCCGGCCGTCCCACGTGAACGGCCGGCGGGCAAGGGTGAAATGGTGCGGTAAGAGCGCACCAGCGTCGCGGTGACGCGGCGGCTGGGCAAACCCCACCCGATGCAAGGCCAAAGCGGATCGCTTGCAGGCTGCCCGCCAAGATCCAGGTAGGCCGCTCAGATGGATGGCTGCTCACGACAGAATCCGGCTTACCGACCTGCTAAGGAAAAGCCCCGCTCCGGCGGGGCTTTTCTATATGTGCAGTCGCCAGGTTCTCGACAGGCTAAGAGCTTGGAACGATGGGTTGTGTCCGCTGGCACCTTAGCGAAGTTAGTGAAATAGCCCGCTAAAACGCCAGTTTGGTGCTAGGATTTCTCTATGAGTCGTGTCCAGACACCAGCCGAGACGATGGCGCGCGCGTTCGTGGCGTTGCGCAGCGTGGATAGCAGCAGCCACGATGCGCTGAGCGCTGCGGTGAAGGACGCCGCCGCCGAGCTGGAGGCAGGTCTCGCGGATCGCTCGACATATTCGAAGGCAGAGGCTGCGCACCTTCTGGATGTCAGCACCACCACGCTGGAGAAGTGGATTGTGCAAGGCAAGCTGCCGGTCGTGCGTGTGCTGCGGTACAAGCGCGATCGTGTGCCCGCGCGTCCGCTGCTAAGGCTGGCGGGCGAGGTCAAGGAGCTGCGGCGACTCGGAGGCCGACGCGGGCTGCTGGTCGAGGCTCTGAGTCGCCTTGAGCAGGAGGATCCGCAGTGGCGGCGCGAATTTGACGACCTCTACGGAGACGGGCTGCGCGCGATGAAGCGTGGCGATCTCGTCAAGGTCGATCTCGACAGCTTCGGCCCGGACGACTGACCAACGGCGTCGGTGGCCGTGCCGGGGCTGGAGATTTACGTTGCGCCTGCGGTCCAACAGGTCATCGACGATCTGCGCGGAAAACGGCTGGGGCTCGGACACACGCTCAGAGAGCTGGCGCGGGATCCTTGCTCGGCCGAGCTCGACGCGCGGCGTCTATCGGGTCCGCTGGCTCCAATCGTCTGCGGCATACACCTCTCGCAGGGGTACAGGCTGGCGTTCACCGTGCAGCCCACGACCCGCGCGCACGACGCGCGTATCGCCGTCCTGTACGTGGGCAAGCGCGACACGCGCCGTCGCTCGCGCGACATCTGGGACGTCGTGCACGATCTATTCGAGGTCGACAACCCCCCCCAGCGAGCACGAGCGTCCACTGTGCTGCGCCGACGGGTTGCCCGAAATCGGGGACGCTGAACTTGACGATTTTGTGGTCAGACTGCGACGTCTGCTGCGCGGCAGATAGATCCTCTGCGCATGCCGGCCCATGCGCTCGGTGGGCGCGCTCATTGCGACGGGCGGTCTTCGCTGGCGTCGTGCCGCCGGCGGGGCGGGTGGGAGCGAAGGACACGCAGGCCCGGTCGGCGAGCGTCTGCACGACGGCGCGCATCTCCTCGCTGGCGAGGTGTACGTAGCGGCTGACGGTCGAGAGGTCCGCGTGCCCGAGGTACTCCGTGACGAGTCGCGTGTCGCCGGTGGCCTGGCGCAGCCATGTCGCGGCGGTGCCCAGGTGTACCTGACGGCCGCCGCGGACGAACACGTGATGTCGGATGCCCAAGTGCTGGGTCTTTCACGGCATTATCCTAGTCCGATGAGGTGGCGATGGCTCGATTGAGGCAGTAGATTCTTTGTCGTGGCTGGTGGTACTTCGAAGAAGGTCCCGTGGGACCAGAGACTGACTGAGCATCTGGCTCGGGAGTCGTGGGAGGCCGCGAACGATCCCGCGAGACGCGGCCGGAACCCTTCGTTTTGGGGGCAGATCAGGTCCCCCTACTACTGGTTCGCGGTGCTTGCATTCGGCATAGCCGTTTTGATCTGGTTTGCCGCGAGCCCCGGATGGCCGCGCGCGGTTGCCGCGGTGCTGTACGTCGTCTCGCTGCTCGCGAGTGCGCTCGCTCGCCGAGACGCTCGTGCTGCTGGCTTGCGTAGCGGGACTATGGACGGGAAATGATCGTCTCCGCGCCGTTTCCCTACGAGATCGAGCAGTGCATTGTGGAGCTGTTCGGCGGATCAGGGGCGACTCGTGACGTGTAGCCCGCTGTCCTAGCAGCATATGGGGACTACGGGTTTGTGGCAGCGATCACGGGGTGCCGGTAGGCTGTAGGCCACTCCCGATCGGAGGTGGAGGGTGGCTGAGCTGCTGTCGCTGGCTGGGGTGTCCCGCGGCGCCGCGCGTGGTGCGGGCCGCATGGAGGGGTTGCTGGTGGACGTGTCGTTGGATGTGGTGGCCGGGGAACTGGTGGCCGTGGTCGGGTCGCGCAGCCAGGGCAAGACGACGCTGTTGCAGCTCGCGGCCGGGCTGGTGGCCCCGGAAGCCGGCGTGGTCCGCTTTCGTGGCCACGATTTGGCGGGGTTGTCCGAGGGTGAGCATGCGAGGTTGTTGCGGGAGGAGATTGGGTTGGCGGGTCAGAGTGGTCCGCGGGTGGATCTGCAGATGGAGCATTACGTGGCGGCCCCGTTGCTGGTCAACCGCCGGCGCAAGCATCGCCGGCAGGCGTTTGCCCGCGCAACGGCGGCGCTCGAGCGGGTGGGGATGGCGAGTCGGGCGCGGCAGCGGTGGGGTGATCTGTCGCGGTGGGATCGGGCGCTGGTGGATATCGCGCAGGGGATCGTGGGGGAGCCGGGGCTGCTGCTCGTGGACGACGTGATCGACGGATTGGGGATGCGCGAGACGGCGCAGGTGACGAAGCTTCTGCGTTCGCTGGCGGAGGATGAGGGGATGGGTGTGGTGATGGCGGTGTCTGAGGGGGAGGCGGCGTTGTCGGCGCACCGGGTGTTTTCGCTTTCGCGGGGGCGCCTGAAGGCGATCTCCGACCAGCGTACGCGCCCTCAGAACGTGATCGCTTTCTCGCGGGAGAGGCGCGCCAACGGCGGGTGATGATCGGGATGGCATTTGGCACCGGGCGTTGTCTTTCAAATATCAAATAATCCGCATGGTTTAGTAGACGCGACACTCATTGAGTTCTTCATGTACGGTTCGGCCTTATGGGACGCACGGGTGAGGGCGAGTTGTCGGCGAGCACGGCGGCGGTCCTGGGACTCCTGATCGAGCAGCCCGACAGCAAGCTGGGCGTGGAACGGCGCTTGCAGGAACGCTTCGTTGCCGCGCAGTTCTCTGTGACGACCGCGCACAGCGCCATCAAAAGTCTCGATGGGAATCGCTACATCTGCCTGTACGACGGCGTGCCGGCGCCGACGCGCGCCTCGAACGCGCGGGCTGCCGGCGCCCCGCACGGGTCCGTGCGTCCCGACCTGCGGGTGCTTGGGTTGCCCGGCGTGGAGCCGGGGCCGGATCGCGAGGAGGATTCGGCGGCGGACGGTGAGGTTTACCACGCCACGCCCGAGGGGGTCGTCGTCTTCTGGCGATGGCTGCGTAAAAGCTCGTCGATCCCGTGGATCCGCGACGAGCTGCGGACGAAGATCGCGTTCTCGCGCCCGGACGATTCGCCGCGGGTGATCGAACTGATCGAGATCGAGGAAGAGGAGTGTCGGGCCAAATACAACACCCTGCACCAGAGCCTCGCCGCCTTCGAGGAGCACATCGACGCGGATGCGTTCGTCACTGGCGAGGACTGGTCGACGCTAATGATGGTCGGCCTGATTCGCGACGAGGCAGCGATCTGGTTCGCGAGGCTGAAGCAGCGCGAGCGCCTGCGCGAGTACATGGAAAGCCTGCGTGAGGAGGCCCTGCGGCGCTCGAAGGAGTCCTGGCGAGGCCGGTGATGGACACCGCGCCGTTGCTGTCGCTAGCCGGGCTGCGCCACGGTGCTGCGCGCGGGCGGGGTCGTGTCGAGGGGCTGTTGGTGGACGTGTCGTTGGATGTGGTGGCCGGGGAGCTGGTTGCGGTGGTTGGGTCGCGCAGCCAGGGCAAGACGAAGCTGTTGCAGCTCGCGGCCGGGCTGGTGGCCCCGGAAGCCGGCGTGGTCCGCTTTCGTGGCCACGATTTGGCGGGGTTGTCCGAGGGTGAGCATGCGAGGTTGTTGCGGGAGGAGATTGGGTTGGCGGGTCAGAGTGGTCCGCGGGTGGATTTGCGGATGGAGCATTATGTGGCGGCCCCGTTGCTGGTTGACCGCCGGCGCAAGCATCGCCGGCAGGCGTTTGCCCGCGCGGCGGCCGCGCTCGAGCGGGTGGGGATGGCGAGTCGGGCGAGGCAGCGGTGGGGTGATCTGTCGCGGTGGGATCGGGCGCTGGTGGATATCGCGCAAGGGGTCGTGGGGGAGCCGGGGCTGCTGTTGGTGGACGACGTGACCGACGGATTGGGGATGGGTGAGACGGCGCAGGTGACGAAGCTTCTGCGTTCGCTGGCGGAGGAGGAGGGGATGGGTGTGGTAATGGCGGTGTCTGAGGGGGAGGCGGCGTTGTCGGCGCACCGGGTGTTTTCGCTTTCGCGGGGGCGCCTGAAGGCGATCTCCGACCAGAGTCCGCGCCCGGCGAACGTGGTCGAGCTGCAGGCGGCTCGGGGTGGATCTGGTGCCAGGCGCGGCGTATGCCTGTAGCGCTTGAGCTGCGGGAGCTGGTCAAGCATTACCACGTCGGTGAAGGGGAGCCCGTGCGGGCGGTGGACGGCGTCTCGCTGTCGATCGCCCCCGGGGAGTTTGTGGCGCTCTACGGCCCGTCGGGCTCTGGCAAGTCAACGCTGTTGAATCTGATCGCTGCGCTGCTTGAGCCCGATAGCGGTAGCGTGCTCGTCAACGGCGCGGATGTCGCGGAGCTCTCTTACAAGGAGGCGTGCGAGTACCGGCTGCGGGAGGTCGGGATCGTCGGGCAGCCCTCGGATCTGCTGCCGGGTGCCAGGGCGATCCAGAACGCTTCGCTGAAGCTGTGGGTGACGCACGCGCGCGATGCCCGCCGGCGGGTCGAACCGCTGCTGGAGCGCCTCGGGCTCGGCGAGCGGATGCAGCATCGCACCGAGCAGCTCTCGATGGGGGAGCGCCAGCGGGTCATCATCGCGCAGGCGCTCGCGACCGACCCCGGCCTGGTGCTCGCCGACGAGCCGACCGGCTACCTGGACACGCGCCGCGGCCGTGAGGTGCTCGGGCTGCTGAGCGAGCTCTGCCGCGAGCGCGGCACGACGGTCGTGCTCGCCACCCACGATCCGCAGGCCGCGGCATTCGCCGATCGCGTGCACGAACTGCGCGATGGCCGGCTCACCGATTACGTCCCTGACCCCGCCTACATCATTGCCGGGAGGCAGGCTGTAGAGCCGTGATGGCCTTCTCGGATATCGCCCGGTTGTATTACGCGCGTCTGCAGGCGCGGATCGTGTTGGTACAGGAGGTGCTCGCAGTTGTGGGGATCGCTGTTGGGGTCGCGTTGCTGTTTGCCTCCCAGGTAGCGAGCACGAGCCTGAATGGTTCGGTGAAGCGGCTCACGGGTGACATCGTTGGTCACATGCAGCTTCAGCTAGAAGCGCGTGGCCCGCAGGGCATTGAGCAGACGCTGCTGGGTCGGGTACGGCGTCTTCCTGACGTTCGCATTGCCGTGCCGGTGCTTGAACAGCCGATCAACATCGTCGGTCCGACTGGGCAGGAGGCAGTCGATTTGATCGGCACCGACCCACGGCTCGCTCGCGCCGGAGGGCCATTGCTGAGGCGTTTTAGCTACGCGCAGTTGGCCACACAGAGGGCTATAGCGCTACCTGCCCCAGTGGCAAGCTCAATCGGCGTTGGGCCTCTTGAGCCGGTGACCCTCCAGGCGGGCGCGAGAAGCGTCACTGCGCTGGTTGGCGCAACGCTACAGGAAGCTGACATCGGCTCGTTGGTCCACAGCCCGGTTGCGGTCGCTCCTGTTGCCTACGCGCAGGAACTTACGGGCATGCATGGTAGGGTCACCCGAATTCTTGTGCAGTCTGATCCAGGGCGTGAGGGCGACGTACGCGCCGAGCTGCAGGGATTGGCAAGGGTGGCAGAAGTGAACGTGGAGCCCGCCGATTTCGTGGCAACGTTGTTCCGGGTCGCCGCAGCGCCAACCAATCAGGGCACCGAGCTCTTCTCGACAATCAGCGCACTCGTGGGCTTCCTTTTTGCCTTCAATGCGATGTTGGTCACCGTTCATCTGCGCCGGACATTGGTTGATAATCTGCGGCGTTGGGGAGCAACGCGGCTGATGGTGCTTCAGGTGTTGTTGCTGGACGCACTCGTCCTCGGCATCCTGGGGTCGGTCCTTGGCCTGGCGCTCGGCGAGCTACTGTCAGTTGCTGTATTCCACGCAAGTCCCGGATATCTGTCTTTCGCCTTCCCGGTTGGATCGCTCCGGATCGTCACTTGGCGGAGCGTCGTGCTGGCTGTTGGAGTTGGGCTGTTGGCCGCCTGTGTTGGAGTTCTGGCCCCGCTGTGGAAGATCCTATCTCGCTCGACGCAAACGCAAGGCGCGGCACTCGCGAAGCGCCCCGGTCGGGCACGACCACGGGGACCTCACGTCGTCGGGCTCGCCTGCCTGATGACTACAACAATCATTGTGCTCAGGGACGATGTGAGCATACTGGCGGCGATCATCGCGATCGTGTGCTTGGTAGCCGCATTGTTGCTATTGCTACCAGGGTTGTTCGACGTTACCATCGACACCTTCGACCGCCTGCAGCTGCGGTTGTTCTCTGCGTCGACGCTACTCTCCGCCGCCGAGTTGCAGGCCCCATCGAATCGTGCTCGCTCACTCGCAATAGCCGCAACTGGAGCAATCGCCGTGTTTGGGAGTGTTGCGATCGGGGGAGCGAGCAGCAATTTGGAGCAGGGGCTCAACCGCATGGCTGGTCAGCTGAACCATGTTACCGATCTATGGGTCACACCGCCTGGTATAACAAGCACACTAGCGACAACGCCATTTCGGCCGTCTGGTATTACGAAGCTCGCTGGACTCCCCGGTGTCTCGGCAGTTGGTATATATCGTGGCAGTTTCCTCAACGTTGGAAGCCGTCGAGTATTGATGATCGCCCCGCCGCGGTCTGCCACAAACCCAATACCAGCAAACCATTTGGTTAGCGGTGAACTCAATGTCGCTACCAGCCGCATACGCGGCCATGGATGGGCCGTAGTATCGCAGGCGATAGCCAACGAATACCACCTGCTCATCGGTCAATCGTTCACGCTGCCGTCCCCAAGGCCAACCACCTTTCGTGTTGCAGCAACAGGTACAAATGCTGGGTGGCCGCCTGGAGCGATCATTATCAATGCCGAAGATTACGCGCGGGCGTGGGGTAGCAGCGATGCAAGTGCCTACAACATCACGCTCTTGCCTGGAGCATCGGCGAGGCAGGTTCGAAGCGAGGTCGCCCAGGCGCTTGGAAGCAATTCGGGCCTCATCGTTCAAACGGCTGAACAGCGCGCACAGCGATGGGATAGTCTCACTCGCCAGGGTCTTGCCCAGCTAAGTCAGATCAAGTTGCTTATGCTAATTGCGGCAGTATTGGCGATGGCGGGTGCGATGAGCTCAATGATCTGGCAACGCCGTCCGCAGCTTGCGTATATCAAGCGCCAGGGCTACAAGAAGGCTATCCTTTGGCGCGCCCTTCTGTGCGAGAGCGCATTGCTGTTGGGTACGGGCTGCTCGATCGGTGCCGTATTTGGTCTCTACGGCCAACTGATACAGAGTCACGCTCTGGCTACCGTGACGGGTTTCCCCATCGTCATCACGGTTGCGCCTCTGATTGCGGTTTCAAGCTTTGTGCTCGTCAGTGCGGCCGCCGTCGCAATCCTCGCCGTACCTGGCTACCTCGCGGTGAGGGTTCGCCCAACCATGGTCAGCTCCACGTGATGTAGTCTTCTGGTATATCGGAGAGTTTCGCCTGGCGTATCATCGATCGAATGCGATCCTCTTCCCGGCAGGCTTGGGCACTCGGCATCGCGACAACGCGTGAGCTGCTCTGGGGACTCAAGGCGGTCTCTTGCGAGACCAGATGCTGGCGAGCTCACGCCTGCGCGATCCCAGACGCTACGTTGCGCCAAGCGGCGCTCCGCGCACTCACGCACAAGAGCGGCAATATCTATGGGGCAGCGCTGTTTTGGATCATCCCACGTCGCCGCAACCGGAGGCTGCTCCAACTTCTCGTGGCCTACGACGTCATGGCCGATTTCCTCGATACAGCGAGCGAGGATTGTGCGTACCTGGGGGTTCGCAATGGCTGCCAGCTTCAACGTGCGCTGATCGAGGCACTCGACCCCGGCGGGTCGATCTCGGATTACTACCGGTATCACCCCTCCAAAGACGACGGCGCGTATCTCGAGGCATTGGTTGTGAGCTGCCGCACTCACTGCGGGACATTGCCCTCATTCGCAAGCGTGCGCCCATTTCTGGCTCGCGCCGCAGGCTTGACGCAGGTCTTGGGAATCAACCATGAGCCCGATCCAAAACTACGGGACGCAACGCTCAAGCAGTGGGCAGAGGCAGAGTTTCCCGCCGAGACCGGGCTGTACTGGTTTGAGTTGGCCGCAGGCGCGAGCGCTTGGGTCACCATGCTCGCGCTGCTCGCACTTGGTGCGGAGCCCAAGTGCTACCTTTGCGATGTTGTTGCCATTCACGCGACTTACCTCTATTGGATCGCACCGTCCGGCACGATGCTGGACAGTTACGTCGATATCGACGAGGACGCCGCGAACGTGGGCCACAGCTATGTCGCCCATTATCAAAGTCCTGACATCGCCACATGTCGTGTCTATCACTTGATTCAGCGAGCTACCCAACGGGCGCGTTGCCTGCCGAATGGTTCCAAGCACGCGGTCATCGTGGCGAGTATGGTCGCTCTCTACCTCTCAAAGGACAGCGTGCGCATACCTGCGACCCGCGCGACGACTCGTACGCTCCTCGACGCCGGAGGCCCCCTCGCGAGACTGCTCTTGCCAGTCCTGTGGATGTGGCGTATCGCATATGGCCAGCGCGCCGCGTGACACGACAAGCTGTAGCTCGGCAGCACCTCCACCGGGAGCCGTGACACCTGGTCATACCAGCGAGCTGCGGAGTGAAGTACTCGCGCCAAGTCTGCCTCTGCCAGCAACCGTTCAGACCTTCATCTTCTGGCGATGGCCGCTGGGATCCCTCGAGCTTTGCCACGCTCGTTACGGGAATCGTTTTACCGTCCATCTAGTTGGCCAGCCGCCGTTTGTGTTTTTCTCCGATCCAGCGGAGATCAAATCTATCATTGCGGCCCCGGCCGATGTGCTTCACCCAGGAGCCGGTGCGGCCGTCATCACACCCCTGGTTGGCGGGGAGTCGTTCATGCTTCAAGAGGGCAGCCAGCACATGAACATTCGCAAGTCAATCTTGCCCGCCTTTCACCACGAGGCTGTCAATGCCCATGCGGAGCACGTGCGCAGCATCGTGGATCGCGAGATCGCACAGTGGCCACTGAACACTTCCTTTCGACTCCATCCTTACCTATGTGCTTTGACTCTCAAGGTCATCTTGACGCGGCTCTTCGGTGAGTGGGACGATGCCCTGCGTACGTTGTATGAGCGACTATTCACAATGCAGAGGGCGACCCCCACGCTTACCTTGCAGGAGCCGACGCTGCGCCGTTTCCCGGGGTGGCATGGCACATGGAAAAACTTCGTCAAGCTTCGCGGGGAAGCGGAGAAAATGCTGTATGTCGCCGTGGAGAAAGAGCGTTACAGCGGGAGCGATGCAAGCGACCTGCTCACGCTGCTGTTCGCCGCTCGCAATCTTGACGGCTCGCCGATGTCGAGCAGACAAGTGCGCGACAATATCATGACCACGATCATCTCCGGCCACGAGACGACGGCGTCGGAGCTGGCGTGGGCGTTCCAACTGCTCGCCCACCATCCCGACGTGCGCCGAGAGCTCACGGACGAGATCGACCAAGCCTCCGATGCCTACCTGGCGGCGACGGTCTACGAGGTGCTGCGCCATCGACCCGTGTTCCCGTTCGCAATCCCACGCGCGGTCCAGCGGCCGATCGAGATCGGCGACGGGGTCTATCGCCCCCCGGCGCACCTGCTGGCCTGCATCTACCTCGCCCACCACGACCCAGCCTCCTACTCAGATCCGCACGAGTTCCGACCCGGGCGCTACTTGGTACAAGCCCCGCGACCCCACCTCTGGCTGCCCTGGGGAGGCGGGCGTAAGCGATGCCCGGGCCGTCACCTCGCGATCCTCGAGATGCAGACCGTCCTGCGCACCACGCTCTCCAAACTGGACATCCTGCCAGCGAGCGACAAGATCGAGCATGCACGATGGCGAAGCGTGATCGTCACGCCACACGCCGGATCGCGGGTAATCCTGCGCAGACGCCCTTCCCGAGCGTGACGTAGTCGGCCGCGGACCGCTGGACAGGCTCAAGCCCGCCGATGGAGGCTCGAATTTTTGTATCAGGCCCCCTTTTCGTATCACTGGACGACCTGTGCCAAAGACGAAACGATCCGCGATATGGCACGCAAAGACACAGGCCATGCGACTCGACGTGGAGAGGCAGAGACGCGGCGTAGTCCAAGGGCGGACCTCCGCGCCGGCCCGTCGCCAAGCGCGCCATCGCGGGCCGGGCGGGCAGGACGCCCGGCCCGCAAATCCTCCAGCACGGTCGATGGCTCCCGTGCGGTCTGCGTATGGCTGACCCCGCAACAGGTGGGGAAGGTGCTGCGCGAAGCGCGCGAGAGCGAGGCGATCGCGATCTCGCAGCTGCTCGCCGGACTGGTTGCGCGCGAGAAGATACCGCCGTTCCCGCACTGGGAGGCTCGCTACAGGGAAGATGTCCGAGGGGGCCAGTTCTCGCTCTCGACGCTCAAGGCGATACTGGTGCTAGCCCACCTCGTCGGCGGCGAGCGCGTAGGCGTCACTGACATCGCCGCGCGACTACAGATGCAGTCGAGCGCAATCCATCGCTACCTGGGCACGCTGCAGATCCTGGGGCTCGTCGAACAGGACCCAAAGACACGCAAGTACTGGCTGGCTTCATAGGTGAAATGACCGATGTCCAAGCCACTTGATCCCGAACACCCCGGCAGATGGGTTCCCTCGCATCCGGCATACACCTGCAAGGAATTGCTGGCAGAGCTTGGCCCCAAAGTCATGGCCACGGCTCGGGACATCGACTTGGATCAAGCAGGCCCAACATGACGTGCGAGTTGCGTCCGGCTATTTGGTGCGCTGCCAAATACACAAAGGAGTTCGGGTAATGAGAAACGCTCATTGCATCCCGGGATCGACTGCGGTTAGGCTGCGTGGAAAATTTGTAGCGGGGTGTTTCTCAACTGTGCGCACGTCGCGGCGTGAGAGCGGGCAACCAACCAAGGAGGCAGGAATGAGCGGCGTGCGGGGTTTGGGCTGGAAGTGTCTGGTATGCGCTTTGGTGGGTCTTGCGTTAGGCGTCGGGTACGCCGGGTCGGCGTCTGCGGAGGAATCGACCGTGTTGGGTGGTACCGGCTCCTCGCCGCTTGAAAGTCCGCTGGTGGTTCCCGAAGCGCGGGCGTTGCTCGGGGGCGAATCGGTGAGCGATGTCGAAGAAGCCAGGCGGATGAGCCCGGAAGCGGTCGCGGCTCGGACGGCCAGTGCCACGGCGTACGAGGGCTTGAGCGCCGAACAGGCCGCAAAGCAGGCCGAAGAATCCTTCCCGGGTTTGATCGATCATCCCGCGGGCGGCCCGCCGCAACTGCCGGCGGGGCAGACGATCACCGGCTATTTGAGCGATGATGCCGCGCAGGTCGATCTTGGGGGTGGGAGACACGCGGTGATTGAATCGATGACGCCGATCGCTGTCGAGAGCGCCTCCTCGGGGCAGCGGCTGGCGGTTAATCTGGCCCCGGTCGAAGCCGGGGGCGGATTTCAGCCGGCGACGCCGGTTGTGGGTGTGCAGATCCCGAAGCGGCTGGGCGAAGGGGTGCGTCTGAGGGACGCGGGCGTGTCGCTCACGCCGGTCGAAGGCTCCTCGGGTTCGCCGCTGGAAGGGTCAGGCGAAATCGTTGGCGCAACTGTTCTGTACGCTAATACGCAGACTGATATGGCCTCGGTGATAAAGCCTATGACGGCTGGGTTCGCAGCCGACACACTCCTGCTTTCGGAGGCTAGCCCGCAGCAGATCTACTTCCGAGTAGGGATGCCCGAAGGCGCGAGTCTCGTGCAGACGAAGGATGGGTCGGGGGATGTGGAAGTGGTCAAGGAAGGCGCGACGATCGCGACTGTCCTGCCCCCAGGCGCTCAGGACGCCGCCGGCACGGCGGTCCCGGTGTCGATGTCCGTCTCGGGGGACACGCTCGTGTTGAGCGTCGCCGATCACGCGGCGGAATACCAGTACCCGGTCGAGGTCGACCCGGAAGTCACAGGCAAAGATGTGCAGTTGACCAAGGAAGGCAGCAAGCGTTCGAATTGGGAATTCTACACGGGCAAGGGAAACGGGAAAAACGAACCCAGCACAAACTTCGCGTCCTCAGAAGAAGGCGGCATTCTAAAGACCTATGGGGTTCATGAATACAAAGAAGGGGAAGAGGCGTTCTGGGTGTATCAGACCCGTGGGGTCTCCAAAATCTACCAGTTCAAAGGTGAAACGGAAGCGAGCAACAAGGAAGACCACATCGAAAGCATCGTTGAACTGCAGTATGGTGAAGTAAAGACTGAACATGGCGTCACCGAAGCCGAAGGAAAAGCAAAAAAGAGGCTTTCGACAGAAACTGAAGGTACGAGCGAATACAAACAGAAAGAATTTCCAGTATTGTGTCCATCGGGCACAGAATCGTGTCCCGAATCAGCTGGGCATGAAGGAAACGCGGTTCATTTCCAGCAGTCCGTGGTCAACAAACCGACCACTAAATATTCGTTCTCTGATGAGCTTGACAAGGGCACGGTATATATCTCTGAGCCGGAAAAAACGCATTCGACTACCAGTTATAACACCAGCGCGCCTGAATTTGAAATCGAAGTCGAAAACAGCAAAAAAGAAAAAGAAAAACAAAAACGGCAAAATGCTCTGTACGGGACCAGCAACTGGCTGAGCGAATACAAGGGTGCGATCCAGTTCATCGCAAAAGACACGGGCATCGGGGTTGCTAAGTCGATCTTGGAATACGAAAACTCCGGTAAATGGGAAGCGGTGTCCGGGTCTGAACACAATTATCTGACCGGTGATCTGTGCAAGGGCGTACAGTGCGAAGCGAAACAGGAAGAATATTGGACGCTGAATCCGCATCTGCCCAACGGCGAAGACAAGATCCGCTACCGGGCCGAAGAGGCGTTTGGGCAGGAAACGCATCAAACCGAGTCGCTCGAATCGGAAGGTGTTGGAACGGTCAAAGTCGATACCTCCAAGCCGCACAGTATATTCATCGCCGGTCTGCCATACGGCAACGAACTGAGCGAAAAATCCTACAAATTCACGGCGTACGCCACCGATGGGGAAGGGTCGACGACACCGAGCTCGGGTATCGAATCGCTGGCGGTGTCGATCGAAAACAGCAAAGGAGTAAAGCAGGCAATCGCCAAGACAGGCGGGACGGGCGAATGCTCGGTCCCGAAAGGCGAATGCACCGCGAGCGCCGAATATACGATCAACGGCGCTGAAATCGGCGCCGGCCACCATGGGATCGTGATCGTGGCCAAGGACAGGGCGGGCAACGAAGGGCGCGAAGAAGAAACAATCTCGATTCGCCACTCGACACCTGTGCCCGTGGGCCCGGGGGACGTCGATCTGGAGTCCGGGGATTTCACGCTCGGCCCGACCGATGTGTCGTTGGGTGGAGGACTGTCCGTGTCGCGAGCCTACAGCTCGCGGGACGTGACCGCTGGCGTGGAAGCAGGATCGTTGTTGGGGCCGCAGTGGAGCCTCAGCGTCGGGAGTGAGGAGTCGCTCTTCGAACTGCCCGATAAGAGCGTGCTAGTGACCAGTGGGAATGGTGGGCAGACGATCTTTGCGGCGTTGTTTAACGAAAAACATGAACCCACAGGGAAGTTTGAAGCGCCGCCCGGTGATTCGAACCTGACGATGACGCTCGAAGAAAACGCGAAGCACGAAAAAGCTTATTACTTGAAGGATCCGGCTGCTGGCACGTCTACGGAATTTTTGCTCAGCAGCATCGCAAAAGTGTGGATGCCGACCGCGCAGGAAGGCCCGGTGCCCACGGACACGGTCAGCTATATCTACGAAACGGTCGAAGTCGGTGATAAAAAAGTCACCAGGCCCAGCGAAGAGCGTGGGGCGACCCCCGCAAAAGTTTCGTGCCCTGCCGGGAAAATGGTCCCGGGCTGTCGCGCGTTGAAGTTCATATACGCGACCAAAACAAAGAGCGAAATCGGTGAAGGTCCAACCGAATGGGGCGAATACGAAGGCCGGCTCGTGAAAATCTCCTACGAAGGATACAACCCGGCCACCAAAAAAATGACAGAAACACCGATCCCGGTCGCGGAATACTCCTACGACAAACAGGGCCGGTTGCGCGCCGAGTGGGATCCGCGCCTGGCACCGCATGAACTGAAGACGACCTACGGTTATGACGCAGAAGACCATGTCACGGCGCTAACGCCGCCCGGCCAGGAGTCGTGGGCCTTTACCTACGGTGCGATTGCGGGTGATGCTGGGACGGGCAGGTTGCTGAAGGTGACACGGGCGCCGGCCTCAGCGGGACTGTGGAAAGGCGAAGCGGTCAAAAATACCGAACTGCCAAAGATCACCGGCTCGCCTGTAACGGGAGTGCGAATGAGCGTGTCCAACGGCACTTGGAGCGGCAACCCGATCGTCTACGAGGACCAGTGGGAGGCCTGCAATCTCGCGGGCGCTGAATGTGTGCCCATCCCTGGCGCCACGAACGCCAACTACACCCCGGTTGCAAGCAACGCGGGCCGTACCCTCGTCGTCCAGGTGACGGCGACCAACGGCGCCGGCTCCGTCGTAGCTAAAAGCGAAAAGAGCGGCTTCGTCGGTCAGATCGCTCAGCCAGTGTACGCGTCGCAGTTCAGCGCAACAGGGGATCCGATTGGGATTGCGATCTCCTCCGGCGGTGATCTGTGGGTCACTGAGCACCGTAAAGCTGCGGTCGTGGAGTTCAACACGTCGGGTACCAAGCTCAGCGAAATCAAAGAAAGGCTTGGAGGCAGCAGCAGCTGCAAACTGAAAGACTCTTGGGATGTGATCGATTACAAAGGTAATCTTTGGATCGCAACTCCGGAAAATACCGAAAAGCTCGTTGAGTTCACCGAAGGTGGTGAATGCATCGGGTCGAGTGCTGGGGCCCTTCTGGGTGCCGTTGAAGGCCTTGCGGGAGAAGGAAAATTCGAAGCCCTAAAGGTAGTTGCTCTGCAGGGCTATATCAAGGAAGCTACCAACGATGGCGGACTTATCGAGGAAAGAGGTAAAGACGAAACGAAATATGGAAAAGGGGACGGGGAATTCGAGGAACCTACGGGCATAGCACAAGACGGCGAAAAAGCTGGATATTGGTTTGTTCTGGACACTAAAAATTTTCGGGTTCAGGAGCTCTATGGCAACGAGTATGTGAGCCAGTTTGGTTCCTACGGGACAGAAGCCAGTCAATTCGGCTTCAAATCCGGCAACGGTCCGCATGGCATCACCTACGCTGGGGAAGGGCATCTGCTCGTGACCGATACTGGGAATAGCCGTATAGAGGAGTTCAACACGAAGGGCGAATTCCTCACTATGTTTGGCTCCGCAGGGACTGGCAACGGTCAGCTCGAGGGGCCCGAGGAGGTAGTAGTCGACTCAAAAGGCAATGATTGGGTGACCGATAGCGAAAACGAACGTGTGGAGGAGTGGTCGCCTGGGACTACCGTCGAAGGCGAAGCGCGCACCCCCCAGCCCGGCTGGACGATCGACTACAACGTTCCCGTGACTGGCAGCGGTGCGCCGCACAACATGAGCGCGACCGAAGTGGCGAAATGGGGGCAGAAGGCCGAAGAGGCTCCGGAAGAAGCGACCGCGATCTTCCCGCCCGATTCGCCCCAAGGCTGGCCGGCGGCGAGCTATACCCGAGCGACTGTCTACTACCTAGACGGACAAGGCCGGGTGGTAAATACCGCGACTCCGAGCACCGGAACCTACGGGTCCATCTCCACGACGGAATACAACGAAACCAACGATGTCGTGCGTACGCTCTCGCCGGATAACCGCGCGGCGGCGCTCAAAGAAGGCTGCGAATCGGAATCGAACTGCGTGTCGGCCAAAATGGCGAAGCTGCTGTCGACGGAAAACACGTATAACGGCGAAGGCGAAAAAGAAGAAGCAACGCCGGAACGTGGCACCCAGCTGGTCGTCTCGCGCGGCCCAGAGCACATGGTCAAGTACGTCAGGGGCGAAGAACACTACAAAGCTGGTGAACAACCGGAAGAAGCCATGGCGCGCGGCCTCACCAAGTATTTCTACAACGAAGGCGCGCCAGCCGAAAACCCCAGGACGAAAAAGAAAGAAACGTACGATCTCGTCACGGCGACGCAGAACTTTGCAGAACTAATAAACAAAGAAGGCAAAGGCGGCGAAATAACAGCTGAAAGCGAGACGAAGACCGGCTACTCGGGCCAGGAAGACCTCGGCTGGCAGTTGAGAGCGCCCACATCGGTCACCGCTGCTCCGGGAAGTCAGAATCTGACAAGCACGACGGAATACTACGAATCCGGCGAAGCGATGGGCAAAGTCAAGGAAACAAGAACGCCGAAAGGCTCCGGTGGCAAATCGGCACACGACAAAAAGATCGGCTATTACAGCTTGGAAGAAGACAAAGAATATCCCAACTGCGAAAAACACCCGGAATGGGCCGGTCTGGTGTGCGAAGCGGAGCCCGCCAAACAGCCGGAAACGACCGGTGTGCCCAACCTGCCGGTGACAAAAACCACCTACAACATCTGGAACGAGCCTGAAACGAGCGAAGAAACGTTCCCGAAATCAAGCAGCTTCGCGGAACACACGCGTACAACGAAAGACGAATACGACGCCGCCGGACGGATGAAAACCGGCGAAGAGACGTCCACCGCGACCACGGAAACCACCGACAAGGCGCTGCCGAAGGTCACCGAGGAATACAACACGGCGACGGGCGCGCTCGAAAAGCAGAGCACCACCGTCGGAACGAAAACGAAGACGATCACGAGCAAGTACAACACGCTCGGGCAGCCCGAAAGCTACACCGACGCGGACGGCAACGTGGCGAAATTCAAATACGCCGGGCCTGAAAACGATGGCCTGCTCGAAGAAGTGAGCGACAGCAGCGATGAAGGGGCCAGCAATCAGAAATACACCTACAGCACGACCACCAAGCAGCTGGAAAAGCTGGTGGATTCCGCCGCCGGTACGTTCACCGCGTCCTACGACACCGAAGGCGTGCTCGCGAGCGTCGTCTACCCGAACGGGATGTGCGCGAACTACACCGACAACTCGGTCGGCGAAGCGACGGGCATCGAATACGTCAAGAGCGCGACCTGTTCGGAAAAAAGCGCAGGCGTGTGGTTCAGCGAATCGAAGACTCCTTCGATACGTGGCGAAGTGATGGGCAAGACGAGCACGCTGGCGAGCGAGACGTACGGTTATGACACACTGGGGCGGCTGACCGAAGTGCACGAAACCCCGGCGGGCGAATACTGCAAAACACGGCTCTACGAATATGAAGCAGAATCAAACCGCACGAAGCAGACAACGCGCGAACCGAACAGCAAAAAAGAATGCGCCACCGAAGGCGGCACTGTTCAGGAACACAAATATGACGAAGCGAACCGCCTAATCGATAGCGAAATCACGTATGACCCGCTCGGCAACGTCACGAAGCTCCCCTCCGGCGACGCCGAAAGCCACGCACTGGAAAGCACGTTCTACGTCGACAACGCCGTCGCGACACAGACCCAGAACGGCGTGACCAACGACTACTTCATGGACCCCGACGGGCGGGTGCGGGAAACGATTACCGGCGCCAAAAAACTCGTCAGCCACTACGACGGTTCCGGCGAAGCCGTTGCGTGGACCTGCGAAGGCACCGAAAAAGCCGAAGCCTGCGAAAGCGGCGGAAAATGGACGCGCAACATTCCCGGTATCGACGGAACGCTGACCGCGGTCGAGAACGGCAAAGGGGCGACCTACGAAACGCCGATCCTGCAGCTCCACGACCTCGAGGGCGACGTCGTCGCCACGATCAAGGACAAAACCGGCGAAACCAAACTCGAATCGACGTACAACCCCACCGAGTTCGGCGCCCCGAACGGAGGCAAAGAACCCCCCAAGTTCGCCTGGCTGGGCGCCGGCGACGTCGAAAAGTCGCTCGCCTCCGGCGTGATCACCGAGGGCGCAACGTCCTACGTGCCGCAGACGGGCATGGCGCTGCAAAGCGAAGAGGTCGCACCTCCCGGCCTACCAGACGGCTCCGGCGGCCAAGCTGCCAGCTTCACAGCCTCGTCTTGGAACCTGCAGGGGGCAGAACGGGTCGGGGCGGAAGCGCCGGGGGCGGAAGCGGGGCGGGAACAGGAAGCGGCGAAGGCGGCGTGCGTGGCCAATCCGGCAGCGTGCGATCCCGAAGGGTTCCTGACGGGTGAAGAAGCGAAGCACTTCGCGGAATACTGGGATGGAGAAGCGAAACACATTGAAGATATCGGCGCTACAGAATGCCTTGAGTCGCCTAAGCCTGGATCCACCGTTTTGGTGGGGAGGCTGTCGTGATCGTGGGCTAATCGCTCGTGTGGGATGCGGGCTGGTGCGTTTGGGTGAGGGCGCGGGTGTGGATGGGTTCGCCGAGGCTGGTGGAGCCAGTTGGGGCGGTCGTGTCGGCGGTTGTCGGCGAGTTCGGGCAGGCCGATGCCGGGGTCCGGCCCGGTCGGTCTCGTGAGTGCCTGCCGTGCGTTTAGGTGAGTGCTGGCAGTGCGCGGAGGCGCTCGAGGGCTGTGAGGAATGCGGTTTCCCAGGGCCAGTGTGCGGGCATCCGGAGTGTCACTGTGCGGGCGGTGCGGGTGATCCGGCCGGGGACGGTGAGCAGCCGGCGGCGCAGCGTTCGGGCGGTGGGGATGACCGTGTCGGGTAGCCCGATCAGGGCTGTCCAGCGCAACAGGTTATGCGCGAGGGCGGCGATCACTGTCCAGGCGGCGTTTGCGAGGAAGTTCCCGGACGGGAAGTGGGCGAGTGCCTGGTCTTTGAGGTCACGGATCGCGAGCTCCACGACCGCGTGTTGGCGGTGCTCTGACTCGACGAGCTCGATCGCGTCGGTGCGGTTGGTCAAGAACGCGAAGTGCCGCCAGTCGGGCCACAGCTCGGCCTGGGCGCCGAGGAGGCGGGTGCGGCGCACGATCAGCCGTTGTGAGCCGAGCATCCTCTGCGCGATCTGTGCCTCCCCGCCCTCGGGGTAGCTCTCGAGTGGCTGCCAGTCCTGCTCAGGGATCTGGGCGATCGCGGCCTTGATGTGCTTCTGCTGGCGCACTCCGATCGAATAGGTCCAGCCAGCGCGTTGAAGGCGGGCCATGATCTTCGTGTTCCAGAACCCTGAGTCCGCGCGCAACAGCTTCGGCCCGGTCGCGCCTGCCCGCGTAACACGAGGGATGAGCTCCTCGATGAATCTGAGCGCACCGCGGGAGGTGTTCGCCGAGCCCTTCCGGGCGCGGATGTGCAACACCTCGCCGGTCTGAGAGCGGGTCGCGACGATCGGGTGATACCCCCGCGTGTGGGTGTACCCATAGCTCGCGCCCTGCTTGTCATGACCGTAGACCTCGCCAACGAACGAATCGACGTCCACAACAAGTCGTCCGTCACCAGGACCGGCGCCGGCGGCCCAGGCCCGTGACAGGCAGTCAGCCAACACCTTGTCGAGCTGCCGGACATGCCCGAAGGTGAACGCGCGCAGGAACGTCCCCAACGTCGACGGCGCGACGACGCGATGCCCGAGCACCGCTCGTGTCTGACCCGAGCGCAGCACCGAACAGTCATCGATGCAGTCCGCTCCGAGACACATCGCGGACACCAAGCTCATCACCTTGCGGCCCGCGTTCGCAGCCCCCGCCCGGTCGCCGAGATCAACCGTCCGATCAATCACGGCCTCGATTCCCAGCCGCTCCGCGAGCACCGCGGGGAGAAGCACCCCCGCGTTCGCGACCACCCGTTCATCATCGAACACGACCCTCGTTGCGTCCGGCAGACCATTCACCATGCGAGTGACCCCCTGGCGCAGGACCCGCAGCCGCTGGCACGGCCCGTCTTGCCTGCATCAGGGGGTCATTCAAACCTCAACCGCGGACGACTCCCCACCAAAACGGTGGATCGAGGCTAAGGCGGTCATCTATCCGTTGTGTACGGGAGCGTATGACGCCAAGCACGCAGGTGAATACACGAAGACGAAGAACTCGCAGATAAGCTCGAATGGTGCTACGAACAGGTTCATGGGCGCAACGCTGTTTGCTATGCCGACTATGGTGGTTGGTATGCGGGCGGCATTCGTGCAGTCGAACACGTCCACGTGAGCGTATGCTCGGGTAAGGGCGCGAAGCACCTGGGTTACGAATGGTGGTGTGGATCGGGTGTTGGTACTGGTCGACGGTGGTGGCATTGGAATGAACGAGGCATTCACGGGGAACTGTGGACAGGACACCCGTAGACGGCCGCGAGGGGCCATGTTGAGCCTTCTGACGCCGGCCAGGCCGAACAGAACGGCATGAGAGGTCATGATATGGTTATAGGCAAGATGGCAAGATGGCGGGATGCACACATAGCGGAAAGGACCGTGCTGGTTCTCTTTGCTGCTCTCGTGCTCGGCGGGTGTGGTGTCATTGCCGCGAACCAGGTAGATGAGACTGCATCTACAGTTATCATCGCTGGCGCATTGTTGGTGGCGCTGGTGCGCAGCCTACGATGGGCGTGGGTCTTGTGGGTTGTCTGGTTTGGATTGAGCAGCTTCTGGCTTGTCTTGGCCCTCGTCGGCCTTTTCGCGTTTCCCGAGGGGCTTGTCGGCATAGGGATGCTGGGCTATTGTCTGGGCGGGGCGGCAATCCTTGTGTCGCCGCCCATGCGGCACTACATTCATGGGCCATCCGCTCACGGCAAGACATAGATGGTGCAGTCGATGCGGTGGTCACCTTCACAGTCGAGCAGGCACCATTGCGTGCGAGCGTCGCCGGGCATCCCATATGTGCGCGATCTACCGCTCTCCGCAGCAGCAGACACATGACCTCCAAGCTGAAAGGGAGGTCCTGGGCATATGCGTAAGAGTTTTTGGCGGCACGGGCCAATGGCGGCTATGGTCACGGTCGTGGGTATGACGGTCGCGCTTGGGGGCTGCGGCAGTGGCGCTAGACGCACGACGGGCGCTCTTCTTTCGGTGGGGGCCGCAGGTGAGAAGTCGAAAGTTGCAGCATGTATAAAGAGGAATGGGGTGACAGGTGTCACCGATGTCGAGCTGCGGGTAGCAAACACTGTGATAGCCGCTAAGCGTAAAGCTGGAGAAAAGAGATGCGGCTTCGGGGTGGCGAAGGCTGCGCAGCCTGGCAAGAAGGCGCGGAGAAGAGTGCCGGCGAAACAATTCGAGTCATTTCGAAGCCGTGCAGTCGCAAAGGTTGTGGCGTGTCTGCACAGGGCTGGGGTCGGTATTCCTAGCTCCGATTCCGACCCGTTGGCCAGTACCAGCGGGATCAAGACGCGCAGTCCGCCGGTCAAGGCGGCTATTGGCAAGTGCCGGAGCGAATCTCTGGCCGATGCTTCCCGATAGGAGACGAATCGTGAACTCACCCGACGCCACACACATAGCCCAAACGATGCGACCCACTAGTATGATCACGAGCATGTCTTTCAGGCTAACTCGGGTCTTGTGTGGGGCGTTTCTGCTCAGCCTGCTGGCGGTCCCCTCCGCGGTCGCTGCGCCTGGATGGCTCGCTCCAACTAGCTTCGTTGAAGAAACGAGCAGTGTCGGCCAGCCGCGGATCGCGGTTGATGGGCAGGGCGATGCGATAGCGGTGTGGCATAGCGAAGACGGCAAGCTAGAAGGTGGCGTCTCGAGCTATGAGGCGCAGGCTGCCTTTAGGCCGGCGGGCGGGGCCTGGCAGATCCCCCAAAGGCTCTCTGCGTATGGTCAGAGTGCGGAAGAAGCGAATGTCGCGTTCGATGCACAAGGAGATGCATTCGCGGTGTGGGACGCCTACAGCAGCGATGTTCCCGAAGGCGACGCGCATTTCAGCGTGCAGGCCGCATTCAGGCCAGCTGGGGGTGCGTGGCAGACTTCGGTCGACCTCTCGCCGGTTGAAGCTCCAGGAGGGGTGCATCCATCGCTTGCCGTCGATGCGCAGGGCAGTGCGATGGTGACCTGGAACCGAGGGGCGGGTCCCGTGCAGGAGGCGTTTAGGCCGGCCGGCGGCGCGTGGCAGGCTCCGGTCGACTTGACTCAGGGGAGCGCAGAGGGAGATTTTTCGCAGGTTGCATTCGACAAGTACGGGGATGCGATGGCGACGTGGCAAGGCGATGGCTTGCAGTCGGCGTTCATGCCGGCAGACGGAACATGGCAGCCACCGTCGATCGTTGGCTCTGAGCTTGTAGCAGGGTCGGATTTCGCCGTCGATGGACGGCGGGACGCGGTCGCTGTGTGGGATAGCTGGACGGAAGGGTTTCTGTCGCATCGCGTTGTGCAGGCGGCGCTCAGGCCGGCTGGTGGCGAATGGCAGACACCGGTCGATCTCTCTGAAAGAGTTGACGGGGAAGACTGGCGGTGGGAACCGTATGAACCGCGGGTCGCGATCGATGAACAGGGTGATGCAGAGGTGGTGTGGTCCCGTGGGGATGGGCAAAACGGTGTGATGTCTGCGTTCATGTCCGCAGGCGGCTCTTGGCAACAGCCGGTCGATCTCACGTCGAAGGAAGGGTCTGCGGTGAGCCCGGATGTCGCCTTCGACGGTCGGGGAGACGCGATCGCGGCGTGGAGCGGCACGAACGGCATCGAAGCTGCGTTCAAGCCAGCGGGAGGCGCGTGGCAGGCGCCCGTCGTCCTCGGTCACGGCGGCGGGCCGCAGGTGGCGTTCGACGAACAGGGCGATGCGTTAGCCGCATGGGTTGGCGAGCACGGCGTCGAAGTCGCGGGTTATGCGGCTACCGGACCTGCTCTGAACAACGTCTCAATCCCTTCCGAAGGGACGGTCAGTCAACCGCTCGCGTTCTCGGTCTCGCCGTTTGATGTGTGGTCGGTCCTTGGCGAAACGAGCTGGAGCTTCGGCGACGGCGCCGTCGCGAGCGGCACGAGCGTCACCCACACCTACACCGCCGCGGGCACCTACGAAGTGACGCTCCACAGCGCCGACACGCTCGGCAACGTCACGAGCACCTCCGGCAAGGTCACGATCGCGCCCGCGTCGGCGACGGCACCGTCTGGCTCTGAACCTACGTCCGGTTCGCCCACGTCTGAATCGCCCACGTCTGAACCGCCGGCGATCGGCACGGTCAGCCAGTCGGCCTCGGTCTGGCACGAGCGCGGCAAGTCACGCGCTGGGACGACGTTCTTCTCTCGCTGAATGAGCCGGCCACCGTGGGCTTCAGCTTCCTGCGGCATGTCAACGGGCGAATGGTTGGCAGCGAGTGCCTCGCCACGACCCCTAGGGATGCGGGACGCCAGGTCTGTAGCCGCACGGTCCTCGCTGGCGCTCTCTCGTTCGCGGGCCGCAAGGGCATGAACAAGATCGGCTTCCAAGGTCTCGTCTCGCACTCGAAGCTGAGACCAGGTCGCTATACGCTCATGATCACCGCAACAAATACCGCGGGGCAGCACTCGAGCCCCAAGGCGCTCCATTTCACGATCGTGGAGTAGCGCTCGGGCGAGCGCTCGCTTGAGCCCGGATCGTGCAGTAGGTGTCTGACCGTTGCTGAATCGGCCGTCGAGAGTGGCAAACCGCTTCCAGCGTGGTGGTGAGGCTGTGAGAATCGGGGTCGCGCGTAGGGCGCTCCTGGTCTCATCCAAAGGACGCCGTGAGCGGGGTCCGGCTACGGGCTCGCATCCATGCGTGCATTCCACGCTCGTGCGATCTGTCTCATGAGCGCAGGGTAAACGACCCAATAGCGGAATGGCTTGATGAGCGCCATGTATCCCTTCCCGAACAGGCCGCGTGTCTTGACGTAAACGGCCATCTGTCCTTGGTAGCGGCCTTCGCCCTCATCGACCCAGGCCAGGTGCATCACGGCATGCACGGTCTGGTTGGAGAGCTCCGCGGCAAACTCGACGTCGGTGCGATACAGGGGCGCGAAAGGCAGGTGGCGAAAATCCAGATCAGTCGCTGTGCTGCGTAGATCATCAGGGAGTCGGTCGGTCAGCGAGGTTGCGTGCGTGCCGGGAATCGGCAGTTTGTCCGCGACATGATCGCCACCGCCCTCGATCGGGGCCGAGATCCTGCCGAGGTCGAACCAACTCCCGAGGCGATCGCGGGTGCGCCACAGGACGCGAGTCGGCAGGGATTCCGCGTTGGCCGGATCGAAGGCAACCGCCATCTCGATCGCTGTTTGGAAGTCCTCGATGCGACCGTTCACGGCGGGAATGGTCCAGACATCCTCCAGCGTGAAGTCGGGCACGATCGCGTGGATACGCCAAGGGCGAGATTCGTGTGCGGAGTTCGGAAGCCTCATGATCCGCCCATCTAATACGGTATCGCATGGATCTTAGCCACGTCGGTAGACAAGAGAACACGGATGTGGGCCGTCGAGTGCGTCCGGTATTCCTCTTTGACGGGGACTGCGCGTTCTGTACGAGCTGTGCGCGCATCCTGGAGAGAATCGGGCCGGACGCAGAGATCATTGCGTGGCAGGACACCGATCTGGGCGTGCTGGGGATCACCAAGGAGCAGGCGACCGATGCCGTGCAGTGGATTCAAATCGACGATACGGTCCGTTCGGGACACGAGGCGATCGCCGCGACACTGAACACTGCTGGAGGAATCTGGAAGATCACCGGCGACGCGATGCTGCTGCCGGGGATATCGCGGATGGCGGCGAAGGTCTACCGGCTGGTCGCGGACAACCGGTACCGGCTGCCCGGAAGTACGCCTGCTTGCGCGCGTTCACCCCGACATGCAGGGGAACTACACGGGCGTGGCAACAGCTACGGTGGGAGCATGACCACTCTCGGACGCACCGACCTCGACGTGTTCCCCATCTGCCTCGGCGGCAACGTGTTCGGCTGGACCGCCGACGAACCGCAATCTCACGCCATCCTCGACGCGTACACCGGCGCGGGCGGCAACTTCATCGACACCGCGAACTCCTACCTGGTCGAGCACGGCCGCTCGGAGACGATCATCGGGCGCTGGGTTGCCGCTCGCGGGAACCGTGACCAGGTCGTCCTGGCCACGAAGGTCGGTGGCGGCCACGGAGCGCTCCGCAACCTACGGGCCGACACGATCGAGCGCGAGGCGCACGCCTCGCTCGAGCGTCTACAGACCGACCGCATCGACCTCTACTACGCGCACTTCGACGACCAGGAGACGGCGCTGGAGGAGTCGCTGCACGCCTTCGACGCCCTCGTCAAAGGGGGCACAGTCCGCTACATCGGCGCCTCCAACTACACGGCGCAGCGGCTCGCCGCAGCACTCGATTTCCAGCGCGCGCATGGGCTTGCTGAGTTCACGGTCCTACAACCCCATTACAACCTCGTGGAGCGCGACTTCGAGCGCACGCTGCTGCCCGTCGCCGAGACTTGGGACCTTGCGGTGTTGCCTTACTTCGCGCTGGCCAAGGGCTTCCTCACCGGCAAGTACCGGCCCGGCGGAGAGGCCGTGGAGTCCGAGCGCGCCGAGGCTGCCCGCACCTATCTCGATAGGGGAGGGGCGGCGGTACTGGAGGCGCTCGACGAGGTCGCGGCGACCCATGAGACGTCGGTGGCTGCCATCGCGCTTGCCTGGTTGCTCGCCCAGCCGCGGGTCATCGCCCCGATCGCCAGCGCGCGGACGACAGAGCAACTTGCCCCGATCCTGGCTGCCGCGAGACTGGAGCTGACGCCTGCGGAGGTCGACCGGCTGTCGGCCACCACCCGGGCGGCGTAAGCGCAACCCGGCGCGCCGAAGGACCGGCCCCGCGCTACGCTCCCCAAGCGATGCGCTTCGCGGTGAAGTTCCTGGGCTGCAAGGTGTCACACGCCGACGCGATGCTGGCGCGTCGGCACCTGCTCGAAGCAGGGCACGAGGAGGCGCCCGAGCAGGAGGCCGAGCTGCACGTGATCAACACGTGCTGCATCACCGGCGAGGCGGAGGCGAAGTCGCGCCAGTCGGTGCGACGCTCGCTGAAGAGCGGTGCACGTGAGGTGTACGTGGGTGGCTGCGCGGCGAACCTGCGGGCAGCGCAGTTCGCCGAGATCGACGCGGCGGTGCGCCCGTTCACAGGCACGGCCGAGGATGTGGCGCAGGCGATGGTGGACGCGCTCGGGGGATGCGTGGACCTGGAGCACGAGCCGCTGGTGGGCCGCGCATGGCAATCGGTGGGCCGCGCACGGCAATCGCCGGCGGGTCGTGTGCAGCCCCCGCGCTCGCTGGATGATCCCGACGCGCGGCTCCCTGCACTGGAGGGCCGACCGATTAGGGAGACACTCGCTGTACCGAAGCCGGGTGACACGCGCCTTCGGCGCGAGTCCCCGTTTCGGCTCGCATCCCCGAATCGGCCAGCGGCGGCGCGCACGCGGGGCTTCGTGAAGGTGCAGGACGGGTGCGACTGCCACTGCGCCTACTGCATCATCCCCACGGTGCGTGGAGCTGCCCGTTCGCGCCCGGCCGCCGCGGTGTTGGAGGAGGTGAGGGCGCGCGTGCGCCAGGGCCAGCCCGAGGTCGTGATGACCGGGATCAGTGTGGGCGACTACCGCGACCCGCAGGAGGGATGGGAGCTGGGTGAGCTGATGCGCCAGGCCGCCCACCTGCAGGGTGTGGAGCGTGTGCGGCTCTCCTCGGTGGAGGTGATCCACGTGCGCGACTCGCTGATCGAGGCGCTACGGGAGGAGCCGAAGGTGTGCCCGCACCTGCATGTGCCGATGCAGTCGGGCGACGACGGCGTGCTGCAGGCGATGGGGCGCCACTACACCGCACGGGAGTACGGGCAGGCGATTGAGGCGTTGCGGGAGGCGGTGCCCCAGGTGAACGTGACCACGGACATCATCGTCGGTTTCCCCAACGAGGACGAGGCGGCATTCGAGCGGACGCTGGAGCTGGTCGGCGAGGCGGGGATCAGCAGGGTGCACGCCTTCTCCTACTCGCCGCGCCCCGGCACCGCTGCCGAGGCGCTCGGTGACAGGGTGGCGCCGGAGGAGAAGAAGCGCCGCTCGCAGGAGCTGAGGGGACTCTCGGAGGTGCGCTCGCGCCACCATCGCGCGGGCAAGCTGGGCGCAACCGAGCAGGTGCTGGTGGACAAGGTGGCGCAGACGCAGTGCGCGGGATACACCGCCGACTACACACGCTGCTACCTGCCGGCGGGCGCGGCGCGCGCGGGCGAGGTGGTCGAGGTGAGCGTCGAAGAGTTGTACGCCGACGGCCTACGTGTGACGCCGGTGTGAACTACACCGATCCAATGCCCGTCCGCGGCTATCCTTGGCCCCACAGGTGAGCATCGAAGAGCAGCTGAAGAGCGATCTGGCCACCGCCATGAAGGCGGGGGAGAAAGAGCGCGTGGGCGCGCTGAGGATGGTGCTCTCAGAGCTGCAGAAGGACGCCAAGCTCGGGGAGGCGACGAGCTGGCGGTGCTGCGCCGCGAGCGCAAGCGACGCCTGGAGGCCGCCGAGGCCTACCGCGAGGCCGGACGCGAGGAGCTGGCGGCCGGTGAGCGGGGCGAGGCGGGGCTGATCGCCGCCTACCTGCCAGCGGAGCTGCCCGAAGCCGAGCTGCGGGAGATCGTCGAGCGGGCAGTGCGCGACAGCGGAGCCGAGTCGGTCAGAGACATGGGACGCGCGATGGGGGTGGCGATGGCGGCGGTGGACGGCCGCGCCGACGGCAAGCGTGTCTCGGGGCTGGTGCGGGCCGCGCTCGAGGGATGAGGACGCAGATCGAGCTGCCGGGCGAAGTGGCCGCGGAGCTGGCGGGCAGCCAGGACGCCGTGCTCAGGGCGCTCGAGGGGCATTTGGAGTGCAGGGTGTTCCTGCGCGGCAACCTGTTGACGCTGGATGGATCGGAGGGGGAGATGCGAGCCGGTGAGCGCGTGGTGAAGGAGCTCTCGGATCTGATCGCGCACGGACATCAGATCAGCCCGGGACGATCGCGGCGGTGACCGGGGCGCTGGATGCGCACGAGTCCCCCGCGAAGGTGCTCGAGGATGTGGTGTGGCGCCATCGCTCGCTGCGCGTGGCGCCGAAGACCGTCAACCAGAAGCGCTACGTGGACTGCATCCGCGAGCGCACGATCACTTTCGGGGTCGGCCCGGCGGGTACCGGCAAGACGTTCCTGGCGGTGGCGATGGCGGCGGCGGCGCTGTCGCGCAACGAGGTCAACCGCATCATCCTGACGCGCCCGGCGGTGGAGGCGGGCGAGCGGTTGGGATTCCTGCCGGGCGATCTAATGGCGAAGGTGGACCCCTACCTGCGCCCGCTGTTCGACGCGCTGCACGACATGCTCGACCCGGAGAAGGTCACCCAATACCTCGAGCGGGGGGTGATCGAGATCGCGCCGCTGGCGTTCATGCGCGGCAGAACGCTCAACGACTCCTTCGTGATCCTCGACGAGGCGCAGAACACCACGCCCGAGCAGATGAAGATGTTCCTCACGCGCTTGGGCTTCGGTTCGCGGATGGTCGTCACTGGGGACGTCACCCAGGTGGATCTCCCACCCGAGCAGCAGTCGGGTTTGATCGCGGTGGGGGAGGTGCTGGGAACGGTGGAGGGGATCGAGTTCGTGCGCTTCGGCGGAGAGGACGTCGTGCGCCACAAGCTGGTGCAGCGGATCGTGGAGGCATACGACGAGCACTCTCGCAGCAGTGCCCGAGAGCTGCGTCCGGCGGATCGCCGCAGGGCATAGTGATCGAAGTCGAGGTGTTCGGCGAGGAGCGGCACATCGCCGGGGCGCTGCCCGAGGCGCAGGTGCGGCGCCTGTGTACGCTGGCCGCCGTGTCGGCGGGGGTCGAGGAGGGGCATGTGGCAATCGAGTTCGTCGACGCGGGCCGCATCGCCCAGCTGAATGCGGAGCATCGCGGCAAGAGCGGCCCCACGGACGTGTTGTCGTTCCCGGTGGACGAAGTCACGCCGACGGATGGAACCCCGAGGGAGCTGGGCGACGTGATGATCTGTCCAGCCCACACCGAGGACCTGTATGAGGCAATCGTGCATGGAGTGCTGCACCTGGTGGGGATGGACCACGAGCGAGACGACGGGGAGATGCTGGCGGTGCAGGCCGAGCTGCTGCGGTGGGAGTCATTGCCGGCGAGCAGAGCCGCCGGGCAGGCGGGCGCATGACTATGGGGCATCGATGACCCACGCCGGCATCGTGGCGCTGGCGGGCCGTCCCAACGTAGGCAAGTCGACACTCCTCAACGCGGTGGTGGGGGGCAAGGTGGCGATCGTCTCCGATCGCGCACAGACGACACGCCGCGCGATCCGCGGTGTGCGCACCGAGGACGGGAGCCAGCTTGTGTTGGTTGACCTGCCGGGAGTGCAGCGCCCGCGCGATGCCCTCACGGCACGCATGGCACAGCGGGTGCGAGAGGAACTGCAGGGCGCCGATGCGGCGCTGCTGGTGCTCAACGGCGAGCAGGGGGTGGGTCCCGGCGATCGCTTCATCGCGCGCACCCTGCGGGGCTTTGCTCCGGCGACGATCGCGGTCAATAAGGTGGATCGCCTGAGCCGCGCCAGCACGCTGGCCGCGTTGCAAGGCGCCGCCGCCCTGGGCCTTGACGGCGAGGTGTTTCCGGTGTCGGCTCGTACAGGAGAGGGGGTGGCCCAGCTGGTGGCATATCTGCAACAGATGTTGCCGGAGGGCCCCTTCCTGTTCGAAGCCGGCGCGCGCTCGGATCAGGCGCCGCGGCTGCTGGCGGGCGAGTTGATCCGCGAGGCTGCGATTAGGCGCACCTTCCACGAGCTGCCGCATGCGGTGGAGGTGGTCGTCGAGGAGATCGAGCATCCGCGTGAGGGGCTGACACGGGTGCGGGCACTGATCTGGGTGGAGAGCGATTCCCAACGGGCGATCGTGGTGGGGGCGAGGGGGCGGATGATCAAGGCGATCGGCAGCGCCGCACGCGGAGAGCTGGAGCGGGAGCTCGGCGGTAGGGTGCACCTCGACCTATCGGTGAAGGTACGCCCGGATTGGCGCCGCGACGAGAGCCTGCTCGATCGCTTGGGAATCGGATAGCGCTGTTGGGCGGGGGCGCGAGCCCGCTTGTGAGGAGCTCATGTGGCGCCTACTCGGCCTGGTGTGACCGGCCTCGCGTGACGGCTGCTGGGCGACTCGCCGATATGATGTTACGGTCTAGCTATGGAAATTTATTCTCAAGTTGTCAGAACCATTCGTCCAGGGGCCGCATCGCGGCGCGGTTTGGTGTAAGGTTTATGTAATGTGTTGTACAGGTGGGGGGAAACGTTATCCTACGGCAGCGAGGGACCCACAGAGCTAGTAGTCAAAGGGGGCCGGCGGGGAGATGTCAGCGAAGATCGCAGTTCTGGGGTTGGTGATTGAGGAGCCCGGCCCCGCTCATCGTCTAACGGCAAAGCTACGCCAACGACTCGCATCGGCGGGCTTTGTCGACTCCAACGTCTACTCGGCGCTCACCCGCCTGGAGCGCGACGGGCTGGTGCGAGCGATCGGCGATGATCAGACGCCGGAGGGGACACATGGGGTTTCTCAGGCCGGGACGCAATTTTCTTCCGCAAGAAGGGTTGCGGGCCCACAGCTTGCTGCGGTGGGCGCGCGTGCGGCGGCTGCCTTGGCGGTCGACCCGGGGGTCGGGCAGCGGGGCGTGAGGCACCGACAGGAGGGTGCGGGACTGCAGCGATCCGCCTCGCGGCGGGCGCCGGGCGCGCGCGCGGACTCGCGCTCCTTCGAAGCGACGCCTGCCGGCGTGCGGCATTTCGAGGAGTGGCTGCTCCGCTCCTCCACGGCTCCTCCGCTGCGCGACGAGCTGCACATGAAGGTCGCCCTCTGCCAGCCCCACAACCTGCCGCGGTTAGTGGAGTTGGTGTACGGGCAGGAGCTGATCTGCCTGGGGCGCGTGCAAGAACTCAAGCACACTTTCGAGCGAATGAGCCCCCCTGCGCCAACCAGGTGGTCGGGTCTGGTCCTGGTGCACATCCGCGATGCGGAGCTCTCCTTCTGGGAAGCGCGGCTGTCGTGGCTGCAGGGCGTGCGGCAGTCCCTGGAAGGGATACATACCGAATACGAGCGCGCGACCAGAACGATCGGCCTGCCCGCACAGCGTCGCGCGACGGTCGCCCCCGCGTCTGCCCTGGCCCGGCATGTTGGATGACTGCAGGTAAGCGATTGATGCAGTCGCGCAGCACAATTTCCACGGGTTTGAGTATGTTGTACACGAGGTGCATGCAAAGCACAGCCCACCGGTTCGCGAGCCAGCGCCGTTAGGAGGGGTAGGGATGGGAGCTCTGCTGTCGCTTAAAAGCGTCGGTAAGAGCTATTGGCGGGGCGACACCGAGGTGAGGGTGCTCCGCGATGTGACACTCGACGTAGGGGCCGGGGAGCTCACCGCGATATGGGGCACTCGTGGGTCTGGCAAGTCGACGCTGCTGAAGCTCGCTGCTCGCCTGGAGGTGCCGGATCGCGGCAGCGTGTTTTTCGATGGCGTGGACCTTGCCTGCGTCTCCGAGCGCCAGCACGCGCGACTGATGTTGGAGTGGATCAGCTGGGTGCGGCGGGCGGGTCCGCAGAGCGACCTGCGGATGCTCGACTACGTGGCGCTGCCACTGTTGGCGGAGAATGGTCGCCGCCACGCGTACGTGCTCGCCGAGGCGGCGGTCGAGCGGGTTGGACTCTCGGCGCAGGCGCGCCAGCGGTGGGGGGACCTGTGCGATGGGGAGCGGGCACTGATCGCGATCGCACACGGGATCGCGCGAGCACCGCGGTTGCTGCTGGTTGATGATCCCACCGCCAACCTCGACGTTGTCGAGCGCGAGCGAGTGACCGAGCTTTTGCACTCGCTCGTGGATGAGCAAGCGATTGCGGTGCTAATGACGGTGCCCGACATGCCCGCGGCGATGCGGGCCGATCGGATCTTCTCGCTCGCCGGTGGTCGTTTGAGCAGTGCTTCCGCGCCGCCGCCGGTGCGGCTGGAGCAGGGCAAGGTGATCCAGCTGCGCGACAGGCAACGGGCGTGATGCTCGAGTTGCGCGATCTTGTGAAGCACTACCGGGTTGGCGAAGAGGAGCCCGTGCGCGCGGTGGATGGAGTGTCGATGTCGGTTGCGGCGGGCGAGCTGGTCGCACTGTATGGCCCGAGCGGATCGGGCAAGACGACACTGTTGATGCTGATCGCCGCACTGCTGCACCCCGACAGCGGGACGGTGAGCGTGGGCGGGCGTGAGGTTTCGACGCTCTCCGAGCATGAGGGCGCCAGTTACAGGCTGAGAGAGCTCGGATTTGTACGACAGACCCTCAACCTGATCCCAGGTGTGGGCGCGCTGGACAACGCCGCGCTGAAGCTGCTGGGGACCAACCTCACTCCGCGCGAGGCCCACCGCCGTGTGAGTCCGCTGCTGGAGCAGCTCGGGTTGGGAGATCGCCTGCGCCACCGCCCCGACCAACTCTCGATGGGCGAGCGCCAGCGGGTGATGATCGCGCGGGCGCTCTCGACAGATCCTCGGCTGGTGATCGCCGACGAGCCGACCGGGAGCTTGGACTCGCAACGCAGCCGCGAGGTGCTCTCGCTGCTGGCCGGGCTCTGCCGCGAGCGCCAGGTGGCGACGGTACTCGTCACGCACGATCCGCAGGCGGCCGCGTACGCCGATCGGGTGTACTGCCTGCACGATGGCCACCTCCTCGACTACGCGCCTGAAGCGGTGCGCGCATTGCGCGACGCCGCCGGTCCATGACGGTCGCTGCGATGCGACTGCGCAACGTAATCCTCCTTTACCGCGTTCGCCTGCGGGCGAGATTTGCGCACGAGCTGTTCGCGATCCTCGGGATCGCGGTTGGGGTGGCGCTGTTGTTCGCCTCGCAGATCGTGGGTGCGAGCCCCGACCGCTCGATGCGCCAGCTCGTCAGCGGAGTCATCGGGACGATGCGCCTGCAGCTCGCCGCGCGCGGCCCAGAGGGATTCGCACAGGGTGTGCTCGGCGATGTGCAGCGTCTCCCCGGGGTACAGGCCGCAATCCCCGTACTGCAGGAGCGCGCCAATCTGATCGGTCCAGCAGGACAGCAGCCGGTCGAACTGCTCAGCACCGACGCGCGCTTCGCGCACCTCGGCGGGCCATTGTTGCGTCGTTTCAGCGCCGCCCAACTCAATCGCCAGCGGGCGTTGGCGATGCCGCTCGAACTTGCTGGCTCAGTCGGCCTCTCCTCGCTGGAATCGACGGAGCTGCAAATCGGTGGCCGGGCCGTGCAGGTGTTCGTCGGCGCTGTGCTGTTCGAAGGCGGCCTTGGTGTCCTCGCGCACAGCCGCTTCGTGTTTGCGCCGTTGGCCTACGCCCAGCAGCTCGCGCAGCTGCCCGGCCGTATTACGAGCGTCTTCGTGCGGCCCCGCGCCGGGCATGAACGACAGGTGCGCGCGGGGCTCGAGCGCCTCGCCGCGGGGCGCCTGGACGTCCAGCCCGCCGACTACGGCACAACCCTCTTCAACCAGGCGGCTGCGCCGAGCAACCAGTCGGCGCAGCTGTTCTCGGTGATCGGCGTGCTCGTGGGGTTCCTGTTCGCCCTCAACGCGCTGATGCTCACGGCGTCCCAGCGCCGCAACTTCATCGCAGACCTGCGTCTCGACGGTTACTCCCGGCGGATGATCGTCGAGGTGCTGCTGTTCGACGCGCTCGTGCTCGGTGTGCTCGCCTCGCTGCTCGGTCTGGCGCTGGGCGACCTACTCTCGGCGGTGCTGTTCAGCTCGAACCCCGGTTATCTCTCGTTTGCCTTCCCAATCGACGCACAGCGCATCGTCACCTGGCAGAGCATTTTGTTCGCCATGTGCGGCGGGCTGCTGGCCGCGTTTGCCGGCATGTTGATCTCGCTGCGTGGCGCGATCCTCACCCGGCGGCTGCTTGGAGCGGCGCCGGCTCGCGTGCGAGCGAAATCTGGCGTGCGCGTTGTGTTGGGGGAGCTGGTGTGCTGGACGATCACCGCGGTCACGCTGCTGGCCGTGCCCAGCGCAGCGATTGTGGGGATCGTAAGCCTCGTCGTCGCGCTTCTGCTGGCGCTGCCGTGGCTGCTGGGTGCCTGCCTGCGGGTGGCCGACCGGTTGCAGCGTTCGCTGGCCAGCACCGCTGCTCACCTGGCGGTGATCGAGCTCAGATCCACCGCGAACTGGTCGCGCACGCTTGCGATCGCCGCGACTGGCGCCACCGCGGTGTTCGGCAGCGTGGCGGTCGAGGGCGCGCAGCGCAACCTCCAGCGCGGGCTCGACCGCACCGCCCACGACCTCACGGCGCCCGCTGACATCTGGGTCACGGCGGCCGGGGCGCAGAACGTGCTGGCCACCACGGCGTTTCCTCCAGCGCAGGCGGCCGTGCTCGAGCGCCTGTCTGACGTGCGGGGCGTGGAACTCTTTCATGCTGGCTTCCTGGATGAGGGGGCGCGCCGGGTGTGGGTGATGGCGCCCGCGCCGTCGGCCGACCATCCAATCCCGCCTGGCCAGTTGCTGGGCGGCGATATCGCGACGGTGATGGCACGGCTGCGTCGCGGAGGCTGGGCGGTCGTCTCGCAGGGGGTGGCGAGCGAACTACATCTGCGCATTGGCCAAGCCTTCACGCTCCCGGCGCCGCGACCGGTGGTCCTGAGGGTGGCGGGGCTGAGCACCAACTTCGGCTGGCCGCCCGGCGTGATCGTGATGAGCTCGGGCGATTATGTGCGCGCATGGCCGGGTGGCGAAGTGAGCGCTTACGCGATCTCGTTGCGGGCGGGAGTCGCGCCGCCGCAAGCCCGCCGCCAGATTCAGCGCGCGCTCGCCGCCGGGAGCGGGTCTCGCGGTGGAAACCCGCTCCGAACGCGAACGGCGACTGCGCGCTACCAGCCGGCAGGGGCTCTCGCGCCTGAATCAGATCACCAGTCTCGTGCTGATCGCCGCGATCCTCGCGATGGCAACCGCGATGGGTGCGATGCTCTGGCAGCGCCGGCCGTTACTGGCGGACATGAAGGTCGATGGCTTCGGCAAAGGGGTGCTGTGGCGATCGTTGCTCCTGGAGAGTGTGCTGTTGCTCGGCGTGGGATGCACGATCGGTGCCCTGTTCGGGCTCTGCGGGCAACTGCTGTTGAGCCATGCGCTCGCCGTCGTGACAGGCTTCCCGGTGGTGTCCTCGATCGGCGTACCGACGGCGCTCGGAAGCCTACTTGCGGTGACTGGCGTCGCAGTGGCGTTCGTGGCCGTGCCCGGCTACCTTGCGGCGCGTGTGCGCGCCGCAGTCGTTCTGCAGGATTGAGGGCCTATCGGGATAGGCCCTCAGCCGCTCTACGCGGCTCTGTGCTCCGTGTCGCCGGGTGGCTCTGGCTTGCACGGCTACGCAAAGACTGTACAGTGTCGCCAAACCACCACACAAACCTGTACACTGATATACATAGTGTCCAATCGTGTACCCGCCACAACGGCTGCCCGGATTCCAAGGGGGATGGTCGATTTGAAGATTTTCACTTGTGCATTGAGGGGGTCGCAGCGGTCGGGGATGATCCTTGGCGCAATGCGGGACGGAAACGTCAGCCTACGGGTCATGGCTCCCCGGCTGGAAGTGAAGTGGCGTCCTATGCGACGCCCGGCCGTGGATGCCAAGGGTGGCGCTATCCGCCTCCTGGGGGCTCACAACAGGACTGTTCTGGTGGGAGCTCGAACCGCTCGACCGCGAGCCGGGCGCTGGATGCGGCGTCCGGCTCGCAGCTTCTGCGCTGTGCCTGCGGCCCATGGCTGTAGCGGTGGGATGCGCGGTTGCGGGGGGGCGGGAGCATGAGCAAGCGCGCGACCGCTCCCGCCGGCGAGACGGCTAACCACGCGGGCCTGGAGCTGCTCGAGGAGGAGCGTCGCGGGCGGTTTTCATCCTCGTTGCAGGCGGGCCTTGCGATTCTCAACTGCTTCAGTGCCCAGAAGCCGGTGTTGGGTATCGCCAAGCTCGCCGACGAGCTCAACATGAGCCGCTCGACCACGCACCGCTACGCCTCGACGCTCGTGGCGCTCGGCTACCTGGAGCAGGACCATGCCCGTCGCTATCGGCTGGCACCGAGGGTTGCCGACATGGGAATGTCGGTGCTGGACTCGATGGCGCTGCGCGGCAAGGCACGCGAGCCGCTGCGCGAACTGCGCGAGCAGACCGGCCGCACCGCTTCACTGGCGGTGCTAGACGGCACGCAGGTCCGTTACGTCGACCGGCGCCGTGGCTGGCGCCGCGGCCAGCACGCGGTCGATCTCGATCTCGGCGCGGGGGCGCACCTGCCGGCGCAGTGCACCGCGATGGGTAAGGTGCTGCTGGCCAACCTGCCCGACCGCGAGCGCGAGCGGTTGATCGGTGAGCTGGAGCTGACGAAGTGCGGACCAAAGAGCATCTCCAGCAAGAAGGCGCTGCGCGCGGAGCTGCAGCAGGTGAGCGAGGCGGGCATCGCGCTGGGCGACGAAGAGCTGGCACCCGGCGTGCGTACGATCGCCGCTCCGATCCAGGGCCCCGACGGCGGTGTGATCGCTGCGGTTGGCGTCCCGGTGCCGGCGGAGGACTACACACTCGAGGAACTGCGCAAGAGCCTCGGCCCCGCGGTGATCGCCACCGCCGAGCGCATCTCCGCGGCGCTGCAGGTTTGAGCCTTCACAGCTCGCGCGCCAGCCGATCGGCGATGCGCTGAATCGCCTCGAGGTCGAGTTCGGAGCTGAACAGGAACGGCACGCTACGCACCGGCGGCGCGCCATGCGATCCGTCGCGGCGACGCAAGCGTGCAATCTGACGCTGCTGCGCGCGCGCCCGCTCGTGGACTGTGTGTGCGGTGCGCACAGCGGAGGTGGTTACCGCTGCCGCGTCGCCCAACGCTGCGATGCGCTGCAGCTCCTCGCCTTCGAAGCGTCGCGGCAAGGTGCCGTTCACGATCACCGCGTCAAGCTCCCGGCCCAGCTCGTGGCGCAGGCTCTCGCGCAGCTCGAGCGTCTCGGTGACGCCCATCTCCGTGGCTTGCGTTACCGCCAGGTAGGCCGAGCGGGCCGGGTCCTCCAGCAGCGAGCGCACTTGGCCGGCCTGGCGCGCGATCGGTCCCACGCGCGCGATCGTCCCGAATGTTTGCGGAGAGCGCAGCATCGCCAGCGCATGGCCGGTGGCTGGTGCGTCGAAGACGACGAGGTCGTAGTTACGCTCGCCCGCGTATGTGCTCCGCGCTCTACGATCGGCCGGGCGCCGGCCCTCGGCGAGCTCCCACAGCTTCACCATTGTGATCATCTCGCGTGTTCCCGGTGCAGCCGCGATCAAGTACTGGAAGCTCGAACTGGAGGTGAGGACTCGCGCCGGAACCCGTCCCCCGATCGCCCGCAGCCACTCGGCGAGCACGCGGTCACGGTCGATCGCAAGGCCCCACAGCCCCTCGCCCAGTTGCGTCTCGACGCCGTGGGAAGGTGGCTCCGGATGATCGAGCAGTGCGGAGAGCCGACCCATCCCGGCGGCCTCGCCGCCAGCCTCCCCGCCGGTAACCTCGACCACGATCGTGCGGAGTCCGCGGCGCGCGCCGAGTAGGCCGAGGGCGGCTGACACGGTCGTCTTGCCAACGCCCCCCTTGCCGGTAACCACGATCAGCTTGCGCTCCAGCACCGATGACATCTCCACAATGATGACGGCGCCACTGTCGGGACCCGAGCGCCGCCTACAATCCCGTGGATGAGCACCCCCGCCGCAGAGCCGATTGATGGGCTGGCCGAAACGGGGACTCACGCCGCAGGCGTGTGTCTCCCGGCTTCGGTGCACTTCGACGAGCGCGGCTTGCTGGCGTGCGTGGTGCAGGATTGGGGCAGCGGCGAGGTGTTGATGCTCGCCTACATGAATGAGGAGGCGCTGCGGCGCACCCGCGCCACCGGGGAGCTTCACCTGTGGAGCCGCTCGCGCGAGGAGCAATGGCACAAGGGGGCCACCAGCGGCAACACCCAGGCGGTGCGGGCGCTGCGCGCGGACTGCGACGGAGACACGCTGCTCGCGCTGGTCGAGCCGGCCGGCCCGGCCTGCCACACGGGGGAGCGCACCTGCTTTTACCGGGGGACGCTCGCTCCGCCGGCGCCCCACGAGACGCTGCCCGCACTGGAGCGGACACTCGCCACGCGCGCCCGCGAGCGGCCGGCCGACTCCTACACCGTCGAGCTGCTCGACGATCCGCCGCGAATCGGCGCGAAGATAATGGAGGAGGCCGAGGAGGTGGCGCGCGCCGCGCGCGAGGAGTCTGACGAGCGCGTGGACGAAGAGGCCGCCGACGTGCTCTACCACCTGCTTGTGTTGTTGCGCAGCCGCGGCCGCGCCCTCGCCGACGCCGAGCGGGTGCTCGATGCCCGCCGCCGCTAAAGATATAAGCGCGGCCGGCCCGCCGGGGGCACACCCGCGCGACCCGCTCGACGGCGCATACAACCTGATCCCGGTCTGCGAAAGCTTCATCGCCGACTGCGAGACGCCGGTGTCCGCGTTCCTGAAGCTGCGTGCGCTGGCGCCGTCTGAGCCGGCCTTCCTGCTGGAGTCCGCCGACCAGGGCCAGCGGGTGGGGCGCTGGTCGTTCATCGGCGTGCGCCCGCGCTCGGTGCTGCGCTGGTCGCTGGGCGACCCCGGCGACCCCTACGCGCTCGCGGCCGAGCACGTGGCGCGCTTCCGCCAGGCGCCACCGGCAGATCCCGCTCACGGGGCTCCTTTCATGGGCGGCGCCGTCGGCTTCTTCGGCTATGACCTGGTTCGCACCGTCGAGCCGCTGGGTGAGGGCGGTCCTGATCCCTTGGGGCTGCCGGACATGGCGCTGATGCTCTCCGACGTGCTCGTGATCTTCGACCATCTCAAACACACGGTCACGATCCTTGTAAACGTTGAGGTGGATGCGGGGATGGAGCACGCGGACGCCGCGATCGAGTGTCGCTACACGGAGGCCGCACAAACCATCGCCGAGTTGCGCCGTGCGCTCGACGGCCCCGTGCCGCACGCTGAGGTTCCGGCGGCCCCGCGGGAGACGCCGCGCTTTGAGTCGAACATGCCGCGCGCCCAGTTCGAGGGGATGGTCGAGCGGATCGTGCGCTACATCCACGCCGGCGACGCCTTCCAGGTCGTCCCCTCTCAGCGCTGGTCGGCGCCGGTGCCGGTGGACGCCTTCTCGATCTATCGCGGCCTGCGCGCGGTCAACCCCTCGCCGTACATGTACTACCTGGACTTCGGCGACTTCCAGGTGGCGGGGGCGAGCCCCGAGCCACTCCTGACGGTCAACGGCCGCCGCGTGGCGACGCGGCCGATCGCCGGTACCCGCCCGCGGGGCACCTCACCCGAAGAGGATCGCCGCATCGCCGCGGAACTACTGGCGGATGAGAAGGAGCGCTCCGAGCACGTGATGCTGGTCGATCTCGGCCGCAACGATCTCGGCCGGGTGTGCGAGTACGGCAGCGTCGCCGTCGACGAGCTGATGGAGATCGAGTACTACAGCCACGTGATGCATATCGTCTCCTCGGTGTCGGGCACGCTGCGCAAGGACGTCGGCGCGATGGATGCGCTGCGCTCGGTACTCCCCGCGGGCACGCTCTCGGGGGCGCCGAAGGTACGCGCGATGCAGATCATCGACGAGCTGGAGCCGGTCAAGCGGGGCGGATACGGGGGCGCGATCGGGTATCTCAGCTATGGCGGGGACCTCGACACCGCGATCCATATTCGAACCGTGGTCGTCAAGGACGGCGTCGCCCACATCCAGGCCGGCGGCGGCACCGTCGCCGACGCCAAGCCGGCGTACGAGTACGAGGAGTCGGTGGCAAAGTCCACGGCGGCGATGCGCGCGATCGCGCTGGCATGCGAACAGGCCGATTGGGCTTAAGGGGAACCGATGAAGGTACTCGTCATCGACAACTACGACTCGTTCACCTACAACCTCGTGCAGTACCTGGGGGAGCTGGGCGCTGAGGTGCACACGGTGCGCAACGACCGCGCCACGGTCGACGAGCTACTCGCCAGCGGGTATGAGCGGTGCGTGGTGTCGCCCGGGCCGTGCACCCCCGACGAGGCGGGGATCACGCTGGAGGCGGTGCGCCGGATGCCCGAAGCCGGCGTCCCCACGCTCGGGGTGTGTCTCGGCCACCAGGCGCTCGCCCAGGCGTTCGGAGGTCGTGTGGTGCTGCACCCGCCCGTGCACGGGAAAGCGACCACGATCACTCACGACGGTCGTACGATCTTCACCGACCTCACCTCACCGCTGACGGTCGGGCGCTACCACTCGCTGATCGTCGACCGCGAGCTGCCTGCTTGCCTGGAGGCTTCGGCCGAAGGCGACGGCGTGCTGATGGCGCTGCGCCACCGCGAGCTGCCAGCCGAGGGCGTGCAGTTCCATCCCGAGTCGGTGCTCACCGAAGCGGGCAAGCAGCTGTTGAGTAACTTCCTCGCGGACTGATGCCCAACCCGATCCTCACGAGCGCGATCGACGCGCTCGCCTCGCGTAAGGACCTGAGCGAAGCGCAGGCCGCGGAGGTGCTGGCGCAGATCATGCACGGCGAGGTCTCCGAGACCCAGATCGCCGCCTTCCTGATCGCGCTTCGCACAAAGGGCGAGACGGTGCAGGAGCTTGCAGGGATGGCGCGCACGATGCGCGAGCTCGCCACACACGTGCCGAGCGCCCACGAGAACCTGCTCGACACCGCGGGCACTGGCGGGGGGCGGCGTACGTTCAACGTTTCCACCACGGCGGCGCTGATCGCTGCTGGAGCGGGGTGCGCGGTGGCCAAGCACGGCAACCGCTCGGCCACCGGCCCCTCCGGGTCAGCCGACGTGCTGGAGGCGCTCGGCGCGCGCATCGACCTCGACCCCGAGGGGGTGGCGCGCTGCATCGAGGAGGCCGGCTTCGGCTTCATGTTCGCCCCCGCCCACCACCGCGCGACCCGCTTCGTAGTGCCGGTGCGCCACGAGCTCGGGGTGCGCACGATCTTCAACATGCTCGGCCCCCTCACCAACCCCGCCGGTGCCTCGCGGCAGCTGATCGGCGTCTCCGATCCAGCCTTCCTGGAGACGATCGCCGGTGCGCTCGCGCTGCTGGGTTCCCGCCGGGCGCTTGTCGTGCACGGCGAGGACGGGCTCGATGAGATCTCGACGTCGGCGCCCACCACGGTGGTGGAGCTCGATGGCCCCGACATCCACCGCTACACGATCACGCCGGAAAAGATGGGAATCCCGCCCGCCCCCGTTGCGCCAAACAGCACAGACCACCCCGAGTTGGCGGGCGGCACCCCAGAGGAGAATGCGGCAGTTACACGCGCGATCATCGAAGGGGACGTTGGCTCGCGTGCCGATTTGGCGCTGATCAATGCCGGCGCAGCGATTTACGCCACCGGCGCGGTCGCATCGATCGCCGAAGGTATTGAGGCCGCCCGCGCGGCGCTCGCCGAGGGCAGCGCCGCTCACGCGCTGCAGAGCTACGTGGAGGCCACCCTCAGGTATGCGCCCGCCGAGGTGAGCAGATGAGCGCCACCGTGCTGGAGCGCATCCTGCGCACCACCCGTGAGGAGGTGGCGCGTCGAGAACGCGAGCTGCCGATCGACCAGCTCGAAGGCAGCGGCCAGGCACTGGCCCCGCCCCGGTCGCTCCACGCGGCCCTCAGTGGACCTGGCGTCTGCGTAATCGCTGAGTTCAAGCGTCGCTCTCCCTCCGCCGGGGCGCTGCGCGAGCGGCCCGACGTCGTCGAACAGGTGGGCGCGTACGAGCGCGGCGGCGCCGCCGCCGTGTCGATCCTCACCGAGGGCCCGCACTTCGACGGCTCGCTGGAGGACCTTCGCCAGGCGCGCGCGGCCTGCGCGCTGCCGATCCTACGCAAGGACTTCATCGTCGGTCCCTACCAGCTGTACGAGGCTCGCGCCGCGGGCGCCGACGCGGTGCTGCTGATCGTGGCGGCGCTCGAGGAGCCCACGCTGCGCGCACTGCACCAGCAGGCACAGACGCTCGGTCTGGAGGTGCTGGTCGAGGTGCACGACCGCGCAGAGCTTGCTTGCGCGCTGGAAGTGGGGGCGCGGGTGATCGGTATCAACAACCGCGACCTGCGCGACTTCAGCGTCGACGTCGAGCGCACCTTCGCCCTGCTGCAGGAGATCCCCACTGGCGTCGCCGTGGTTTCGGAGTCGGGAATCGCCACCGCCGAGCAGCTGCGGCGTCTGGCGCAGCGGGGGGTGCAGGCGGTGCTGGTGGGGGAGACGTTGATGCGCGCGCGCGACCCCGAGGCCGCGCTGCGGGAGCTCTTGTCCGACGGAGGGGAGCCATTGTTGGGAGGGGCCGCAACGGGAGAGGCGCCCTCGCTCGCGCGCGCGAGCAGCGCCAACCGTGCGCCGGAACGGCCCGGAAAGTTTTAGAGACACCACGGCCCACCTTTAGACCGCCTTCATCGCAACCGCTCATCCTGTTCTCATGACCTACACGACCCCGCTTTCCACGCCCGCCGTCGATTCGGCCCCCGCGGCCACCGCGCTGCGATGAAACGTCTCTTTGCGATCCCCTTTATCTCCGCCCTTGTCGGCGGCGGCGTCGTGGTGGCAGTGCTCGCCGCCAGCGGCAGCCTCGGCTCCTCCAGCAAAACCGTCACCGAGGTGCAGGCTGCGGCGCCGGTGAGTACCTCCAGCAGCGCCTCCTCATCCAACACGATCCCCACCAGGAGCGGCGGGGGCGGCGGGTTGAGCGCTCACGAAATCTACGAACGCACGGCGCCCAGCGTGGTGAAGGTGACCTCGACGATCGTGCGCCAGAGCGAATCGCCGTTCGGCTTCGGCGAAAGCGCGCAGCAGGGCACCGCCACCGGCTCCGGGTTCGTGATCGACGCCAACGGCACGCTGCTCACCAACTGGCATGTGGTGGAGAACGCGAGCAAGGTGATCGTCAGCTTCGAACACTCGAAGACCGTCGAAGCGCACGTGGTCGGCAAGAACCCCTCCCAGGATCTTGCCGTGTTGAAGATCCCGACCGAAGGGCTCACCCTGCACCCGCTCACGCTCGGCGACTCGAGCTCCGTCGAGGTCGGCGAACCGGTGGTCGCGATCGGCAACCCGTTCGGCCTCAGCCGAACGCTGACGACCGGTGTGATCTCAGCGCTGCAGCGCGAAATCACCGCGCCCAACGGCTTCGCGATCGACAATGTGTTGCAGACCGACGCGCCGATCAACCCCGGCAACTCCGGCGGGCCGCTGCTCAACGCCAAAGGACAGGTGATCGGCATCACCTCGCAGATCGAGACCGGTGGAGGCGGTAGCGACGGCAACATCGGGATCGGCTTCGCGGTGCCGATCAACACCGCCAAGGCCGAGCTCCCCGAACTCGAGAAGAACGGCGGCGTCCAGACCGCTTACCTCGGCGTCGAGATGGTCGCGATCGATGGCTCGCTCTCAAGCCTCAACCTGCCCGTCAAGAGCGGTGCGCTGATCGAGAAAGTCGAAGCCGGCAGCCCCGCCGCCAAGGCGGGCATCCGCGCGGGTAATATCGAAGCGAAGGTCGGCGGCAACGAAATCTCCGTCGGTGGCGACATCATCGTCGGCTTCGACGGCAAAAAGGTGACGAGCTCCGAAAGCCTCGCCTCCTACGTCGGCACCAAGAAGCCCGGCGACACCGTCACGCTCGAACTGTTGCGCGAGTCGGGCAGCGGCGGCTACACCAAGAAGAACGTCACCGTCACGCTCGGTGAGCGGCCCAACTCGATTCCCAACCCCAACACGCCGGAATAGCGTGCGCCACACTCGCGGCGGCGAGCGAGCAGACTGCTAACTCATCGGAGCGCCCGCACACTGCGGGCGTTTCGTCGTTAACGCCCGGCGGCCGGGGACCAGTCGCTACCGTTGGGGCATGTCCGACACAGCTCCCCAGATCAAGGTCTGCGGCATAACCAACCTGCGCGATGCCGAGCTCGCGGTCGAGCTGGGGGCGTGGGCGGTGGGGATGGTCTTCTATGAGCCCTCGCCGCGCGCCTGCTCGACCGACGAGGCGCTGCGGATCGTCTCGGCGCTGCGACGCAGAGTGGAGCTGTGCGGCGTGTTTGTCAACGCGCCGCTCGATGAGGTCGTGCAGGCCTGCGACGAGCTGGGGCTGACGATGCTGCAGCTGCACGGCGACGAGGGGCCCGCATACTGCGCCGAAGTGGGGCACCGGACAGGGGCGAAGGTGATCAAGGCGGTGCAGGTGGCCTCGATCGGGGAGGTGCGCGACGTGGAGCGCTTCCACACCGACTTCCACCTGCTCGACGCGCGCTCGACCGTGCCCGGCAGGGAGAAGCTGCGCGGAGGCACGGGCGAGGCGTTCGACTGGAGCCTGCTCGCCGCGCGACGCTCGAGTGTGCCACTGATCCTCAGCGGCGGCCTCGGGCCCGAGAACGCGGCGCAAGCCACACGCGCAGCCTCCTCGTATGGGCACCGCGCACGGCCCTTCGCGCTCGACACCGCCTCCGGCACCGAGTGCGCCCCGGGGCGCAAGGACCCCGAGCGGCTGCGCGCGTTCTTCGCCTCGGTAGAGAGTGCCGCGATACCCTCGCCCGCGTGAGCACGATCGAGCACCGCTTCGGAGCGTACGGGGGGCAGTACGTCCCTGAGACGCTGATGCCCGCGTTGGCGGAGCTCGAGCAGGCGTGGGTGCAGGCTCGCGACGACCCCGGCTACCGCGCCGAGCTGGCGGGGCTGCTGCGCGACTTCGGGGGCGGCCCACGCCGCTGTACCTAGCGCGGCGGCTTTCAGAGCGCTGCGGGCGCCCGGTGCACCTCAAGCGCGAGGACCTCAACCACACGGGCTCGCACAAGCTCAACAACGCGCTCGGCCAGGCGCTGCTGGCCCGGCGGATGGGCAAGCGGCGGATCATCGCCGAGACCGGGGCGGGGCAGCACGGCGTGGCGACCGCGACCGTGTGTGCGTTGCTGGACGTGCGGTGTGAGATCTACATGGGCGCCGAGGACACTCGCCGACAGCAGCCCAACGTGCAGCGCATGGAGCTGCTCGGCGCCACCGTGCACCAGGTGGACGCGGGCGCGCGCACACTCAAGGAGGCCACCTCGGCGGCGATCCGCGACTGGGTGAGGAACGTCGCCGACACCCACTACGTGATTGGCTCGGTCGTCGGGCCGGCGCCCTACCCGGCGCTGGTGCGCGACCTGCAGCGGGTGATCGGCGACGAGGCGCGCGCGCAGCTGCTGGAGCGCGAGGGGCGTCTGCCGGCGCGCGTGGTCGCCTGCGTCGGTGGGGGCTCCAACGCGCTGGGGATCTTCACCGCGTTCCTCGATGACCCCGGCGTCGAGCTGGTCGGCGTGGAGGCCGGGGGGGAGGGGATCGACACGCCGCGCCACGGCGCCCCGCTGACCGTGGGCGGCCGCGCGGGCGTGCTGCACGGCGCGCTTTCGGCGGTGATGCAGGACGAGGAGGGCCAGATCATCGAAGCGCACTCGGTGTCCGCGGGCCTGGACTATCCCGGTACCGGCCCCCAGCACGCTCACCTGCGCGACACCGGCCGTGCCCGCTACGTCGCCATCCCCGACCGCGCGGCGCTCGCCGCCTTCCGCGAGCTGGCGCGCCTGGAGGGCATCATCCCGGCGCTTGAGACGGCGCACGCGCTCGCCTGGGTGCTCGCCCAGCCTGAGGGGGAGCTCGATCTGGTGTGCCTTTCCGGCCGCGGGGACAAGGATCTCGCCGAGGTGTTGGCTCTGTCATGAGCACGGGAGGAGTCGGCGGAGCGGGGGATGGGGATGGTGCCTCCGCGCTAAAGCGCTCCGGCGGGTGGGTCACGCACCGCGATCCCGGCGCGCGTGGCATCGACCGGATCGGAGCCGCGTTCGCAGACGCACTGAGCGAGAGCCGCGCGGCATTGATGCCCTACCTGATGGCCGGCTTTCCCACGCTCGCCGACTCGGTGCGGATCGGCGAGGCGTGCGTGCAGGGGGGCGCCGACATCATCGAGCTGGGCGTGCCCTACTCCGATCCGCTGGCTGACGGGCCGGTGATCCACGACGCCGCCACGCGCGCGCTCGCCGCCGGTGCCAACCTCACCGGGGTGTTCGAGGTTGCTCGTGCGCTCGCCCCAAGCGTCCCGGTGGTGCTGATGTGCTACGCCAACATGGTGCTCGCGGGGGCGGGCGGGGCTCCGATCCAGGCGTTCGTGGAGCGGCTGGCGCGAACCGGTGCGAGCGGGCTGATCGTGCCCGACCTGCCCTTCGAGGAGGCCACCGAGGTGCTCGCAGCCTGCGACGCGCACGGGCTGGCGCTCGTGCCACTGGTAGCGCCCACGACGCCGCCGGGGCGCCTCGCGGAGATCGGCGCCCGCGCGCGAGGGTTCGTGTACACCGTCTCGGTGGTGGGTACCACCGGGGAGCGCGCCGCGCTTGCCGATAGCTTTGCCGAAGTCGTCGCCCGCGCCAAGGCTGCCACCACGGTGCCCGTGGCGCTGGGCTTCGGGATCTCCACCCCCGCGCAGGCCCGCGCCGCCGCCGACGCGGGCGCCGATGGGGTGATCGTCGGCTCGCGGTTGGTGCGCGCCGCCGGGGAGTCCACCGATCCGGCCGGCGCGGTGGGTGCGCTCGTCGCCGAGCTCGCCGCGGGGCTGCGGCCGTAGAACGGCCGTTCCGAACGAGACACGCCGCCCGCCCGGCCGGTAGGATGCGCAGACGATGGGATTGATCGCAGCTATCACCGCCGGTCTGGTCGTCTGGATCGTGCTCTGGGCGCTGGGCGCCAAGGGGTTCGACGCGTTCATGCTCGCCGCCCTCATCATGCTGGTTGGCGCCTGCGTACGGATCGTCGCCGGCTACCTGCCCGGCCGCCGTCGCAGCGGCGCCTGAGCGGCCCGTGCGGCTCGGCCGGCCTCTGGGACCCACGCCCCGTCTGGTGCTGGCCGGGTTCGCATTGCTGGCGCTGCCCGCGTTGCTCGCCCTGCTCTCCGGCTGCGGCGGGGTGGGGGTCTCCACCGCCGTCACCCTCCCCGGCCAGCTCACCGTCTACTCCAGCCTTCCCCTGCAGGGCCCGCTCGCGGCCGATTCGCTACAGATCGAAAACGGCGAGAAGCTCGCCCTCGCCCAGGTCGGTGGACGCGTGGGGCGGTTCAAGATCGACTACGCCTCACTCGACGACGCCAACCCCAAGACCGGGGAAGCCGACCCCGGGATCGTCGCCTCCAACGCCCGCGTCGCCACGCAGGACACCTCGACGATCGCCTACATCGGCGAGCTCGACTCCGCCGCCACGGCCGTTTCGCTGTCGTTCGTCAACGGTGCCGGCATCCTTCAGGTGAGCCCCGCGAGCCCCTACGTCGGGCTGACCTCCTCACTAGATGCCGGCCAGGACGAACCGGAACGCTTCTACCCCAGCGGCCAGCGCACGTTTGCCCGGCTGATGCCCGGCGATGAGGTGCAGGCCGCCGCCCAGGTGCGGCTGATGGGAGTGCTGCACCTGCCGAGCGTATACGTGATCGACGACCTCGATCCCTTCAACGCGCCTCTGGCGTCGATCTTCGCCGAAGACGCCAAACGCGCCGGGATCGCGGTGCTCGGCGAAGACCAGATCGAAACTACCGCCGGCACGGAATTCTCCGGGGAGGTGCACAAGGTGCTCGAAAGCGGCGCCCGCGCGGTGTTCTTCAGCGGCAACCCCGACGCCGGCGCGGTCGCGCTGTGGCAGCAGCTGCACACCGCCGCGCCCCACCTGCGCCTGCTGGGTCCGAGCAACCTCGCCGAACCCTCGTTCGCCGCGCGGATCGGCTCGGCGGCGGCGCACACCTATCTGACCTCGCCGCTGCTGCCGCCCGCGCTCTACCCGCCGCCCGCGCGGCGGGTGCTCGCCGAATATCGCCGGCGCTTCCACCGCACGGCCGGGCCCTATGCGCTGTACGGGTACGAGGCGATGAGCGCCGTGCTGCTCGCGATCCACCGCGCGGGCCGCCACGGCAACGACCGCGAGACGGTGATCCACAAGTTCTTCGGGATCAAAGATCGAGACTCGGTGCTGGGGCGCTACTCGGTGCTGCCCAACGGCGACACGACCTTCTCCCGCTACGCGGTCGATCGCGTGCACGGGGGGCGGTTGGTGTTCTATCGGGCGTTTGAATTGCCGCCTGAAAGCTGACTCAGGAGCTCAGCGCTGCCTCCAGCGCTCCCTCCAGATAGGGGTGGCGGAACTCGTACCCCAGCATCAGCGGCTTCGCCGGCAGCACGCGCGCGCCGGTGGTGACGATCTGCGCCATTTCTCCATACAGCAGCCCCAGCGCCGCCCCCGGCACCGGCAGCAGCGCGGGGCGGTGGAGCGCGCGCCCCAGCGCGTGCGAGAGCTCCCTGTTAGTGACGGGCTCGGGAGCCGTGCCGTTGACAGGGCCCGCCCAGCGCTCGTCGTTCAGCGCCACCCGAATCATCCCTACCAGGTCGTCCACATGGATCCACGACACGTACTGGCGGCCCCCTGCCACCGGGCCGCCGACGCCCATCCGGAAAGGGGGCAGCATCTTTGCCAGCGCGCCGCCGCGGGGGTCGAGCACCACGCCGGTGCGTACCTGCACCGTGCGTATCCCCAACTTCTGCGCCGCGCGAGCCTGCGTCTCCCATGCCACGCATACCTGTGCGAGGAAGTCGCCCCCGGAGGGAGCCTCCTCGTCGAGTGGCTCCTCGCCGTGGGGGCCGTAGTAGCCGATCGCCGAGCCGCTCACCAACACCGCCGGACGGCCGCCGCCGCCGGGCTTGCCCTCGCGGCCGTCGTCTCCCTCACCGTCGCTGCTCCCCCCGTCTACGCCGGCCGGGGCTCCTCCGCGGTGGGTTGCGCATTCACGCAAGCCCTCCACCAGGTGGCGCGTGCCGATCGTACGGCTCTCACGGATCGCCCGCTTGGCGCTCGCGCTCCAGCGCTGTGCGACGTTCTCACCAGCGAGGTGCACCACCGCGTCGCGCCCTTCGAGCGCGGGCCGAGGAGCCGGCTCGCTCAGTGGATCCCACTCCACCGCCGGCACGCCAAGCTTCGCCTGCGCCCGGGCGGGGTCCCGCGAGAGCACGGTGACCTCCGCGCCGTCGCCCACCAGCGCCGCGACGAGCGTGGTCCCGATCAGGCCCGTCGCGCCGGTGAGCGTGACCCGCATCGCCTTACACCGGGGCGGGAGCCCCCGTGGCGGTGTCGGCCTGGGCGAAGCCCACCTCCGGGCCGGCGAGCGCCATGCCACTGGCGCGTGCCTGCTCGGCCACGGCCGCAGCCACCGCGGGCGCGACGTCACGGTTGAAGACCGACGGGATGATGTAGTCCTCGCGCAGCTCCTCCTCGGGTACGATCGCGGCGATCGCGCGCGCCGCGGCCATCTTCATCGCCTCGGTGATCGCCGGCGCACGCACGTCCAGCGCGCCGCGGAAGATCCCCGGGAAGCACAGCACGTTGTTGATCTGGTTGGGGTAGTCCGAGCGCCCAGTCGCCATGATCCGCACGTACGGCGCCGCCTCCTCGGGGATCACCTCGGGGTTGGGGTTGGCCATCGCGAACACCATCGCGTCGCGGTTCATCTTCGCGAGCGCCTGCGCCGGCAGGGCGCGTGCGCCGGAGACCCCGATCAGCAGATCGGCGCCGTCGATCACATCCGCGGGCGTGCCGGCGCGGCATTCGGGGTTGGTCGCCTCCGCGAACCACCGCTTCACCGGGTTCATCGTGCCGTCGAGGTAATCCTCGCGGCGCACGTGCAGCGCCCCTTTGGAGTCGGCGCCGACGATGTGGCGCACGCCCGCCTCGCGCATGATCTTGGTGACTGCGATCCCCGCCGCGCCAAGGCCGAGCACCAGCACGCGCAGCTCCTCCAGGCGCCGGTCGGTCAGCTTCACGGCGTTCAGCAGCGCCGCCATCACCACCACCGCGGTGCCGTGCTGGTCGTCGTGGAACACGGGGATGTCGAGCTCCCGCTGCAAGCGCTCCTCGATCTCAAAACAGCGCGGCGCGGAGATGTCCTCGAGGTTGATCCCCCCGAAGCCCGGCGCCATCAGCTTCACCGTGTGCACGATCTCGTCGGGGTCCTTGGTGTCGAGGCAGATCGGGAACGCGTCGACGCCCGCGAACTCCTTGAACAGGCACGCCTTGCCCTCCATCACCGGCATCGCCGCCGCCGGGCCGATGTCGCCGAGGCCGAGCACCGCGGTGCCGTCGGAGACGACCGCCACGGTGTTGCGCTTGATCGTGTATTGGGCGGCCTTGGCGGGGTCGTCGCGGATCGCGATGCACACGCGCGCCACGCCCGGCGTGTACACCATCGAGAGATCATCGCGTGTCTTCAGCGAGTGCTTGTTGCGCTGTTCGATCTTGCCGCCCACGTGCAGCAGGAAGGTGCGGTCGGTCGTGTCCACCACCTCCACGCCGCCGAGCGCCTCGATCGCCTCGAGGATCCTACTCCAGTGTTCGCGGTTGGCCGCGTCTACCACGATGTCTCTGATGGATGCGCTGGCGTCGGCCTCGACGAGATCGACCCCCACCACCACACCGCCGGCCTCGCCGACCGCGCCGGTTACCTGGCCGACGGCGCCGGGAGCGGTGTCGTCCAGCCGGACGCGGATCGTCAGTCGGTACTGCGCGCTGGGGGTGATGCTCACGAAAGTGGCTCCTGGTTCGAGGGACGCTGCCATGTTATTGCTCGGTGGCGGGCAGCATCCGCCGTGAGCGTTCGGGCGAGGGTGTGGTCTGACGTAAAGTGCTCGGCGATGAACGCAGCGGCCAACGGTGACCAAGTGGGGCCTCGCCTTTTCCTGATCGACGGTCCCTCGCTCGTCTACCGGGCCTTCTTCGCGCTGCCCGAGTCGATCGCCACCTCGACCGGGGTGCCGACCAATGCGATCTTCGGGTTTGCCTCGATGCTGGTCAAGATCGTCACCGAGTACGGCGTCTGCCCGACCGTCGTCGCGTGGGACGCCGGCACCTCCGGGCGCACCGAGCTGTTCCCCGAATACAAGGCGCAGCGGCGCTCGCGCCCGGACCTGCTCAAGCAGCAGTGGCCGGCGATGGAACCGCTCGTCGAGGCGTTCGGCTATAGCAACGTGAAGGTGGAGGGGTACGAGGCCGACGACGTGATTGCCACTCTGGCCGAGCGCGCCGCGAGTGTCGAGCCGCCCGTCCCCGTGACGATCGTCACAGGCGATCGCGACGTTTTTCAGCTGATCGACGAGCGGGGTCTTGTTGAGGTGATGGCCACCGCGCGCGGGATCACCGACACCAAGGTATACGACCGCCAAGCGGTGATCGACCGCTACGGCATCCCGCCCGAGCTGATTCCCGACTTCTACGGGCTGAAGGGCGACACCTCCGACAACATCCCAGGAGTACCAGGGATCGGCGACAAGACCGCCTCCGACCTGATCCAACGCTACGGCGCCCTGGAGGAGGTGCTCGCGCACATCCCCGACATCAGCGGCGCCAAGCGCAAACAGAACCTGACGGCGCACGCCGAGGACGCACGCATCTCCAAGCAGCTGGCGACCGTCAATCGCGCCGTCCCGCTCGACTTCGATCCGACCGCAGAGGCCGCCCGCGAGCCCGACCGCTCGCGCCTACGCGAGGTGTTCCGCGAGTATGAGCTGCGCGACCCACTGCGCCGTCTAGAGGAGGCGCTTGGCGAGGCGGAGCTGATGGTGCCCGCGGGCGCCACCGAGGTGCGGCTCTCAGGGCGCCTGCGTGCGGGGACGGTCGCGGACGTCCCTCGAATCGGCAAGGGTGAGCTGTGCGTGGCAGTACACCAGGCCGAGGTGCCCGAGGGAGCGTTATTCGCGCAGAATGGTGGTTGGCGTTTCGCCGTCGCATCGGGGCAGGATGTGCTTTTCGGGGAGTGCGAAAGCCCCGAGGAGGTTGCCACCGCCTGCGGGGAGCTGCCGGTGGTCGTGCACGACGCCAAGGCGCTCGCGCTGGTGCCGCCCGGTCTCGTCCACGACACGCTGTTGGGCGCCTACCTACTGGAGCCGGCGCGGCGTGGATATCCGTTCGCGGAGCTATGCGAGGAGCGTGGGCTGGCCGCCGACGTGAACGATGCCGCGGCCGGTGACGCGCTGCTGGTGGGGGCGCTGGCGGCGTGGCAGCGCGAACAGATCACCGCACGCGGCCTGGAGGGGTTGATGCGTGACATCGAGCTGCCGTTGGTGGGGGTGCTACGCGATGTCGAGTTGGTCGGGGTGCGCCTCAACGTGCCGCGTCTGCAGGAGGTGGCGGCGCGCGTGCGCGAGGAGATCGCCGAGCTCGAAGGAGAAATCTTCGTGCTCGCTGACGAGGAGTTCCTGATCGCCTCCCCACAGCAGCTGGGGGAGATCCTGTTCGAGAAGCTCGGCCTCTCGCGCAAGCGTCGCGGCAAGATCGGCTACTCGACCGACGCGCGCGTGCTGCAGGCGATCCGCTCCGAGCACGTGATCGTGCCGAAGATCGAGCGCTGGCGGGAGCTCTCGACGCTGATCAAGACCTACTTCGATGTGCTCCCCGCGCAGGCCGACGAGCGCTCGCGCATCCACACCACCTTCTTGCAAGCGGTCGCTCAAACCGGGCGCCTGTCGAGCACCAACCCCAACATGCAGAATGTCCCGATTCGCACCGAGCTGGGGCGCGAGATTCGCGGCTGCTTCGAGGCGGAGGAGAGCCGCGTGCTGATCTCCGCCGACTACTCGCAGATCGAGTTGCGCGTGCTCGCCAACGCTGCCGAGGAGCCCGTGCTGAAGGAGATCTTTGCGCGCGGGGAAGACGTGCACACGGCCACTGCCTCGCAGGTCTTCCAGGTCGCTCCCGAGCAGATCGACCCTGGTATGCGTGCGAAGTCGAAGATGATCAACTACGGCATCGTCTACGGGCTCTCCGACTACGGCCTCGCCGACCGCCTCAACATTCCCCGCGAGGAGGCGAAAGAGTTCATCGACGCCTACCTCGCGCGCTTCCCGTGCGTGGCCGCATTCATGCAAGCGACGATCGAGCGCGCTAAGGAGGACGGGCACGTCACCACGCTGTGGGGTCGCCGCCGCCAGATCCCCGAGCTGCGCGCACGCAACTACCAGGTGCGCTCGCTCGGCGAACGGCTGGCCGTCAACACCGTCGTGCAGGGTACCGCCGCCGACATCATCAAGCTGGCGATGGTGCGCTGCCACCGGGCGCTGGAGGTCTCCGGCCTGGACGCCTGCCTGATTCTCACGATCCACGACGAGCTGCTGTTCGAAGCGGCCCCCGAGGACGTGCCCGTGGCACGCGAGCTGATCGAGCGCGAGATGGTCGGCGTGTGGGAGCTGGAGCCGCCGATGGCGGTGGAGATCGGTGTCGGGCGCAACTGGCTGGAGGCGAAGTGAGCCGTCTCGCGGCGGTGCTGCTGGCCGGCGGGGCGGGGGCGCTAGTCGGGATGCAGGCTCCCGTCAACGCCCGCTTGGGCAGGGGTGTTGGGAGCCTGCAGGCGGCGACGCTCTCGTTCATCGTCGGCACGGTTGCGCTGGTGGTGGCCGCGTCGATCTCGCAGGGGGGGCTCGGCAGCTTCCGCCATACAGGGGGCATCCCCTGGTGGGCTTTTATCGGCGGTCTGCTGGGCGCGACCTACGTGACGGTGGCGATCCTCACCGTGCGTACGCTAGGAGCCACCGGCTTGACCGCGGCGGTGATCACCGGCCAACTCGTGATCTCGGTCGCGATCGACCGCTTCGGCCTGCTCGGGATCGCCCGTCAGCCGCTCGCCCTACATCGCATTGTCGGGCTCGTGCTGCTTGTAGCAGGCGTCGCGCTGGTGGTGCGGCGCTAGTTTCTCAGCCGTCCGAGGTGCGCCTCCCCGACAGCGGTTCCTCGGCCGCCGAGGGCATCTCCGTCCGGCAGTGGCCGCTCAGCCGGCGAGGGCATCTCCGTCCGGCAGTGGCCGCTCAGCCGGCGAGGGCATCTCCGTCCGGCAGTGGCCGCTCAGCCGCCGATCTCTGCGTACGCCTCGCTCAGCAGCCGCACGCCCTGCTCGATCGCCGGCTCGGTGAGGTTGCCGAAGCCGAGCAGCAGCGCCGGTGAGCCGTCGGGGGTGAAGCGGTGCAGGGAGAGGCCCTCCATGCCCACTCCGCGTGCGGCGGCGGCCTTGATCAACTCGGGCTCATCGACGCTGTCGGGTAGCCCCACCAGCACGAACAGGCCGGCGGCTGCGCTGCTCGTGCGCGCGGCGGGCAGATGGCGGGCGAGCGCCTCCAGCAGCGCCTCGCGCCGGCGTTGGTAGATCGTGCGCATGCGGCGGACGTGGCGGTCGAGCTCGCCACGCACGATGAAGTCGCGCAGCGCCAGTTGACCAATCACCTCCGAGCCGCCGTCGTGAACGGCCTTCGCGGTTGAGAGCTGCCAGGTGAGCCACGACGGAGTCAGCATCCAGCCGAGCCGCATGCCTGGCGCCAGGCGCTTGCTGGCGGAGCCGATGTAGAGCACGCGCTCGGGTGCCAGTCCCTGCAGCGCGCCAACGGCGACGCGGTCGTAGCGATACTCGGCGTCGTAGTCGTCCTCGACGATCAGCCGCTCCTCGCGCTCGACCCACGCGATCAGCGCGGCGCGGCGGGCGGGGCTGAGGACCGCCCCGGTGGGGAACTGGTGCGCGGGCGTCACGACCACCGCGGCCGCGTCGCTCGCGATCAGTTCGTCCACCCGCAGCCCTTCGGCGTCGACGGGGATCGGTACGATCCGCAGGCCCGCCTCCTCGGCGATCAGCCTGTGTATATGCCACCCGGGGTCCTCGAGTGCGATCGACTCCACGCCGAGGCCGCGCAGCACCCCGCAGGCCAGCGAGAAGCCCTGCATGAAACCGGTGCAGATCGTCATCTGCTCGGTGTCGGCCGCGGCGCCGCGCACCCGCGCGAGATAGTCGGTGAGCGCCTCGCGCAGCTCGGGCAGTCCGCGAGGGTCGCCATAGCCGAGCGCGTCCAGCGGCGACTCGCGCAGCGCCGCGCGCAGCGAGCGCACCCAGCGCTCGCGGGGAAAGCTCTCGAGGGCAGGGAGGCCAGGGTGGAAGTGGTAGGGGAAGCGCTCCTGCAGCGAGCGGGCAGGGGCGCGCTGGGAGGCGGCGCGCACCGCCGCGCTCACTCTCACCGGCGCGCCCTGGCGGGTGCTGAGATAGCCCTCGGCGGCCAGCTGGCTGTACGCCTCGCTCACCAGGCCGCGCGAGACGCCCAGGTCTTCTGCCAGGCCGCGGGTTGAGGGCAGCGCCGCCCCGGGTTGCAAGCGCCCCGCGCGAATCGCCTCGCGGATGCCGCCGGCGAGCTGCTCGCCCAGCGACAGCTCCCCGCCCCGGTCGAGCTCCAGCAGCAGCTCCGGACCGTCATGGCCCCTGGATTGTGAGCGCCGCCCGTCGTCCCAAATACGCCCGGGCCCGCCCCCGAGCCAATCGTGCAACTCCTGGTCGCTCAGGGGTGGCGGGGGAAGAGCTCTCCTTTTCGGCGGTCTACCAGCAACTGGTCTTGTGGAGCGAGGCACAACTGGAACTTTACCGTAGGCCAGTTGCTGGTTAGCGTGAGTTCGAGCAAACTCTCGACCCGGAGGACATCATGAGCCAGATAACAGTTGTCGGAGGGGGGCTTGCAGGGCTGACCGCGGCGATCGCATGCGCGGAGGGGGGCGCGCAGGTGCGGCTGCTGGAGGCGCACGAGCAGCTCGGCGGGCGAGCGCGCAGCGCCGACGGGCCCTACAAAGCCAACCTCGGGCCGCACGCCCTCTACAGCGACGGCGCGATGTGGGGGTGGCTGAACGAACGCGGCTTGCTGCCGGGCCACGTCCGCCCGCCGCTCGGCGGCGCGCGCTTTCGTTTCCAGGGCGCCTTGCATCGGACGCCGCCGCTGGGCGCGATTCCCGCGGTGCTGCGCCTGCGCGGCCGCCAGGCGCCGGTCGATACCGACTTCTGCAGCTGGGTCGCCGCGCACACCGACGAGCGCATCGCCGCGATGCTCTCCTCGATGGCCGGTGTCTACACCTACTACCACGACCCCGGCGAGCTCTCCGCGGCGTTCGTGTGGGAGCGCACGGTGCGCCTGTTCCTCTCCACGCCGCCGCCCTCCACGGTCGTGCGCTACGCCAGCGGCGGCTGGAGCGGGATGGTCGCGCCGCTGGAGCGCCGGCTGCGCGAGCTGGGCGTGGAGGTGCAGACGGGCAGCCGCGTGGAGACACTGCCAGAGGCGCCCGTGATCATCGCCACCGAGCTCCACCAGGCGAGTGAGCTGCTCGGAGGAAAGCCGCTGCAGTGGCCCAGCGGACGCACGGTGTGCCTCGACGTCGGCCTCTCCCGCCGCCGCGGCGACCCGTGGATCGTCTCCGACCTCGACGAGTCGGGCTGGATCGGGCGCTACTCCTCCTCCGATCGCACGATCGCCCCGGAGGGACACGAGCTGATTCAGACGCAGATGCCGATCCGCCCCGGCGAGAGTACCGATCAGGCAGGTGCCCGCCTGGAGCGGCTGATCGACCAGTCGGTCGCGGGCTGGCGGGGACGCGAGACCTGGCGCCGCCGGCAGGTGATGGACGCCCGCTCGGGCGCGCTCGACCCGCCCGGCAGCACCTGGCGTGATCGCCCCGCCGTCGATCAGGGCGACGGCGTCTACCTCGCGGGCGACATGGTTTCCGCCCCGGGGCTGCTCGCCGAGGTTTCGTGGGCCAGCGGCCTGGAGGCCAGCCGGTTGGCGCTCGCCGCGGTGGGCACAACGCGTCCGCGGCTGCGGAAGGTGGCGTGAGTGACGCAGCGCTTCGTCTGCGCCGGAGTGGTAGCCTGACGGCTGGTTGACGGCCAGGTGTCCTGCGTGGCGCCAGTGTGTTTGTCGAGGGACCGGGGCGACCGGTTCTTCGACGGACCCGGGCGTTCTCAGTCCTAGCTATCTCGTCTAGCTAGATCCGCTATGATCGGCCGATGTCGATAAGCGTCGGAGTTCACGAGGCCAAGACCACCTTGTCGCGCCTGCTCGAGGCGGCCGAGTCCGGCGAGGAGGTGGTGATCACGCGGCGTGGCAAGCCCGTCGTCAAGCTCCAGCCGGTTGGCCCGTTGCCGCGCAAGAGCTTGTTCGGCCTGTACAAAGGACAGATCGAGATGGCGGAGGACTTCGACGAGTTGCCGGAGGATGTCGCGCGGGCGTTCGGCGTGATCGATTGAAGCTGTTGCTCGACACTCATGTCGTGATCTGGATGCTGACGGACGATCGCCGTCTGTCCGCGGTTGCTCATCGTATGGTCGAGGACGAGAGCCACCCGTGCTTCTTGAGCGTGGCATGCGTATGGGAGATTGCGATCAAGCGCAGCATCGACAAGCTCGCCGCACCGGCTGCATTTCCGGCTGAGTTTCATCACCAGATGGCGCGTCGCGGCATACCGAGCCTGCCGATCTACGACAGACATGCGGCCGCGGTTGCCGACCTGCCGCTGCACCATCGCGATCCCTTCGATCGCCTGCTCGTAGCGCAGGCACAGGTCGAGGGCCTGACGATCCTGAGCGCCGACGAGCTTCTGCGGGCCTACGACGTGCCCGTTCTGTGGTAATGCCGCCGCCGCCTCCTGGCTACCCGGCGCGGTAATCGAGCCCGCGAACCCGTCCTGCCCACCTCTGGGGTCCCTCATCCCAAACCTCTCCGGCGATCGCTCACCCGGCTGCCGCGGCCGCTGGCCGATCTTCGATCGGTCGCCGGCTCGGGGTGGGTCGCCCCGCACGAGGCCCCACGAACGACGCGGGGGCGATCCGCATGTAGTGCTCGAAGGCCCACTCGCACACACGCGGGCTTTCCAGAACGCGCGCGAGTGCGGTTACCGCAGGGGTGGGGGTGAGGCGCCCGACCGCGCGCTGGGTGAACAGCAGCGAGCTGAACTTCCATCGGTGCGCGTCGGAGAAGGCGCTGTAGCGGCTCAGCGCCTGCTCGCGGGTGCTGCGGCCGTCGAGCACCGTGCGTAGCTCTCGTCCGCAGGCGATCCCGAAGTAGAAGGCGGTGCGGATGCCCTCCGCCGTAAGCGGCAGGCAGTGGCCCGCGGAGTCGCCGACGAAGAACACGCCGTCCTCGATGGCGGGCCGTAGCTGGTGGGGGATCCAGTTGCCCTGATACCCGTCGGGGGGGAGCTCGAGGTCGTGCGCGAGACGCACCGTCGGCTCCTTGACATGGTGGCTCGGCCAGAAGGACCCCACGCCGACGCGCACCTCATCGCGCGCCGGGAAGCTCCACCCGTACCCCGAGCGGATGTAGCGAGGGTCGATCCATAGCTCCATCTCCTCGCCACTGCCGTGCGGGTGCACCTCCAGGCCTCGCGAGAGCCTTGCGTTGGGTGGCTGGATTGGGGTGGCGCTCGAGAGCGTCCGCCGCCAGCCGAGCGCGTCGACGATCAGCGGGGCGCGCAGCTCGCCGCGATCGGTGTGCACCGTGTCGCCCTCCCGGCCTTGCACGGTGGCGGTCTCGAAGCGGGTGTCATCCGCCTGCGCCTGCTCCCACAGCAGCGCGCACAGCTCGGGGTAGTCGAAAGTCGAAAACGTCCACGGCAGCCTCCAGCGGGAGCTCCTCCAGGGGGTGTGCACGGTGAGCTCCCCGAAGGTCTGGCGCAGCGCGCCGCGCAGCTGCAGCGCGTCGAGCCAGGTGGTGGGGACGCCGCAGGCGGAGGTCTGGCGCTCGCCGATCTCGTAGCGGTCGATCACCAGCACCCGTGCGCCACTTCCGGCCAGCTCGCGGGCGATCGCGAGGCCCGCGAAGCTGGCGCCGCACACGAGTACATCGCAGTCGCCCTGCAGGCGGGTGCGCTCGATTCCCCGCTTGGTCGCGCGTACGGGCATTGGCCCTCAATCATATGAGCGCGGCGCTCGGCGACCGGATCTGCCGGGTAGGTGAGGGGCGGCCTGGGGCGGGCGGGGGGCGGGCGGGGTCCCATACCGACCGCGCTGCGCTAGGCTTCGAGCGGTGCAAGCTCTGATCGAGAAACCCGACGCCCACGTCGTCGAGGGATCCAACGGCCTCCTGCTCGAAATCGACGGGCAGATCGTCCCCAACTACGACGCCACGATGCAGCCCTTCGAGGAGGGCGAGGTGGTGACGGGCCGTGTGGTGCGGATCGACAAGGACGAGGTGCTCGTCGATATCGGCTACAAGTCCGAGGGCGTGATCCCCTCCGGGGAGCTCTCGATCCGCAAGTCGGTCGATCCCCGCGAAGAGGTCGAGCTCGGCGAGGAGGTCGACGCGATCGTCATGACCAAGGAGGACCAGGACGGTCGCCTGATCATGTCCAAGAAGCGCGCGCGCTTCGAGAAGGCGTGGCGGCGCATCGAGGCCGCGGCGGAGTCGGGGCAGCCGGTCGAGGGCAACGTGATCGAGGTCGTCAAGGGCGGCCTGATCATCGATCTCGGCGTGCGCGGCTTCCTGCCGGCGTCGCTGGTGGACATCCGCCGGGTGCCCAACCTCGACGAATACATGGGCACGAAGATCGAGACGAAGGTGATCGAGCTCAACCGCTCGCGCAACAACGTCGTGCTCTCGCGCCGCGCGGTGCTCGAGGAGGAGCGCAAGGAGGTGCGCCAGCAGATCCTCGACCGCCTGCAGCCCGGTCTCGTGGTCGAGGGCCAGATCTCCAACATCGTCGACTTCGGCGCGTTCGTCGACCTCGACGGGATCGACGGCCTGATCCACATCTCCGAGCTCTCGTGGTCGCACGTCAACCACCCCTCCGAGTTGCTCAACATCGGTGACACCGTGCAGGTGAAGGTGCTCGACATCGACCGCGACCGCCAGCGCATCTCGCTGGGCCTCAAGCAGACCCAGGAAGACCCGTGGCAGCGGATCATCGACACCTACAACATCGGCGACGAGCTGGAAGGCACCGTCACCAAGGTCGTCACGTTCGGCGCGTTCGTGGAGATCCTCGACGGCGTCGAGGGGCTCGTGCACATCTCCGAGCTCGCCGCCCACCACGTGGAAAGCCCGCGCGAGATCGTGCACCCGGGCGATGAAATCCGCGTGAAGATCCTTGAGATCGACTCCGAGCGCCGGCGCCTGTCGCTGTCGGCCAAGCGCGTCGAGGACCAGATCCTGCCGCTGCCGCGTCAAGAGCAGCCCGCGGGGGAGCCCACCGGCGAGGCCGGGGCGTCGGCGGCCGAGCTTGCGGTGGAGGATCCGCAGGCGGTCGCAGTGGAGACCCAGGCTCCGGCCGAGGGCGCCCAGGAGCCCGCGGCCGAGGTTGAGAGCGAGCCGATGGCGGCGGTCGCCGAGCCGGTTACGGATGCCCAACCTGTGGCGGAATCCTCAGCCGAGGTCGCGAGTGAGCCGGAGGCGGCGGTCGCCGAGCCAGTTACGGATGCACAGCCTGTGGCGGAGTCCCCAGCCGAGGTCGCGAGTGAGCCGGAGGCGGCGGTCGCCGAGCCGGTTACCGAGGACCAGTCCGCGGCGGAATCCATAGCCGAAGTTGCGAGTGAGCCCATAGCCGAGGTCGCGAGCGAGCCGCAGGACGCGGTCGTGGAGCCGGTTACGGAGAGTGAGCCAGCGGCCGAGAGTGCCGCTCCGGAGAGCGTCGTGCCCGAGGAGCTTGCCGCTTCCACGGCGGCGGAGCCGGCAGCCGCCGAGGCTCCGACGGGCGAATCCGCTACGGATCCCGACTTGACGCCCGCCGTGAGCGACGCCACCCAGGACTGATTCGCCCCTCGTGCAGGAAGTCGAGCGGTCGGTCCCACTGGTAGGGCTGACGGGCGGCATCGGCGCAGGCAAGTCCACCGCCCTGGCCGCACTGGAGCGGTTAGGGGCCGTCGTGCTCTCGACCGACGCGATCGTCCACGAGTTGTACACGCGCGACGCGCGCGTGCGGGAGGCCGTTGTGGAGCGTTGGGGCCACGAAGTGGCGCCCGCCGGTGTGGTGGATCGCGCTGCGATTGCGCGACGCGCGTTTGCCGGCGACCAAGAGCGCAGTTGGCTTGAGGGGCTGCTGTGGCCGCTGGTGGGCGAGCGGGTGGGGGATTGGTTGACGCAGGCAGGCACGCTCTCGCCCCCGCCAGTGGCCGCGGTCGTCGAGGTCCCGCTGCTGTTTGAGGCGGGGATGGAGCGACTGTACGACGCCACGATCGTGGTCATCGCGCCCGAGCAGCTACGTCGCGAGCGGGCCGCCGGACGGGGGCACGAGCTGCTGGATGAGCGCGCCGCGCGTCAACTCTCCCAGGAGCAGAAGGCGGCGCGCGCCACCTTTGTGGTGTGCAACGATGGCAGCGAAGCACGGTTGGCGGAGAAGCTGTCGGAGATACTTGGCAAGCTGAAGGGGTGAACACCCAAGCTCACGAGCTGTACGCGCGGCGCACGCCCGGGCGCCGCGGTCGATCGCGGGCCGGCGAGCGCCGCCGGGGGGAGCCCCCACGCCGGCGTCGGCTGTGGAGCACGCTTGCCGTGCTCGCCGTGGCAATCGGGCTGATCGTGGCGTTTGCTCCGCGCCTGGAGCACGCGGTACGCGAACTGACGCTGCCGTTGCAGGACGCCGGCATGATTCGCCAGCAGGCTTCGGAAAAGCATCTCGACCCCGCGCTGATCGCCGCTGTGATCTACGCGGAGACCAAGTTCGATCCGCGCCCCTCCTCGGCCGGTGCGCAGGGCCTGATGCAGATCCTTCCCTCCACGGCGCTGTTCCTTGCCCACCTGTCGGGCGGGGTGAGCTTTCAAACCGGCGACCTGGCGACGCCCTCGATCAACATCGCGTACGGGAGCTACTACCTGCGCTATCTGCTCAACCACTACGGGGGCAACGAGATGCTGGCGGTGGCTGCGTACAACGCGGGCCTGACCAACGTCGACGAATGGGTGGCGCGGGCTCGGGCGCAAGGAAGCGAGCTGAGCATCGAAGCGATTCCGTTCGCGCAGACGCGCGAATACGTGCGGCGGGTGCTGAATGCGCAACGGGCTTATCGGGCCACGTACGCTAAGCAGTTGGGGATCGGTTGACGGCCACGAACGAGGGGGGTGCGATCGCCAGGTAGCGGTCGAACACCCGCGCCGCGAAGCGGCGGCTGCGCAGCACCTGCGCCCACATCGGTGTGGTGCTCCAGCTCGTGGGGCGGCACACGGCGCGCTGGATGCGCAGCAGCCCGCGGTATGCCCGGCGGTGGCTGTGCGAGAAGCTCCCGTAGCTGCGCAGCGCCTGCTCACGGGTCTGGCGTCCGTCGAGCACCGCGTGCAGCTCCCGCCCGCAGGCGATCCCGAAGTACAGGGCGGTGCGGATGCCCTCCGCGGTCAGCGGCAGGCAGTGGCCGGCGGAATCCCCGGCGAAGAACACGCCGTCTTCGACCGCGGGGCGCAGCCGGTGGGGAATCCAGTTGCCCTGGTAGCGCACCGCGTCGAGGCCCAGCTCCCCCGCCAGACGCACGGTTGGTTCCTTGACGTGGTCGGTCGGCCGAAACGAGCAGACCCCCACGCGCAGCTCCTCACCCGCGGGGAAGTTCCAGCCGTAGCCCGCGGGTGCGTAGCGGGGGTCGATCCACAGCTCCATCTCATCGCCACGCCCCGCGGGGTGCACCTCCAGGCCGCGCGTGAGCGGGGCCTGTGGCGGCTGGACGTACGAGCTGGCGGTGAGCACGCGCCGCCAGCCGAGGCAATCGACCACTAGCGGCGCGCGAATCTCTCCCCGGTCGGTATTTACCGTGTGGAGCTCGCCGCCCCCGTCGTGCTCGTCCCCGTGCCGGCCGGCCCGTGCGATGCCGTCCACCTTCGCCGTCTCATACGCGTCTCGGGGTAGCCCGGTTTGCTCCCACAAAAGCGCGCACAGCTCGCGGTAGTCGAACGTCGAGAACGACCACGGCAGCGTCCAGCGCGTGTCGGTCCACGGGGTGTGGAGGCGCAGCTCGTCGAACGTCTGGCGCAGCGAGCCCTGCAGATCGAGCTGCTCCAGCCACGCGGTGGGCGCCGCGCAGGCGGAGGTCGCGCGCTCGCCCAGCTCGTAGCGGTCGATCACCATCACCTCCGCGCCGGAGGATCGAAGCTCGCGCGCCACCGCGAGGCCGGCGAACGATCCACCGCAGATCAGGACGTCGCAGTCTCGCTCCAGCCGCGTTCGCCCCGCCCCCCGCTTGGTCGCTCGGACCGGCATGGTGAGCCGATCATAGCCCGGTGGGGCGGCGGGCTCGCGGTTCTGGCTGTGTTGCTTTCTACGGCGGGCGCATGCGCCCGCCGCGACGTCGCACATGTGCGACGTCGAGCCGGGGCCGCATGCGGCCCCGGCGCCCCTGGCGCATGCGCCAGGGGCAACCCACTACCCCTGCCCGCTACCGTGGAGGCGGCCATGCCCGCCTTCAAGCTCGACTCCGTCTTCACCCCCACCGCCGACCAGCCGCAGGCGATCGTGGCGCTGGCGGAGGGGGTCGAGCAGGGCGAGCGCTTCCAGACGCTGCTGGGGGCGACGGGGACCGGCAAGACGATGACGATGGCGGGCGTGATCGAGGCGGTGCAGCGCCCGGCGCTCGTGATCGCGCACAACAAGACCCTCGCCGCGCAGCTGTGCAACGAGTTCCGCACCTTCTTCCCCGACAACGCCGTGGAGTACTTCGTCTCCTATTACGACTACTACCAGCCTGAGGCGTACGTCCCGAGCCGCGACCTGTACATCGAGAAGGACTCGGCGATCAACCAGGAGGTGGATCGCCTGCGTCACGCCGCCACGGCGGCGGTGTTCGCGCGGCGCGACGTGATCGTGGTCGCGTCGGTGTCGTGCATCTATGGGTTGGGCTCGCCCGAGGTGTACGAGATGAATATGCAGATCCTCAGCCGCGGCGCGGAGATCGACCGCGACACGCTGCTGCGCAAGTTGGTGTCGATCCAGTACACGCGCAACGACACCGTGCTCGCGCGCGGCACCTTCCGGGTCAGAGGGGAGACCCTGGAGATCTGGCCGGCGTACGCCGAGACCGCCTACCGCGCGACGCTGTTCGGCGACGAGGTCGAGCGCCTGCAGCACTTCGACCCGGTCACCGGCGAGCTGATCGAGGACGACCTCGAGCACGTGGCGATCTGGCCGGCGACGCACTACAACGTCAGGGAGGGCTCGATCGAGCAGGCGGTCACGGACATCGGCGCCGAGCTCAACGAGCGCTGCGCGCAGCTTGAGTCCGAAGGCAAGCTGCTGGAGAGCCACCGCCTGCGCCAGCGCACGCAGTACGACATGGAGATGCTGCGCGAGATGGGCTTCTGCTCGGGGATCGAGAACTACTCGCGGATCCTCGACGGGCGCGGCCCGGGCGACCGGCCGTACTGCCTGATCGACTACTTCCCCAAGGATTTCGTGTGCTTCATCGACGAGTCCCACCAAACGGTGCCGCAGCTGGGGGGGATGTACGAGGGCGATCGCTCGCGCAAGCAAACGCTAGTGGACTACGGCTTCCGGCTGCCGAGCGCGATGGACAACCGCCCGCAGCGCTTCGAGGAGTACCTCTCGATCACCCCGCAGCTGCTGTTCGTCTCAGCGACTCCGGGCGAGTTCGAGCGCACGCGCTCGGGCCGGATCGTCGAGCAGATCGTGCGACCCACGGGGATCGTCGACCCGGAGGTGCAGGTGCGCGCGACGCGCAACCAGATCGACGACCTGATGAACGAGATCCGCGCTCGGGTGGAGATCCAGGAGCGCGTGCTGGTCACGACGCTGACGAAGAAAATGAGCGAGGACCTCACGCAATACCTGCTGGAGATGGGCTTCCGCGTGCGCTACCTGCACTCCGAGATCGACACTTTGGAGCGCATCCAGATCATCCGCGACCTGCGCCTCGGCGAGTACGACGTGCTCGTCGGGGTGAACCTGCTGCGCGAGGGTCTCGACCTCCCGGAGGTGTCGCTGGTGGCGATCCTCGACGCCGACAAGGAGGGTTTCCTGCGCGGGGAGACCTCGCTGATCCAGACGATCGGCCGCGCGGCGCGCAACGTCAACGGCGTGGTGCTGATGTACGCCGACAAGGAGACCCGCGCGATGAAAGCCGCGATCGAGGAGACCGACCGCCGCCGCGAAATCCAGGTCGCCTACAACGAGGAGCACGGGATCACGGCGGCGTCGATCGTCAAGGGCGTCTCGGACATCGCCGAGTTCCTGCAGGGCGACTCCAAGGTGCCGCGCGGGCGCCGGCAGCGGCGCAGCGGCGCACGCGGAAAAGCCAAGGCGAAGGAGATGCCCACGCACGAGCTGGAGCGCCTGGCGGTGGAGCTCGAGGAGGAGATGCTCGCCGCGGCGGAGGACCTGCGCTTCGAGTACGCCGCCCAGCTGCGCGACGAGATCCGCGAGCTGCGCCGCGACCTGCGTGAGGCCCAGGAGCTGGAGGCGACGGCCCCAGCAGCAGAGCGGGCGTAGCGCGGGGTCACCGCTCGTCCGCTACGCTGGCCGCATCGTGGAGCACGACCGCCAGAGTCTCCAGCGGCGTCACTTCCCGCCGGTGAGCGAGGGATATGACCGGGCTGCGGTGGACGCCTATCTGGGCGCCCTGGCCACCGAGGTGGAGGCGCTCACGCGAGTGAGCGGCGAGTTGTACGAGCGCGTGCGGACGCTTGGCGGGGAGCTGCGGGTGCTCACCGCGAGCCTGCACGCCGACACGGGGGAGGTGACCGTCGCCCCCGCCGACCGAAAGCGGGAGACGCGCAGCGCGCATCCCCGTTTCGGCCAGCAACTGTCGCCCACACCGCCGGCCGTACCGGCGCCGGTGGCTCGCGCTGAGTCGCAGCTGCCGTCGTCGCCGGCGCCAGCGGCCGAGGCAGTGCCACAGAGGGCCGAGGATCTCGACGGGGCGCGGCTGGTGGCGCTGAACATGGCGCTCAGCGGCGAGCCTCGCGAGCAGACCGACCGCTACCTCGCCGACAGCTTCCAGCTCTCCGACCGCGCCAAGCTGCTCGACGAGGTGTACGCCGCGATCGAGGGCTGAGCCCCGGCGTGGCCCGGCCGAAGAGGGTCGCCGACGTCCCAACCACACCCAGGCGGCGCATCCAACTACAATCCGCAATCCAGCAACTCATGCGCCTGTAGCTCAGTGGTCAACGGCAACCTACGGGGTGCCAAAGAGCAGCGGCCTTTCAAGCCGCAGGTCGGGGGTTCGATTCCCCCCAGGCGCACTACGGAAAAGCCCCGCAAACGCGGGGTTTTTCTATGCTCGGGAAGGATCGCCGGCAGCTGGGGTGTGAACGGAAGTGTGAACACGCCAGGGCCGGGGAAAGTCATGGTCGATCGTCCGCCGCTCCCAATCAGGCCGGCGCCCGACTGGGGCTGTAGGCGGATTGCAAGTCCCCCGTCCCCGCTGCGCGTAACTTGGCACACTGCCAATCGCAAATGTGCGGCCCTGGTGGGCCCTGGCAGGGCGTGCGGCGGGTGCCGGCCGCGAGGCCGGCCGACTGCTCGATCGACGGATGGGAGGCGTAGTCGCGGGTACGCAAGCAGGATGCCCACGTCGGGACGCCGTCCCACGCCGAAGACACTTGTCCGACCGGCTCAGGTGACAAAATAGGGACATGCCTCTCGATGCCACCACCCCGATCGCTGCGGCCGGCCCGCTCGCGGGCGCGATTTGCGTGCTCGGCCTGGTGGCCGTGGCGGGGTGGGTCGCGTGGCGCTTCGGGCCGACTCTGGCGCGTGTCACGGGCTGGTGCTCGTGGTGGGTGGCGTGGGCGTGCGGCAGCCAGGGAGGCTACGGGTACTGCATCGCGTTCCTCGTACTCGGCGCGACCGCGTGGGGAGGAGGCACGCTCTGGTACGCCAAGCGTCGCGGCCGCTGGCCCTCGACGCTCTCGGCACGTCTGTTCACGCGCCTGCTCGGCGGCCGCAGCCCGCTTACGCGGCGCGAGATCCCCGGTGTCGTGATCCTCCCACGCTGGCGCCGCTGACCGCCGCGCCGCGACCGAGCGCTCGACTGCACTCCGCTACAGACATGCGTCCACCAGCTTAAAATCGGCGCCTCGAAAGGGTTTGTGGGTTCGACTCCCACCCCGGGCATCGCTTGAACCGCCTGTCAATAGGCCGGTTTCGGCAGAGGTCAGACTTGGCTGGCGATGGCCGGCGCCGGGTCGGGTGGGCAACGGAATGGGCAAAGCGAGGCGCCGGGATGCTGCTGGCGCTCCTTCGAGCAGCTCGCTGATGGCGCTGGCGATTGACGGTCGGTCGGGAGCAAAGGTCATTTACGCGCTTCAAGGATGAGCCCGTCAACCGAGCGCGAAGGCCCTCGCGGTCGTCACGGTGTCCCCGCTCGTGGCGGTGAAGGTGGCCCGGGCCGTCAGCTGGATCTGGGGCGAACGCTCGAGGAGCTTCCTCCCCATCGGGTTGAGCCTGACGGTCAGGTCGAGTGAGCCGCCGCGAGTCGAGCTGGCCCGGCCTGAGGCGAGGAGCACCGACCCGGATGGACCTTCGCCGAAATCGCCTTTGGAGTACCAGGCGACGCGGAGTCGCCCCGGCAGAATCGTGTTGAGCGTGAAGTTGCAGCCAGTGGCCAGCACGGTGGGGTGGCTAGCCGCTCGGCCTTCGGGAGCCAGGTGGGTGAAGATGCCGGTTTGGATGCGCTGCTCGACGGTGCAGGTTTGCGGACCGGGTGTGTAGATCTCGGCGTCGGCGGAAGGGCCGCCATCGGCGACGGCGCCGCCGAAGTCGAGCGCGCGCCCATCGGGGAGGGCTGCAAGCAAGCCATTGCGCTCTGCCGTCGCAGGTGCCCCAGTCGCCGTCCAGCACTGTTGGTGGGGGTCGAGAATGTAGCGGGAGCCGGAGGTTTCGTAGAGGATCCGTCCGTCCGCGAGCTGCGCGGCGTTGGTCGAGCAGGAGACCGGGTCGTCGGGCAGTGGAGGGGCGGCGCTCCACCTGTCGTGCGCCGCCGCGTAGATCTTGCCCGCGATCGCATTGCAGATCGGTATTGCGCGCGAGGCGGCGGTGCCGAGGGAGCCGTAGAAGTCGGCTTCGGGGTTGGAGCCGAGCGCAATCGCGCGATCACCCGGCAGCGAGAACAGCTGGGAGCCCGTGAGCGAGAAAGGCACCGGCCGGAGCGTCCGCCAGTGGTTGGACTCTGGTTCGTAGCGAAGCGCGTCGCTTGTCTGCCTACCGCCTCCGACGAGCAGGACCGACCCGTCCGAGAGCAGTGTCGCGCTGGCCCCGCCCGTGGGTTCGGGAAGCGGCGCCCCCGCCGACCAGGTGCCGCTGGCCGGGTTGAAGATTTCGACGCTCGACAACGGCGCGCACGAGTAGCCATAGGCCAAGGTGGGGGTGCAGGAGTCGCCGAATCCACCCGCGATCAGCACCCGGCCGTCGGCGAGTAGCGCCGCGGTGGGATGTACGCGCGGCTGGAGCATCGGAGCCGACAGGGTCCATGCGGAGTTGTTGGAGGCGAGCCGGTAGGTCGCAGTGGTTGGCGAGCACATCCGCGAAGACGAGTCGCAGGCCGCTTCGCCAAGCAGCAGCGCCCCGTTGTCGGGCAGGGGCACAATCGTCGAGGCGTTCCGCCCAGGAGGCTTGGGTCCCGCCAGCCATGTCCCGGAGTCCGGTTCGTACAGTTCCGTCGCGAGACCTTCGGTGAAGGTCGGGTGCGTGGGTGTGGCCTCTTCGTCTTCGGAATGCACGACGAGCACGCGCCCATTGACGAGCGTTGCGGCCCGCTTGTCGTAACCTGCGCCGAGCTGCGAGCCGGTCTCCTGCCAGGTGCCGATCCCGGCATTTGCGCAGGCCTGATATGAGAGCGCCAGCGACACGACGAGGCCGAGGACCACGGACGCCGGCAGCATCCTGCCCGCCATCAGCGCCTACGTACCTTGGGGAGACGCAGCTTCGTGGTGCGTTCACTCATGGTGGTCGCCCCGACTTCGTCGCGGGCGTGAGTCTGTACGAGCACCCTGATCTGCCTGCGCGGGAGGAGCCGGGCAAGCGCGGCGTGAGAGAGGCCGATCTTCATCCTCGCCGATGCTCCGCCGAGGATGTGGAAGTGGGCGCTGCCGAGCAGCAGCGGCTTACGCTGTCTACGGCGCCGACCGCGAGAAGCACTCGCGAACGCGCGTACAGTTTTCAGCGTGACCGTGCCGTCGCAGTAGATCACGGTGTGTGAGCAGGTGAGGCGCACGGTGACGGTGCCGTGCCTGTCGAGAAGCGGACCGCTGGCGATTTCGATCGTGGGTCGTCTGAGAATGCATCGACATGGGTGATGTATGCGCGCTGGGCATGACGGTATGGACCCCACGGTCGTGAGCTCAAACGCGCCCATGTCGACGGTCGCGGGCGGCTCTTCGTAGCAACCGATGCGGCTTTTGAGGATCCGCGGGCTGCCGGCGATGTCGGTCGTGAGCCCGGCGGGGACAAGCGCGTTGGAGCCGGCGTCGACCGTCGGGCTGGCCTGGGTCTCCGACCCGTCGGGGTTGAGCAGCGGGTCGGCGCAGATGTCCCCCGCGCCGGTGATGAGCGGCCCACCCGGCTCGGTGCAGAGGTCGGAGTACGCAAACGTCGGCGGGGTCGACGCGAACCCGTAGATCTCGGGCTGCGGGACGTTGCCGTAGAGGATTGAGTTGGCGAGCGTGAGCGAGTCGTTGGGAGAGCCCCAGATCGCGCCGCCCTCGCTGCCGGCGCCGGCGGCGACCGTGTTGGCGATGACGGTTGAGTCCTCGAGCGTGAGGCTGCTCCCCGGGCAGGAGCCGGTGCAGCCAGGTAGCGGCCCGCCGACGTAGATCGCGCCGCCCCAGCCGCCGCCGGCGATGGAGTTGCCGCTGAAGAGGTCATCGCGGCCGGTGAACACGGCCGGCTGCGCGGGCGTGACGCCGACGGGGCCGCTGGCGAAGGCGCCGAGCGCGCCACCCTCCGGCGGCTCCCCATCGTTCACGGCCACCCGGTTGCCGGTGAACGAGTCGGCGGTGCTCAGCACCGACAGCCCGTTGAGCCACTCCCCCGCACCCCCCGCGGGCAGCAGCGGCGACGGGCTTTCCTGGGTCGCTTCGATCAGATTCCCCGTGAACGCGTTGTGCGTCTGTGTGACCGGGTAGCCGGTCTTTTCGAACACCAGGCCGAGGAACAGCCCCGCGCCCTCGCGCTCGAACCGCGCTGAGTGCGCACCCGCGATCCGATCGTTCTCGAACGTGTTCGAGGTCAGCGTCAGCGACTGCGACGCCAACAACGCGATTTCAGCGCCGCCGCCGACCGCGCCGCTGGTGTCCCCCGCTTCGACGCTCGGCCCGCCGAACGTGCTCCCCGTGATCTGGAGAGCGCCTTCCCCGCCGTCGCGGCTTGAAACGACCAGCCCACCACCCCCAAGCGAGGCGCTGTTGCCCGTGAACGTGCTGCTGGAGATGACCAGCGGCGAGGATCCCAGCAGCGCGGCCCCGCCGCCACCGGAGGCGTGGTCGTTGGAGAACGTGTCGTCGATCAGTTGTGTCGGAGCGGACGCTGTGCTGGCAGCCGAAAGTTGGATCGAGACGCCCGCCCCATACCCGCTCATGTACGAGTCGTCGCTGAAGGTGTCCCCGCTCAGCGTCACCGCCTCCCCCGCGCCGGTGAGCAGCATGGCGGGGGCGCTGCTGGTCCCGGTGAGCGTCAGCCCCGACAGCGTGAACCGCACATTTTCGCTGCTCTGGAGGATCGACTTGCCCACCCCAACCGGTTCGAGCACCGTCCCCCCGCCGCTGGCGCCTTCGAGCGTGAACGCCGCCGTATTGGCGACCGTCGCTTCCAGCGGACAGTGGCCGGACGGCAGCTGCAGCACCTCCCCAGCCGTCGCCGAGCCGATTGCGCTCGCCAGTTCAGCGCAACTCACCGGCGTCGCCGCCGACGCCGGAGCCACCCCGAACAGCGCCGTCCACGCCAGGCCGGCCAGTACACACGAGATGGTGGTGAGCAGCGATCGCACGTCTCAGGACTCTCCCGGCCGGTGGGCACGGCGTCACAGGCGATCGTACAGCCATCGAGCGGCCGGCGTGGGACGACTGCTGGCGCGGAGGCTTCGGCACCATGAAGGCCAGGGGCCGCCTAAAGCTGCTGGACCCAGGGCGTACCCCTGGCGCGGTCGTCGTTGGTCTGCCGGGGCAGTTGAAGGCGAACGCCACGCCAAGGAGGACGGAGACGTCACCGCGCACCGACCTATAGGACGAACCCAAGAGCACGTTCTCGATCGAAGTCAACCTCAGCAACGCCTCGCGTCCCGGCAACCAGAAAGTGACTGCCCGCGATGATGGTCTCGTGGAAGTAGCCGCAGGTCACCGAGGCCACGAAACCAGGGCACTATCGGCGACGATCGCGCAGATCGCGGTTCCGGCCATTATGCTCCGCTCGATGATTTCCTCAGACGGCATCGCGCTTGAAGTTGTCAAGGCGGACGCTTTGATTTTTGGGGCCGACGTACTCGTGCTCAAGTATGCCCAAGCGCTCTACGGCGTAGATGCCAAGGCGGTCGAAGTGACCGGCCTTCACCCGTCAAAGTTTCCGGGGATTGGTGGCTACCGGACAGTCTCGGCGCCTGCCGGCATCGCGGCTGACATGCTGCTCCTCGTTGGTGTCACGCCACTTCGCGAGTTTGGCTACGGCGAGATTAGAGATTTTGGCCGCCGTGCCTTGAGCGCGGTTGCGAGCGAGCAGCCCGATGCACGCAGCATCGTGCTCACGCTCCATGGCGTTGGATATGGCCTCGACGAGACCGAGGCCTTCGATTCCGAGCTTGCCGGCATTCTGGACGCTATCCACGACCGCGATCTTCCACACACGCTTGAACGCGTGGTGATCGCTGAGGTCAGTCCCGGACGAGCGTCTCGAATGAAAGGACGACTCCAGGATGTCCTTCTACGGGAGGGTGTTGTGTCTCCGGGAGCGACAAGCGACGACTCGATGGGCCGACCGTTAGCTGATCGATTCCGCCGGATCGGGTATGACTCATCGCAACGCGGTCACGCTTTTGTAGCGATGCCCTTCTCTGGCGACTTCGACGATCTCTTTCACTACGGCATCTCCAGTGCTGTGAGGGCGGCAGGCCTCCTATGCGAGAGGATTGATCAGCAAGCTTTCACCGGGGACATACTCGAGCGCCTGAAGAAACAGATTCAAACGGCCCGACTCGTGGTCGCAGATCTCACGAACTCAAAACCCCAATGTGTTCCTCGAGGTCGGCTACGCATGGGGATGCGGCATTCCCACCGTACTCTTAAGCCGCAAGGGAACCGATTTCAAGTTCGACGTTCAGGGTCAGCGTTGTCTGATTTACTCCGGCATCAAGGATGCGGAGGATCTCCTCACCAAGGAGCTGCTCGCGTTGTCGATACAGCGGTAGGTCGATCAGTAGGCACCGGGCTGACCCCTGCGCTACCAGCCACCGGATGTGCCCGTTCGCTGACGCCTCGATTGGCGTTTGAGGGACAGAAGTTAGGCTTCGCCCAAGATAATCCGTATCCCCCGGTTAGCATCCTTGATGAGCGACGGATGCTTCTCAAAGAGCTCCCGCATCGCGTCGATGGCGACATCTATCGCCTGGTCCTTCCGCTCGTTAAGACAATCCTTGTGCTTCACCTCTCCTCCGTGCATTACCTTGCTACGTAGGTGGTAGACCTTGCATAGGTCCGAGCGGCGCTCAGCTCGCGCGAATGTGTCTGGCTCGAGCAAGATCGCGAGTGCCGTGCTGATCCGAAAGACCATCTCTGATGTGCCGCCGGTGCCGAATAGGTTCTCCCATGCAATCACAGCATCGATGAGGGCATCCTCTGGGTCACGGGATCGCTCGTTGACTGCCGAGAGCGTTCGGCGGACCGCTACTGCTATCGATGGGTCATAGCTCGCGGCAACCCGATTCGCCCAAGCTGTTAGGTCGGCGGTCTGCTCCTGGGTCAATGGTGGTGGGGATGCGGGACCTCCCATCGGTGCGGGCTCGGTCCACTGTCCCGAAAATTCGCGACCGTGCTCCAGCGGCGACAGGGTCCATTGCCATACCCAGCGGGTGGGGGTATCTCGGCCGAGGGCGAGGAGTGTGGCAAGCTCGAAGAGGCGGGCGTTAGCGGCGACCGCCGTGTGCTCCTTGCTGATCTTGAGCCTGGCGGTCTTCCTAGGCTGGCCTAGCTTCCACCGGAGCGGGATTTCCGTCACCAGGATTGCGGAGGGTGCACGATTGCCAAACGCCTGTTGGCTGCGCTCGAACGACGAGGCGGCACGCAACATTCCCCACGGCGTCTCAAGTGTCGCATTGTCAGCGAGCTCGATTCCGTGGAGAGCCGTGAGAACGATGGCCTGGTCGGCTTCTCCGGATATCAGCCGGCGAACACGGTCGACCACTCGACTCAGTTCCCCCAATAGTGGTCGAGCGGTGTCGACGGGTTCCTGTTTTGCGCGTACATAGCTCGCGGCGGTCTGTACGAACAGGTCCGGAAGTTGAGCTCTCAAAAAGGTCCACCCTCGGCCGGTGTCCTGCCTGATGAAGGTTCCGTACATGCTGCCATCGCCAATCAGCGGTGCAAGGGTTGGGTCTTGCCTGATCGCTTCCACCGCATCGGCGTATGCCGTGTCCCGCTGCTCAAAGGGATTCCCAAGCGCAGCACGGTTAGGTAAAGACTGGAGCCCAACCTGAACATCGGGCGCGTAGACCGCCGGAAACGTCAGGCTGGCGACCTTGGCCAGCGTCGCTACGACAGGGTCATCGGGCACGGCTGGAGCATACCTTCACGGGTGGATTGCCTCGCTTGTATCGCTCGCGTCGATACCCGCCCTTCCCAAGCCAAGTGTTCACTGCCGCGAAGGTCGCCACTGCTTTTTGGCGCGCCAAGGAGACATGTCGCTTGCCCACGACGAGATAGTCGCAACCGACGGTCGCGGTCCAAGTGGTGGCTCGTCGCCTGCTCTGGTGCGCATAGACACGGTTGATTCCACAGAGCTGGACGATCAAAGCTGGATCGTGGCTCGCAGGCTTTCGAGCAATTCCACGGGCACACGGAGGCCGATGTCATCCTCTTCTTCGACGACAAGCCACGCACCCGGGATGCGACGCGCTGCTCTCTTACCCTCACATCCCGGCGCTTCATAGATCCCGGGGTGCCCGGCAAACGGCCTCATACCGGGTAGCGGCGGCGGTGTGGCGCCAGGATGCGCCGCGTTGAGCAGCACGGCCGAGGTGAGATGGTGTTCTTCGTGATTGATATAGACGGTGTCCACGCACGAAAGCAGTGCGCGGCCGAGCAGCCCACGGTAGTGCCTGATCCGCGTTGCCACGTCCCCTTCGTATGCCACGGTTTCCCGTGGTAGCTGAGTGGCGGTGAGCTTGCAAACGCCAGCCGGTTGATGGGCGGACTCCGTCCAGTGCCGTGCGCCGGGCAGTGTGACCAGGAGCGGCCTGCCGGGTTTGCCCCGCTTGCGGATTGGCGTGCCGTTCGCGGCGAGCGGTGTTACTCGGAAACAGGGCCAGGGCTTTCCTTTACGGCGGAGCACTTCCACGGCGGCGGCTCGCAGCCCGTCGGGGAGGGTGGCGTTTGCATGAGTCGGGATCGGCGGCCCGCCAGCCACCGAGACGGCCGCGACTTCGCTGGTCGTCAACACAAACGTGTCGAGTCTCATGTCGTCCCCTTGGCAGCCTCCTTCGGCGAAGATTGGCCCGGTCGATGTCCGCGCGGCACCGCACCCGGAGCTGCCTCCGGTCGTGGTTTCGGTGGCCGTCGCCACGCACCACCCGGCTATGCCGCCCTGGAGCTCTGGCACCAGCAGCACATGGCTGTTAGGCGCGGGCCGCGAAACGTATGGGCTTTCCGCCAGGGCAGAACACGAGGATACCCAGAGCACCCCCACCGCTATCACGGCAAATCTGACCATTCGATTCACGGTGGGGACACTACTCAACCGAGAGAGCTGCGGGCCGCACGGCGCGGGCCACGCGCGTCAAGACGCCCCGCCTATCCTCGAAACATGTGCGGTCGCTACACGAACACCGCAGGCGTGGAAGAACTCAACGCCCGTTTGCGCGTCCCGATCCCCACGGCGGAGGGCACGCGCCGCTACAACATCGCACCAACCGAACGGGTCCTCGCGGTCGTGGCCCCGCACGGCGAGCCCGAAGCGCGCCTGCTGCGTTGGGGCCTGATCCCACCATGGGCGAACGACCTCAAGGGCGGCGCGAAGCTGATCAACGCGCGCGTGGAGACGGTGGCGCAGCGCTCGCCGTTCCGCACGCTGATCCCGAAGGCATCACGGCGGGCGCTACAGGTCGCCAATGGCTACTTCGAGTGGTTGGCACCGGAGTACCAGCGCCGTGGCGAGCCGCGCCAGCCTTTCTACTTCCAGGTGGACGGGGGCGAGACGTTCGCGTTCGCGGCGTTGTGGACGCCCGCGAAGGTCGCCGGCGAGTGGATCCACAGCGTCACGTTGCTCACCTGCGAGGCGAGCAACCCGGTGGCGGCGGCGATCCACGACCGCATGCCGGTGATCCTCGCCGACGAGGATGTGCGGCGAGCCTGGCTTGACCCGACGCTCGACGCGCAGGACGCCCTCGCGCTCTGTCAGCCGCTGCCGGCGGGGCGGCTCACTGCGCGGCCCGCGAACCCAGCGCTCAACCGGCCCGACCCCGCCACCGAGGGACCAGATCTGCTCGTGGCGCCGTAGCCGCGGCGCACGCCGCGCCGGTGCGTGACTGCGAGCGGGGTGGTGCCGGCCGTTTGCGACGCTCTCAGCCCGACGGGGCGAGGAGGGTGGCGAGCTCGGCGGGAGTGCGGGCGAGCGCGTCGGCTCCAGCGGCGAGCAGCTCCGCTTCTGAGCCGATGCCCCAGAGAACGCCAATCGCGCGGATGTCGTGCTCGTGCGCGGCTGCGATGTCGTGCTTGCGATCGCCGACCATGACCGGCCGCGCGCCGGGCGGGAGCGCCTGCATCGCGCGTGCGACGGTCACGGCCTTGCGCTCGTTCTCGCTGTCAAGCTCGGGGCCGATCACCGCCGCGAAGAACCCGTGTAAGTGCAGCGCGTCGAGCAAGGGCTTGGCGAGCACACGCGGCTTGGAGGTGGCGATGACCAGCGGCAGGCGCTCCGCGAGCGGGTGGAGGATCGCGCGGATGCCGGGGAAGACGGTCGTCTCGCGGGCCGCCAGCTCGCGATAGCGCACGCGATAGGAGTCGACGCAAGGCTGAACGAGGGACTCCTCGCCCACCAGCGCGCGAAACGTGCGGTGAAGGGGAGAGCCGAGGTACCCGTGCAGCTCACGCTCCGGCCTTGCGGCCAGCCCGTTTGACGTGAGCGCGTGGTTGACGCCGCGCGCGAATGGCACGCGCGAGTCGACGAGCACCCCGTCGAGGTCGAACAGCACAGCGTCGTGGCGGTCATCGCGGCAGATCATGACTGCCCGCCGACAGGATGCGCACCCGGCCGCGCGGGGACGGCGAGCATCGATTCGATCATCCTCTACCAGTGCTTTGGGGTCGTCCGCGCGCCGCGGCGCCGGAACAGCCGCCCGGGCGCGGCCCCTCCATGGCCCCCGACCAGCCGACGCGTGCTTCCCAGCGAACTGCAGAAGTTAGGGTCGATCGTCCGCCGCTCCCCAGCCAGGCTGGCGCCTGGCTGGGGGCCCCGAGCGCGGCGGATCGCAGTCCCCCGGCCCCCGCCGCGTGTAGCGTGTCACACCCTGTCAACCCGCAAGGGGTGTGACAGGGTGCGCAGCGGGTGCCGGGCCGGGGGCCGGCCGACTGCTCGATCGACGGATGGGGTGGCGGGGTGGAGCACCCCGCCGACGGGCTCCCACGTCGGACTCGCAGAATCACGCACCGACGACAATTGTCCGACCGATCCGGGTGGGAAACTGAACGGATGCCCCTCGGCTCCGCCGCCCCGCTCGCCGCTGCCGGCCCGCTCGCCGGCGGGATCTGCGTCCTCGGCCTGGTAGCTGTGGCGGGGTGGGTCGCGTGGCGCTTCGGGCCGACGCTGGCGCGCGTCACGGGCTGGTGCTCGTGGTGGGTGGCGTGGGCGTGTGGCAGCCAAGGCGGCTACGGGTACTGCATCGCGTTCCTCCTACTCGGCGCGGCCGCGTGGGGAGGAGGCACGCTCTGGTACGCCAGGCGCCGCGGCCGCTGGCCCTCGGCGCTCTCGGCGCGACTGTTCACGCGCCTGCTCGGCAGCCGCAGCCCACTCACGCAGCTCGCGATCCCTGCCGTTGTGATCCTCCCGCGCCGGCGCCGCTGACCCGTGCCGCACCCGAGCGCTCGACCCGCGCGCACTGCCACACGACGCACGCCCACCAGCCTCCAACAAGGCTCTTCCCTCGCTCCGCTCGGCTCTCGCCCGCACCTCCCACCACGCACCACCGGCGCCACAGCGGCCTCTCCAGCCTCGCTCTCGGCACCGCCGCAAGGCCACCCCGCCGCTCGGCTCCGCTGCGCTCCGCCTCACGGCACACAGTTGCACCAAAGGGTGCTTGCTTTGCTATTTTGCTCTGAGTTGTCTACGACTGAGCAGCAGATCCTGACCGTCCCGCGAGGAGCTTCAGGTGACCGCTCAGACGATCCGCAACTGGATCGACAGCGGCGCGCTGCCGGCGGCGAAGATCGGCCGCGCTTTCCGGATACGGCGCGAGCACGTCGACGCGCTGCTCGCACGGGCGCAGGCCGACAGCAGCTCGCTGGCGACACGCCGCGATCTCTGGGCGCCCGAGACCCTCGGGCTGCCCCACCGCCGTCGCGGAGCGGAGCGTCCAGCGTCGGTGTGGGATGACGCGGGCGCCCCCGCGCTGCCGTCCAAGCGCTCCTGAGCTTCGGAATGCGGCTGCGACACGCCTGCTCGGGACGGTGGCTGTTGCGTAAAGGGTGCGGCGCGCGGGGTCTTGCGGCTCGGGTGGTGGTGATCGCGTCCACCATGGGTTCGATGGTTCCGCGGGGACGGCGCCGGCATCGCTCGGTTGGCCAGCTGGAGTCCTTTCAGGACTCTGTAGCGGCTGTTTGGTGCTTGTGGAGCTTCAGTAGGTTGTGGGTGGCGGTGATCAGTCGCCATTCGGAGCGTGCGGCGGATCTTCCTCGGCGTTGAAAGCGGTCGATCCGCCGGTTGAACTTCGTGTTCGCGAACACTGGCTCGATCATCGCTTTGCGTTTTCGGTAGAGCCCGCCGCCAAGGTCGGTCTGGAGCACTCGCCGCATGTGCGCGTAAATGCCACCATCCCATCCCGGTCGGGTGCCTCGGCGTTTGCCGGCGTCGGGCGGGATCAAGACCTGGATCCCCTTGTTGATCACGCTCTCCATCTGTCTCTGATGCCAGTAGCCAGCGTCCGCGACGACGACCTCAACGGTATCGGTCACACCCGCCTGCTCGAGCTCGGTCTCGGCCCGCGGTGACCATTCCTGCCAAGTGCCCGAAATCTGAGGAGTCGACGTTCACCTCGGCGGCGATCACGATCTGCTGCTCGGTCGCGGTCGCCTGCGCGTTATAACCCTGCATATACCCACGTGGCGTCTTCACATTCTTCGAGTCAGGATCGGTCACATTGACCTTCCCAGCCGGCGTCTCGGGCGGTACGTATGGAGTTGGAGCAGCCCCGAGGCGCTTACCGTCGCTCGCGCGCCCGTGCACCCGGTAAGCCTCATAGGCATCATTCGCGCGCTGCTCGACAGCGAGCTCCTCCTCCAGCCGGCGCTTTGACTGCCGAAGGCGCTCAGGACGCGAACGCGGGATCGGCTTGGCCTCGGCGGCACGCTTCTCATCCAGGCGACGTTTAGCCTCGCGCAACCAACCCCGTCGGCCCTGCTCGGTGGCAAGCTCCTGCGGCAACTCATCGCCGCGCTTCTCCCCATACCGCTCGTCCTCCAGCCGGTCGGTCTCTGCGGCCTCGGCAAGGATCTCCCTGGCGAGCTGCTCATAGTCACGCGCCGCGTGCTGCGAAGCGTTCGCGTGCACCTTCGTGCCATCGATCGCGACCACACCGACCTTCACCAAACCCGCCTCCGCACACAACCCCAACACCTGACCAAACAAATCAGCGAGCGCCGCCTCATGGCGCTGGCGAAAGCGCGCGATCGTCGTGTGATCCGGACGCTGATTCGCCGCGATCACCCGGTAGGCCACGTCCTCCACGCACTCGCGCTCGATCAACCGCGAGGAGCGCTGCCCCTTGCAGTAGGCGTAAAGCAACAGCGCGAGCATCATCCCCGGCTCGTGCGCCGCACGACCGTGGCCATCGCCACGGTAGGCCCCATAGAACGCCGACAGATCCATCTCCTCGGTGCTCGCCAGCACGAACCACGCCAAGTGATCCTCCGGCAACCACTCCCTCAAACTCGGCGGCAACAACAGATCCTGCTCACGGTCACAAGCTATGAAGTTCTGGGGCATACCGACATCCTCTTAAACCCTCCGGACGGCACCCCTTTACGCAACAGCCACTCTTCCTGCCCGACTGCCTCTGCGAGCGCCACGGCCGCGGCGGCAAGCTCGTCGTAGGTACGCGCGACATCGAGCATGTTCTGGCCGGTCGCGGCGGTGTTCAGCTGGCGGACGGCTTCATCGAAGCGCCGCCAGTGGTCCTCGGGTCCGCGGCGCCCGGTACCGGGCTGCAGCTCGTACGGGGGCCGAGGGTCTGCGGCGCGATGAGGCGGCCAGTCAAAGCCCGCTGCGTCCGCCGCGCGGCATGCACGTGCCTCTTTGCTGGCGGCCTCGGCGAGATCGGCCAGGCGAGCGCTGAAGCCGTGGTCGGGGGGCGCCATGCGGTGCGCCTCGAGCGCCTTGCGCCAGCCGTCGAGCGCGTCCCGGAAGTCACTGAGCACCTGCTTCTCGCCCTTGGTGTTGCTTGTTGTGTTCATTTGGGCATCGTAGCGGTGCTACTCGACGGGTGCCCTAGAGACGGCCGGCTGCACGCTCCGTCGCGACCAGCGCGTCGAGCTCATCGAGCGCGGCTTCAGGCGACGTTGGTCCGGCTGGTTGACGGACGTGATCGGGTTCCCCCGGCGGATGGCAGTGATACGGGACCTCGGGGTGGCCGTCCGGATCAAACTCATAGCGAACCCGTGTGACGCCGGCCTGCCCGTGGTAGGAGTACGTGCATAGATACAGACCCTCGCGCTCCCGCGCTTCGCCGACCGGGTGCTCGGACCAGCGCTCGGTGAGCGTGAAGCTGATGCGCTCGTCGGGGTCGGCGTCCTCGTCCTCGTCGGCGGCGGGCAGCATGACGGCGCGGATGTGGACGAGACCCAGCGGGGGGTCGTCTTCCCAGCGCGGGAGTTCCCGGCCGCTGAAGTCCAGCAGGTAGCCGCGGGCGTTCAGGAACGCATGCAGCTCTTCAAATCGGCGGGAGACAAACGTGCTGACGTGCGACACCGCGGGGTTCTACCAGACAAGGTGCGGGAAGGAAGCGCCGCTATTGATTTCGTCGATTCTGTCGATATCTATGATAGAGTCTAGTTCGTCAGCCAAGCAGCTGGAGGCGGTCGATGACCGATTTCGACAGGCAGTACTGGAAGATCAAAGACTTCGCCGAGCACTTCGGCCTGGACAGAAGCACCGTCTACAACCAGATCGAGCGCGGTGAGATCCGGGCGATCCGTGTCGGCAAGACCGCGCTGCGGATTCCCACCGACGAGGTCAAGCGGATCCTGGACAGCTTTGTGGAGCCCCACGAGCGAGGCCACGACCTGGACGCACGCACGCAGGAGTTCCAGGCCCGCACCGGCCACACTCCCGCAGACTTCGCCGCCGCGTGGCGCGAAGGCAAGATCGAGGACACGCCCCAGAACGCCCGCGAGGCGATCGAGGCGCTGGCCTTGCGCGAGGCGATGCAACCCATCGCCGCCGGCCGGCCGTAGGGACGTCTTCGAGTTCAGGCTGCCGCCAGCTCAGCCTCGCCCTCCACGGCGGACCGGAACGCGAGTGTGAACACGTGGGCCTGCTCAGATGCCGGGCGTGCATGCAGATAGCGGCTTGTGGTGCTGAGTGCACTGTGGCCCATCGCCTTCTGAATCGTCACCACGTCGACTCCGCCCACCGCCAGGAGTGAACCAAAGGTGTGGCGCAGATCGTGAAAGCGCAACGGTTGCACGCCTGCGGCGGCCTGCGCGCGGCGGTAGCGGCGGCGCAGGGCCGAGTCATCGAGCGGCCGGCCGTACACGTTGCAGAACACCAGGTCATCGGGGCTGGTGAAGTGATCGCGCCTGCTCGTGCGATCGAGCGTGGCGGCAGCCTGATCGGCCATCGGCACCAGACGTACTCGTCCCGACTTGGTGGAGCACTCCTGCCCCGCACTCATGGCGCGGGCGATGGTCAACACCGAGCCCGCGAAGTTCACGTCGCACCAGCGCAGCGCCAGCAGCTCGCCGAGCCGCAGTCCCGCGTACGCCGCGACCCGGACGATCTCTGCATCCTGGGAGTCCTCGGCCTGCCGCACCGTGCGCGCCCCGTCGCTCAGGGCTGGGTATGCGGGATCGCGGTGGTAGCCGTCCACGAGGGAGCGTGCGATGGCCTCGACCTCCTCTGGCGCGTAGAAGACGAGCGCGCCGGGGTGCGGCTCGCGGCGGCGATCGGCCGCGCTTGCCGGGTTCGCCGGGAGCGAGTAGGTGGATGGCTTGCCGCCGTAGCTGAAGACCGCCGCGACGATGTTGCGGTACTTGTTCACCGTGCGCGGGGATGCGCCGGTGGCGCTGACCTTCGCCAGCAGGTCCTCGACCTCCCGCGTAGTGATCTTCGCCGCCGGGCGGTCCCCAAGGGTGGCCATCACGTGTCCAGCCGTGGTTCCTCCCCCGCGCTTGTGGGGGACACCTGGCTCGGCGAGCACGTATCCGTGATCGCGGAGGGTTGATGGCTTGGCCCCCGCCACATCGGCCAGCCACCCCAAGTAGGCGCGCGCAACCTCGCGGAAGGTCACCCCCCGCGTGCGTCGCTCGCGCTCGGCGCTCTCCCGGTCCGTTGCGCGGGTGACGTGTTCGGCAACGAGCTTCGCTGCAGCCACGTGGGCAGCGCGCTCGTCATAGGCGCTCTCGGCGATGCGCCCGCGATGCCGGCGCCAGTGGCCCGTATCGGGATCGCGTTCAAGCCATGCGGGGCCGATACGTCGCTTGATCTGCCGTCCGTGGTATCGGAACTTGGCCTCGTAGAACACCTGGCCGCGATGCTCGCGGACGACGATGGTGGCGCTGGGGTTGGGTGCTGGCATCGGCGGTATCTCCGGTGTCCGGTCCCCGCGATCACAAGTCGTGCGGGTTCCTCTTGGCTGGTCAATACGATCCTATCACCGTGGGTACCACGTGGGTACCACATCGCTCGTGGGTACCACTTTGGGTACCAAACCAGCCTGATCCTATGGTTATAACCCGTGTTTGGGGCCGCTAAATCACCCTAAAATGCGCGGTTCGTGGTGCTTCCAGCGGCCTTTCAAGCCGCAGGTCGGGGGTTCGATTCCCCCCAGGCGCATATCGGAAAGGCCCTGCTCACGCGGGGCTTTTCTGTGCCCACGACCCGGCGGGGAGGGCCGGGAGCGGCGGGGGTGGTAAGGAAAGTGGTAAGGCGCCGGCCGATCGGAGGGGTAGGCGGCGGATCTTGGGCGCGTCCGGCCCAACCCCGACACTCATTGATCTCCGCGCCCCCCGATCCAGTTGCGGGCGTACGCTGCGGCAGCTATGCTGCTCGTATTGCTCCCCGCCGTCCGGCCTCACGGCTGCACTGGCGGGAAACTTTTTATGGCCGAGCGTTCGACACGGTTGCCGTTTACATCGACTGGCAGAACGTCTACAAGGCCGCCCGCGAGGCGTTCGGGCTGGGACAGCTCCCAAACGAGCGCGGCAACTTCAGCCCCTTCAAGTTAGCCCGTGTCCTCGCCGCTGGGCACGGCCGCGGGAGCGCCGGAGAACTCTTGCGCGTGGAGGTCCATCGCGGCCTGCCAAGCTCCTCGCGGGACCCGGTGGGCTACGGTGCGAACCGGCGCCAGGCGACGGCATGGGTCAAGGAGGGCGGCTCCATCGTTGTCCCGCGCCTGCGGCCCTTGCGCTACCCGTCGCCCCACGCGAAGGATCGGGCGCCCGTCGAGAGGGCATCGATGTGCAGCTCGCGGTCGCCGAGGCGATTCTCACGGACGCCGCCGACGTGGCGGTGCTGTTCACGCACGACACTGATCTGCTGCCGGCCGTTGAGATGGTCGCGCGCCTGAAGGGGTCTCGGCGGATCGAGACGGCCTCGTGGAGCAGTGGCAAGTTCGCCCAACGCCTACGCGAAATACCTGGCGTCCATCATCATCGGATCAGCGGGAAAGTCTTCGCGCTGGTCGAGGAGCCGGTGAACTACGCGCATTGCTCGGTCTAGCGTCAACGCCGCCGCAGGGTGTTCAGCCAGCCACGGCTGGGTGACGATCTATTCGCCTCGTTCGGCTACTTCTTTTGGCGAAATCGCGGATCGTCTCGGCCGCTTCGAGGAACTGTTCGGCCTTGCGGAGGCGACCGGCCGTGGTGGCCTCGTCACAGGGTTTCGTGCGTGTGCTCACGCTCGTACCTCTGGGTGTATCAGGCGTCGCAGTGTGCGCCGTGAGCCGGACAGCTCGATGCCGTCACGCAGCACTTCTGTGAGCAGCCGCTCGTCTGCCGTGTCGGCCAACTCCTGCTCGCCGTACTCCAGCACCCGCGCGTCGTTGCCTGTCCAGGCCGTCGCAGACTGCTCCAGGTCCAGCAGTTGCGAGCGCCAGTCGTCCGAGTCGGGGTCGCACTCGCGCGCCCGGACGATCAGCAGGTCCAGGTCACTGTCGGCGCTTGCCTCGCCGCGGGCGACCGAGCCGAAGAGCAGCGCGACCTTCGCGGGCTGCTCCCAGCCGGAGAGCAGGGAACGGAGGCGCTCGATCAGCTGCTCGCGCAAGCCTGCCAGGCCTTCGATCCAGGGGGCCGCGAGGTGATCTCGATTGAGCCGGTAGAGGTGTGCCGCGCCCGCGGTGCGACGTAGCAGCGTCCCCTGGCTCACCAGGCGGTCGGCTGCTCGACGAACCCCCTCGGGGCTCCCGTGGCCCATGTGTCGCGCGAGCTCTCGTCCGGTGAGCTCGATCTCCGCGCGAGCCAGCGCAGCGAGCACGTCCCCATCGAGCGTTGGTGTGACCACAAGCAGTGGCCGACGATAATCCATGCGCATAGTATAGTACTCATATGCCTATCATGCTACGCATAGCTTGAAACCGGATTTGCCGTGCATCCGAGAACCCACAGGACAGCAAAGTCAAGGTCGATCGTCCGCCGCTCGAACGCGGCGGAGCGCAGTCCCCCGGCCCCCGTCGCGGGGTAGCGTGGCACATCAGCGGAGCCTCGCGGCACACAGTTGCACCAAAGGGTGCTTGCTTTGCTATTTGCTCTGAGTTGTCTACGACTGAGCAGATCCTGACCGTCCCCCAGGTCGCCGAGGAGCTTCAGGTGACCGCCATGCGCCTCTTGGCTCGCGGCGTTTGCGAGACCGGCGAGGCGAGCGCTGAAGCCGTGGTCGGGGGGCGCCATGCGGTGCGTCTCAAGCGCCTTGCGTCAGCCGTCGAGCGCGTCCCTGAAGTCGCTGAGCGCCAGCTCCTCGCCCTTGGCGCTGCTTGTTGTGTTCATTTGGGCATCGTAGCGATGCTACTCGGCGCTCTCGTGCGCGCCCGGGCCGACGGCGACGGCGACGCGCTCCTCGCCGAAGACGGCGGCGATCTCCAGGTGCCCGCCAAGGGCCTCAATGTAGGAGCGCAGGGTGGAGAGGTATATCTCGCTGCGCGCCTCCAGCCGGGAGACGTTGCCTTGGGTGATCCCGAGCTGGGCGGCGAGTTGGATCTGGGTGATGTTCCGCGACTGGCGCAGCTCGGCGAGCGCGAGTGCGTCGACCATCGCGCGCCGGTGCTCGGCGACGTTGGCGCCCCAGTTGGGGTCACGGCGGCGGGCCCGCTCGCGCAGCTCGTTGAAGCTTTTGGTTTTGGTGGGCATCTAGGGTGCTCCTTCCGTTTCAAGCTCTTTGAGGTGCTCGTCGAAGAGGTCGTCGGCGAGCGGGATCATGCGCGCGTAGAACTCTTGCCAGCGGTCGCGCTTGTCGCCGCCGATGAGCAGGAGCGCGGTGCGCTTCGGGTCGAAGGCGAACAGCACGCGGATCGTGCCCGCGCGCAGCTCCTTCATGTTCGTGTGGCGCGAGCCCTTCAGGCTGTCGACGAGTGGCCGTCCGAGTCCTGGGCCACGCTGCTCCAGCAGACCCACTGCGGCGTCGATCGTCTGCTGATCCTCGACATTCAGCGTGTCCCACCACTGCTCGAATTGATCTGTGACTTCGACGTCCCACATCTGGGCACCATACCTTACAGCGCATATGCTGTCAACAGCATAGCTCGGTAGGGCGGCGCGGCTCGCAAAAGGTGCCCGAGGGACACGCCCGCTGTAGCTGGGAGCGAACTCGATGAGCGCCAATCTCGACAAGACCCGGGATCTCTTCATGGCCGCGAAAGAGGATGGCCTGGGCTACCCCGACGATGTTGCGTTCGTCCCTGACGAGGAGTGGGCCGACGAAGTTCTGTGGCGCAATCTCGCCGAGGGCCGAGCGACCGTCCTTGTCGGCGAGGATGTGGAGCTGTTGATCGTTCCCCTCCGCCGGGGTCTGTTGGGCCGGCTTCGTGGGCGTGTCCCGGTCAATGTCGCCCAACGCATCCACGGGCACGCCACGCCGTACGCGACCGTCAGCCGGCTCAGTCGTCACTCCATGCGGGAGATGCGCCAGCTCGCGCATGTGTAGCTCTTTCGGCTTTGACAGTTCCGACCGTGCTGAGACCTCGACTGTGTAATGTGAATAGGGTTTCCATCGAAAGCGCCCTGGTGGTTTACTTGGTCATGGAGCTAGTGAGACGGCTTCCGCGCGCTGTGCCAGCAATAACATTGCGGCTTACGAGACGGGCGACGAGGGCGGCCATGCCCGGCGTTTTCGCGCTCCCAGTCAACTTTCCGCAGCAGCCACCGGCCGTCAAAGCTCGCATGCTTGCGGCGGACCGGTTTCGGCTCCCTAATCACTTCCCCCGGATAAACGGTTTGGGTTAGGCGGCGAGGTGGAGGCCGCCTGGGGTGCGCTCGGCGCCGACTGAGATGGTGACGGCTTGCAGTAGGCTGGCGGCGATGAACCGGGTGGATTGGCTGTGGAGATCGATGAGTGCGTAGGCGGCTTGGCGGCGGTTGATCTGGTGCTGGTCGCGGAGTCGGACGATCGCGTCCGCGAGTCGTGCTCGTTGTTGTGGGGTGTCGATCTGCTTGTGGACGGCGGTGAGTGCGTCCCATCCCCAGTCGGGATCGTCGTGTTCGATTGATTCGCGCAGGCGCTGGAGATCGGGGCCTATCAGTTGCGGGAGCGTGACCAGCAGCGAGTAGTCGACGCCAGGTAGGTCCATGAGTCCCTCCCAGAGATGGTCCAGGGTTCGCTCAGAGAGACCAGCGAGGTCTGTGGATGCTTCGCGCGCGAGTAACGCGAGGTGGGCACCCGCGAGTTGGTCCTCGGAGGGTCCGCGCTCCACGCTGCGCGCGATCATGGTTTTCTCCCCGGCTCTGATCATAAGAAGTCCCCACCCTGGCTGGTGAGCTGGCGCGCTGGGGAGTGACGGAGGGGAGGCCCGGAGGGCCGAGCCGTAGTTGCTCCCCAGCGCGTGTGCGCCGTTCTGTCGGGGGTCCCCCTCACCGTCAGTGGTTTCTTGGAGCCATGACTGATGAGGAGGACCGTTGGGGATGCTCACACAGGAGGACGACGTGGAGATACATGCATTGGCGGCGCGCGGCTGGAGCAAGTCGGCGATCGCGAGGCACACGGGCCGGGACCGCAAGACGGTCGCGGAGTATCTGGCCCGGCCGGCTGGCCGGGTGCGCAAGCGCCAGCCGAGCTGCCTTGAGCCGTTTCGTGACTATCTGGAGGCACGGTTCGTGGAGGACCCGCACGTTGACGCGACGGTGCTTTATCGCGAGCTGCTCGACGCTGGGTTCGATCGTAGCTATCCGACGCTGGTCCGGGAGATCCGGCGGCTTGCGCTGCGACCGGTGTGTCTGGTCTGTGAGCACCGTCGCGGCGCTGCGGTCACGGTAGAGATCGAGCACCCGGCGGGGGAGGAGATCCAATGGGACTGGCTTGAGCTTCACCAGACGCCGTGGGGTGAGCCGGCCTACGTGTTGATCGGTGCGCTGTCGCACTCGGGGCGGTTTCGGGCTGTGTTCTGTGAGGGGATGACCTTCGGTCATCTCGCGGAGGCCGCCCACCGGGTGATGGTTGGGCTGGGTGGCACCGCACGGGTGTGGCGGACCGACCGGATGGCCACGATCGTGGTGAGCGGCACGGATCGTTTGACGGTCGACGCGGCGAATATCGCCAAGCACTACGGTGTGCAGATCGTGGTGTGCCCGCCCCGGCGCGCGCAGCGCAAGGGTGTCGTCGAGGCAGCCGTGAAGTACACGACCCGCTCGTGGTGGCGGACCGCCAACGTTCTCACGATGGCGCAGGCGCAGTCCTCGCTGGATGGCTGGCTTGCCGGGGTCGCGGATGAGCGCCAGCGCCCCGGGGGCACTGTCGGGTCTGTCGGCTGCGGCGAGTCGCTTGCCGCGTTGCCGGCGCTGGCGTACCCCGCGATCATCAGCGTGCAGCGGAAGGTGTCACGCAGGGCGCTCGTAGCGTTCGAGGCCAACCACTACAGTGTTGCGCCCGTCCACGCCGGGCGGACGGTATGCGTCCAGGCCCGCGTCGGGGAGCAACGCTACGGGTCGTGTCCGCTGCCGGCGAGGTGCTCGCCGAGCACCATCGTGCCTCGGCCGGCGCCGGGCAGACGGTTCGCAGCAGCGAGCACGCCCGGCTGTTGGAGAAGGCGGTGCTCGCCGCATTCACGACCGACCATGCGTGTCGGCGCAAGATCAACCGGCCGCCCGGCCCGCAGGCGCTCGCCGCGCTCGAACGGCTCAACGGTGCAGGGGATCAGCCCGCCACCGTGATCAGCCTGTCCGACTACCAGCAGCTCGCTCAGGCCGCTGAGGCGGTGGCGTCCAGGTGAGCGGCCAGGACACGATCTACCAGCAGGTTCGCGAGCACCTCCACACGTTGGGGCTGTCCGCCGCGGCGGACCGGCTCGCCCCCGCCCTGGAGGCCGCCGAGCGGGATAAGCCCGCCTACAGCGAGTTCCTCGCCGACATGCTCGCCCACGAGGTCACAGCACTCACGCAGCGCCGACTCCAAGGGCCGCCTACGGTTCGCGAAGCTACCAGCACGCAAGACGATCGAGCAGTTCGACTTCACCGCCCAACCCGGGCTCGACCGACGGCTCATCGACGAACTCGCCACCCTGCGGTTCATCGAGGAGCACGCCAACGCGCTGCTGATCGGACCGCCCGGTGTCGGCAAGACGATGCTCGCCACAGCACTCGGCTACCGCGCCGTTGAGGCCGGGTACCGCGTCTACTACACCACCGCCGCCGACCTCGTCGCCCGCACCACCAAGGCAGCGATCGAGGGACGATGGGAGACGACCATGCGGTTCTGGAACGGGCCGCAGCTACTGATCATCGACGAGCTCGGCTACCTACCGATGCCCGCCGAAGCAGCCTCACACCTATTCCAAGTCGTGACCCGCCGCTACGAACACGGCTCAATCATCCTGACCACCAACCGGCACATCGCTGACTGGGGCCAAATCTTCGACGACACCACCGTCGCGATCGCGATCCTCGACCGCCTCCTACACCACGCAACCGTCGCCTCAATCAACGGCGACAGCTACCGCATGCGCGCCCACCGCGACGCCATCGCAGCACTCCGACCCGCGATCACAGGTGGGGAAAAACCGTGATCACACGTGAGGAAATCTCGTGATCCTTGACACACGCCACAACAGCGCTTGGTCTTGCGGCCTGAGCCACAGTGGCAGGGCTCGTTGCGACCGGGTCTGGGCATCGCTCCTCCTATCTGTCGATTGTTGGGAGGGTCGCATCTGGGTCGGTCAGAACGAGCTGTGCCGTCCGGTGTGTTTCAGACAATCCCTCCTGCTCATGCATGGTTTTCCGGATGATTGGAGGGGTGATGCTGACGCTTGTTGGCGGGCAGGTGGAGTGCTTGTGGGACGAGGTGCTGCCGGTGCAGGCAAGGGAGTTGCCGGAGGATCTGGCGAGGCTGGACCGCGTGCTCTGCGACCCGGCGTTGCTTGTGCCGATCGCCGCTGGGTGGGAGCAGACGGCGCGTGGTCATGGTCGCCCGTCGATCTCGATGAGCACGTTCGTGCGGTTGATGGTGGTCAAGCAGCGCACCGGCTGGGGTTACGAGACGCTGGTAAGGGAGGTCTCGGACTCGCTGCATCTGCGGCGGTTCTGCCAGGTCGCGATCGACCAGCGCGTGCCGGAGGAGTCGACGGTCAGAAAGCTCGCTCGCCGGCTGGGCCCGGGGGTCGTAGAGGAGATCACAAGGATCGTGATCGAGAAGGCCAAGCGCGAGACGCGCTTCAGGCCACGCGCGGCGCGGATCGACTCGACCGTGGTCGAGGCGGACATCCGCTATCCCTCCGACGCGATGCTCGCACTGGCGGGCGCGCGGGCTCTGGCCCGGCAGGGCCGCAAGGTGAGTGCGATGATCAAGGGCAAGACTGTGCGAGTCAGGGACCGTTCGCGGTCGATCGCAAGGACCGTCCGTGCGATCTCAAAGACGCTCGCTCGTCGCACCGGGGAAGCGAAAACGCAGGTGATGAAACTGAACGAGCGCGCTGGTGCTCTGATCGCCCTCCAGGCCAGAGAAGCGCAGCGTCTGGTAGCGGCGGCCCGAGCCTGCGCTCGTGGTCGCGGCGCGCGCGCCAAGCTGCGCGCGGCCGCCAAGCTGGAGGTTCTCGCCGCCCGCTGCCAGAAGGTCGCAGAACAGATCGACTCGCGCGCGGGGACTCGCGATCAAAGATCGTCTGGTGTCGATCACCGACCCCGACGCCCGGCCGATCCGCAAGGGCAAGCTCGGCAAACCGACCGAGTTCGGGTATGTCGCGCAGATCTGCGAGGTGACCGAGAACACCCGCAAAGGCGCCCGCGGGTTCATCCTGCCCGCAGGCCACGCGCAGGGCAACCCGTCCGAGAACAGGCTGCTCACGCAGACCGCCACCGAGATCGACCGCGCCGGGATCAAACCCCGGGAGATCGTCGGCGACGGCGGCTTCATACCCGGCCCGACCCGAGAAGCGTTTCCCGACCTCACCAACGAGCAGATACAGCTATCCGGGCGTCACGAGCCCGGCTCCCGCAGAACCCGCAAGCGCCGAGCCCGCTACCGAACCGGCATCGAGGGCCGCATCAGCCACCTCAAGCGCGGCTACGGACTACGCCGCTCCCGGCTGAAGGGCCATGACGGGATGAGAACCTGGACCGGCTGGGCGATCCTCGCCTACGACCTCGACACCCTCGCCATCCGAGCCGGCTGAAACACTCCCACCAGCCCGCCCTCCAACCGGGCAAACCATGAAAGAGCCTGACTCGGCCGCGCCAACCCAGCGCGGCCGAGTCAGTCCCCAGGGTTTATCCGGGGGAAGTAATCAGGCTAGCGCCTGCACCAAAGGGTGCTTGCTTTGCTATTTTGCTCTGAGTTGTCTACGACCGAGCAGCAGGTCCTGACCGTGCCACAGGTCGCCGAGGAGCTACAGGTGACCGCTCAGACGATCCGCAACTGGATCGACAGCGGCGCGCTGCCTGCGGCAAAGATTGGCCGCGCTTTCCGGATACGGCGCGAGCACGTCGACGCGCTGCTCGCACGTGCGCAGGCCGACAGCAGCTCGCTGGCGACACGCCGCGATCTTTGGGCGCCCGAGACCCTCGGGTTGCCACACCGCCGTCGCGGAGCTGAGCGTCCAGCGTCGGTGTGGGATGACGCGGGCGCCCTCGCGCTCCCGTCCAAGCGCTCCTGAGCTTCGGAATGCGGCGGTGAACGGCCTGCGACTCAAGTTGAGCGGCGACGCTCGCGGGCGGGTTACCGGCGGTCTCGTGGCGCGCGCGCATCGACGCCGCGAGTTTCTTGCGCAGTCGCGCATTACGTTCGGCATAGCGCGCGGCGACCTTGGGGTCGCGCACGGCGAGCGCCGAGTACTCGTGGAAGAGCAACACGACGTCGCGCCGGTCCTTGAGCACCGCGGAGACGTCGCGGCTGATCTCCTCACTGATGTCGCGGTCCGCGGTGTGTGCGGGGCGGTCCACACTCGCTATCTTGTGCGCATGCCCGACTGCGCTCATCTCGACGCAGTGGAGATCCTCGACCCTCCGGCGGAGGTGGCGGGCTGCGAGGAGTGCCTGGCCACCGGCGGGTGGTGGGTGCATCTGCGGATGTGCCAAACGTGCGGGCACATCGGCTGCTGCGACAGCTCGCCCGGGCGTCACGCGACGGCGCACCATCGAGGCACCGGCCACCCGATCATCCGCTCGGCGGAGCCCGGTGAGACGTGGAGCTGGTGCTACGTGGACGAGCTGGCGCTGCAGCTGCCCGCTCAGTGAGTCGGGTCCGGCGGGCAGGGGGCGACGGCGGTTGTGCGTTGCCCGCCCTCGGCTTGAGACGCTCGCGTGAGCGGGCCTATGGGCGAGCAGGCGGACAAATAGGTTGTGCGGCACACGGTGGGAATCTGGTGCTACCATTTTGATATGCCCGTTCAAAAGGTCTCCGTCAGTCTCGACGAGCAGGTCCTCGCGGCCGCCAAGCAGTCTGCTGAGCGCCGTGGTATGAGCCTGTCGGCCTGGCTGAACAAGGTGTCCGAGAGCGCCTTGGAAACCGAGGGCAGTCTTGAGGACGGTCTGGCTGCGGTCGCGGAGTGGGAAGCCGAACACGGGCCGCTTTCCGAGGAGGACCTGGCAGCGGCCTCCGCGGTCCTGGACGCCGCGGGGATTGGCCGCAGGCGCGAGCCCCGTCGCGCCGCGTGAACGGCGTCACTTACGACACTGGCGCGCTGATTGCCGCTGAACGCGACTCGAAATCTGTGTGGTCGCTGCACCGTGAATTGCTCGAGCAAGAGATGAAACCGACGCTTCCGACGGTCGTGCTTGGCCAGGCTTGGCGAGGCGGGCCCCAGGCGCGGCTATCGCGACTCGTGCGTGGATGTCTCATCGAGCCGTTCACCGAGCAGCAGGCACGCGCGGCAGGGTTGGCTCTGGCGGTCAGCGGCGGGAGAGATCTGGTCGATGCGGCGGTCGTGATCACCGCCCTTGCCCGCGATGATCTGGTCGTGACGAGCGATCCTGGCGATCTGCGTCGCATCGCGGCTGCGATTGGCCGTGATCTCGCCGTGCACGTTGTCTGATTCGATGGTCGCGCGGGGCTGCTTCTAGCAACGTGTATAACCAGCCCCGTGCTCGTACGGGGAATGCCACTGTGAGGTTGCGCCGATGGACTTCGCGCTGAGCGACGAGCAGCGCGCCTTTCGCGACGCCGTCGCAGCCTTCGCCCGCGATCGCCTGGCCGGCGACTACGCCGGCGCCGACCGCCGCTGGGCCTTTCGCGAGGGGCTGGTGGGGGAGATGACCGAGCTGGGCCTGGTGGGCCTGCGCATCCCGCAGGAGCACGGCGGCCAGGGCGCGGATGCGCTCAGCGCCGGGATCGCGGTCGAGGAGGTGGCGCGCGCCGATCTGAACGCCTCATACCTCGTCTTCCTGCCCGCGCTGGTGGCGGAGGTCCTGGTGGGGGCGGCCGACGCGCGCCAGCGCGATCGCTGGCTGCCGGCGATCGCGGCGGGGGAGACGCTCCCCTGCTTCTGCCTGACCGAGCCCGAGCACGGCTCCGACGCGGCGCGCCTCGGGCTGCGCGCCGAGCGTGACGGCACGGGCTGGCGGCTCACCGGGGAGAAGACCTCGATCTCGCTCGGCATGGGCGCGCACACGGCGCTCGTGTTCGCGCGCACTGGCGGCGAGGGCGCGCGCGGGATCAGCGCGTTCTACGTGGAGCTCGACGATCGCTTCGTGCAGCGCTTCCCCTTCGAGGATCTCGGCGAGCGCGCGATCGGCCGGGCCTCGCTGGCGTTCGACGGCCACCCCGTCGGCGAGGAGTGCCTGGTCGGCCGCGAAGGCGAGGGGTTCGTGCGCTGCATGCAGGGCTTCGACTACTCGCGCGCGCTGATCGCGCTGATGTGTCTGGCCTGCGCCCAGCAGTCCCTCGACGAGGCGATCGCCTACACACGCGAGCGCCGCGCCTTCGGCCAGCCGATCTCCCGCCAGCAGGCCGTCGCCTTCCCGCTGGTCGAGCTCGCGGCCCAGCTGCGCGGCGCGCGGCTGCTCTCCTACGAAGCGTTGTGGCGCAAGGACCGGGGGCTGCCCCACGCGCTGGAGGCCAACATGGTGAAGTGGTGGGGTCCACGGCTGGCGGCCGAGGTCTGCCACCAGGCGCTGCTCGCCTTCGGGCACGCTGCCTACAGCGAGGAGCTGCCGCAGGCCCAGCGCCTGCGCGACGTGATCGGCCTGGAGATCGGCGACGGTACCGCCCAGATCGCCAAGCTCGTGGCTGCACGTCACCTCTTCGGGCGCGAGTTTGCACCGTAGAGGGGTGACGGCGGCGAGGTGCCCCAGCGCCGCGTTGCCGGTGTGGCATTGTCGGTCGTCGGGGGCGCTGACCCATAGGCTTGACATCTGCGCCGCGAAGCGTTACAGTCTGTTTACAAGCCGGTCCTCTGATGGTTGGGAGCCGGGTACATAGGGTCTGGTTGGCGTCATACCGCTCTGTGGTTGACATCAAGCGCTCGCAGGGTTCGCAGTTATGGGAGAGGGTCTGGATCGGAGCGATGAGGGAGTTGTTTCAGCGTGGTTTCTAGAGGGAGATTCATGATGGGGATGTGCGCGTCGGCCCGGCGGGCTGATGCTAGATGCGCCAGCTTGGCGCTGTCGCATCTCTCTCTCTCTCTCTCTCTCTTCAGCTAGTGGGCTAGTCGAAGAGGTTCCTCGTCGGGCGCGTTTGCGCCGCTTTTGCTTTGTCCCCGCGGGGGGTGGGTGCTGAATGTCCGCACCGGCACGCATGCACGTGGGGGAGCGTCCCCGGCCGGTCGAGCGGCGCTCGCGGCGCCGGTCGGGGAGCCCGGTGGCGCCGCAGGGCACGCCGCGGGTGCAGGTGGAGGAGATTCAGCGTTCGCGGCTGCTGAGCGCGGCGGCGGCGGTGATCGACGAGCTTGGCTACGAGCAGGCCTCGGTGCAGCGGATCGCCGCGCGGGGGCGGGTCTCGCGGCGGACGTTCTATGAGCTGTTCGGTAACCGCGAGGAGTGCCTGGTCGCACTGCTGGACGAGGTCGCGGAACGGGTTGAGCGGGAGCTTGCGGCGGCGGGCCTTGAGAGTCTTGGGTGGCGTGAGCGGGTGCGCGGGGGGCTGTGGACGATCCTCTCGTTCCTGGACGCCGAGCCACTGCTGGCGCGGATCTGCGTGGTGCAGGCGCTGCACGGTGGACCGCAGGCCCTCGAGCGCCGCGAGCAGCTGCTTGCGCGCCTGGCGGCCGTGCTCGATGAGGGGCGCCGGGAGGGCTCGCGCGGGGGGGAGTGCACTTTGGTGACGGCGGAAGGCTTGGTGGGTGGGGCGCTTGGCGTGGTGTATGCGCGTTTGCGCAGTGGCGATGAGCGGCCGTTGACGGGGCTGTTGGATGAGTTGATGGGAATGATCGCGCTGCAGTATCTGGGAGCGCGGGCTGCACGCCGTGAACAGCGGCGTCCTACGCCCGCGCCGCGTCCCGTGTCGCGGGGCGAGCGGGTTACCCCGCGGATGGAGAGAGACCCGTTGGATGAAGTGAACATGCGTCTTACCTATCGCACCGCGCGCGTGTTGGCGTGCATCGCGGAGCTGGGTGGGCGGGGGTCTGGTCCCAGCAATCGCGCGGTCGCGGAGAGCGCCGGGGTCACCGACCTGGGGCAGATCTCGAAGCTGCTACGGCGCTTGGAGCGCCTTGGCCTCGCAGTGAACACCGGCGGGGGCCACCAGAGCGGCGAGCCTAACGCGTGGGAGTTGACAGCGCTGGGTGGCCAGGTCGCGCGGCGCCTCAGCGTACTCACCCGCGATCGGACGGAGGCAGCGTGATGCTAGCGCGTGTTCCTCGAACGGGTGCGTGCATCCAACCTTGTCTCACCTGCCTGCGCCCGCGCTGGGCGCGGGCATCCATCGGCTCAACTAACCAACTCACGTCCGTAGCGCCGAGAGCGCCCCGGAACGTCCAGTAAGGAGATAGGAATCATGCTCTCAGCTCTGCGTAAACGCGTTCACCTCAGTCCCGCGACCGCGATCGCGTTCCTCGCGCTTGTGTTCGCGATAACCGGGGGGGCATTCGCTGCTACCGGCGGCAATGGTGGAGGTTCCTCGCACGCGACGTTTATCGCGTCCGCGGCCAAGTCCAAGAGTAAGGTCAAGGCCAAGGTGGGCCCCAGGGGTCCTGCCGGCCCGGCGGGTAAGAACGGCGCCAACGGTGCGCAGGGGTCGGCTGGTCCCGCCGGGCCGCAGGGCGCCAAAGGCGAAAACGGCGCGCCTGGAGCACCGGGCGAAAAAGGCACGAACGGCGCTGACGGCAAAAGCGTCCAAACCAGTGAATTCACGGGCACGAAAGAACCGTCGAGCAAACCGTGCACGGGCGCCGGCGGCTCGGAATTCGAAGTCGAAGGCTCCGGCAAAATCACGTATGCGTGTAACGGCGGCGCGGGCTCGGGCGGGGGCTATCCCGAAACGCTGCCGTCCGGCAAGACGGAGACCGGTACTTGGAGTACGCACGCCAAGACGTATCTTCCCGAAAAGGCTGCACATCAGGAAACGACGACTTCGATCTCGTTCCCGATCCCCCTTCCCGAACCGAGCGAACACGCCAAGGCGGCCAAGATCGAATACGTCAACGTAGCGTATAATTCAAAAACTGAACCGGAACCGACCGGGAACGCAAACTGTCCTGGCTTCGATCCGGCGCCGGAGGCCGCGAAGGGCTATCTGTGCATCTATTCATTCACGGTCGAAGAAATTCACGTCGCAGCGGTTAATTACCATAATCCGGAATCGCTACTGGCCGGCTTTGTTGAACATTACGCGTCCCGGTCCGGAGTGACCCTTCAGTTCGAATCTCCTCCCACCACGCTCGCGGCACAAATCGAAGGATTGTCGGCCGAAGGCGCCTGGGCGGTGACGGCCAACTAGCACAGCCGAAGCGATATGAGCCTCTGCCCCCCCGGACCGCTCTTTCAGGGCTCCCGTGGGGGCAGAGAGGCGACTGAACCGATCAAAGCCAGAGAAAAGAGAGAAGGCGCGTGACGATGAGACGACCTAAACCGAGCACCACCCCCCGGTCCCGCCGTGCTCCGGCCGCGGTCGCCGTCGCTGTTTCTCGTTCGGCGCGGGGCGGTGTGCACGTGTGGCGTCTGAGCCTTGCTTGCGCGTTGCTCGCGGTCTTGGTGCTGCTGCTGGCCGTTCCCGCGGCGTTTGCGCGTGTCCGCCCGGCCGTGGTCGAACGGGAGCTGACCGCGGAAATCACTCCGACCGAAGCGAAGCTCGGCGCGCTCGTGAACCCTGGCGGAGTCTCTGCGGCCTACCGCTTCGAATACGGTACCTCCACCGCTTATGGTCAGAGTACGCCCTTCCCGGAAGGCAGCGTCGGTGAAGGCTCCAGCTCGCGCGCGGTGTGGGCCGCGGCGAGCAACCTCGCGCCGGGCACGACATACCACTACCGGGTCGTGGTCACCAACGAAGGCGGCGTCGCGGCCGGTCCGGACCAGACGTTCACGACGTTGACCGCTGCGCAGGCGGCGTGCCCGAACGAAGCGTTCCGTGGCGGGTTCTCCGCGGTGTTGCCGGATTGTCGTGCGTATGAGTTGGTGACGCCCGCGACCAAGACCTCCGTGCAGATCGAAGGCGTCACTGAAGTGCCAGCGGCTGAAGGTAACGCGATCGGGTTCACCACGCATGAACCGTTGCCGGGTGCGCCGACGGGCGGCAATGCTTATGTGGCGACGCGCGGGACGGGTGGCTGGGGCTGGGAAGACATCATCCCGCTGGAATCTTATTCGGGGGCTCCGTGTGTCACGGAAGGCAGCCTAGCGCTGGCGTCGTCGGATGAGTTGTCGCGGGCGCTGATCCGCATTGGCCGCAACGCTCGTGCGTCTGCCCCAGAAGGCTCGCACTTGGAAAAACAGGAATGTAACACGGAAGGGTTGCAGGTCGTGCCGGGTGAACCGGTGGGCTATGAAAACCTGCTGGTGCGTGACAACGCGACCGGCGATTACAGGCTGGTCAACGCTCCCCCGACAGGTGTGACGCCGGCCGACGCGCACTTCGAGGGCGCCTCGGCGGATCTCAGCCACGTCGTCTTCAGCGAGCTCGCGGCGTTGACGCCGGAAGCGCCGTTCGCCACTGTGGGCGGCCCGGAAGATCTGTATGAATGGGATGAAGGCGCGCTGCGTTTGCTGACCGTTCTGCCGGGTGGCACGCCGGTGCAGGGGTCCCTCGCGGAAGGGTCAGGTGGTAGTCGGGGGATCTCTGAAAAGGGTTCGCGGATCGTGTTCACCTCGGGTGGGGGACTGTATGTGCGTGTCGATGGGTCGAGCACTGTGCAGGTCGATGCCTCGCAGAAGACCGGGGGTTCTGGAGGTGGCGGGTCCTTTCAGACGATCAGCGCTGACGGGTCCACGATCCTCTTCACCGACGAAAACCGGCTGACGCCGGGCTCGACCGCGGCCACGGGCCAGCCGGACCTGTACGAGTGCGTGCTGCCCGAAGGCGCGAGCCGCTGCGAATTGAGTGATCTGACGGTCGCCCAAGCAGGCGAACACGCGGATGTGCAGCATGTGTCGGTGTTCGGCAGCAAGGACAGCTCGCACGTGTATTTCGTCGCGAAGGGTGTGCTGGGGGAAGGCGCGGAAGCGGGCCAGAACAACTTGTACCTGTGGAATGGCGCCACGATTACGTTGATCGCGACGCTTGGTGTAAATGACTCCGGTGCAGGCGTGGTCTCGCCGGATGGCGCGTGGTTCGCGTTCGACTCGCTTAAGAGCCTGACGGGCTATGACAACACGCCGTCAAATGGCAGCCCGGAAAACGAGCTCTTCCTCTACGACGCAGCGTCGAAACAGCTCGTTTGCGGGTCGTGCAATCCCAGTGGCGAAGCCCCGATCGCGGGCGAAGGGGGGGCGTACCTTGCGCCTGTTGCGCAGCGTCCCCTGTCCGACGGCGGACGTCTGTTCTTCGAAACGAAGGAAGCGCTCGTGCCGTCTGACACGAACAGTCAGGTTGATGTGTATGAGTACGAGGACGGCCAGCCGTCCTTGATCTCCTCGGGCACGAGCCCCAGCGCATCCAAGTTCGAAGGGGCGAGCGAAAGCGGGAACGATGTGTTCTTCCTCGCCCGCCAGCAACTGCTGCCGCAGGACGACACCGGCGAAGAAGCGCGCGTGATCTACGACGCGCGCGTGGATGGCGGTTTCCCCGAAACAGCTTTGCCGCCGTCGTGTGCGACGGCCGATGCGTGTCGTGTGCCGGTCGCGGCGTTGCCGGCGGTGTTTGGCGCGCCGGCGAGCGCGACGTTCTCCGGGGCCGGGAACCTTGCGCCGCCGCCGACGGTCGTTAAGAAGGTTACAAAGAAGACGGTCAAGTGCAAGCGCGGATTTGTCAAAGGTAAGGATGGTAAGTGCATTAAGAAACCAAAGAAAAAGTCAAAGCGGGCAAAGAAAGCCGGCCACAACGGGAGGGCAAAGTAATGAGCACTATTAAGCTCACAGATAAAACCTCTCTCGGACGACGGGCGGCGGTCAAACCTCTGGCACTTGCATTCACACTCGTCCTCGCCACCCTCGCCACCCTCGCCTTCGCCGCCTCCCCAGCGTTTGCTGAATCCCACCCGCCCTTGTTCGAATTCGGGACGGGGTCGGGGTCGTTTGAAAACCCAAACGGCATCGCGATCGACGAATCCACAGGCGACGTGTACGTCGCCGGCATCGCCATCGACACTGTGTACAAGTTCAACGCGAAAGGCGAACCGGTTGACTTCGCGAGCTTGGGTTCTAACGCGCTGACTGGGACCGCCACCCCGGCCAAATCGTTCGCGTTCCCCACCGCTGCTCGTGGTACCCCCGCTGCGATCGCGGTCGACAACTCCACCAGCCCCGCCGACCCCTCCGCCAAAGACCTGTACGTGATGGACGCCGGGCACGGCGTGATCGACAAGTACAGCCCGGAAGGGAAATACCTCAGCCAGATCACCGGGTACGCCCCGGAAAGCGGACTGCTCGGGCTGGCCGTCGACGCGAGCGGGACCGTCCGTGTTGACACTCCCTATGGCCAAACGGTTTCCAATACGGGGGTTGGTGTGGACGAGTTCGATGACTCGGCCGAAAACCACCTGGTTGCCACACAGAGGAACCCGACGCCCTTCGCGAGTGAGTCGGGTTTGCCGAGCCAGGGGGCGGAAGCCGATGGTTTTGCGGTCGATCCGACCGGCGATGACTTTCTGTTGTATGGGGGGTCGTGTTCGTGTGCGGCGAAGGTGGGGCAGCAGTTGGCGGCGCTCGGTCCGCTGGATGATGAAGGGTCCGGTGATGTCGCGGTTGCCGTGGATCCCGCGACGGGCCACGTGTATGTCGAGAGCCAGTCCTCCGTCGATTCCGTGACGGAGTGGGACACGGGCGCGATCAATGGGAGTCCTAGGGACGTACATAACAAAACCCCCGGTGTCGGGGTGCCGGTCTCGAACTTCGGCTCGTCGCAGCTGTCGGGGGCCGCGGGTCAGGGCGGGATCGCGGTGAACGGTGTCACGGGGGATATCTACGTCTCGAACCCTGCCAACGGCAAGGTCTACGTCTTCGGCAGCAATGGGCCTGCCGTCACGGTTGGCGCGGCGATGGGTGTGAGCAAAGAAGCGGCGACGTTGAGCGGCACGGTGAACCCGCGCGGCGCGCTCACGTCCCCGTGCGAGTTCGAATACGGGGCCGCGAACGAATTCGGCCAGGGATCTTATGAACACAGCGTTGCTTGCGCCCCGGGAGCCATCGGCACCGGGAATGGTCCGGTGGCGGTGTCCGCGGCGATCGGAGGTCTCGAACCGGGCCTGCTCTATCGCTACCGTTTGAAGACGGAAAACGCGAGTGGTACGGGTGAAAGCAGCGGCCTGTTCGGGACGCTCGGTGTCGGCTTCGGCGTAAAGAAGTTCGAAAGCTCGTTCCTCAACGAAAACGGCAGCCCGGATACGCAGGCGGGCTCGCACCCGTTCGAGTATGTCAACACCATCGAATTCAACTCGCATTACGAGCGTAAGGAATCGAACGCTGACTCGATCTGGACGCAGGAGCCCGACGGCGCCTTGAAGGACCTGTACGTCGACCTTCCCCCGGGAGTGTACGGCGACCCTAACGCAACGACGAAGAAGTGCACGCTAAAGTTGCTCGACAAAGAAAACAATGGTAATATTGAGGGAGCCTGTCCGCCTGAATCGAAGCTCGGCAAACTGGATCTCAACTGGGGTCGAACCAAATCTGCCGGTACATTTTTTGGAAAAGAAGGCGAGCCGCTGTTTAACATGGTGCCGCCGCGTGGTGTCGCGCTGCAGCTGGGTATCCCGTACATCAACCCCAATCTGTTCATCAATAACGGTGCCGCGGCGGGTGGCGACTATCCGATCCGGTCGTCGATCGTGAACGCGCCGCCGGCCGCGCCGGTGCTGCTGAGCCGGTTGACGATCCCGGGTGTCGCGCCGAGCGGCAAGCCGTTTTGGACGTTGCCGTCGGGTTGTCATGGCCCGTTGCGTTCGACGATCGAAGTCGATTCCTATGAGGAACCGGGGAAGATGGCGAAAGGAGAATATCTTTCGCAGAATGCTGCGGGTGCGCTGGTGGGGTTGACGGGCTGTTCGTTGTTGCGGTTCCCGCCGACGATCAGCGTGCAGCCGGATACGACGAACGCGAGCAGCAGTTCGGGTTTGACCGTGAACGTGGATGTGCCGCAGACGGCGGCGCAGAACCCACATGGGCTGGCGGAGTCCTCACTGCGTGATACGACGGTCGCGTTGCCGGAGGGTGTCGCGATCAACCCGTCCGGTGGCAATGGGTTGGAGGCGTGCTCGGAGGGCTTGGCCGGGTTTGAAATCGGCCGTGGCATGGACGACAGCGGCTTCGAAGAATTCAACCCGGGGTCCGAACCTGGGGTGCTGACGCCGTTGTTCAGCCCGGCGCCGATCGAATCGCTGCAGCCGGGCCTGAGCCTGTGCCCGGACGGGTCGAAGATCGGGACGGTAAAGATCAAAACACCGCTGCTGGAACACGAACTCGAAGGCACGGTGTACCTGGCCCGCCAGGAAGCCAACCCGTTCGGGAGCCTGCTCGCGATGTACCTGGTGGTCGAAGACCCCTACTCGGGCAGCACGATCAAGCTCGTCGGCGAAGTGCGCTTGTGCCAGGCGGCGGGAGAAGTGATCGATGGTATGTCCTGTCAGGGGTTGGGGCAGATCATCACGACGTTCAAGAACACCCCCGACCTCCCGTTCGAAACCCTCGAACTGCATTTCTTCGGTGGGGAACGCGCGCCGTTGGCGACACCGTCGCGGTGCGGCATCTACACGACGCGGGCATCGCTGGTGCCGTGGGACGGCAACGGGCCGGTGCCGTTGGAATCGAGCTTCAAAATCGAACACGGCCCGGGTGGTGGCCCGTGTCCCGGCGTCAGCCTGCCGTTCAACCCGACCGTGACCGGGGGTGCGACGAACATCCAGGCGGGTGCGTTCTCGCCGTTGACGGTGACGGTGAACCGCCATGACGGCGAACAGAACCTGAAGTCCCTGGAAGCGAAACTACCACCGGGCCTCTCGGGTGTGCTGACGGGGGTCGAAATGTGCCCTGAACCGCAGGCCAACGGAGGATTGTGCGGGGAAGCCAGCAAGGTCGGCGAAGCGACGATCAGCGTCGGTGTCGGTAACGATCCGTTCACGGTCACCGGCGGGAAGTTCTATCTCACCGGCCCCTACAACGGGCACGGCAGCTGCACCGCCGGGGAAACGGGGTGCGCGCCGTTCGGCCTGACGTTCGAGGTGCCCGCGAAGGCCGGCCCGTTCGATCTCGCGAACACGGCGAACAATCACCCGGCGTGCGACTGCGTCGTGGTCCGCGGCAAGATCGAACTGAACCCGCAGACCTCGGCGATCACGATCACCTCCAACCCGCCCGGGACACCGGATTCGATCCCGACGAGCATCGAAGGTATACCCCTGGAAATCCAGCACATCAACGCCACGACCACCCGCGGGAACTTCCAGTTCAACCCAACGAACTGCGACAAGATGTCCCTCGAAGGCACCGTGCAGCTCAACGAAGGCGGCTCCAGCACGATCTCAACACCGTTCCAGGTCACCAACTGCGCCGCGCTGAAGTTCGAACCAAAATTCAACGTGTCGACATCCGCTAAGACGAGCCGTACGGGCGGGGCGAGCCTCACCGCGAAGCTGACCTACCCCAGCGTGCCGCAGGGTACCGACGCGGACATCGCGAGGGTCAAAGTCGAACTCCCCAAGCAGCTACCCAGCCGCTTGAGCACGCTGCAGAAAGCGTGCACGGCGGCGCAGTTCGAAGCGAACCCGGCTGCGTGCCCCGCGGCGTCGAAGATCGGCTACGCCGTCGTGCACACTCCGTTGATCCCGGTCCCGTTGCAGGGCCCCGCGATCTTCGTATCCCACGGCGGCGAAGGATGGCCGAGCCTCGTCCTCGTGCTCCAGGGGTACGGCATTACGATCGATCTCACCGGCAGCACCCTGATCAAAAACGGCATCACCAGCACCACGTTCAAGACGGTTCCCGACGAGCCGTTCTCGAGCTTCGAACTGACGCTCCCCGAGGGCCCCTACAGCGCCCTCACAGCGATCGCGAACCTCTGCACCGCCAAGAGCCTCACGATGCCAACCGAATTCATCGCGCAGAACGGCGCCGAGATCAAACAGGCCACCAAGATCGCGGTCACCGGCTGTCCGAAGGCCAAGAAGACCACCCACAAGAAGAAGAAGCACAAGGCCAAAACCAAGACCAAGCACGGAAAGCATGGAAGGCGGTAGGTCGTAGCGCGGGGTTGCACCGACGACGCGCCACCCCGCGCCCGCCGCACATCCTCTACCGTGCCCAGGGGATGAGGCCAGCCCCACGCCGATCGGCACACTGAGACCGTGCGTAGCCGCACGACGATCCTGATCCTGGGCACGGCGCAGTTCGTGATGGTGCTCGACAGCACGGTCATGAACGTCTCGATCTCCCAGGTCGTGGCCGATCTGCACACGACCGTGACGGGGGTGCAGCTGGCGATCACCGCCTACACGCTGGTGATGGCGGCGTTCATGCTCACCGGCGCGAAGCTCGGGGACATCTGGGGCCGCCGCAAGGCCTTCTCGATCGGCCTCGCGATCTACGGCGTGGGGTCGCTGACGACTGCTCTCAGCCCGAACCTCGGCGTACTACTGATCGGCTGGTCGGGGATCGAGGGGCTCGGCGCGGTGCTCGTGATCCCTGCGATCGCCTCGCTCACCGCGGCCAACTACAGCGGCCGCGAACGGGCGCTCGCGTATGGGCTGCTCGGCGGGATCGCCGGCGCCGGTGCGGCGGCCGGGCCGCTGATCGGGGGCTTCATCACCACGGAGTTCAGCTGGCGGGTGGTGTTCGCCGCGGAGACTGTGATCGTGCTCGTGCTGCTCACGTTCGTGCGCAAGATCGGCGACCGGCCCTCGGAGGAGCCGGTCAAGCTCGACCTGGTCGGGGCGGCGCTGTCGGCGCTCGGCCTCGGTCTCACGGTCTTCTCGATCCTCAAGATCTCCACCTGGGGCCTGTTCAAACCGATCGGGGCGTTGACGATCGCCGGCACGCGGATCACCCCCTTCGGCTTCTCGGTCGTGCCCTTCCTGATCCTCGCGGGCCTCGTGATCCTCGGCCTTTTCGCCCGCTGGGAGCAGCGCGTGGCCGCCGCCGGGCGCACGCCGCTGCTGGCGCCCGACCTGCTGGGAATCCCGCAGCTGCGCGCCGGGCTCTCGACGCTCGTCTCGCAGTATCTGATCCTCGCCGGCACCTTCTTCGTGCTGCCGCTCTACCTGCAGCTGGTGCTCGGCTACAACGCGCTGGAAACCGGCGTCAAGATCCTGCCGATTTCGGTGACGATGATGCTCGCCGCGGTGCTCGGCCCGCGCCTGGCGACGCGCACCTCGCCCCGCAAAGTCGTGCAGATCGGGCTCGGCTTCCTGTTCGTCTCGATCGGCTGTCTGATGGCCTCGATCACCCCGTCCCTTTCCTCCGTCGCATTCGCGGTCTCGCTGGCGGGCTTTGGCGTGGGGATCGGCCTGGCGTTCTCCCAGCTCGGCAACGTCGTGATGTCCTCCGTCGGGGAAGCGCGCTCCAGCGAGGCCGGCGGTGTGCAGGGCGCGGCGCAGAACCTCGGCCAGTCGCTCGGCACCGCGCTGATCGGCGCCGTCCTGCTGACCGGCCTGACCACGGGCTTCCATGATCGCGTGCTCGCCGACCCCGCGATCCCCTCGCAGGTGCAGCAGCGGGTGGTGAGCGGCACCGAGGAGGGCTTGCCGATGGTCTCCCAGGCACAGTTCAAGTCCGAGGCCGAGCAGGCGGGCCTGCCGCCCGAGCAGGTCTCGAAGCTGGTCGACTACTACGGCGAAACGCAGATTGAAGCGCTCAAGCGGGCGCTGCTTGTGGCGTGTGCATTCGCGCTCGTGGGCCTGTGGTTCGCCCGCTCGCTCCCCGGCGAGGCGCTCGCCACGGCCGAGGACCACCCTCCACGGGCGAGGCCGGATCACCTTGGCGCCGTGGAGGCTGCGTAGCGGATGACGAGCGCGGATCCCACCGGAGCGAGCCCGTCCCCTGGGATGGGGGCCCCGCCCCCCCGGCCCCGCCCTCCCCCGCCGCGCCCGGTGGTGGCGGGGCTGCCGGCGGCGCGGTCGCCGCGCGGCGGCATCCGCCGGGGTTCTGGCGCGCGCGGACGCTCGTGATCCTCGCCAGCATCCTGCTGATCTTCGCGATCATGGCGACGTGGATTCGCGCGCAGATCATCGACACCGAAGGCTGGACGCAAACCAGCGTGCGGCTGCTGCAGAACGAAAAGGTCCGCGAAGTCGTCGCCAACGACCTCTCTGAACGCGTGCTCGCAGTCGCCGACGTCCAGAACTTGGCGGCCGAAAAGTTGCCCAAGGAACTGCAGGCGCTGGCCCCGGTGTTGTCCACCGCCGCGTCGCAGGTGGTGCCCAAAGCGATCGAAAAGGCGCTCGAAGTCCCGGCGATCCAGGAACTGTGGGGACGGGCCAACCATCTCACGCACGAACAGGTGCTGAAGGTGTTGAACGGTGGCACCGCTGCGCTCTCCACCCAGGGCGGGGTGGTGAGCATCAACCTCGAAGTGCTGCTAGACCGGGTTGGCGCGCGGCTCGGGGTGGGGAGCGAAGTGGGCTCCAAACTCCCCGCGGACAAGCGCAAACTGGTGCTGTTGCGCTCCAGCCAGCTGAAGTTGGCCCAGGACGGCGTGAAAGCGATGAAAGGCCTCGCCTTCATCCTGCCACTGCTGGTGATCTTGATGTACGTCGGGGCGATCGCGCTCGGCGCTGGCGACCGCCGCCGCGTGCTGCTGGAGATCGGTTTCGGGGTCATCGCCGGGGCGCTCGTGGCGCTGGTGCTGCGCCGCTGGATCGACTCCTACGTAGTCGAAAACCTCGTCAAGAACGAAGGCGTGCGCCCGGCCGCGCGCGAAGTGCTCGATATAGCCACCGCCGGCTGGCGCAGCCGCGCGCTGTGGCTGTTGATCACCGGCGTCGTCGTGATCTTCGCCGGCTGGCTGGCCGGCCCGATGAGCTGGGCTAGGCGCTTGCGCGCGCTGATCGCCGAGCCGCTTGAGCACCACCCCGCCTGGTTTGCCACCGGGGCGGCGGCGATCGTGCTGCTGATCGCCACGCTCGGCCCCGACCGTACCCCCGGCCAGGCGCTGCCGCTCCTGATCGAGCTCGTGCTCGTCGTCCTCGGCGTGCTCGCGCTGCGTCGCCAGATCGAGCAGGAGCGCGGCGAGCTGCCGCCGCCACGACAACAGCGAGGAGGAGAGGCACCCGGATGACCAACGACCTCGCGCGCTGGCAGTTCGCGACGACGAGCATCTACCACTTCCTGTTTGTCCCCGTGACGATCGGGCTGGCCTTCCTCGTCGCGATCCTACAGACCGCGTGGCATCGGAACGGGAACGATGACTACCGACGCCTGACGCGCTTCTTCGGCACGCTGCTGCTGATTAATGTGGCGGTGGGGGTCGTCACCGGCCTCGTGCAGGAGTTCGAGTTCGGGATGAACTGGTCGACGTACTCGCGCTACGTCGGGGACGTGTTCGGCGGGCCGCTGGCGATGGAGGGGCTCGCCGCCTTCTTCCTGGAGTCCACTTTCCTCGGGCTGTGGCTGTTCGGCTGGGGCCGACTGCCGCGGCGCGTGCACCTGGCGTGCATCTGGCTGGTCGCGGCCGGCACGATGCTCTCGGCGATGTTCATTATGGTCGCCAACTCGTGGATGCAGCACCCCGTGGGCTACACGATGAACAGCCACGGCGAACCGCAGCTCTCCAACGTCGCCGCGCTGTTCACCAACCCGACGTTCCTGTGGGGCTACGTGCATGTGATCCTCGCCTCGCTGATCACCGGGGCGCTCGTGATGCTCGCGGTGGCCGCATGGCACCTGCGCAGACAACGCGAGGTGCCTGCGTTTCACAAAGCGGCGCAGGTCTCGGTCGCGGTGCTGCTGCCCTCGATCCTGCTGACGATGTTCGTCGGCAGCGAGTTGGGGGTGGTCGAGACCAAGTACCAGCCGATGAAGATCGCCGCCGCCGAGGCGCAGTGGGAAAACTGCCAGCCGTGCTCGTTCTCACTGTTTCAGATCGGCGGCGGCAACAACGACAAGACACCCTCGCAGATCATCGAAGTCCCCGACCTGCTGTCGGTGCTCGCCACCAACTCCTTCACCGGTGGTGTGACTGGCCTCAATCAGTTGCAGCGCGAATACGAAAAGAAATACGGCCCGGGCAACTATGTGCCGGACGTGTTCATCCAGTACTGGTCAATGCGGATCATGGCCTACCTGGCGACGCTGATCGTGCTGCTGGCGCTGTGGGGCGGCTGGCTGCTGCACCGCGGGCGCTTCGACCGCTCGAAGTGGTTCCTGCGCCTGTCGATCTGGGCCGTCGTCACCCCCTTCCTGATGAACACCGCCGGCTGGCTGCTGACGGAGAGCGGGCGCCAGCCGTGGATCGTGCAGGGCCTGATGAAGACGGCCAACGCCAACTCGCCCTCGGTGAGCGCCACCGAGATCGGGATCAGCCTGGCGGCGTTCGTGCTGGTCTACATCGCGCTCGGGGTGGTCGAGGTCGTGTTGATGACCCGCTACGCGCGCAAAGGCCTCGAGCCCGAGGGCGCAGAGCCGCACGCGCCCGCGATGCCCGATGCGACCGCGATCCCGGCGCTGACCTACTGACATGCACCTGCACACGCTCTGGTTTGTGATCCTCGCGATCCTGTGGGTGGGGTTCTTCGTACTGGAGGGCTTCGACTTCGGCGTCGGCGCCCTGCACGCGCTGCTCGGCCGCACTGACACCGAGCGGCGCGTGGCGATCAACACGATCGGCCCGTGGTGGGATGGCAACGAGGTGTGGCTGGTCGTCGCCGGCGCCGGCACGTTCGCGGCCTTCCCGGCGTGGTACGCGACGATGTTCTCCGCGCTCTACCTGGCGCTGCTGCTGGTACTGATCGCGCTGATGGCGCGCGGGGTGGCGTTCGAGTTCCGCGGCAAGGGCGACGATCCTCGGTGGCGGACCGTGTGGACGTGGAGCCTGACGCTCGGCAGCCTGCTGATCCCGCTGCTGATCGGCGTCGGCCTCGGCGACCTGCTGAACGGCCTGCCGATCGACTCCCACCACAACTTCACCGGCAACTTCTTCAACCTGCTCACGCCCTACGGCCTGTGGACGGGGGTGACGCTGCTGGGGCTGTGCCTGCTGCACGGCGCCACCTTCCTGAAGCTGCGCACGACGGGTGAGCTGCGCGAGCGGGCGCGCGCCGCCGCGCGGCCGCTGGGCTGGGTGGCGATCGCGCTGGTGGTGGGCTTCGTGGCATGGACGCTGACGCTCAACAGCGCCACCGACGTCCCCGGCCCCGTGCAGGTGCTGGCGGTGATCGCCGTGGTGTTCGCCGCGCGCTTGGCCAGCTCCGACCACGACGGCTGGGCCTTCACCGCCTCGGCGGTCGCGATTGCAGCGAGCGTCGGCACGATCTTCATCGACCTGTATCCCCGCGTGATGGTGTCCTCCACCGACGCCGCTTACAACCTGACAGTGAACAACGCGGCCTCCGGTCACTACGCGCTGGTGGTGATGTCGATCGTGACGGTGCTGTTCCTGCCGCTGGTACTGCTGTACCAGGGCTGGTCGTTCTACGTCTTCCGTGCCCGGGTCACGGCTCCAGCACCCCCTCGATCACCTGACTCTGCGGGCGCCCCAGCCGTGCGGTGATCCAGTCGATCATTACCTTCAGGCGCTGCCCGGGCACGCCGCCGAGGTAGTACATGTGCACCGTCAGATAGGTGAAGAAGGCGGGTCGCCCCCACAGCTCCACGCCGCGGATCGCGCAGACCGCGCGGCCGCGGCCCACCACCGCGAGGGAGCCCTTGTCGAGGTAGTGGAACGGCGTGGTGGCGCTCGGCGCGCCCGTGCGGATCGCCTTCGCGACGTGGCGCGCCTGCTGGATCGCCACAGTGGCGAGCCCGGGCAGCGGCTTGCCGTCGGGGCCATCAAGCGAGGTCGCGTCGCCGAACATCGAGATCTCGCCGTGCCCGGGCACGGTCAGATCCGGTTCGATCCGCACGCGCCCGGCGCGGTCGGTGTCGGCGCCGGTCGCCTGCGCCACGGTCGCGGCGAACGGTACGGCTTGCACACCGGCGGCCCACACCACGGTGCGTGCCGCGATCCGCTCCTCGGGCTTGCCGTCGCTCGCCCCGATTGACACGCCGCGGGCGTCGATCGCCGTCACAGGAGAACTCGTCTTGACGCTCACCCCGAGCGAGGCGAGCTGGCTTGCAACCTTGCGCGAGAGCCGCTCGCTGAACGCGGGAACGACGCGCGCGCCGGCGTCGAGTAGGATCACGCGCACGTCGCTGGGACGGATCATCGTGTACTGGCGCGAGAGCGTGTCTTTGCAGACGATCTCGATCTCGCCCGCCACCTCCACACCGGTGGGGCCTGCGCCGATCACCACGAACGTCAGCAGCTCTCGGCGCTCGCGCTCGTCGTCGCAGCGCTCGGCCTGCTCCAGCGCGCTGTAGAGCCGGCCGCGCAGCGCCAGCGCGTCGGCGAGCGTCTTCAGCCCGCACGTGGTCTCCTTCCATTCGTCGTGCCCGAAGTAGGAGGTGCGCGCGCCGCATGCCACGATCAGACTGTCGTACTCCAGCTGCGCGCCGTTGTCGAGCTCCAGCGCGCGACGCTCGGGGTCGAGGCCGGTGGCCTGCGCCATCAGTACCTTCACGTTGGCGTGGCGGCGGCGCAGCACGGCGCGGATCGGCGGCGCGATCTCACCGGCCGCCAAACCGCCGCAGCCGACCTGGTAGAGCAGCGGCTGAAAGAGGTGGTGGTGCATGCGGTCGACGACCGTCACCTCCAGGTCGTCGGCGCCGCCCAGCTCACGCGCGGCGGTGAGCCCGCCGAAGCCGCCGCCGCCGACGATCACCACGCGTCTCACCCCGAGCCGACTCCTAACCGCCCCAGCAGGTGCTCGCCGACGCGCACTGCGTTGGCCATCGCCGTCAGCGCCGGGTTGACGGCCGAGATGGAGGGGAAGAAAGAGGTGTCCACGACATACAGGTTGTCGAGCTCGTGCGCGCGGCAGTCGGTGTTGAGTGCCGAGGTCGCGGGGTCCGAGCCGAAGCGGCAGGTGCCGGCCTGGTGGGCGACGCCGGCGACGGGGATCTTGTTCTCCAGGTAGGCCCAGCGCGGGATCAGGTGGTGCTCGTGCATGCCGAGGTGTCCGAGCAGCGAGCGCAGCTGCTCCAGCAGGCGGTCACGGGCGACGTTGTTGGTGGGGGAGTAGGAGAGCGTCAGCTTGCCATCGCGATCGATGGTGACACGGTTCTCGGCTCGCGGGAGGTCCTCGGTCGAGAGCCAGAAGTCGACGGCGTGCTCGGCGACCTCCTTCAGCGAGAGGCCGAACGGCGCGAGTTTGGTGATCACCGGCTTCTCGCCGCGGTACATGTCGGGCACCGACTTGCCGACCATCTGGATGTTGCCCATCGGGAACTCCCACGCCTCGGAGGCGAAGTAGTAGTCGTTGACGCCGAGCGTCTTCTGGAAGACCGTGGGGTTGGGCTCCTTGGAGATCGCCAGCACCGCTTGGCTGTCGTGGAACATGTAGTTGCGCCCCACCTGGTCGGAGCCGTTGGCCAGGCCGCTCGGATGCTTGTCGGTGGCGGAGCTCAGCAGCAGCCTCGCGGTGTTGGCGGCGCCACAGGAGACGACGACGATGTCGGCGGCGTAGGTCCCACGGGCACCGTCCCGTTCCACCACGACCTCGGTGACGGCGGAGCCGGCGGAGTTGGTGACCAGCGACAGGGCGGTAGCGCCGGTGAGCAGCGTGACGTTGGCGTGCTCGAGTGCCGGGCGCACACCGAGCACCTCGGCGTCGGACTTGGCGTGTACCAAGCAGGGGAAGCCGTCGCAGGTCGAGCAGCGCACGCAGGCGCTGTAGGGCATGTTGTCCTCGCGCAGCATCACCCCGCAGGGGGCATGAAAGGGGTGCAGGCCGGCCGCAGTGAAGTCCGCGGCGAGTTGGGCGATGCGGGGCTCGTGCGAGACGGCCGGGTGGGGGTAGGGCGCGCTCGCCGGGGGTTCGGTGGGGTCCTCACCGCGCGCGCCGTGCACTTCGTAGAGCTGCTCGGCCTTCGTGTAGTAGGGCTCCATCTCCTCATAGGAGATCGGCCAGGCGGGCGAGATGCCGCCCTGGTGGCGCAGCTCGCCGAAGTCCTCTTTGCGCATCCGGTACAGCGCCGCCCCATACAGCTTCGTGGCCCCGCCGACGTAGTAGTGGACCTGCGGTTGGAAGGGCTTGCCGGCGCCGTCGTACCAGGTGTCGGGTGAGACGTAGCGGTTCTCGACGAACACCTCCGCGGCCGACCAATTGGCGGGCTCGCGCGGCAGCCACTCGCCGCGCTCCAGCAGCAGGATGCGCTTACCCGACGGCGCCAGATGGCGCGCGAGCGTGCCGCCGCCGGCGCCGGAGCCGATGATGATGACGTCGTAGGCGTCGATCACCACACCTCCGCGCGGCCGACTCCGCGGACGGGGATCGCCGGGATGTGGTGGGAGCTCATCACGAGATCTCCGCGATGCGCTCGGCGATGATGATGCGCGAGGCGGCCTCGATCAGCGCGAGGTGGGAGAAGGCCTGGGGGAAGTTCCCGAGGTGCCGGCCGGTGGAGGTGTCGAACTCCTCGGCGTACAGCCCCAGCGGTGAGGCGACGCGCAGCAGCCGTTCCATCAGGTCGCGGGCGCGCTGCTCTTCGCCGACGATCGCCAGCGCCGAGACCAGCCAGAAGGAGCAGATCAGGAACGAGCCCTCCTTGCCGGACATGCCGTCGTCGGTCTCTCCGGTGCGGTAGCGCAGCACGAAGCCATCCTCGGTCAGGTCGTCGGCGATCGCCAGCACGGATGCGCGCAGGCGCTCGTCGCCGGGCGCCAGGAAGCCGAAGATCGCGGCCAGCAGCGTGGAGGCATCGAGCGCGTCGGTGTCATAGTGCTGGCGCAGCACCCCCGCCTTGGTGAGGCCGTGGGCGAGGATGTCGGCGCGAATCTCCTCGGCGGTGGCGCCCCACGTCTCCTGATGCTTGGCATCTCCCCGCATCGCCGCGAGCTTGGTGGCGGAGTCCATCGCGACCCAGCACATGAGCTTGGAGGAGACGTAGTGCTGGGGGGCACCGCGGGCCTCCCAGATGCCCTGGTCGGGTTCACCCCACACGCGCGTGGCGCATTCGGCCTGCGCCTCGACGATTGGCCATAGCCGCCGGGGCAGGCGCTGGGAGCGGCGGGAGTGCAGCAGGATTGAGGAGAGCGCGGCCCCGAAAACGTCGTTCTGGCGCTGGTCGAAGGCGCCGTTACCGACCCGCACGGGACTCGCCCCCGCATACCCGGAGAGATCATCACGGGTGGTCTCGGCCAGGTCGCGGCGGCCATCGATCCCGTACATGATCTGCAGCCCCCCGTCCTCGTTGGGCTCGAGGTCGGCGACGAACTGCATGAACTCCTGCGCCTCCCAGTCGAGGTTGAGGTAGTGCAGCGCCTGCAGCGTGAAGGTGGAATCGCGCAGCCAGGTGTAGCGGTAGTCCCAGTTGCGCTCGCCCCCCGGGGTCTCCGGCAGCGAAGTCGTCAGCGCCGCCACGGTCGCGCCCGTCGGCATGTAGGTGAGCCCCTTGATCGCAAGCGCCGAGCGCTGGATCGGCTCGCGCCAGCGGTGGTCGGGCAGGCGCGCGCGGCCCAGCCACTCGCGCCAGTAGCGCCCGGTGGTCGCCAGCCGCGCGTTGGCGTCATCGACGTCGGTGGGTCCCTCCAGATGGCCGCCCCACGAGAGCGAGCAGTAGATCTGCTCGCCCTGGCGCAGCACATGGCGGGCGCGCACCCAGTCGCCCTCGACGCCGAGCGCCATGTCGGTGTGCAGGCGGATCGTCAGCCCGGCGCCCGTCGCGTCGGCGGTGTGGCCATCCTCGTCAACGGTCCACGTCGCGGGGACGCGCCCATAGTCGAACACCGGTTCGCAGGTCAACTCGACCTCGACTTCGCCCTCCAGGCAGATCGCCACACGCACGAGCAAGTGCTCGGCGTCTTCGTCGGTGGGCGGCCGCGTGTGGGGCGTGACGATGTCCACGCCGCGGCGCGGCCCGAGCGTGAGCGCGTCGCGCACGGCGACCCAGCCCGAGGAGGTCGTCCACGTCGTCAGCAGCGTGTTCGTGCCGGGCTCGTACACGCGCGCGGTGGGCACGTTGATCCCGAATGGCCCGAACCGAAACGCCCCGGCCTCGCGGTCGAGCAGCGTGCCGAACACCGACGGGGCGTCGAAGCGCGGCACGCACAGCCAGTCGATCGCCCCGTCGGGCGCCACGAGCGCGCCGGTGTGGCAGTCCGAGAGGAACGCGTAATCGGCGATCGGCGGAAACGGGGAAGGCGCGGCGGCGCTCTGGGGAGCGGTGTCGCTCATGTGAAGCACCAGGTGGTCGGGTGGGAGGGGTGGGTCATTTGGGGCGCGTCCGCGCGGCGCGTCTCTCTCCCAATGTCGTGGGCGCGAGGCATCCGTGCCTCGCGTCCGCGCATGAGTGGCATCGTGCAGGGGTTCACTTGGCCACCCAAGGTCCGTGCCAGGCGCCGTAGCCGGCGACCAGGCGATCGGCCTCCTCGGGGCCCCACGATCCGGGGACGTAGGGGTGCACCGGCGGGGGCGCGCGCAGCAGTGGTTCGAAGATCCGCCACGTCTCTTCGACGGAGTCCTGGCGGGTGAAGCGCGTGGAGTCGCCGTTCATCGCGTCCAGCAGCAGCACCTCGTACGGGGTCGGCGCCTCGCCACCCTGCTCGGCGAACTCCATGTCGAGCGTGATCGCCTGCGGCCCGCCGGCGTCGGCGCGGTGCGCGTCGAGGATCACCTGCGTGCCGGTCGAGGGGTCGAGCTTGACGACGAGTTGGTCGGGCTCGGGGCGGCGGTGGCCGTGTTCCATGAAGCCGAGGCGGGGCGGATGGCGGAAGACGACCCGCAGCTCGGTTTGGGTGACCGGCAGCTTCTTGCCCGTGCGGATGAACCACGGCACCCCCGACCAGCGCCAGTTGTCGATCTCCAGGCGCATCGCCGCGTAGGTCTCGGTGGTCGAGTCCTTGGCGACGCCGTCGATCTCGAGGTAGCCGTCGTACTGCCCGCGCACGTAATGCCCCGGGTCGGCGTCGGCGGTCGAGCGAAACACCGCGTACTTGGCGTCCTTGAAGGTTTCGGCGTCGTTACTCGCCGGCGCCTCCATCGCCGCGACGGCCACGACTTGCATCAGGTGGTTGACGACGACGTCGCGTACCGCACCGACCGGGTCGTAGAAGTGGCCGCGATCCTCGACGCCGAAGCTCTCGGCCATCGTGATCTGCACGCAGGCGATGTGGTTGCGGTTCCAGATCGGCTCGATCATCGTGTTGCCGAAACGCAGGTACAGGAACTCGTCGGTGCCCATCTTGCCGAGGAAGTGGTCGATCCGGTAGAGCTGGGACTCCGCGATCGACTGGTGGATTTCGGCGGCGAGTTCGCGCGCGGAGGCAAGGTCGTGGCCGAAGGGCTTCTCAACCACCACGCGCCCCGTCTTGGTGAGGCCGGCGGCGGTGAGTTGTTTGATCACCGGCCCAAACAGGAAGGGTGGGATCTCCAGGTAGAAGACGGGGGCGCTCACGTCACCGAGGGCCTTAGCCAGCGACTCATAGGTGGCGGCGTCGGTAAAGTCGCCGCTGAGAAACGACAGCCGCGCGGCGAAACGCTCGAAGACGGCGCTGTCCACCGGTTCGCCACACGCTTCGATGCATTCGCGCGCGTGTGTGCGCAGCTGCTCGACGGTCCAGTCGTCGCCGGCGACGCCGACGATCGGGCAGTTCAGCAGGCCGCGCTTCTCCAGGCGGTAGAGGGAGTGGAAGGTCATCACCTTGGCGAGGTCGCCGGTGATGCCGAACACGACGAGCACGTCAGCGGGGGGAGTCTTGTGGGAATCGTTCATGAGTGCTTCATACGCCGCTTGGAGTCCCGGCCCTGCCACCAGTGGCACCACTCGCACGATGTCGCGTGTGTGGGTGAGGCTGCATCACCCACCGTGGGTGTCTTGTGCGTGGTAGGCGGCCAGCAGGCGTTTCTCCTCGACCTTGCCGGGGAACTTGAAGAAGATCAGCCCGGCGCCGAACACGATCGCGACGATGCCGGCGACGTAGGACCAGTCCGCACCGGAGACGAACGAGGAGCGCGCGCCGGCGATGATCGCGCTGGAGTAGTGCGGGTACTGCTCGGCGACCGCTTCGGCGCTGGAGAACGACTTCGTCAGGGTGTTCTGCACGGAGCTCGTGATCAGCGCTTTGTTGGGCGCGGCGGCGATCGCCTTCGAAACCGCGGTCGCGAAGCCGGCCGTGAGCAGCGCGCCCATGATCGACTGGATGATCGCGCCGCCGAGGTCGCGCTGCAGGTCGGCCGTGCCCGAGGCCATCCCTGCGCGTTTGACCGGCACTGAGCCGGTCAGCGAGCGCGAGGCGGGGGTGCCGGCGAAGCCGACACCGATCCCGATCAGGCCATACGCGAGTGCGACCTTCCAGTAGGGGATGCCCGTTTCCCAGAGCGCGAGCATCGCGATGAAGCCGAGCAGGCAGAAGCCGTAGCCGATCAGCAGCGTGAAGCGCGCGCCGCGCGTCTCCACGAATTTGGCCGAGTGCGGCGCGATCAGCACCATCAGCACCGCTGCCGGCAGGATCGAGGCACCGGCGCCGAGCGTCGAATAGCCGAGCACGTTCTGCAGGAACTGCTGGCCGACGAAGATCGCGCCCATCAGGCTGCCGAACACGACGATCCCGCCGAGCGCGGCGACCCAGAAGATCCGCCGCGCAGCCACCTGCAGGTCGAACAGCGGGAAGCGGGTGCGTCGTTGGCGGATGTAGAAGACCGCGAGCGCGATGAGTGCGAGGAGGCCCAGCGCGATCGCCACCCTGCCCTTCCCGGGGACGGGCGCGAAGTTGATCGCCAGCACGAGCGAAGCGATCACGACGATCGAGAGGACCCCGCCGGGGTTATCGACAGGGTTGGTGGTCTCGTTGACGTGGGCCGGGACGAGCAGGATCGCGAGCACGACGGCGAGCGCCGCGATCGGGATCGTGATCAGGAACACCGAGCCCCAGGTGTGGTGCTCCAGCAGCGCGCCGGACAGCAGCGGGCCGAGCGCCGACATCGAGGCGCCGATGCTCGACCACAGGGCGATCGCCTTCGTGCGCGCCGGGCCCGCCCACAGCGCGGTGATGAGCGCGAGCGTCGTCGGGAAGGCCATCCCGGCGGCCAGGCCGCCGAAGATGCGAGCGCCGACGAGGATGCCGGCGCTCGACGCGGTCGCGGCGAGGATCGAGGCGGGGATCGCGAGGAACGTGCCGAGCACGAGCATCAGCTTGCGCCCGTAGCGGTCGCCGAGCGCGCCGAGGTACAGGACGGAGGCCGCCAGCCCGAGCGAGTAGCCGACCGCGATCAGGTCGAGCGCGGTCTGCGAGGCGTCCAGTCCCTTGCCGATGTCGGGCAGCGCGGTGTTGGCGACGGCGAGGTTGAGGTTCGCGACCGAGGCCACGAGGATCAGCGCGGCCAGCACCAGCCCCGCGCGCTTGGGGGCGGTGGAGCGCTCAGCCGGGGATGCCGTCGAAGTTTCGGTCGTGCTCGCCACGGCGACTATCTTCCGGGCGCGTGGAGTGAGTGCAGCTCATCCCAAGGGGGTGATGAGCTTTCACCCGTCGCACGATGATCCTCACGATGCAAACATCTTCATAGGAGGAGCCGCGATGTCAAGCACAATTCCCGAGCCAGGTGCCCCGAGCGCTCGCTACGAGCGCGAACCCGCCGGGGTGGGCGGCTGGATCATTTTCGCCGGCATAGTCATGATGATTGGGGGCTTCCTCGACGCGATGTGGGGGCTCGCGGCGGTGATCAACAACGAAGTGATCACCGTCGGCGGCCACGGCGTGGTCGTGTGGGATATCTCCGCCTGGGGTTGGGGTCACCTGATCCTTGGCACGCTCGTGGCGCTCTCCGGCCTCGGCCTGCTCGCCGGACAGGGTTGGGCGCGGGTTATGGGGATCATCTTCGTGTCGCTCAACGTACTCGTGCAGTTCGGCACTTTCACGCTGTTCCCGCTGTGGTCGATGCTGATCATCGCGATCGACATCGTGATCATCTATCAGCTCACCGCGCGCTGGGAACCGGAAGGAGCGAGGCGATGATGCGCCGGCGCAGGCCTCTCATGCGAGGCGCGATGGTCGGCGGGATGGGCTACATGGCCGGCAAGGCCGGCGCCAACCGCGCCTCGCAGGAGTCCTCGCAGGAGCAGCGACTCGCGGAACTAGAAAGCCAGCAGGCGCCGCCGAGCGCCCCTGCGGCGGCGGCGCCGGCAGCCGGCGGGAGTGTCGTCGAGCAGCTCAAACAGCTCGGGGAACTGCGCGACAGCGGCGTGTTGACGCCTGAGGAGTTCGAGCGCCAGAAGCAGAAGATCCTCGCCGCGGGTTGAGCTGTGGAGCAGAGGATGGCTGACGTGGTGAGGGCTGCGACTGAGGTAGCCGAGGTGCAGGAGGATTGGATCGATACGTGGGCCGCGACAGCGGGGGCGGCTCACACCACACAACAGGAGGTGAGGCAATGATCGGCCCCGTGCAATTGCTTGTGGTGGGCTTCGACCAGCCCGATTTTCGGGGCGAGGTACTCGCCCACCTGGAGAGCCTGAGGGAGCACGACGTCGCTCGCGTGATCGACGTGCTGGTGGTGAACAAGGATGCCGACGGCGTAGTCACCACCGCCCAGATCAGCGACCTCTCAGAGGAGGAGGCCCAGGAGTTCGGCGCCGTGGTGAAGGCCCTCGTCGGCCTCGGTGAGATAGCGGGTGGCGATCCCGAGGGCGCGGCTCGGCTGTGGTCGCAGGAGGGTGGCGGCCTGAGCGAGGAGGACCTGCTCGACGTGCTCGAGGAGATTCCACCCAACACGGCAGTCGCGATCGCGCTGCTGGAGCACCGCTGGGCGATCCCCCTGCGCGAGGCGATCGTGCGCGCGGGGGGCTTCCCGATTCTCGACACGTGGGTGCACCCCCGCGACCTGGTCGAGGTCGGGCTGCTCGCTGCCGAGGAGGCCGAGCAGTCGCTCAGCTGAGGGAGCGGGGGGGTCTCTCCCAGCTTCGGCGATCCTCATCCCCGTTGGGTGACGACCGCTCATCCCTTGCGGTCTTAGGTTTGGAGACCCTGCCAAAAGGAGAGGCTCAGCGTGGTTGGCGTGAGACGCACGAGCTATGAGATCCACATCAAGGGCCGAGTGAGCGAGCAGCTACTCGGCGCCTTCGAGGGCATGGACGCGACCGTCCAGTCGGTGGAGACGGTGTTGAGGGGTCCGGTGCTCGATCAGGCCGCGCTGCACGGCCTGCTCGACCGCATCCAGGCGCTCGGCCTGGAGCTGGTCGAGGTGAGGCGCCTGCCGGAGGGGGCGGGCGGCCAAGGGGAGGGCGGCCAGCCCGACCATCCGAGGGAGGCGGGTGACCAAGGGGAGGGCGGCCAGCCTGCCCTCCCGACGGAGCAGGGCGAGCCGGGTAGCTTGCGGTGAACTCACACCCGCTGTACGACGCGTGGGCGCTTGATGCCCGCCGGGAGCAACCCCAACCGGCGCGCCCGCTCCACCGCGTCGGCGCGCCCGTTGGCTTCGAGCTTGCGGTAGATGCTGCGCAGGTGAGTCTTGACGGTGTTCAGCGAAACGAACACCTCGGCCCCGATCTCGGCGTTGGTGAGCATCGTCGGCAGGTAGCGCAGGATCCGCTGCTCGCGCTCGGTCAACGGCTCGGCCAGCGTCGCACCGCTCCCGGGACCTTGGCCCACGCCGTCGAGCAGCACCTCGAGCAGCGCGGGATGGGCGGTGCCCTCCCGCGCTTGGAGCTCCAGCAGTTCGCGCACCGCCGGCCCGTTCAGCAGGAAGGCGTGGCGGAAGGGCTCGCGCTCGGCCAGCGCGAGCGCCCGGTCCAGCGCTTCGGCGGCGGCGAGGGGCTCGCCGGCGGCCCGATCCGCGAGCGCCTGCAGCAGCGACGCTTCGAGCAGGATCGCCGGATGTGGGTACGGCTTACGGTGCTGCAGCGCCCGTGCCCGTGCGAGCGATGCGCGGGCCAGCTCAGGCTCGCCGTCGTGCAGCTCGAAGCTCGCCTGCCGCACCAGCAGGGCGACGCTGTCGGGCGCCCGCTCCAGTGCACCCGCGAGGGTCGCGCGCGCCTGCTCGACCTCGCCGGCGGCCATCAGCACGCGTGGCTCGGCGTCGTCGAGCACGGCGCGCACAAAGTCCGGCGCCGGCGCTCCGTCCGCAAGCTCGGAGCGGATCGCGCTCAGCGTCAGCGCGCCGCGCGCCGCCGAACGCTGCCCGGCGGCGGCGAGCGTAAGCGCGTGCACCAGGCCAACCGTCAATCTCACGGGCGTCTCTGCCGTATCGGCCGCGGCTGCGGCCCGTGCCAGCAGACCCTCGGCGCGCTCGAACTCACCCCGCTGATAGGCGCAGGCCGCCGCCGCCAGATGCGCGCACGCGGCTGCGGGGCCCTCGCACCAGCCGCGTTGCTCTGCAAGCTTCACGGCGCGTGTGCTGCGCTCCTCAGCCAGGGTGAGCTCGCCGCGCAGCACGTTTACAACCGCCAGCTGGGCGAGGCAGTCGAGCGCGATCTGCTCGTGACGGTGCTCGGTCGCGAGCGCGAACGCCTCATGCAGGTGGGCGACGGCCGTCTCGCGCTCGCCGTCGCTCCACAGCAGCGTGGCACCGAGCTCGCACAGCGCGAAACTGCGCAGTGCCGTCCAGCAGTGGCGCGCGCAGTCGTGTGCCGCCGCACTGAGCTCCCCCGCCAAGCGCTCGGCGTCATCGAGACGCACGCGCAGGCGCGCATGGCGCAGCCCAACCGCGGCGATGATCGCCGTGGTCTGGCTTGTATCGGTGCCCCGCTCCCGTGCCAGCGCCAGCAGGCGCTCGACATCCTGGAGGTCGCCGTCCTGCAGGCGAGAGCCGGCGACGGCTGCCGCCAGGCGCGGGTCGGACTCGACGACCTCCGGCGGCAGCTCGGCCATCGGGCCGCGCATCGTCGCCGATCCGCCGCCCAGGAACAGCTCCAGCCAATGCTCGGCGATCAGCCCGCCGGCCTGGCGCCAATCCTCGCCCGCGAGCGCGTGGCGGATGGCGGACATCGCCTGGCCCTGCTCGGCATACCAGCCCGCCGCGCGGCGGTGCAGCGAGGGGACCTGTCGCGGGTGGGCGTGGTGCAGGTGGGCGCGCAGCAGCTCCCTAAACAGCGGGTGGTAGCGATACCAATGGCCGTCGGCCGTGGTCGGCTGCACAGGCGCGCCGAGGCGCTCGAGTTCGGCGAGTGGCAGCGTGCCGCCCTCGCCGCCGGTGAGGGCGTCCGCCAGCTCGGGGCTGACGGCGTCCACCAGGCAGGTGCGCAGCATGAATTCGCGTGTGTCCTGCGGCAGGCGGGCGAGCACCTCGGCGATCAGATAGTCCGCCACCGCCCTGTCGGTGCCCGCGAACTCGGCGAGGAAGCGCCCCGGCTCGGGGTGTCCGCGCAGCGACAGTGCTGCCAGCCGCACGGCCGCTGGCCAGCCCTCGGTGCGCGTCCACAGCGAGTCGATCTCCGTCTGAGAGAGCGCCAGCTCCAGCCGCCCGCACAGCTCGGCGGTCTCCTCACGGGTGAGCGCGAGCTCGGCGATGCGCAGTTCGGTAAGCGTCCCGCTTGCGCGCAGGCGCTCGGTCGGCAGCGGCGGATCGGCACGGCCGGCCATCACGATGCGCAGTTGTGTAGGGGCGTGGCGGACGAAGAAGTCGATCGCGGCGCTCGCCCGTGGGGCGGTGAGCTCGTGGATCTCATCGAGTACCAACACGATCGGCGAGCGCAGCTCGGCGAGGCCGTTGACCAGCAGCGCGAGGAAGCGTTCGGTGCCGGCTCCGGCCGGAGCAACGAGGTCATCGAGCGCGCCGCTGGACTCAACCGCGCCGGCGCCGCGCAACGCGCTCAGGAGGTTGGCGAGCAGCCGGTTGGCGTCGTTGTCCTCGCCGTCCAGCGACAGCCAACACACGGGGCCGGGCAGCTCGCGCGCGGCGATCCACGCCGAAAGCAGAACGGTCTTACCGGCGCCGGCCGGCGCGGAGAGCAGCACGATGCCATGTCGCAAGCCCTCGTCGAGAGTGTCGTAAAGGCGCTCGCGCTCGACCAGGTGGCGCGCGGGCGGAGGGACCAGCAGCTTCGTGGCGAGGGTCGGAATCGACGCGGCCGGCACCTGCAGCCGGGATCGCGGTCGGCCTGCGGTCCCCGGCGATTGATCCGGTTCAGACGATGGGCTTGACATCACGCTGGACCTCCTATGCGGGTGTCTGATCGGCCGACTCGGCTCGCACGGGTCCCTCCGGCGATGGCGAGGTTCGCGGCGAGGCGCGGTTCGCCGAAAACGAAGTCTTCCAGCTCGCGCCAGGCTCCCTATCCGTGAAGCACCGCAGCTTAACGCAGTATAAACGTGCATTCCGAAACTTGTCGTCTGCCCGAATCGACAGGCTGGTTCTGAATATATGAAACTTGTGTCTGCGCGGCGGATCGACCGCCGCCTGCTGCGCGAGAGCCGCGCCGCGCGCGCCCAGCTGTGGCTGGCCGCGGGGCTGGGCGTCGCGATGGCCGCCACCGTGGTCGCGCAGGCGGCGCTGCTCGCCCACGTGATCGCGAGCGCGGCGCTGCACCACACCGCGCTCGCGCGGCTGAGCGACTCGCTGGTGGCGCTCGCCGTCGTGGTGTTGGCGCGGGCGCTGCTCGCCGGCGCGTTTGAGGCCTCGGGGCGGATCGGCGCGACGCGGGTGATGTCCGAGCTGCGCGGGCGCCTCGCCGAGCAACTGCTCGTCCGCTCCCCGATCAGCCGCGTCGATGACCGCACGGGCGAGCTCGCCGCGGCGGCCGTGCAGGGAGTGGATGCGCTGGAGGCCTACTTCGCCGGCTACCTGCCGCAGCTCGTGCTGGCCGCAGCCGTGCCCGCGGCAATCATTGTGTGGGTGGTGCCGGTCGATGCGATCGCCGCCGGTGTGCTGGCGCTGACGATCCCGCTGCTGATCGTGTTCATGGTCCTCGTCGGCAGCGGCGCGCGGGCGCGTGCCCGCTTGCGCTGGCACGCGCTGGCGCTGCTGAGCGGTCACTTCCTCGATGTGGTGCGGGGTCTGGCGACGCTGCGCGCGTTCCGCCGCGAGGCCGCGCAGGCGGAGACGATCGAGCGCGTCAGCGAGCGCTACCGCGTGGAGACGATGGGGACGTTGCGGGTTGCGTTCCTCTCTGCGCTGGTGCTGGAGCTGTGCGCGATGATCGCCACCGCGCTGGTGGCGGTGACGATCGGCCTGCAGCTCGACGGCGGTCACCTTAGCCTGCAGGCTGGCCTCACCGTGTTGCTGCTCGCGCCCGAGTTGTATGGGCCGCTGCGCGCCGTCGGCCAGCAGTTTCACGCCAGCACCGACGGGATGGCGGCGGCGGAGCGGATCTTCGCGGTGCTGGACGCGCCGCCGGCGCTTGTGGCGCCTTTCGCTGCACCGCTCGCCACCGCTGCGCCATCCGTGACGATGGTGCCCATCGAGGTCCCGCCGGCCGTCTCCCTCGGCAGCGGCGGTCGCGTGCCCGACCCGGCGCGCGAGTCGCTGCGCTTCGAGGCGGTTTCGTTCGCCTACCCAGATCGCCCCGCGCCGGTGCTGAACGGACTGGAGTTGGAGCTGGAGCCCGGCCGCACCACTGCGCTCGTCGGCCCCAGCGGCGTGGGCAAGAGCACGGTGGCGGCGCTCGCCCTGCGCCTGGCCGACCCGACCGCGGGGCGTGTCAGCTGCGGTGGGCGCGACCTGCGCGCGCTCGCGCCGGAGGCGTGGCGCGAGCGCGTCGCCTGGGTGCCGCAGCGCACGCGCCTGTTCGCCGGCACGATCGCCCAGAACATCGCGCTTGCCGTTCCGGGCGCCGCGCGGGAGCAGATTTTCGCGGCCGCCCGCGCCGCCGGGTTGGAGGAGCTGTTGGGTCAGCTCCCCGGCGGCCTTGACACGCGGGTTGGGGAGGGCGGCCGCGGCCTCTCCGCCGGCCAGGCGCAGCGGGTCGGGTTGGCGCGCGCGTTCCTGCGCGACGCCTCGCTGGTGGTGTTGGACGAGCCGACGGCCCATCTCGACGCCGACACCGCCGCCGCGGTGGGCGGCGCGATCGCGCGACTCGCCGAGGGCCGCACCACCCTCTTGATCGCCCACGACGCCCGGCTGGCGGCACGCGCCGAGTGCGCCGTGAGGCTCGACGGTGGTCGCGCGCATCGACTCGCACAGCCCGACCGTCTCGCGGCACAGCTGGTGGGTGCGTGATGGGTGTAACCGCGGCGGTCACAGCTGGTGACTATGTGACGGGCGTGACCACCGTGGTGGGGAGCCGAGGCCACCGCGCCCCGCGGGGGACTCACGCATGAGTGGCAGCTACGCCAGTCTGGCGGCCGCGGCCCGTGCTGGGCGTACCGAGCGCCGCCGGCTGGGGCTGGCGATCGCGTTGGGCTTCGGCGCGGTCGTTGCTTCCGGCGGCCTGCTGGCCACCTCCGGCTATTTGATCTCACGTGCCGCCCAACGCCCACCTGTGCTGGCGTTGAGCGTCGCGATCGTGGCTGTGCGCGCGTTTGCGATCGCCCGTGCGCTGCTGCGCTACAGCGAGCGGCTGGCCTCGCACGATGCCGCGCTGCGGTTGTTGGGGCGCGTGCGCGCGCGCTTCTACCGCCGCCTTGCGCCGCTGGTGCCCGGCGATGTGGGTGACCGATCGGGGATCGGCCAGCACGGCGGCGATCTGCTCTCGCGCTTCGTGGGGGACGTGGACGCGATGCAGGATCTCTACCTGCGTGCGCTGGCGCCGCCGGTCGTGGCAGCGCTGACGATCTGCGCCGCCTCATTGACTGCCTGGGCGATCCTGCCGGCGGCCGGCCCCATCGTGTTCGTGTGTCTGCTGCTGGCCGCCACGGTGGTGCCGGCGCTCGCGGCGCTGCTCGCCTCGGCCTCAGGCCGCAGCCAGGCGCCGGCGCGCGCGGCGTTGACGGCGGAGCTGGTGGAGACGATCGAAGGCGCCGCCGAGCTTGCGGTGGCAGGACGCGCGCGGGAGCGAATCGCGCGGCTGCGCGCCGCCGACGGGCGCCTGGCGGCGCTATCCCGTCGCGACGGGATCGCGGCAGGTGCCGCGACCGCGCTCGGGTCGGCGGCGGCCGGCGGAAGCGTGGTGGCAGTTCTGTTGGTGGCGATCCCCGCGGTGCACAGCGGCGCGCTCGCGGGCGTGCTGGTGGCAGCGATCGCGCTGCTCGTGCTCGCCGCGTTCGAAGGCCTCGCGCCGCTGCCGTTGGCGGCGCGGCGCCTACGCGCCTGCGCCGAGGCGGCCGGCCGCTTGGAGGAGCTGTGCGCGCGCGAGCCCTCGGTGCGCGACCCGGCGCACCCGCGGGCGCTGCCCGCCGCGGGCGAGCTGGTGGTGGAGGACCTCAGCGCGCGCTACGCACCCGCGGAGCCGTGGGTGCTGGAGCACCTGAGCCTGCGCCTGGCGCCGGGGCGCCGGGTAGCGCTGATGGGGCCGAGTGGGGCCGGCAAGAGCACGCTCGCGCAGTTGCTGGTGCGCTTTCGCGACCCCGACGCGGGCGCCGTGCGGATCGGCGGCGTCGATCTGCGCGAGCTGGCCCAGGAGGACGTCCGCCGTGCGGTGGCGTTCGCCGCGCAGGATGCGCACCTGTTCAACACCACGCTGCGCGAAAACGTGCTGCTCGCGCGGCGCGAGGCGAGCGAGGAGGAGTTGTGGGCGGCGCTGGAAGCGGCCGGCGCCGCCGCGTGGGTGCGCACCCTGCCCGACGGCCTCGACACGCTCGTCGGCGAGGACGGCGGCGTGCTCTCCGGCGGCCAGCGTCAGCGGATCGCGCTCGCGCGGGCGCTGCTCAGCGACGCGCGCTTCCTGGTGCTGGACGAGCCCACCGCGCACCTCGACGCCGCCACGGCGGAGTCGGTGATGCGCGCGATCGTCACCGGCGCCGGCGAGCGGGGCGTGCTCGTGATCACCCACAGTGAGCTCGGCGTCGAGCTGTTCGACGAGGTGCTGGAGTTGCGTGGCGGTGAGCTGCGCCGGGCGGCTGGGCAGGGAGGCCCAGCCCCCACGCGCTCGGGTTCCACGGTGACCCGCGCGGATGATCCCGAATGACTCCCATGTTATACTTCAAAAAGTAAAGTAATGAAGCCGTGTAGGCTGAACGCGACGGGCAGACCACTCGCGAAAGGGATGACATGGCGGACATCGAGAACACGATCATCATCGGCAGCGGCCCCGCGGGATACACCGCCGCGCTGTACACCGCGCGCGCCAACCTCGCGCCGCTGGTGATCGAGGGGTTTGCGTGGGGCGGGCTGTTGCAGCAGACGACGGATGTGGAGAACTACCCCGGCTTTCCCGAGGGGATGATGGGGCCGGAGCTGATGGCCAAGATGCGCGCGCAGGCCGAGCGCTTCGGCGCGCGCCTGGAGACCGACCAGGCCGAGCGCGTGTTGCTGGCGAGTGGATCGGATCCCGCCCACCCCGGCGTGCACTCCGTGTGGGTGGGCGACACCGAGCACCGCGCGCGCACCGTGATCCTCGCGATGGGCGCCGAGCACAAGCGGTTGGGGGTGCCCGGCGAGCAGGAGCTGGGCGGCAAAGGCGTCAGCTACTGCGCGACCTGCGACGCGGCCTTCTTCAAGGGCGTGCCGACGATGATCGTCGGCGGCGGGGACTCGGCGATGGAGGAGGCGATCTTCCTCTCGAAGTTCGCCTCCAAGGTGGTGGTCGTGCACCGCCGCCCGGAGTTTCGCGCCTCGAAGATCATGCTGGAGCGGGCGCGCGCGCAGGAGAACATCGAGTTCCTCACCCCCTACACGGTCAAGGCGTTCCTGCCCGGCGAGGGCGGTGCGCTCGATCGTGCGCTGCTGACGGACACCGGCAGCGGAGAGGAGCGCGAGCTCGAGATCTGCGGTGCGTTCATCGCGGTCGGGCACGAGCCCCAATCGGAGCTGGTGCACGGGCAGGTGGAGGTCGACGAGAACGGGTACGTGCTCACCGACGGGCACTCCACGCGCACCAACCGGCCGGGCGTGTTCGCCGCCGGCGACCTCGTCGACCACACCTACCGCCAGGCGGTCACCGCCGCCGGATCGGGCTGCCAGGCGGCGCTCGACGCCGAGTGGTACCTGCGCGATACGCCGGGGGTGCCCACCCCGGCGGGCATCCCGATTGGGGATCTCGCCGAAGAGGCATGGGAGTCGCCGGCCGCTGTACAGACAGCCGGCGGGGCCGAGTAGGGCCGCTCCATCTCGCTGACGATCAGGGGGTAGAACCCGATAGCAATTGCGCACGGCTTTTATTTTTTGTCACAACACCCCAGCCCTATTGCAATGGCTATACAGCATCTCTACGTTGCAGCCTGGGCGCGATGCGGTAGCGCTCCTCGCGGTACTCCCGCCACAGCGCATCCAACGTCGCCCTCACGTGCTCCACGCCGATCGCGTGCGCCCACGCGAAGGGGCCATGTGGGTAGTTCATGCCGAGGGTCATTCCCGCGTCGATGTCCTGTGCGCTGCCGACCCCCTCGCCCAGTGCGAACGCGCACTCGTTGATCACCTGGCAGACAATCCGGGGGAGAACCCCGACGGCGGAGGCCTGCACACGTGCGGTGTGCAGGCCGAGTCCTACGAATGCCCGCTCGCCGGCCTCACCGGTCACCTCGACGAGTGTGAGGGGCGCTGGCGCCGCGGCGTCCTGCGCCTCGCCGCGCGCGGGGGAGGGGAGCGCGTAGAAGGGCTCGCCGTCCACCGTGCCGCCGAGTCCCTCCGCGACGATCTCCGGCCCGGAGGCGCCGGGCGCAAGCTCGCGCAGCGCGTCGGCGACGGGGCCACTGCCCCGCACCCGGGCGTCGCCGTCGCGCGGGGGCGGCGCGGGATCGGCCGGCCGGTGGGGCCCCTCGCCCGAGTAGTCGTAGTAGCCGCGCCCGGTCTTGCGCCCGTGCAGCCCGGCGGCGACTCGCTGGGCCTGGATCGGGGAGGGCCGCCAGCGCGGCTCGCCGAAGGAGAGCTCGTAGAAGGAGCGGGCCACGTCGAAGCCGGTGTCCACCCCCACGAGGTCGGAGAGCTCAAAAGGCCCCATGCGAAAGCCGCCGCCAAGGCGCACGATGCGGTCGATCGTCTCGATGTCGGCGATCCGCTCGCCCAGCAGCCGTAGTGCCTCCAGGCCGAAGGGGCGGTTGCAGCGGTTGACGAGGAAGCCGGGGCCGTCGGTGGCGCGGATCACGGTCTTGCCCATCGCGCGGCCCGTCGCGTCGGCCAGCGCCAGCGCGCTCTCGCTGGAGCGCAGGCCGGCGATCACCTCGACGAGCGCCATCAGCGGCGCCGGGTTGAAGAAGTGCATCCCCACCACGCGCTCGGGGTTGGTGGCGCCGGCGGCGATCCCGGTGACCGGCAGCGAGGAGGTGTTGGTGGCGAGCACGCACTCGTTGCTGACGATCTCCGACAGCCGCCCGTAGATCTCGCGCTTGAGCTCGGGTAGCTCCGGCGCGGCCTCGATCACCAGATCGCACGGGGCCAGCGCCTCGATGTCCGCGACGACCTCCAGCCGCGCGGCGGCTGCCTGTGCCTCCTCTGCCGTGATCCGTCCCTTGGTGGCTTCCTTCTGCAGGCCCCCGCGCACCTTCCCGGCCCCCCGCTCCAGGGCCTCGGGAATCGGATCGTGCAGCAGCGTGCGCGCCCCGGCGCGGCAGGCGAGCTGGGCGATGCCGGCCCCCATCGTGCCGGCGCCCAGCACGCCGACTACCTGCGCGGGTTGTACCTCTGTACTCATTCGAGATCGTCCGCGCGGGTAGCTTGGGCGCGGTGCGTGCGGGCGCCGGGCCTCGTGCCCGGCGTCGAGAGTCGGTGGGGCAGTCCGGCGGGGCTCATCTCAGGAGGGCACCAGCGCGTTGACGCCGGTCATCGCGCGCCCGATGATCAGTTTCTGGATCTGCGAGGTTCCCTCGTACAGGGTCGTTACGCGCGCGTCACGGAAGTAGCGCTCGACCGGATGGTCGTCGACGTAGCCGGCGCCGCCGTGGATCTGGATCGCGAGGTTCGCGCACTCGAGCGAGGCCTCGGTTGCGTGCAGCTTGGCGATCGAGGTCTCCAGCGTATTCGGCCGGCCCTGGTCCTTCAGCCATCCCGCGCGCCACACGAGCATCCGCGAGGCGTCGGTCTTCAGGACCATGTCGGCGATCATCGCCTGGACGAGCTGGAAGGACGCGATCGGCTTGCCGAACTGCTCGCGCTCCTTGGCGTAGGAAACCGACGCCTCCACGCAGCCCCGGCAGATCCCCACGCAGCCGGCGGCGACCGAGTAGCGCCCGGAGTCGAGGTTGGACATCGCGATTTTGAAACCGTCGCCGACCGCGCCGAGCATGTCCTCGTCCGCGACCTCGACATCTTCCAGCGAGATCGAGGCGGTATCGGAAGCGTGCAGGCCCATCTTGTGCTCGATCGTCTGCGCCGTGTATCCAGGCTGATCGGTGTCGACGAGGAAGCACGCGATGCCCTTGTGTCCGAGCGCCGGGTCGGTCTGGGCGAAGATCATCGCCACCTTCGCGTAGTTGCCCATCGAGATCCACATCTTCGCCCCGTTGAGCACCCAGCCGGAGTCGGTCTTGCGCGCGCGCGTCTTCTGGTTGGCCGCGTCGGAGCCCGTGTCCGGCTCGGTCAGCCCGAAGCAGCCAAGCCACTCACCCGAGCAGAGCCTCGGCAGGTACTTGTGCTTCTGCGCCTCGGTGCCGAACTTGACGATGCCCGAGCACACCAGCGACGTCTGCACCGAGATCACCGTGCGGATCGCGGAGTCGCCGCGGCCGATCTCCTCGACGACGAGGCCGTAGCTGAAGTAGTCGAGGCCGGCGCCGCCGTACTCGTGGGGGACGATCGCACCGAGGTAGCCCTGCGCGGCGACCTTCTTGACCAGCTCCAGGTCGAAGTGGTGGTTGCGGGCGTTTTCGCGCGTGCGCTCGACGATCTCCTTGTCGGTGAACTCCCGCGCGGTGTCGCGGATCAGGCGCTGCTCGTCGGTTAGGTCGAAGTCCATGTGTCTCCCTTATCCATCCGGCCGCCAGGCCGGATGATCGTGTTCAACTTTCCTGCCCCGCGCCCGGGGGATTGCTCAGCTTCGGTGTGGTCCACGGCGCCTGCACCCGCCGCTGCAGCTCCTGCGCGAGCCCCTCGATCGGTAGGCGCTCCTGCGTGAGCGAGTCGCGATCGCGCACGGTCACGGTGCCCTCCGTGACGCTGTCGTGGTCGACGGTCACGCAGAAGGGCGTCCCGATCTCGTCCTGACGGCGGTAGCGCTTGCCGATCGCCCCGCCGTCGTCGTACTCGGCCTGCACCAAGCCGCGCACCGCGCGAAACACCTCCCGCGCGAGCTCGGGCTGGCCGTCCTTCTTGACGAGCGGCAGCACCGCCACCTTCACGGGCGCAAGGCGTGGATGCAGGCGCAGCACGGTGCGGCGCTCGCCCTCGCCGGTGCCCTCGCGCTCGACGACTTCCTCGTCGTAGGCGTCCACCATGAACGCGAGCGTCGCCCGATCCGCGCCCGCGGCTGGCTCGATCACGTGCGGCACGTAGCGCTCCCCGGTCGCTTGGTCGAAGTACTCGAGCTTCTCCCCGGAGAACTTGGCGTGCTGGGTGAGGTCGAAGTCGCCGCGGTTGGCGATCCCCTCCAGCTCGCTCCAACCGATCGGGAAGAGGTACTCGACGTCGGAGGTGCCCGAGGAGTAGTGGGAGAGCTCGTCGGGGTCGTGCGCACGCAAACGCAGGTGGTCGGGGCGCAGGCCAAGCTCGGTGTACCAGCACATCCGTGCGGCCAGCCAATGCTCGAACCACTTCGGGGCTTCGGCGGGAGGGACGAAGTACTCCATCTCCATCTGCTCGAACTCGCGCGTGCGGAAGATGAAGTTGCCGGGGGTGATCTCGTTGCGGAAGGACTTGCCGATCTGGGCGATCCCGAAGGGAGGCTTCTTGCGCGAGAACTGCAGCACGTTCTTGAAGTTGATGAAGATCCCCTGGGCGGTCTCGGGGCGCAGGTAGGCGGTCGCGCCCGACTCCTTGACGGGGCCGATCGTGGTCTCGAACATCAGGTTGAAGTCGCGCGCCTCGGTCAGGTCGCACTCCTGGGCCTCGCCGGGGTGCTTGGAGGGTTTGCGCCCGCATGCGAGGTCGCCGAGGTGGTCGGCGCGGAAGCGCTGCCCGCAGGTGCGGCAGTCCACCAGCGGGTCGGTGAAGCCGGCGAGGTGGCCGGAGGCCTCCCACACGCGCGGGTGCTGCAGGATCGCCGAGTCGAGCGCCACGATGTCGTCGCGCTCCTGCAGCAGCGCGCGCCACCACTCGCCCTTGACGTTGCCCTTCAGCAGCACCCCGTAGTGGCCGAAGTCGTACGTCGAGCCCACCCCGCCGTAGATCTCCGAGGAGGGGAAGATGAAGCCGCGGCGCTTGCACAGCGCCACGATCTTGTCCATGCTCACGATCTCCGCGGCGCGCGCGGTCTCGCCAACCTCGCCCACGCTGTCGGGCTCGGGCTGAGGGGGATGGCTGCTCATCGTGTTCTGCTGGGACGGTCGGTCATCGGTGCCGGATGGTATTGGAGGCTGGCGAGACTTTGGGCTCATCCCTCGCCCGAGCTGGTGGATCTCGGCTCATGGGCCGCTGTAGGCCGCAATGTCCAACTCAAAAAAACTCCCTTTGACATATCCCTCTTGACAAGTTTCTCGTTTTGTGTTTTCATTTGGGGTGGATGGCAGGGATCTACCCGAGGGACAGGCAGGGGAGGGCCAGACAAGGCTGAACGTCTTGCTGCCGGAGCTTGCTCGAGCGCCGCTACCCATACCTCTCCGGTGGCGCTCGAGTGAGCCTCGGCATGAAGGCCAAAGCTCAGTGCCGGTCTCCTCACAGGGCGCCGTGGCCAAGATGGCCGCGGCGCCTAATTTTTTAGGCGGATAGGCTCCGGCGGGTGGCGCGAGTACTGATCATCGGGGGCGGCTGTCGGGGCCTGCGATTTGCCGAGGAGGCTGGGCGGGAAGGGCACGCCGTGCGCATGGTCACCCGCACCGAGCATCGCCGTGCGGGGATCGAGGCGGCAGGTGCGGAGTGCTGGATCGGCGACCCCAACCGCCTCGGCACGCTACGTGGGGTGCTGGACGGAGTCACGATCGCCTGCTGGCTGCTCGGCGGCGCTGCCGGCCCTGAAGAGCAATTGCGAGCGTTACACAACGAGCGCCTGCGTGCCTTCCTGGAGAGCGCGATCGACTCCACTGTGCGCGGCCTGCTCTACGAGACCGTTGGATCATCAATGCCTGCCTGCGCCCCGCCCGAGGGTGAGCGAATCGCGCAGGAGATTGCCCGTCGCAACTCGATCCCGCTGGCCATCCTGCGCGCTGACCCTGCCGACACGCCCCTCTGGGTGCAGGAGGCGAGCAGGGAGTTGTCGATGATGTTGGGCACTTAGAGAGGGATCCTCCCGGCGGGCAGGATCGCGTCGATGTGCTCGTAGAGGTCGTCGAGGATCCGCGCGGTGGCGCCCCAGATGAGGTGCTCGGCGACGATGTAAGCGTCGGTTTCGAAGGAGATCCCGCGGCGTTCCATCGGCGTGCGCGTCCGGCTCTCGCGCAGTGTGCGCAGCGGTAGCTCCAGCACGGCATCGACCTCGCGCGGGGATGGCCGCCACCTCTGCCCGATCGGAGCTTGGCTCGCGGGGATCAGCCCGACGAAGGGATGGATCAGGTAGCCGGTCACGAACGTTGACACGGGCGGAAGCTCGCCGAGTACCCGCACGTCCGTGCGCGCCAAGCCGATCTCCTCCTCGGCCTCGCGCAGTGCCGTCTCGCGCAGGTCGCGATCCCCTGGGTCGCGTTGCCCGCCGGGAAAGGAGATCTCGCCCGCGTGGCGGCGCAGGTCGGCGCGGCGGCGGGTGAGCACCGCGTGGGGCTCGCCATCTGCGGCGAGGAACAGCGGCACCAGCACCGCCGCCGCCACTTGATCCGCGGGCGTGGCCAGGGCGCTAGGCCGCCGCGCTCGACGCGGGCTGGAGGGGAGCGATCCGCTCGAGGCGTTCCTCGAACATCACCTCCCCGTCGAGCGTGCGGTGCACAGGGCACTTCGCCGCGATCACCCGCAGACGCTCCACCTGCTCGGGGGGGAGATCCTCGGGCAGTCCTACCACGAGCTCGAACCTCGTCGGACAGCCCCGCTCGGCGGGGGTGTACTCCACCGCCACCTCCACCGCTCCAATCTCCCAGCCCTTGCGGGCCGCATACATCTCCAGCGTGATCGCCGTGCACGACGCGAGGCTCGCCGCCAGCAGCTCCTGAGGATCGGGACCGGCGTCGCCGCCCCCCGCCTCGGTGCCCTCGTCGATCGTGAGCTCATGGTCGCGTACCCGCACGCTGTGCCTGAACATCCCATCGTTGCGCTTCGCTGTTGCCTTCATGGTCGTGCGCCTTTCCGATCCGTTCGTCAACCTGCCGGCACCCCACTACAGATGGTAGTTATGTAAGGGTCTTTTCCAGGAGGTGGACGCGGAGCTCAAAGAGGGTTGAACAGGAGCCCCGTCTGCAGCTTGGGGAAGAAGAAGGTGGACTTCGGCGGCATGTTCTCGCCAGCGCCCGCAACGTCTCTGACTTGCCCGATGGGGGTCGGTCGCATCAGAAAGGCCGCGTCGTATTCGCCGCCGCGCACCAGCTCGATCGCCTCATTGGCCGAGCGGGCGTAGCGGAAGTCGTGCAGCTGGGAGATGTCCTCGTCGGAGAGCCCCAACGCGCCCTTCAGCAGCAGCGCCTCCAGTACGCCCGTATCCAGGCGCCGGTAGGCAGCGGAGAAGTCCGGCAGAGCGGCGTCGGCGATCGCCTGGTCCTTCAGCGTCAGTCGCAGCGGGCGCTGTGATTGGGAGTCGATGTAGCCGAGCTGCAGCGGGCCTTCGCCGGGCGGCGGCGCAAGTTGCCCGAGCGGAACCTCGGTGAGCTCAAAGTCGCGGCGCAGCGCCTCCGCCAGCGCCTCGCGGCGTGTGGCGTCGAGGCCCTTGACGAGGCGGTGGGTGGGAAACACCGTCAGTCCGGGATCCTCCAGGGCCACCAGGCACATCAGCACGTAACGGTGATCGCCCTCCCCGCCCACCTCCTCGGCATAGGCTCGCGCGGTCTCATAGCGATGGTGGCCGTCGGCGATCAGCAGCTCGGAGTCGCGCACGGTGGCCTGCACGGCGGCGATGCTCGCCTCGTCGGCGACCCGCCATAGGCGGTGGAGAGTGCCCTCCGCGTCGCTCGCTTCGCCCCACGGTGCCTGCGCGGCGGACGGCTCGAGCGCTCCCCACGCCGCGCCGGTGGGGTCGGAGTAGAGCGAGAAGATCGGCGACATGTTGGCGCGCGTGGCGCGCGTCAGGCGCAGCCTGTCCTCCTTTGGACCCGGGTGCGTGCGCTCGTGCGGGCGCACCCGGCCCGCCCCGTACTCCTCGACGCGCACCCGGCAGAAGAACCCGCGCCGGGTCTGTGCCACCCCGTCGGGGCCGGTGTACTGCTGCGTGTGCGCCCACACCGCGGGCCGCGAGTCGCGCACCACGGCGCCCTGCAGTTGCCAGCTCTCGAACAGCTCGCCCGCCGCCCGGTAGGGATCGGCGAGCTCGCCCTCAACACTCTCCTGCCCATCGGCGCCGCCCTTGCCGGCGGTGGGCTCCCGGGGGAGATCGACCGCGACCACGTTGAACGGCGAGCGCGCGATCAACGCGGTCCGCTGCGCGGCGTCGATCACGTCGTAGGGCGGGGCCACGACGTCGGCGAGGGCCCCCACCACGGAGAGGTCATAGTGCAGCGCGCGTAGGGGTTGAATATCAGCCATCGCGGGGCGGGACGCTACCAGCGGTGGGGGCTTCGGGAGGGCTTGGTTTGGAGGATGGGAGGGGGATGGGTGTCAGTCGGGTAGACATCCGTCTGAGCGTGGAGGGCGATGGGTGGCAGTAGACTTGGGTGCGCGTCGGGGCGTGGCGCAGCCTGGTAGCGCACTCGCTTTGGGAGCGAGAGGTCGCTGGTTCGAATCCAGTCGCCCCGATTCTCGGAGAACAGAACGTCGCTAATCGAACCAGGATGGTCGCCCTGATGGCTCTGGGTGCCACCCTTGCGGCTAGCGCCGGAGGCCGTGGCGGTAGCGTCTAAAATACGTGTATGACCACGCGCAGGCACGCAGCCGAAAACGCACTCGCATCAGTACGGGCCGAGGGTCTCGATCCGGGCGTCGCCGAGGCGCTTCTGGGTCGGTGGGCGTGCGGCGAGCTCAGCGACGCGCAGCTGGACGACGCTGCTCGGCGGATCGGTGCGGGCGACGCGCATCGCCCAGATCCTGTGGGTCGACGATCGACCAGCGAACAATCTCCGCGAGCGATCCGCCATGTTGTCCCTCGGTATGCGCGTCGAGCTCGCGGTGTCGACAGAGGAGGCACTGGCAGCGCTCGAGAAGGAGAGCTTCGACGTTGTGATCTCTGACATGGGTCGCCCGCCAGACCCTCAAGCGGGATACGCGCTCCTAAAAGCGATGCGGGAGCGAGGCAACCTGACACCGTTCGTCATCTATGCCGGCTCGAACGCGCCCGAGCACAAGCAACTCGCACGCGAACGAGGAGCGCTCGGAAGCACGAATCGCCCGCAGGAGCTGCTCGATCTCGTCCTCCGCGCTGTCGAGCGTGTGGATGGTGCACCAATTTGACAAGATGGACCAGCAAGGCGCTGTTGGCTACCACGATGAGGACGGCAATAAAGGTCTCTCGCCTCTCTCATCCCTTCGTGAGCAGTGTAGTCCTGCGTCGCACGAAGTAGCCGAGTTACGCCAGCATGTACCGTCCCGGTGCCACGCGGACCAATTGCCGCGAGGGACCCCGGGTGTTGGCGATCAGCGCGGTCTTGATCGAGGAAGCTGCAACCGGCTCGCCCAGCGCTGCCTCGACCGCTGCATGGATGTCCTTGGCCCGCATCGGCTCGTCCCGGTCGGCCAGGACGCTGACGATGGCCTTCAGCACCCACCCCGGCCGCCGTGGCCGCCGCCTGCGGGTTTGCCGGCCGTCGCCGAGGCCCGCCGTCGGTCCGTACGGCGGCTAGCTTCCTGGCCAGACGGGTCAGCGACCCCTCCAGGTCTTGGTTCGAATAGTGTCCAAGCAGGCCGATTGAATTGTTGATGGATCACGTTACGTACGCAGTGACGCGTCATCGAGCTCGACTTCGACGACCCGCGCGACGCGGTCCATGTCAGCATCGTGGGCGAGGAGGGTAGTTCCCCGGCGCCATGCGACAGCCGCGATCATGCAGTCGAGCATTCCCCGCGGAGTGACGCCCGCGGCGCGGCAGCGACGGTAGATCCTGAGGGCGCCGTCGAAGTCGCTCGCGGTGTCGAAGCTCAGCAGCTCAAAGTGTCCCAAGAGCCGGCGCAGGTCGGCCTCTCGCTGGTCATTGCGTGCACCGGCCAGAACCTCCATGATTACCGGCTCGGTGACCGCGACGGGACCGTCGGCTTCGACCAGTTCCCTGAGGCGAAGGTGCGGGGGACTGCCGGTCGCGCGGTCGTACTCGACCCAGGCGGAGCTGTCGACGAGGATCACGCGGCGGCGGGTGGTGGCACGTCTGCGGGCAGCTTGGCGATCGCGTGGGCGCCCTGCATCGCGAGCGCTTCCTCACGCGTCATCGGCTGCCCGGCGAGGTGGCGCAGCGCGAGGTCGACGGCGGCAGTCTTGGTCCGCACGCCATAGCGGTCCATGATCGCCTGGACATAGGTGTCCTCGATCTCGATGTTGGTTCGCACCGCGCTCATACACCAATCGTACACCATGCGTGTGGGGTGATCGTCCAATCGTCTCTGCAGTGCATCGGAGGTGGCGCCCGGCATGCGCTGATGCGCGATATACGTCAGGCAGTGCCCAAGCAAGAAGGCCAGCAAAACACCACCGCGATCCGCGCCGTCGTCCGTGGCGAGGTGCAGGGCGTCGGCTTCCGCGACGCGACGGTCCGACGCGCGCGCGAGCTCGGCGTGCTCGGTTGGGTCCGTAATGGCGGGGAGTGCACCGTGGAAGTCCACGCCGAGGGCCCCGCACACGCGGTCGAGGAACTGATGAGCTTCCTGCACGAGGGCCCTCCACTGGCGCGGATCGACGCGATCGACGTTGACAAGGTCGCGGTCGAGGGTCACGAGCAGTTCGCGGTGCGTGGCGTCGCCGCCGGGGTGTTCGTCGTGCAGGAGCACATGGCGCGGGCTCCCCACTTCGATCTGCGCCTGGAGGTCGGCGGGGTGATGCGCTCGTGGGCGGTGCCGAAGGGGCCCTCGCTCGACCCGGCCGTGAAGCGCCTCGCGGTGCAGGTGCCCGACCACGCGATCTCGCACAACTCGTTCGAGGGGGTGCTCGACGGGGGCCGGGTGATCGTGTGGGATCGCGGCGTCTACGAGCAGGGCGGGCGCGTCGCGTGGCCGGCGGCGCTGGAGCGCGGCCACGCCGTGTTCGTACTGCACGGCGAGAAGCTGCGCGGGGGCTTTGCGCTGCAGCGCACGGGCGGCGGGCCGAAGGCGCAGTGGCTTTTGATCAAGCGCCGCGACGATTACGCGCGCCCCGGGTCGGACGTCGTCGCCGAACGGCCCCGCTCAGTGCTCAGCGGGCGCACGCTCGATGAGGTCGGGGAATGATCAGCGCATTGAGTCGCTCACCGGCGCCGTGCGTCGCCGTTGCCGGCGGCCGTGCTCGCGCTGGCGGTGGAACGCCTCGTCGACGATCGCGCAGACTTCGCAGGGCTGCTTCACCACCCGCATGATCGAGAGATCCTCAGCGCCGATGCGGTGGTCGGCGAGCGCGTGGGTGCGCAGCCAATCGACCAGTCCATCCCACTCTCCGTCGCCAACCAGGATCGCCGGAAAGTGGCGGATCGTGGCGGTCTGAATCAGCGTGAGCGCTTCGAACAGCTCGTCGAGCGTGCCATACCCGCCGGGGGCGACCACGAAGGCGCAGGCGTAGCGGACGAACATCACCTTGCGCGCGAAGAAGTGGCGGAAGCGCAGGCCGATGTCCACGGAGGGGTTGAGCGCCTGCTCATGGGGCAGCTCGATGTTGCAGCCCACCGACAGCGCGCCCGCGTCGCGCGCGCCGCGGTTGGCGGCCTCCATCAGGCCGCCTCCGCCACCGGTGATCACCGCGTAGCCGGCGTGGCCAAGGCACCTGCCGACCTCGCGCACCATCTCGTAGTGGGGATGGTCGCGGGGAGTGCGTGCGGAGCCGAACACGGTCACCGCGCGCCCGATCCCCGCGAGCGCGTCGAAGCCACGCGCCAGCTCGGCCGCGATGTCGTGCACCCGCTCGGCGTCGGCGGCGCGCACGGCGGGCGGCTCATCCTCCAGCCACAGGAACAACTCCTCGTCGAAGGTGGGCTCGTGCGGGGCGTCGTCCGTCATCGCCGGCTCAGCCTACGCCACGCGGTCCCCGGCCTGGCGACGGTCCCGGCCACAGCACCCGCCCCGGCTTTACTACTGCTCTTCCTCGCGCCAGCGTCGGTAGAGCGCCGCGAACTCCGCGCTCATCTCGGGCGTCAGGTCCTCGGCGCGCAGACCGCCGGCCAGCCGGATCGTGGCGCGCATCTGCTCCAGATACTCCGTGCAGTGCTCGCATCCCGCGAGGTGTGCCTCGAAGCGGCGCCGCTGCCCCCGCGACAGCCGCCCCTCCAGGTAGTCGGTGATCAGCTCGACCATCTCTTGACACACGAACTCTCGGCGACGCAACAGCACCCTCATGCCCTCCCCAACTCAGATTCGAGCGCCTGGCGCAGGTGACTGCGGCCGCGGTGCAGCAGCACGCGCTGGTTGGCCTCGCTGATCTCGAGCGCCTCGCACACCTCGCGCGCGCTCAGCTCGGCGACGTCGCGCAGCATCACGACCTCGCGCTGGCGCTCGGGCAGCTCGCGCATCGTCGCCTGGATGCGATCCGCGAGGCCCTCGGCGAGCAGCCTGCTGTCGCTCTCCTCCACCCAGTGCCGGGGCGGGGACATCCAGGCGCCCGACTCGTCGAAGCGGGAGCCGTCCACGGCCGGCCCCGCGTCGCCGATCGCCACGCTGCGATGCTCGCGCACGCCCGTGCTCCTGGCTCGGTTGACGAGGATCGCCAGCAGCCACGTCTGAAACGACGAGCGCCCCTTGAAGCCGTCGAGGCCGCGCAGCACCGCCAGCCAGGTGTCCTGCACGACCTCCTCGGCCACCGCGGCGCTCGCCACGTAGGTGCGGGCGATCCGCTGCATCGTTGAGTGGTGGCGCGCCGCGAGAGTCACGAACGCCTGCTCCTCGCCCGCGCGCACACGCGCCACCAACTCAGCGTCCTCGTCCACTAGCCGGCCACAATACCCTCGCCGCCGATGGCGCCGGGGACCGTCACCGCTCCGATTTTGCTCAGCGTGCCGCCCGCGCCGATCGCGAACTCGTCCACGATCCCCGCCGCGCCGGTCTGCACGTAGAGGAAGCGGCCGTCGCCGCTCACGGTGGCGTCGACGGTGCCGCCATCGGTGGTTGTGTCACCCAGCGAGGTCAGCTGCGTGCCGCCGTCGATCGACTGAAAGCCCGTCAACGACGCGCTGGCGGCGTTGGAGGCGTAGAAGCGCCCGTTCGTCGCCACCACCCAGCAGGTCGCTTCCTGGCCGGTTCCCACCGCGTCGAGCGGGGTGAGCGTGCCGTTGCCGTTCAGCGTGAAGTCGCTCAGCGCGTTGGTGCCCGCGTCGGCCACGATCAGATGCCCCTCCTGGTCGAAGCTCACCGCGAACGGGACGGCGCCTGGCTCGGAGTTGACGACGGGCGTCGCCGACAGGCGTCCGAACGGTGCCACGGCGAACACGTCGATGTCGCTGCCGTTGCCCTTGGTCGTGACGATCAGCTGCCGGCCGTTCGGGGAGAAGGCGACCTGTCCGGGCGTATGCGTGAACTGGGGTTCTTCGGTGGGGTTCAACCCCAGCGCGCGGTTCGATCCGGGGAGCGGCACGAGACGCCCGAAGAACGACACGAATCCCTGCACCGCGCCGCCGTTCTCGGCGTTCAGCACGTATACGAGACCGTTGCGGACGGCGATGCTCACGGGGAACGTTCCCCCCGAGCCGATCACCTGGCGCAGCACCAAATGGTCGCCGAACACGGCGAACACGGAGATCGTGTTGCTGCCCGCGTTGACCGCATACAGCTTCCCGGCGGCAGGGTCGTAGGCGAGCGAGCCCTGCGAGGCGAGGTGGTCGACGACCGATCCCGCCAGCACCCCGCCCAGCCCGCCGGTGTCGTACACGCCGGCCTGGGCGAGTACGCCGTCGGCGGCGCTGTCGTATACGACCACCTGGTTGTCGACGGTGCTGTCAGTTTGCACGAACACCGGCGTGGAGCGCTCACCGAATCCTCCGCCGAAGGGTGGGCCGCCGGGGCCGCCGAACGCGCTTGCGGCGCCAGCCGCGCTGCTCGTCACTGCCAGGGCGGTGGCTGCCGCCACGCCGAATCGGGTCATCATTTTCATCGCAGTTCTCCTTGGTGGGGTCGCTTGCGAGGTTCAGTCCGCCGCCCTGCCGATGCGTTACATCCCCCGGCGATCAGGTCGGGGCCTGCCGTACATTGGTATGCGTGAAGCTCTCGACCGCCCAGGTCAAGCAGGTGACGCTCGCGGCGTGCATCATCGGGTCGGGGATCGCGGTGCTCGACGGCAGCGTCGTCAATGTGGCGCTGCCCACGATCCAGCGTGATCTCGGGGGTGGGCTGGCCGGCCAGCAGTGGGTCTCCAACGCCTACCTCTTGACCCTCTCCTCGCTGATTCTGGTGGGCGGCTCGCTTGGCGACCTGTTCGGCGAGCGGCGGATCTTCGCGCTCGGCGTCGGCGGCTTCGGGGTCACGTCGCTGATGTGCGCGCTGGCGCCCACGATCGGCCTCCTGATCGCTTTCCGGGCACTCGAGGGCGTCGCCGGGGCGCTGCTGATCCCGAGCTCTCTGGCGGTGATCGTCGCCACCTTCCCGGAGTCCGAGCGCGGTGCCGCAATCGGCACGTGGACCGCGTTCGGGGCGATCGCCGCGGCGATCGGCCCGCTCGGCGGAGGGCTGCTGCTCGGGATCGGCTCGTGGCGCTGGATCTTCCTGATCAACCTACCGTTCGTGGCGCTCTGTCTGGTGTTGATCCTCGCCGTGATCCCCCGCGCCGCGCCGCGCGCCGACGGCGCCGCCGCGCCGGCGGTCGATTACTTCGGGGCGCTGCTGTGTGCGCTCGGCCTCGGCGGGCCGGTGTTCGCGCTGATCGAGCAGCCGCGGCTGGGTTGGTCGAGCCCTGCGGTGCTGGCGGGGCTGATCGGCGGCGCGCTGCTGTTCGCCGCATTCCTGGCGTACGAGTCCCGCGCCTCGCACCCGATGCTCCCGCTGGGTCTCTTCAAGCGGCGCAACTTCGCGGTGGGCAACGTCGAGACGTTCGCGATGTACTCCGGCCTGTCGGTGCTGTTCTTCTTCCTCACGCTCTTCCTGCAGCAGGTTGCCGGCTACTCGCCGCTGCGCGCCGGCCTCTCGACGCTGCCCGTCACGGTGGTAATGCTGGTGCTCTCCCGTCGCTTCGGGGGGCTCGCCGACCGCCACGGGCCGCGGCTGTTCATGGGCGGCGGGCCGCTGTTGGCGGGCGCAGGGTTGCTGTTGCTCCTGCGCGTCGGCGTCCACGTCGACTACTACACCGAGGTTCTGCCGGGGCTGCTGGTGTTCTCGCTGGGTCTCGCGATGACGGTCGCTCCGCTCACGGCGGCGGTGCTCGCGGGCGTCGAGGAGCACCAGGCGGGGATCGCCTCGGGTGTCAATAACGCCGTCGCGCGCGTCGCCGGGCTGCTCGGGATCGCCGCGCTCGGTGCCGTCGTGGCGGTGCAATTCTCCGCCTCGCTTGACTCGCACCTGGCGGGGGTGCGGCTCGACCCGCGCGCCGAAGCGGCGGTAGCGCAGGCCAAGCGCCTCACGCTCGGGCGCCCCTCGGTGGTGGGTCTCCCGCCGCGCCAGGCCCGCGCGGTCACCGCCGCCGCCGACGCCGCGTCGCTTGAGAGCTTCCGCGTCGGCATTGCGATCGCGGGGGGCCTCGTACTGCTCGGGGGCGTGATCGGTGCGGTCGGCATTCAGAACCCGCGCCGCGCGGTGTGCGCGGAGGAGTGCGGCGGTGGCTCGCTGGTCGGTGCGTCACCCGACGCGGCCGGTTTGCACGAGGAGCCGCGGCCGGCGCACGAGGGCGCGCTCGCCTGAAAGGTTTCGGCCGCGGCGGCGTCCATGTCGGTAACGACACCACCGGCGAAGGGAGCGAAATGTTCGATTTGCAGTGGCAGCGCAAAAGCAAGGCGCAAGATGGGCAGCGAGGGCGGCGTGGGCGTCCCACGGGCCTGGCGATTGGCGCGCTCGCTGCTGGGTTGGCGCTCGTCGCCTCGCTGGCGGCAATGGCCTTCGCGGCGGGCACGCCCACGGTGAGCTCGCAGTCGAGTTCGAAGCTCAAAGAGACGATCGTCGTCAACTCGCAGCGCGACACGGTGTATTGGCTGAGCCCCGAGACCACCCACCACCTGTTGTGCACGAGCAACGAATGCTTCAAATTCTGGCCGCCGCTGACGGTCAGCTCCAGCCACACCAAGCTCGTGGCCGGGTCGGGCGTGCAAGGCAGCCTCGGGATCATCCACCGCAATGGCATCTTCCAGGTGACGCTCCGCGGGATGCCGCTCTACCGCTACGCCGGAGACCACGGCAAGGGCCAGGTCAACGGGCAGGGGATCAAGAGCTTTGGCGGCACCTGGCACGCGGTGACCGCCTCCGCCAATCCGCCGAAGGCAGGAGGAAGCACATCTGGAGGAGGCTGGTAGGGAGGTTCGACCGGCGGTGGCGGTAGCGCTCAAGCGGCCCGGCGCCACCGCCGATGGAAGGGTGTGGGTTGCCTCGCCTCGCCCCGCCGCGTCTCCCTGCTGTGTCGGCTCGCGTCGATCGGCGCGGTCGCCTCCCTGGCGGCTGTCCTCCTCGGCGGCTCGCTCGCTGCGCCCACCACCGCAGCCGCCGCCAAGAAGCTCACGGCCGCGAACTGGGACAGCGCCGAACAGCGCCTCGTCGTGCACGAAGCGGTGATGAGCGAAGAAGGCAGCGGCTTCGCGGGCGCCAGCCCCCTCAGCGCCGCTGCCGAGAGTTCGGCGCTGGCGGCGATCGCCATGCGCGAGGGCACCGCCCCGATCGCCTTCGACACCGGAGAGTCGCTCACCGTCACCCGCTTCGACGCGCTGCTCCTCGACCAGCTCGGGCTCGGCGAAGTCGCCGAACACGTGCAACAGGTCGCCACGAGCGCGGGCCTCGCTCCGCCCAGCTACTTCGGCAGCGAGGTGGTCGCTCGTTACCTCGGTCTGCGCTACACCCATCCCCCCGGCGAACAGACGCTCGCGTTGTACCCGTGGAACCCGATCACGCGCGCCGAAGCCGCTCACTCCTTCGCGGTCGTGCTGGGCGACGAAAGCTGGGCGATCACCGCCGCGCGCGAAGCGCTGGGGGCGTTCTCGCTGCCCACCTACACCAGCGCGCAGCGCGAGGTGTTGCACATCGCCGTCGCGAAGATCGGCATGCCCTACGTGTGGGGCGGCACCACCGATAGCACTGCTGACGGCCTCGAACACGGCGGCTATGACTGCTCGGGTTTCGCGTGGCGCGTGTACAAGCTCTCGGGCCTCCCGTGGGGCAAGCAGATTCGCGGCCGCACGGCAGCCGAACAAGGCGGCGAAATCCCCAAGCGCGAGCGCATCCACCTGCAGGACGTGGTGGGCGGCGACCTGCTGTTTTTCGGCTCGGCGCACTTCGACTCGACCGCGACCAACGCCAACGTGATCCACGAGGCGATCGCGATGAGCAGCGAATGGGCGATCAACTCCTCCGGCCAGGGCGTCTACGTGCTGCCGCTCACTTCGGGCTGGCTGGCCGAAAGCTTCACCTGGGCGCGCCGGGTGCTGTAGGGCGGGTTTTGGGGCGCATCCGCGCGGCTGCTGGCTGGCGAGGAGCGCTTGGGCGCGGGGCATCCATGCCCCGCGACCGACCGATTCCGTAGAGTCTGGGGTATGCGCGTCACCGCGAAGGCCGACTACGCCGTAAGGGCGACCGTGGAGCTGGCGGGCAGCGGCGCCGACGCCCCGCGTAAGGTCGATGAGATCGCCCAGGCCCAGGGGATCCCGCTGTCGTTCCTGGAGAACATCCTCACGCAGCTGCGCTCCGCCGGGATCGTACGCAGTCAGCGTGGCCCCGAGGGCGGCTACTGGCTGGCTCATCCCGCCGAGGAAGTGACGCTGGCCGACGTGATCCGCGCCGTGGAAGGCCCGCTAGTGGGGGTGCGTGGCCAGCGCCCCGAGGAGGTCGCCTACAGCGGCTCCGCGGAGGCTCTCCAGCAGGTGTGGATTGCGTTGCGCGCCAACCTGCGCAAGGTCCTGGAGCGAACCTCCGTCGCCGACGTCGCCGCGGGGAAGCTACCCAAAGAGGTGATCGCGCTGACGCGCGGAGAGGACGCCTGGCACACTCGCTGAGGGCTTTTGTCACGCTCGACGGCCCACCCGTTCGCGTTTGGTCCAAATTGGCCCAAAAACGGCGTTCTTCCGGTAGACTCCCTCTCTCTGCGCGGCGGCTTTTGGCTGCTCCGCGCGTACAACGAGGCGGCGTCCGGGATCGCCGCTGACCCCACCTATCCATCTTCCAAGAAGAGAAAAAAGGAGCCCTTCTCGATGTCAGCCACCTCCGTCGCGGACACCACCGAAGCAGCCGAGGCGGCTGTCGAGGCGATCACCAGCGCGGCCAACAAGGAGGCGACCTTCTCGCTCGCGCTCTCCCAGGACCAGAAGGATCTGCGCGACTGGGTGCATGGCTTCGCGGCCGACGTGATCCGCCCCGCCGCTCACGAGTGGGACGAGAAGGAGGCCACGCCGTGGCCGATCATCCAGGAGGCCGCCAAAATCGGGCTCTACGGCTTCGAAGGGCTCGCCCAGTTCTTTGCCGACCCGACCGGCCTGACGCTGCCGATCGTCAACGAAGAGCTGTTCTGGGGCGACGCCGGCATCGGCATGTCGATCATGGGCACCGCGCTCGCGGTCGCCGCGATCTTCGGCCAGGGCTCCGGCGAGCAGATCGGAGAGTGGATCCCCCGCTGCTTCGGCACCGAGGACGACATCAAGGTCGCCGCGTTCTGCGCCTCCGAGCCCAACGCCGGCTCCGACGTCTCGGGCGTGCGCACCCGCGCGAAGTTCGATGAGGCCGCGGGTGAGTGGGTGATCAACGGCCAGAAGGCGTGGGCCACCAATGGCGGCATCTCCGACATCCACGTGGTGATCGCCACCGTCGACCCCGAACTCGGCTCCAAAGGCCACGCTGCGTTCGTCGTGCCGATGAGCGAAAGCAAGGGCATCTCGCAGGGCACCAAGGTCTCCAAGCATGGCCTGCGCGCCTCGCACACGGCAGACGTCTTCCTCGACGACTGCCGCGTCCCCGCCGGCTACGTGCTCGGCGGCAAGGAGAAGCTCGACGAACGCATCGCCCGCGTGCGCGAGGGCAAGAGAAGCAACTCCCAGGCGGCGATGCAGACCTTCGAGTCCTCCCGCCCGACGGTCGGCTCGCAGGCGCTGGGGATCGCCCGCGCCGCCTACGAGTATGCGCTTGAGTACGCCAAGGAGCGCGAGCAGTTCGGCAAGAAGATCATCGAGAATCAGGCGATCGCGTTCACGCTCGCGCGCATGAAGCTCGAGATCGACGCCGCCCGTCTGCTCGTGTGGCGCGCCTCGTGGATGGGCCGCAACCAGGTTCCCTTCGAGAACGCCGAGGGCTCGATGTCCAAGTGGAAGGCGGGCGAGGTGGCCGTGTGGGTAACCGAGCGCGCGATCCAGATCCTCGGCGGCAACGGCTACACCCGCGAGTTCCCCGTCGAGCGCTGGCACCGCGACGCCAAGATCTACGACATCTTCGAGGGCACCGCCGAGATCCAGCAGCTCGTGGTCTCACGCGCGATCTCGGGGATGCACATTCGGTAGCGCCAGTACTGGGGGAAGAACCCGGCGGGGTCCCTTCGCGCGTCACGCGCTGGGACGGATGGCCTAACTCAGTAGCCTCCCAAAACCAGGGGGTTTACGGCATGTTTCCTTACCAAAACCGGGGTCCTTTTGGTAAGCTAAAATGAATGAGAGACGACGAACTGCGCGAGCGGCTCCGCGACCGCAACCCATGGTGGCGTGCGGTGGCAATGGATGCAGATGCGCTCTCCTGGATGGAGAGCGACCAGACGCTTCGTTCCAGGGCTGCCTATGACTTGGGTTATCGCTCGGACCTGCTCGATGACGTGGCTGATGGCGCGGTCGACGACAAGCTTGTTGTGTTGCGTGGAGCTCGGCGGGTCGGCAAGTCCGTGCTGCTGAAGGATACGGCGGCGCGACTGTGCGGACGCGGGGACGTGGATCCGCGCCAGCTCGTCTACGTGCCGGCCGACGGGATGCGTGCGTCTGACCTGTCTCGCGTGGCGAAGCTCGGCCGGGAGCTAACCCGATCCGTGGGGGAGACGCGTCGCGTCTGGCTGCTCGACGAGGTGACCGGGCTCCGGGGCTGGACGCAGGCGTTGAAGTATCTCCGCGACAACACTGAGCTCGGTGCCGACACGGTGGTGTGTACTGGGTCCTCCTGGGATCGAGAGGCCGAGGTGGAGCGCGACCTCCTCGCCGGCAGGGCCGGGAGCTCCGTCAGGAGAAGGTCGCGGATCCTTCATCCGATGAGCTTCCGGGACGTGCTCACCGCTACGGGCAGGGAGACTCCCCTCCCCGCTTCGCTCTCGCCGTGGGCGCTCCGGGACGAGGCCGCGCGCGATGCCGCGGAGTCGTTCGAGCTCTTCCTAAACGAGCTCGATCTCGCCTGGCAGTCGTATCTCACTTCGGGTGGCTTTCCGCGAGCGGTCGCGGAGCACCATAAGACCGGAGAAGTCGGCGAGGCGTTCCTGCGGGACCTGGCGGCGTGGTTGCATCGAGATGTGGACCCGCAGGCGGGAGAGGACTCGGTGCCGAAGCTTCTGTCCGCGATCGAGGGTCGCTGCGCCTCGCCGCTCAACCGCCGAGCACTCGCCGAGGACCTCGGCTATGGGAGTCGCCAGACGGCCGACCTGCGCCTCATGCGTCTCGCCAGCACCTATGCGGCGATCTGGTGCCACCAGGTCGGCGAGGACGGCCGGAGGGTGGCTGGAGCGCAGTCGAAGCTCTACCTCTGCGACCCCCTGCTCGCATGGCTCGGCTCGCGGCTGCGGGCCGGACTCCCACGCCCGGACTTCAGCCGCCTCACTGAGGCGTGTCTTGGCGTTGCGCTGGCCCGGGCCGTCGACGAGCTTGAGCCCGGGCGATGGGAGGACGACGACTCCATCGGATACATGCGGACGGGCGGAGGAAAGGAGCTCGACTTCGCTCCCCTCGCCGTGCCGACTCCTTCGGGGACGGCGCACACCGTCCCGATCGAGTCGAAGTGGGTGTCCTCCGGGTGGCGTGCCGAGGCGAGAGTGATTGAGGGGAAGTTCTCTGCGGGCGTGGTTGCCACGCGGACGGTCCTCGATCTGTCGAACCCTGCGTGGGCATTGCCGGCGCCGGTGCTCGCACTGCTGCTTGAGTAAGTGCCCGTGGGCCGAGCTGGGCGACCGGCCTTATGACGCGCTTTGGCGCGACGAGTGCGCAGCCCCGCGGTGCGGGCACTGCGATGGCGGTCAGCGCCACGAATAGTAGCCGCGTGAGCCGGCCGGCCACCCGCACAGGGTTCCGGGCCGCTTGGCCGTAAGGTTCACGCATGCGCGGCGCGATCGCGATCGGCGCCTGGCTGTGCCTGCTCGGCATGGCGACGACGGCGGGCGCGGAACCCCAGTGGAGCACCTATCACCGCGACCCGGGAAGATCGGGCTTCGACTCCGAAGCGGGCGAACCGGTCGAACCGGTGCAAGCTTGGCAATCTCCACAGCTTGACGGACCGATCTGGGGGCAACCGCTCGTGCTGGGCTCCCGTGTGTACGTGGCGACCGCGGCTGATGGGGTGTATGCGCTCGAAGCCGCGAGTGGTCGCATCGTCTGGCACGTGAGCGCCGGTACGCCGGTGCCCTCTGAAGACCTGCCGTGCGGGGACATCGCTCCGACGGTGGGGATCGTCGGGACGCCGGTGATCGACACCGCGACGAAGACGCTGTATGCGGTGGCCGACGTGTGGAACCCGCAGTCGAAAGCAGCCCAACACCTGTTGAAGGGCTACAGCCTCGCCGAAGGACGCCAGGTGTTGAGCACCCCGGTGGACCCGCCGGGCGCCGAACCGACCGCCTATCTGCAGCGCACCGCCCTCAACCTCGACGCGGGCAGCGTGATCTTCGGCTTCGGCGGCAACGCCGGCGACTGCGCCAGCTACCGCGGGGCCGTGGTTGCCGCGCCCGAGAATGGCGAAAAACCCCGCTTCTGGCAATACCAACCCAAGGCTCCGTCGGTCGCGGGCGGCGCGGTGTGGGGGGCGAGCGGGCCGATCGTCGGCCCCGAAGGCGACATCTTCGCCGCCACCGGCAACCCCAACCCCGCGTCCGGCAAAGAAGTGAGCGAATTCGACGACTCCGACGCCTTCCTGCGCCTCGACCCGAACGTCGACCTGGTGAGCGAACCGGCGTTGGAGCCGCAGCCGCTCGGCTCCTTCGAGCCCCCCACATGGCAAGCGGACAGCAACAACGACAAGGACATGGGCTCGGCCGGGCCCGAGCTGCTGCCCGGTGGCCTGATCTTCCAGGCCGGCAAGCACGGGAGCGGGTACCTGCTCTCGACCTCGATGCACGGTGAAGAAACGCAGGCGGTGTATGAAGGGGAAGTGTGCGGCGGCCACGCCAGCTTCGGTGGGGATGCGTTCGCCGACGGCGTGATCTACCTCGCCTGCGTCGACGGCACCCAGGCGCTCTTCTACAATCAATCGGCACGCACGTTAACGCCGCTGTGGCAGGGGCCCTCCGATGCGTTCGGCCCGCCGATCCTCGCCGCCGGCCTGGTGTGGTCGATCGCGACCGGAGCGTTCGAAGGCGGCGAACGCCGCAAGCTCTACGGCCTCGACCCGGCGAGTGGCCAGCCGCGCTACACGATTATGCTGCCGAGCCCTGTCGCCGATCACTTTGCCTCGCCGAGCGCCGCCGGCGGGCGCCTGTTCGTCGCTACCGGCGCGAGCGTCACCGCCTATCGGATCGCCAAGGTACCGGGCGAAGAACAGCCCGGCGACGGACACCCCTCCGAAGGCGCCCCGTCGAGTTCATCCTCCACGAGCGGGTCAGGCGAACCCGGCGGCACCGTGAAAGGCACGGGCCCGACGGCCAACTCCATACGGGCATCGGCGCAGCTGGCGCAATTGGTGCATCGCCGTCTGCGCGCGAGCGCGTCCGGGCGCCGCGTGCAGGTGACGCTGCGGTGTCCGACGACAACGGCGCCGTGCGCTGGGCGCGCGGTGTTGCTGCTGGTAGGGCGACCGGTTGGCCGCCATCCCAGCAACCGCAGGGTCCCGTCCACGGACGCCGTGCTCGCCAGCGCGCGCTTCGTCGGTCCTGCGGGCGGCGTGTTCGCCGTGACGCTGCGCCTGGACGCCTCGGCGCGCTCGCTACTGGCGCGCCGGCGCGGTCATCCTCACACGCTGGTGGCGGTCGAGATCGCGAGCAGTTCGGCGAGTATGAAGGTGCTCGTCAGGTTGACGCTCGCGTGGTGAGCACTCGGGTGTCGTGGCGCCGGGCTGATCGACGGGGGTCGGTGCGGAATGACGCGAGTTCAAGCTCGACGCCTTGGCCGGCGTCAGCGATGATGTCGCGAGCGTGATCGCGGTCTTGTCCGCGAGGAGACGTCGAAGCTGGCCAGTCGCATTTCGAGCTGTCCGCCGATGTGTCCGTTGACGGGACGCAGCCCCGCCTCGTCCAGGAGCGCGAGATTCCACCGTCCAGGCGCCATGTGGCGGGGAAGCTTGAAGTCGACCGCCGCGATGCCGTGCACGTCGCGCACGAGGCGAGTCCCCAGGAATCCGGGCCCCGATAGCGTCAGCAGCACGCGATTGGGCTTTCTCGAGCGCAGCCTCCCGCCCGCTACGACCACCCATTCCCCTGGTGCGAAGCGTCCGTGAACGAACAGCGCTCCGGCGGTGGTGCCCACGCGAAATGGGCGAAGCGCTTCGACGGTGGCGGCGAGGGGGCGCGGGAGGGGCGCTGCGCGCAGCTGCCCTGCCGATACCCGCGCGGCGCGCGTCGCGAGCAACTGCATGGCGCCCGGCAGCGCGGTTGTCGATCTCGACGCGGCAACGCTGCGATGCGCACGTGCGCCGGCCGCCGCGTACGCCGGGACGAACACCGTTCTGCCGGCGAGTACGACATCCGCCTCCGGGATGGTGACGGCGAGCGCCACCGCGGCGACGCCGAGCGCCACACCCTTGGCGTAGTCGAGTTCGCCGTCCACGCACGCCTGGCTGATGCCCGTCGTGAGCGCTTCGACGGACTTTTCCAGCTGCGGCTGCTGCACGCTCGCGTAGAGTCCTTTGATGTCCTTGACGACGTTGCCGCTCGCTTCGGTGAGATCCTGCTGCGCTTCGATGGAGATCTGTTCGAAGAGGGCCATCGCGCGTGGGCCCTCCAGAAGGTAGGCGATGAGGCCCATGTCGGCCTGCTGGTAGCAGTACTGCTTGACCACCGCCAGCGACAGTCGTGCTCCGGTGTTCGCTTCGGGTCTGATTTTGGCGATGAACTGCAGCGGCTGGCCCTGTACGAGGCTCTGCACGAGCCCCGTTTCCAGCAGTGGGCCGCGGAACTTGGCGAGCGGCGCAGCTTCGAGCAGCACGTTCGAGTTCTCGAGGCTGACGTTCACATTTGTGTGCGGCGATTCGAAGCCGGCTCCGTTCCAGTTCACGGAAAACGTCGCATTGGGCGCCGTCAGGTTCCAATCGCGCTTGGATGGGTTATCGAGCCAGCCGCGCACCGGGTCATACCAGAAGGTGCGCTTCTGGGGCGACAGCGGGCTGGGGGCCGTCACGAAGGTGTCATGCAGAATCTTGGGCGTCGGGAAACCGAATGGCGTTGCTTCCAGCAGTTCGATGTTGGCCTCGCACACCTGTGTTTCTTCCACCGCCGCCTTTATGTAGAGATCGAATTTGACCGGTTCATGTCCGCCCTGGACCTGGCCGATGAGCACCGAGGACTTGCCGTCGAACTTCTGCAGGATTTGCGCCGTGTGGCTGTTAGGCGTGGTGGGTCCGATGAGCGAGCATAGCTGGATCGTGGTGGGGGGGCTTGAGGACGGTGTGGGCGACGGCGGCGTGGCGGGCGGCTGCGGAGGCGGCGGTGACGGGACGCCCGTCGAGTTGAGGAACACCGACACCAACCCGCCGCTCGATCCGTCTGTCCCCAAATCGGCGGTGACGACATCCGGTTTGCCATCGCCGTTGAAGTCGCCATAGGTGATCGTGGTGACGTACGGGGCGTTGGCGGAGAATGTCTGCGGCGGGTTGAAGGTCCCGTCGCCGTTGCCGGTCAGGACGGCTATCTGGCCGCCGGTCGTCGCAACGGCGGCATCGGGCGCTCCGTCGCCGTTGAGGTCGGGGAGCGTGAGCGACGCCGGGCCTGCCGGGAAGGCCAGCGCGGGCGAGACGATCAGCGAACCGACGCTGCCATTGCCCTTGCCGAGAATCGTCGCGAGGTACCCCCCTCCCGACTGGGGTTCTTCGTTGACGGTGACGATGTCCGGAGTCCCGTCTTTGTTGAGATCCGCGACGTTCATGCTGGCCGTACAGCTGTCCTGCACGTTGGCGGCCGGTTCTTTTTCCAGTTCGCCGCGGCCGTTGCCGAGGTGGATCTCGACTACGCCGCTGCCGCTGTCGAGATAGCCGCAGCCGCTGGTTGCGGAGGCCACATCGAGCTTGCCGTCGTGGTTGAAGTCGGCTACGCGGACGGTGGCGATGGCGGTGCCCTGCTCGCCGCCGGCGGGATAGGTCTTCGCCGCCTGGGCGTCGAATGTGCCGTCTCCCGCCCCGGGGTCGATCGAGATCGTCCCGGCGAACCCGTTAGCTGTGACGAGGTCGAGCTTCCCGTCTTTGCTGAATTCGCCCAACGCCAAAAACGATACGGGGCCTCCCGTGGGCGTGGGGGAGAAGATCGGCGGGCCGAACTTGCCGTTGCCTTCGCCTGGCAGAACGACGATTTCGTTCGGGTCCGTGGTTGCGACCACGATGTCATCGTGACCACTGCCGGCTACTTCGCCAATCGTGAGGGCGACCGGCACGCCACTGCCCACGCCGTAGTTGACGGCGGGCGCGAGCTTGCCATCGGATTCGGAGAGCAGCACCGACACATTGTTTGTCTCGGTGTTGGCCGTAACCACGTCGGAGCGGCCGTCGCCGGTCAGATCCCCGGCGGCGATCGCATATGGACTCCCGGGGACGGGATAGGTTTCGGCCGCAAGGAAACTGACGGATGCCGCGGCGGACGCGCCCGTGGGCGCGAGCAGCGCAACCGCCGCGGCGCAGAGCAGTCCCCACGTCAGCGGCCCCCACGCCGCGGACCTTCGGCGGCTGGGCCGCGAGGATGCCGGCACCCTGGCCATGGCAGTGTGCACGGCGCCGCACGCTACCATAGGCCGCCGCCTCGCGAACGCAGCCCTTGCGCGACGTCGCTTCGAGGTTTCTCGTGTTTATCCGAACGCTCGGTGGTCGCGCCCGACCGCCCCGGAGCTGCCGGGAAGAGCGTTAGCGCGATTGCGCATATAAGCAGCGGCTCGGTGGGGATGAGGTAGCGAACGCGAAACAGCGTGCTCGCCACCGACCCAAGCAGGATGCATAGGGCCGCCCCGAAAAGCAGAAGCGCAGCCGGCGTCGATGAGCGACGCTCTCGGCCCAACATCATTCGCCGCACGGCGGCAAGGAGACTGGCCAGCGCCAGCACGCCGATGACCCAACCCGGCAGGTGCACCCAGCGCACATATGCGCGGGTCGTGGCGGCGGGTCCGTGGACGACCGGTCGGTAGCCCGGGAAGAGCGTCTCGCGAAGAGGCGGATCGTCCCAGTAGAGCAAGCGATGCCGTGAGGGAAGTTCATATGTGAGGCTTTCTTGACCGGGCGAGGGGACATCGGGCTCGAAGAAGCGCAGGAAGTCTCCCGCCACCAGTTTGAGGTACGCCGCCGGATGCTGCTCGATCACGGCGAGGGCGTATTCGCGCAACACCGAGTTGGCGTGCGCCACACGTGCGGAGGTGCCGGCGAGCGGTCCGAAAGCTCGCACTGCCGGCGACTCGGGGCCGTAGATGTATTCGCTTGGATCCCGTGGCCTGTAGCCCGGCGGCGTATTGCACAGCGCGACCGCCGATCGTGGAACCTGGATCGCTCGACAATCGCCGATCTGCGCGACTCGCTGATACAAGAACCAGCCATCGGACTCGCTGAGCGCAAACTCTCCGGTCACTGCTCCGAACAGCACGACGTATACCGCGAGCGGCGCCAGCAAGGCGGACACCGCGACGAGACGCCCGCGTACGCCGGGCAGACTCACGAGCACGAACGCAATCCACGCCGGAATCGCAAAGACGCCTGCAGTGCGGAGTAGAACGGCACCGGCCAAAAGCAACCCACTCGCCGCTACGCGGGCGGTGGTAAGCCGGCCGGCCACCAGGAGATACATGCTCGCGAGCAGCGTCAGCGCGAAGAACGCTTCCGGTAGCACGTGTTGCTCCAGGGCGATCTCGTATCCGTCGAGAGCAACGACCCCGGTCGCGGTCAACGCCACGGCCCGATGTGCTCCCAGCTGCGTGAGCAGTCGATAGACCAGCATCGCGACGACCAACCCAGCCAGATGCTGCAGCGCGATCACGCTCGTCAGCCCGCCAAAGGCCGACAGGGCGAGCTTCAGCAGCGCCGCGTACCCGATCGGTCGATCCGGAGCGAACTCAACCGGATTGCCGCGGGCGGCCATCCCCAGATACAGCCATGAGTCGAAGTAGAAGAGTCCCGGGCTGTACGCCCAAGCCACTGCCCCGCGCACGAGCGCTCCCGCGAGCAGCAGCGCCCATAGCGCGTGGGGCTCCCCGCCAAGATCCCTGCGACGAACCGCTCTCACTCCACCAGTCGCACGCGGCGCGAGCGAGTTGCTCACCAAGCCTGCGGCATGCCGCAGTGCGGGCACTCCACGGTGGTGCTCACTGCGGCGGCGAATACATAGCCGCATTGGCAGGCGTAGCAGGCCAGATCGGTCGGTCCTCCAGACTCGCGAACGCGCTGGGCGGCGATGTCAGGCGGGAGCGGGGCAGCCTCGGGCGGCGGTGGGGCGAGGGGCTCCGGCGCGTGGGCGGAGGGGTGCTCGCCGCGAGTGCGCTGTGCTCGGCGACGCACGCCGATCGGATGTAGGAGGCTTCCTCTCATTGCTCTCCACCTAATAAGACCCGCCACATGCCTGAATGTTTCGCCCCCTACCGGCGAATCCCTGGGCGGAGCTGTCTGCGCTGGACGGACGTCGTTGGGCGTGAGCGTGTCCTTCATAGGCGAAGCCCCGGCGCGAGCGGAGGATGCCAACCGGCGTGTTGGGGTGTGTGGCCCTCGACCCGTCGGCGAATCCCCGGCGCACGTTTGAGATACTGGGCGCGATGAATCCTGCCCGCAAGCGCACCGTGCGGCTGGTGGTGGCGCTCAGCGCCGCCGTGCTGCTGGCGAGCGCGCTGATCTACACGAGCTTCAACGCCGCCAGTCCGGCGCTCACGCCCAGCCAGCTGCTGCGCGAGGCGCAGCCCGGGCGCAGCTACCAGCTCACCGGCACCGTCGTCAAAGGCTCGGTGCATCACGACGGCGGCGTGCTGCACTTCAGCGTCGCCGACCGCGCCAACGGCACCGACGCGGTGCCCGTCGCCTACACCGGCGTCGTCCCCGACCCCTTCAAAGAAGGGCGCGAGATCATCGTCACCGTGCAGAAACAGGGCGCCGGCTACACCGGCGAACAGAACTCGCTGATCACCAAGTGCCCCTCCAAGTACACGGTTGCGCCGCCCTCCGAGAAGCAGAACGCCTGAGTGTCTGGCCTGGCGCCACCCACCCGGCCGCAGCGCGCCTTGGCGTTGGCGGCCTCGCTTTGGCCCGCGGTGCTCGGTCGAGGGAGGGCGATGGTCGCCGAGGTGGATGAGAGGGTTGCCGGCGGATCGTGGGCCACTGGTGGGGGCGGGGCCTGATGGCGCTGCTCGGACACGTCTGCCTGGTGCTCGCGCTGATCGTGTGCGGGTACGGCATCGTCGTCTCCGTCTACGGGGCGCGCAGCGGCCGGGCCGAGTTCTCGCTGGCGGGCCGGCGCTCGGTGTACGCGCTCGCCGGCCTGTTGACCGTCGGGATGGTGCTGCTCGAGATCGCATTCGTCGGCAACGACTTCGCCTTCAACGCGGTCGCCGACACCTCCTCGCGCACCACGCCGCTGCTCTACCGCCTCGCGGCGCTGTGGTCCTCTCAGGAAGGCTCGCTGCTGCTGTGGGCGTGGCTGCTGTCGATGTGGTCGAGCCTCGTACTGTTCCTCACGCGCAAGCGCCTGCGCGAGGTCGCCTCCTACGCGACCGCGATCCTGCTCGGCTTCGGCGGGTTCTTCGTTGGGCTGATGGTGTTCTACGCCAACCCGTTCACGACGACCAACCCGGTGCCCGCCGAAGGTATCGGTCTCGACCCGCTGCTGCGCTTCCCGACGATGATGATCCACCCCCCGATGCTCTACTCGGGGTACACGCTCTGCACGATCCCGCTCGCGTTCGCGATGGGTGCGCTGATCGCGCGCAAAGTTGACGGGGAGTGGATCGCGGTGGTGCGCCGCTTCGCGCTGGCCGCCTGGCTGTTCCTTGGGATGGGCATCCTGCTCGGCGCCTCGTGGTCGTTCTCGGAGCTTGGTTGGGGTGGCTATTGGGGCTGGGACGCGGTCGAGAACGCTTCGCTGTTGCCGTGGCTGACCGGCACCGCGTTCCTGCACTCGCTGATGATCCAGGAGCGCCGCGGGATGCTGAAGGTGTGGAACGTCTCGCTTCCCTTGGCCACCGGGATCCTGGCGATCATGGGCACCTTCATGGTGCGCAGCGGGATCCTCGATTCGATCCACGCCTTCGGCGGGGCGACCCTCGGCGTCCCCTTCCTGCTGCTGATCGCGGCGCTACTCGCCGGCTCGATCTACCTGGTCGTGTCCCGCCGCGCGATCCTCGCCAGCACCCATCGCCTGGACTCGCTGCTCTCGCGCGAGGCGATCTTTCTGTTCAACAACCTCGTCCTGGTGGGTCTCGCCTTCGTGATCTTCTGGGGCACCTGGTTTCCCAAGATCTCCGAAGCGCTCACCGGCCAGGCCGCCTCGGTCGGGCCGCCGTGGTTCGATCGTTACACCGTCCCGCTGGCACTGATCCTCGTGCTGCTCTCCGGCATCGGGCCGGTGATCGCCTGGCGGCGCGCCACCCCGCGGGGGGTGCTGCGCAACCTACTGGTGCCATTCGCGGCGGCACTGCTCACGCTCGTCGCTCTGATCGCGGCCGGCATCACCCAGAAGCCCCTGGCGATCGCGATGTTCTGCTGCGCGGCCTTCGCGCTCGGAAGCGTCGCGCAGGAGCTGTGGCGCGGCACGCGCGTGCGCCGGGGCGCCTCGGGCGAGGCGCCCCCGGTCGCGCTGCTGGCGTTGATCCAGCGCAACCGCCGGCGCTACGGCGGCTACATCGTGCACGTCGGGATGGCGGTGCTGTTCATTGGCGTCGCCGCCTCCTCCTCCTTCCAGCACGTCTCCCAGCTCTCCCTCTCTCCAGGGCAGTCCGCGCGGGTGGGTGCCTACACCGTCCACTACCTGCGGCCCACCGCGGCCCTCACTCCCCACGACGACCCCACCCACACGGGGTCCACGCTCAACGTCGGGGCCGTGCTGCGGGTGACCAAGGAAGGGCGCTACGTCACCACGCTGCGCCCCAGCGAGGACTTCTACGAATCCCAGGAAGAAGGCCAGGGCTCGGTCGGGCACCTGATCGGGGGGCAGCCGGTGAGCAACGTAGGCATCAACGCCAGCCTCACACGTGATGTATGGAGCGCGATCGCCCCCGAACTTGAAGCCCCGCGGCTGAAGCACATCATCGAAGTCGGCAACAAGACGATCCCCTTCTCGCGCCCGGACGAGGGCCTGTTCGTGATCGACTTCCTCGCCCACGAATACCTCCAGCACCCGCCGCCGGCGCAGTTTCGCCTGATCGTCTCACCGCTGATCATGTGGATCTGGCTCGGTGGCCTGATCGTCTTCGCTGGGGGTGTGCTCGCGCTCTCGCCCACGCCGGGGGCTCTACGCCGCCGCATTGTGCGGCCCGCTCTGGAGCTCGCCCGCGAAGTCAAGTACCGCGAGCTGCGCGACCTGGAGCTCGACCTCGCCACCGGCAAGCTCTCCCGCGAGGATTATGAAGCGACCAACGCCACCCTGCGGGCGGAGGCGCTTGCGATCCTCGACCAGCTCGAACCCGAGCCCGCGCTGCCGACCGCCGCCGCCGAGCACACCAGCCCCACCACCGATCCCACCAGTCCCACCGGCCCGCGCGGGCAGGAGTCGCTACCAGGGCTTCTTCAGCAGGATGATGGTGTTTCCGACGAACAGGATCGCGAAGAAGACAGTCCAGCGGTTGAGGTTGCGCTCCACGAGTGAGCCGCCTCCCAGCGGGCCCTGGCCGGTGCCGACCCCGAACGCGCCGGAGAGCCCCGCGTCTTTGCCGGAGTGCATCAACACCAGGAAGATCAGCACCACCGCGATGATCACCTGCAGGATCGAGAGGATCGCTTCCATGGCGCAATCGTACAGAACCAGCAGTCGATGCCGTCGCGGCGGCGCTTAACGGTCCACGACCATCCCGCCACCAACTCTGGTCGCGAACCCGCTACGGGCAGGGGACCGTCGCGGTGCTGGTGCTGGTGGAGCCGTTTTCGTAGCTGAATTCGGCTGCGAACGGGAAGCCGCCGACCGGGCAGTGGGAGGGCAGCAGCGCCGTGTTGGGGTTGTGGTGCTTTCTGGCGGCCTTTCCGCCGATCGTCACCGAGAAGGAGACGATCGAGGCGTTGGGCTCCAGCGGGATCGTGGGAATCGCCGGCACCGACATCACGAGCTTTTCGCCATACGGCGGGTTGTCCGGCAGAGCGGTGGCGGTGATCACCTCGCGCTCTTCCAAGGGCGAGTAGCCCTGGCCGACGATCTCGACCGTCGGGTCGGCGCCCTGCGGCGGGCCGACGAAGACCGCGATCGAGGCTTCCTCGCTTTCGACGGTCGAGCCCGCATGCACGTCGGCAAGCGCGTGCCCGGTGCCGATCTGCGACCGTGCCGGGCAGCCGTGCGCGCCGTGCGCCCGCAGCCGCGCCGCTGTGCAGCTGTGGAGCTTTGGCACATCGAGCGTCAGTCCCGGGGGGAAGTGCACCACCGCCCGGCGTAGCGGCGAGGGCACCCCGAGTGTGCCACCGGCGAAGTGGGCGGCGAACGTGAAGGCCGCCTTCGCGCCCAGCTTGTCGGGCGAGAACGACGGTTGGATCGTCGCCGTCGTCGCTTCGGGCGGGGGCGGCGGCGACGGGTTGAATTGGGGGGTGGAGGATGCCTGTACGGCCGCGGGCAGCGCGCACCCGAGTGCGAGCATCGCCCCCACGACGAGCGCCAGGCGACTTCTGCTTGCTTGGTTGGGCCCCATCGCCGCTGTGCTCACTTATGCGGGCAGGGGATCGTGTGAGTGACGGTGTTGGTCGTGCCGTCCTCGAAGAGGAACCGCGTCTGGTAGGGGAAGCCTCCCTTGGGGCATGTCTTGGGTAGGACTATCCCCTTCACGTGTACCAGCTTGCGCTTGCCGCCGACCTTCTCGAAGTAGGCGGCATTGGCCGCACCCAACGTGATGAAGATGCTCTTTGCTGTCGCGTTCGAGGCGCCGGGAACCGATTCGATCGGCGGCACCGTGAACGTGAAGCCGAGCCCGTAGGGCTTTGGCTCGTTGACCACCTGAGCCTTGAGCACGAGCTGCACCGAGATCGGCGACACGGCGTTGAGATAGGTCAGCAGCACGACGTGCCCATCTTCGTTGGGCCCGCGGAAGAAGTTGAGCGTGAACGGCTCTTCGTTGATTTCGTGGGCGATTTCGTAGGCGCCCACGCCACCCCCGAAGCCGGCTTTCGAGGTCTTCGGGCAGCCTTCCGGTCCGCGGGCTTCGAGCGTGGCGGGTGTGCAGATGCCGACGCCCTTGGTGTTCACCGTGAGCCCGGGCGGTCCCATCACCGTGATTTCCGCGGGCGGCGACGGCAGGGCGCCGGTGGTCGAGCCGATTGTCGCGGTGCCGTGGACGTTGGTGGGGCTGCCGAGCTTCTCGGGGGAGAAGCTCGCGGTCACTTCCAGTGTCTCCGCCGCCCACGCTGCCGCGGCGGCGGTCAGGCAGACGCAGGAGACCGCGATTGCTATGAGAACTCTGGCTCTGGACATGCGGCTTCACCCCTCACTCTGTGGCTCCTCGATGACCCGTCGCCGAGTACGCGGCTGGTGCTGTGGCTGGCCGCACTCTCCAAACTCGGCCACCGGAACCTACCGGCCGACGGCTTCGATTGCAACTCGTTATACGTGTGGATCCCATTACGTAAGTGTCGATCTCCCATCCCCATCAACCCCCGAGCTCGGGTAACGGAGCGCAGGGAAGCTCGAGATTGCAACGGATCCTGCGCGGCGTGCACAGGCGGCCACGATCGTCGGCTCCGCCGCAAGGGTCTGTACAGTGCAGCGGCCGTGGCCGCCACTGGGAATCTGCGCGCGATGACGGGCCTCTGCCGTAGCCTTGCGTGCGAGGGAGATTACAAATCCTTTACCGCGAGGTGGTTGTCTGCCGATATGAACCCTGACCACGGTGGTCGGTCCGACGTGCGGCCCCGCCTTGGCATGCCATGCGAGACGACAACCAGCCCACCCGACCGATGACCGCCGCCCGCGGAGGCCGCCGATGAGCGCTCCGCGCCGGTGGGCGCGTCGCGCCGTGCTCTCGATACTGGCCGGAGGTGGCCTCGGCGCGGCCGGCTTCGGCGGGCCCCTCGCCGGCGGGGCGCTGGGCGCCGAAGTATCGCCGGGCACCACCACCCCCGAAGACCAGGCTCCCGCGGTTACCGAAACGACCCCCTCGGCGCCGGCCTCGGCGCCCGAAGGGAGCGGCGGCGCCAGCGGGGCGAGCGCCAGTGGCAACGCGAACGGGACCGGCGCAGCGGGCTCCACCACAACCGCGACCGCGCCCGCCACGACGCCCTCCACGACCTCGACGGCGCCCACAGCGCCCGCGGCCGCGCCGGCCAGCAGCGAAGGAACGGCCCCGACCGTGGTGGTGCAGCACAGCCAGCAGACCACCCCCGGTGTACGCCACGGCGCGAGCGTCACCGGTTCGGGCCAGGGCGCCGGCTCCAGCGAAGCGGCCGGGGGCCAGGGCGAAGCCGCCAACAGCGGGCCCACCACCACCCCCGCCGGCACTCCCAACGGCGTTGCGCCCGCGCCCCAGACGGCCGGCGAAGAAGCGGGTGCCCTGGCGACGCTGCTCGCGGGCTCGACCGTGTCGGCGCAGGCGCTCGACTTCTACCGTATCCCTCTCTTCCTGCTCCCCGTCTACCAGGCCGCCGCCTTCCAGTACGACGTGCCGTGGCAAATCCTCGCCGGGATCAACGAAATCGAGACCGACTACGGCACCGACCTCTCCGTGTCGAGTGCGGGCGCGCTGGGGTGGATGCAGTTCATGCCCGGCACCTGGCTGCAGTACGGGGTGGACGCCACCGACGCCGGTTACGCCGACCCCTACAACCCCGTGGACGCGATCTTCGCTGCCGCGCGCTACCTGCACGCCGCCGGTGCCTCCCACAACCTGCGCGCCGCGATCTTCTCCTACAACCACTCCCAGGAATACGTCGAATCGGTGCTGCTGCGGGCGCGCCTGGTCGCCAGCTACCCGAGCTCGGCGATCGCGACGCTTACCGGTCTCGTCGCGGGACGCGCGCCGACCGCCGACGCCCGCCTAGCCCCCGGGGCGAAGGCCGTGCTCGAAGCCCAGGCGGCGGGGATGGTGGCCGGCGCTGGGAGCACCGCAGCCGCCGGCGGCTCCTCCAATGCCACTGCCGGCGCGATACCAACTGGTCTGCCTCCGACGCCGACAGTGGCTGGTGGCAAAGCGCAGCCGGACACCGCACACGTGGCCACGCCCGGCTCGACCCCGGCACCCTCGCCGCGGGTCGCGGCGGCCCGTGCGAAGGCCGCCGCCAATGCACCCGCCAAGCCCTCGCAGCTGGTCGAGCTGCTCGGCGCGCCCGGCGCGCCGGTGGTGGCGGCCGAGGACGGGCGCATCGAACACCTCGGGCACTCGCATGCGCTTGGGCGCTACCTCGTACTGCGCGACATCTACGGGGATGTCTTCACCTACGCCGGGCTCGGCAGCATCGCCCCCCGCTACCGTCCCACAGTCCCCTCGGCCAAGCCCCGCGTTGCGCCGTCGCGGGACCCCAGTCCCACCAAGGCCGCGACCGCTGGGCACCAGTCGCCGCTGACCCTGAAGGTCAAGGCGCACACCGCTAAGGCGCTCGCGCCCCTGACTGCCCCGGTCGAATCCGAAGGCGAAACGGCGCCCGCGGGGATGGGCAGGGTGCGGCTGTTCGCACGCCCCGATAACCCGGTGGCCCGTGCGGCGGTGCACGTTGCCAGCCCGGCGAGCGGGAGCGGCGGCTGGGTGGCGCTGAGGGCCGGTTCGATCGTCTCCAAGGGCACGGTGCTCGGCCACCTCGACACCCCGACCGGCGCGAGCTCCGGGCACCTGCGTTTCGCGGTGCGTCCCGCGGGTGACAGTGCCACGATCGACCCCCAACCGCTGTTGCAGAATTGGCGCCAGCTCGCTGCGGCGCTGCACCCGAAGGGCTCTAAGGGTCTCGACACGCTGCTCGGGGCGACCGCCGCGGACGCGCTCTCGATGTCCAAGGGCGAGCTCGAGCGCGCGGTGCTCGCCGACCCCGGGATCCAGCTCGACGCCTGCGGCCGTCGCGACGTCGCGGGGGGCACGGTGGACAAGCGCGTGCTGGCGGCGCTCGTGTTCCTCTCGCGCAGCGGCTTGCAGCCGACCGTGTCCGGGCTGCGCTGCCCTCGTGGCGGGGACACCACCTCCGGGCTGAGTGTCGTGAGCGGCGCCGGCGCGAGTGCAGCTGGCGCGCTGCGCTCGGCCGCTCAGCAGGCGGCGGTCCACGGTAGCGGGCTGGCGGTGGACATCACGGCGATCAATGAGATCCCGATCGCCAGCCACCAGGGGCCGGGCTCGGTCACCGACGTTGCGATCCGCACGCTGCTCTCACTCCACGGCCGCTTCGCCCCTCACGGGATCGTGAGCCTGATGCAGTATCCCGGAGCGCCATCCACCCAGGCGCTAGCCACCGCGTGGAACCACATCCACCTCGAGTTCGCGCCGGTGCGCGCCACGGCTAGTGCCCACACGGCCGCGGCCGGGCCGACCGCGGCCTCGCCGCTGGCGGCGAGCGGCGAGCTGAACGAGGCTCAGTGGAGCCAGCTGATCGAGCGCATCGCCACACTGCCGAAGCCCACGGTCTCGGTCACTCCAAGTTCGGCGGCGATCCGCGACCCGCAGGCGGCGCCCACCAACCGCGGGCTCGGCGCCGGCTGAGCCGGCGCCGCGGCGCCCGCGGGGTGGAGGCCCCGAGCCCCCTCGGGATCGGTCAGCCGGTGGCGCCGGGGTGCGCTTTGGACTTCAACGCGCCCAGCAGGGTGTAGCGGCAATTCGCCATCGCCGTTTTGAACTTTTTGCTGCCGGTGTTGAGCCCTTTGGTGTCGAAGATCGGGCCTTTGCCCGAGGTGTTGGGTTCGCCGACGTTGATCCCGTTCTGGCGCAAGCAGGCTGAGAGGCGCACGAGCACCGGGTGGAAGCGGGGATTGTTGTAGGGGTTTTTGAAGCCGCCCGCGCCCCTGCCGAAGTGGTTGCTGCCTTTGAAGCCCACGCCGCAGCTCTGAAGCGCTTCGGCGAACTGCGCGCGGGACATGCCGCTGGGCAGCTGTGCGCCACCGCCGGCGCCGGGGAATCCTCCAGCTCCGCCCTGGGGAAGCGTGATGCCTTTTTTTGAGAGGCACGTGCGTACAGCGGCGAAGCGCGCGGCGCGCGCGGCGGGGGTCGTGCCGGTGGGGGAGGCGCCGGTAGTGGAGGCGCCGGGGGTGGTGGCGGTGGACGACGTCCCCGTGGATGTGGTGCCCGTGGAGCTCGTCCCCGTGGTGGTCGTGCCGGTCGCCGCCGCGTTCGCGGTGGTCTCGGTGGTCGTGGTCGTGCTCGAAGAGCCGCCGCATGCCGCCAGGCCGAGCGCGGCTGCCACGAGGATGGCGGCGAGCGCAATCAGCGAGGGAAGCGCTGTCAGCTTGCGAGGAGGGGTCCGGTGGTGGGACATGGGGCTCCTTTGTCGGATCATACGGATTCCGTGCGCTGCGGTCATTTGGATCCGAACACTTTGATAGATCCACCTAAAGGGTCCGTCAAGGATGACTGCAAGCAGGGCATCAGGGTTCGATGTGGGCCATCAAGGGGACGGCGGGCCTCAGCCTCCGAAGAGACCGCCGCCGCCACCTGCGCCTTCGCCGCCGCGACCTGCGCCGCCACCCCCGAACAGCGTGCCGAGCCCGGCGCCGCCGAGGCCGGCGCCGGCTGCGCTGACGCTGACCGATTCGGCGCTGACGGCGCCGTTGGCGCCTTTGGTGCCACGTACGACGACGGTTTCGCCGGGGTGGATGCCATGCACGTCGGCTTTGACGGTCTTGGTGATCGTCGCGGCGGGGGAGGTGGTGATCTTGACGGTGTTGCCTTCAGCGTTGGTCACGTACAGGGTGTTGCCGGAGATGTATGAGACTTCCCCGATCGTGGCGCCGCCGGCGCCGCCGAAGCGTCCCGCGAAGCCGCCGGCGCCCGTGACCCCGCTACTGGCCGTGGGAGTGCCGCGCGCAGAGCCGCGAATTTCGAGGCCAAGCCGGACGCGCTGGAGCTCGAGGTCGAGGAGGTCTGTCCCTTCTCGACGAGCACGCCGCCGATAAAGCCGCAGGCGAGCAGCAGCACGCCGAACAGCGCGACCGGGATTGGCGTGAATAGACGCCGACGCGGGCGAGGGGGCAGTTCCTCAAGGGGCTCCTCTGCCCACTGTTCCGCTTCCTCGTGGACGGCGGTCTGTGTGTCGGGCATGATGGCAGGCTCCTCGGTGGGGATATGCGGGGGTTGGCTACTCAAAGCGCAGTGCCTCAATCGGTCGCAGGCGCGCGGCGCGCCCCGCGGGGTAGGTGCCGAAGAAGAGGCCGGTGAGCACGGCTGCGCCGAAGGCGAGGAAGATCGAGTACGTGGCGATCGCGGGGTGCACGCCGGCGATTTCGAACTGGCTGCCCACCACCCCGAGCAGCACCCCGGTGAGCCCGCCGATCAGCGACACCAGCACGGCCTCGGTGAGGAACTGCGTGAGGATGTCGCTGCGGCGGGCGCCGACCGCCTTGCGGATGCCGATCTCGCGGGTGCGCTCGGTGACGGAGACGAGCATGATGTTCATCACGCCGATGCCTCCCACCAGCAGCGAGATCGCCGCGACCTCGCCGAGCAGCGTGGTGAAGACGGAGGTGGTGGAGGAGGTGGTTTCCAGCAGCGAGCCTTGGTTGATCACCTCGAAGCCCGGTTCGGCGGTGTCCTTGACCTTATGGCGCTGCTCGAGGATCTGCGTCACCTCGGCTTCGGCGGAGCTGAGGGCCGACTCGGAGGTGGCCTCGACGGTGATCGAGTCGATCGGGCCGTAGCCCGAGAGGGAGTCCTGCACGGTGGTGATCGGGGCGGCGACGATTTCATCGAGGTTGGACACGCCGTTTGAGCCCTTGGCGGCGAGCACGCCGATCACCTCGAAGTTGACGCCGTTGGCGCGCATCGTCTGCCCGATCGGGTCCTGTCCGGGGAACAGCTCTTCGACGACGGTCTGCCCGATCACCGCCACACGCGCGTGGTGGACGATGTCGGCTTCGGTGAAGGCGGTGCCTTCCTGGAGGTGGTAGCCGTGGGCGGCGAGGTAGGAGGGAGTGGTGCCGACGAACGTGCCGGGCTCGTAGGAGGTGCCGTTGTAGACGAGCGTCACGCCGGTGGCGTTGACGACGGGCGCGGCGCTCTTGACGTCGGGGGCTTCGGAGCGGTTCTGCAGCGCCGCGGCGTCCTGTCGGGTCAGCGAGACGGAGCTGCCGCCCGTGAGCGCGGCGAAGCGAGACCCGCCGCGGGCGGCGCCCGACTCGACCAGCAGCACGTTGGTGCCGAGGCTCTCGATCCGTTCCTCCACGGCTTTGGAGGAGCCGTTGCCGACCGCGATCAGGATGATCACGGCGGCCACGCCGATCGTCATGCCGAGGATCGTCAGCCCCGAGCGGAGCTTGTTGGCGACGATTCCGCCCCACGCGATGCGCAGCGTCTCAGCACCGATCATGGCCGGGCCTCGCTGGTGGGCACGCCCGGGCGCGGGTGGCTGGCGCCGATCATGGCCGCGCCTCGACCGGGGCTGCGAGGTGGGCTGACTTCAGCTGGTGAGACGTCGGCGGTGGGTCGTGGACCCCCAACGAGCGCCGGTCTTCGACGATCTGCCCGTCGCTGAGCCGCACCACCCGCTTGGTCTGCGCGGCGACGTCGGGCTCGTGGGTGATCAGCACGACGGTGCGCCCCTCGGCGTTGAGGTCGGCGAAGATCTCCAGCACGTCCTCGGTCGAGTGCGAGTCGAGGTTGCCGGTCGGCTCGTCGGCCAGGATCAGCGAGGGGTTCGTGACGATTGCGCGGGCGACCGCCACGCGCTGCTGCTGACCGCCGGAGAGCTCGGAGGGGAGGTGGTGCAGGCGATTGGCCATGCCTACGGAGGCCAGCGCCCGTTCGGCGCGGCGACGGCGCTCTGCCCGGTGCAGGCCGGCGTAGGCGAGCGGCAGTTCGACGTTGGCGAGCGCTGGGGTGCGCGCGACGAGGTTGAAGGACTGGAAGACGAACCCGAGCTTGCGGTTGCGCAGGTCCGAGAGCTCGTCCTCGTCGAGGTCGTGCGCGTCGGTGCCGTCGATCAGGTAGCGCCCGGCGGTGGGGATATCGAGGCAGCCGAGAATATTCATCAGCGTGCTCTTGCCGCTGCCCGAGCTGCCCATGATCGCGACGAAGTCGCCACGCTCGATACGCAGCGATACGCCGCGCAGCGCCGGCACGCGGATCACGCCGATCGCGTAGGTCTTGCTGACGTCGCGGACGTCGATCACGGGGTGAAGGGTGGGCCGCATCAGCCGCCTCGGAAGCCGCCTCCGCCGCCGCCGGCGCCGCCGAATAGTGCCGCGGCGCCGCCCGCGCCGATACCGCCGCCGCCGCCGAGCGCTCCTTTGCCGCCGCCCAGTCGCGACAGGAGGCTGGAGGTGGTCGAGGAGCTGCGGGCGACGGGCAGGATGATCTCCTCGCCGGCGGACAGTCCGGAGAGGACGATCGTGGAGCTGTTGCCGGCCAGCCCGGTCACCACTCGCCGGCGGGTTTGGGTGCTGTTGTGAACCACGGTGACCGTGTCGGCGGTAATCGCGGAGGTGGGGACGTTGACCCCTTCGGCCTGCTTGACGACGACTTCGGCGGTGGCGCTCATCCCTGGTTTCAGACCGTTTTCGAGCTGGTCGAGCTGGAAGGTGACGTCGTAGCTGACGACGCCGCTGGAGGATGTCGGGAGCGTGGCGACGCTCACCACATGCGCGGCGAGCTTCAGCCCTTCGAGCGCTTCGATCGTGACCGTGGCCGGCTGGCCGTCGCGCACGTTGATGACTTCGGACTCGCTGAGCGGCACGACGAGCTGCATCGATGAGAGATCGCTGAGCACGGCGAAGGAGGAGCTGGAGGAGCTCCCCGAGCCGGAGGAGCCCGAGCCGGAGGTACCTGTTGCGGCGGATGAGGCCCCGAAGGCCGATGCGGCGGAGGCGCTTGCCCCGGATCCCGAGGAGCCCGACCCCGATGAGCTGGAGGAGGCCTTGGTGGTGCCGCTGGCGGACACCGCTTCGCCCACCTCACCCGCGAGCGAGACGATCGTGCCGGTGGTGGGGGCGAACAGCTTCGTGTCCGACAACGCCTCTTCGGCGCTCTGCACCGTCAGGCGGTCGCTCTTCACGGCGGCGCGGGCGGAGGCGATGTTGGCTTCGCGCAGCGCGGGGCTGAGCGCGGCTTTGGGTGTGGTGGTGCTTTCTTTGGATGTGGTGGTGGGGCTCGATTCTCCGCCGGTGGTGTGTGTGGGCTTGTGCGTGGTGGCGGGCGCGGTGTGGGTGGGTTCGGGTGGTGCGGTGCGCGCCGCCGTCGAGGTGGTGGGGGTGGTGTAGGAGACGTCGGCGACCGAGGCCGCCGACGCGGTGGCGTGGCTGGAGTCGGCGCCCGAGGAGCCAGTGCCGGAAGCGCCTTCGCCGTCGGTTTCTTCCTCCTGCACGAGGCTCGCTTCGGCGGCCTGCAGCGAGGCCCGGGCCTGTTCCAGCGTGACTTCCGCGCTGTCGGGGTTCAATTCGGCGAGCAGCTGCCCCTCGGTGACGAGCTGGCCCTGGTGGACGTAGATCTCGGTGACCACACCGGCGGTCTTGAAGCCGAGGTCGAGCTGTGTCGCGGCCTGGATGTTGCCGCTGCCGGAGACGGTGGACTGGACGACGCCCTCGCCGACGGTGATCGTGCGCCCGGTGGCACTCGCGGTTCCGGAGGAGGGCCCGACGACGAGCACGGCGGCGACGATCGCCCCCACGCACAGCGCGGCCAGCAGATAAGTCGGCCAGGGCCGCTGCGTGCGTGGACGCATTGTCTGATCTTGTGTCGAGGCCATAAGAGGGTGCGAAGAAAGGCTGCAAGCGCACCTAAAGAACGCGCAAGAACAGTGTGAGCTAAGGGGTGGACGGCGAGGGAGCGATGGGGTGGACGGCGAGCGCCGTGGCGGGACATGGAGGTCCCGCCCCCACCCGCGCCGGAAGAGCGGCTAGCTGCGCGGATGCGACCCAACCCCACACCCATGAGCGCGACCGCACGGCCGGCGAGGTCGCAAGCGTGGGAACTGCCGCCGGATGCCCTAACCTACCGGGAGCATTGCCCGAGCAAGTGATGCACCTATCGACGCTGCTGCACAGTCCACTGCTCGACCGCACGGGAGAGCGGTTGGGGAGGGTGGAGGACGTGATCGTGCGCCTTGCCGACGGCGGCTATCCGCCGGTGACGGGGCTGAAGGCGCGGATCGGCGGCCGCGAGCTGTTCGTGCCGATCGACAAGATCGCCGCCCTGGAGGCGGGCGCGGCGCGGCTCGCGGGCCAGAAACTCAACCTCGGGAAATTCGAGCGCCGCGAAGGCGAGGTACTGCTGCGCGCCGACGTGCTGGGGCGCAAGCTGGTCAACGTCGAGGCCGACCCGCCCCGCCTCGTCAGCGCGCACGAGATCGAGCTGGCCTGCATCGAGAGCTGGTGGCGGGTCGTCGGCGTGGACCCCTCCTTCCGCGCGCAGCTGCGCCGCTCGCTGCCGCGCGGGCTGCGGCGGCTGGTGGGCGACCGGCCGTTCCTCGACTGGACCGACATGGAGCCGTTCGTCGGGCATGTGCCCACCGCGCGCCTGCGCTTCTCCCACCGGCTCGCCAACCTGCACCCGGCCGAGATCGCCGACCTCGTGGAGGCCGCCTCGCACGAGGAGGGGGAGGAGCTGATCGAGGCGGTCGGGCAAGACCGGGAGCTAGAGGCCGACGTCTTCGAGGAGCTCGACGAGCACCACCAGCTCGAGTTCATCGCCGAGCGCCCCGACGCGCAGGTGGCGGCGGTTGTAGCGCGGATGGCGCCCGACGACGCGGCTGACCTGATCGGCGAGATCGACCAGGACCGCCGCGGGCGGATCCTCGAGCTGCTGCCGCTCGCCGGCCGCCGGCGGATCGAAACGCTGCTCGGCTACAACCCCTCGACGGCGGGCGGCATGATGAGCCCGGACTTCATCGCGCTCGCCGAGCACGCCGCGGTGGGAGACGCGCTCGACGCGGTGCGCCGCTCCACGATCGCGCCGGGGATGCTCACGACGGTCTATCTGCATGACGACGCGGGTGCGCTGGTCGGCTCGGCTGCGATTGTCGCGCTGCTGCGCGCCGAGCCCGCGACGGCCCTGGGGGAGGTCGCCGAGCACGAGCCCGAGTCGGTGCCGACCGACGCCGATCTGCCGGAGGTCGCGCGGACGATGACCGACTACAACCTCGCCTCGCTGCCGGTGCTCGACGACCACCAGCGCGTGGTTGGAGTCGTCACGGTGGACGACGTGCTGGAGCAGACGCTGCCCGTGGGCTGGCGGCGGCGCTTCGGGCTGGTTAGCGACTGAAAACGCACGCACAGTGATACTCTGAGCCCCGAACGGGCCAGACCATCACGCGCGGAAAGGAGGCTGGGATGGATCGAGAACAGCCGCGAAGTACCCAGCCGCTCGCGCGTACGTCGGGCCTGTCGCTGCTGGGTTGAGAGCCGTCCTCCTGGGGCAGGGTTTGCGTGACGCGCGTCGCTTTGACGTGTCCTGCGATGCCCGCCCTAAGGAGGTGTGACCAAGATGGCCGAGAACCCGACGACACTGGACGAGACGCAGCTGCCCGCGCAACTGCCGCCCCCGCCCGAGGGGGGCGTGCCGCCGGTCCTCGACGAGGCACACATCGGCGACATCCGCGGGGCGCTCGGCACGATCCGGATGGACGACACCGGTGTCCGCCACGGCTGGCGCTCGCGCGCGATGGCGCTGCTGGCGATCATGGGCCCGGGGCTGATCGTGATGGTGGGCGACAACGACGCCGGCGGCGTCTCCACCTACGCGCAGGCCGGCCAGAACTACGGCACCTCGCTGCTGTGGGTGCTGATCCTGCTGATCCCCGTGCTGATCGTCAACCAAGAGATGGTGATCCGCCTCGGTGCCGTCACCGGCGTCGGCCACGCGCGGCTGATCAACGAGCGCTTCGGGCGCTTCTGGGGCTGGTTCTCCGTCGGGGACCTGTTCATCCTCAACTTCCTGACGATCGTCACCGAGTTCATCGGCGTCAGCCTCGCGCTGGGGTACTTCGGCGTCAGCAAGTTCGTCGCCGTGCCGGCCGCCGCCGCGGCGCTGGTGGCGATCACCGCCACTGGCAGCTTCCGCAGCTGGGAGCGCTTCATGTACGTGTTCGTCCTCGCCAACTTCCTGGTGATCCCGCTGCTGGTGCTGGTGCACCCCGACTTCGCCACGATCGCCCACGACACCGTGACTCCCTCGATCGCCGGAGGTGCCTCCTCGACGGCGGTGCTGCTGATCATCGCGATCGTCGGCACCACCGTCGCCCCGTGGCAGCTGTTCTTCCAGCAGTCCAACATCATCGACAAGCGGATTACGCCGCGCTGGATCAACTACGAGCGCGCCGACACCGTGATTGGGGCGTTCGTGGTGGTGATCGGCGCCGGCGCGATCATCTCGGTTGCGGCGTTCGCGTTCTCGGGCACCCCGGCGGCGGGTCACTTCGGCAACGCCGGCACGGTGGCGAGCGCGCTGCGCACCTACGTCGGCCCAGCAGCGGGGGCGTGCTTTGCGATCGTGCTGCTCAACGCCTCGCTAATCGGCGCCGCTGCGGTGACGCTCGCGACCTCCTACGCCTTCGGCGACGTGTTCGGCGCCTCCCACTCGCTGCACCGCGGCATCCGCGACGCGAAGATGTTCTACGCCACGTTCGCGTTGATGGTGTGCGCGGCGGCGGGGATCGTGCTGCTGCCGGGCGCGCCTTTGGGGTTGATCACGACCTCGGTGCAGGCGCTCGCGGGCGTGCTGCTGCCGAGCGCCACGGTGTTCCTGCTGCTGCTCTGCAACGACCGCGCGGTGCTGGGCCCGTGGGTCAACGCCCCGTGGCTGAACGCGCTGGCGGCCGTGATCATCGGCGTGCTGGTCGAGCTCTCGTTGGTGCTGGTCGCCTCCACCGCCTTCCCTGACGTGAACGTCACCCACCTCTTCATCGTGCTCTCGATCGCGCTGGCGGTGGCGCTCGCGGCGATGGGGGGGTACGTGCTGTTGCGCCGGCGTGGGCCCGCGGCGGCTGGCGTTGCCGAGGAGGAGGCGGCGCTGTCGAAGGAGCGCCGTCACGCCTGGACGATGCCGCCGCTGGCGCTGCTGGAGCGGCCCGTGTGGTCGCCCGGTCGGCGCGCGGCGATGCTGCTGCTGCGCGGCTACCTCGTGGTCGCGGTGGCGCTGCTGGTCGTGAAGACCGTGCAGCTTGGTCACTGAGCGTCCGCGGAGCCCTATGTTGTGGCGATGCTGCCCTTCTGGCTGTCGATCGGCGTGCTCTCCGCCACCCAGGGCGCATTGGTTGCGTTTCCGGGCACGATCTCGATCCCGTGGGTGGAGCGCCGGCGCAGCCGCCTGTGGGCGGCGATCCCGCCGCTGTCGGTGATCCTGTTTGTGTTTGTTGCGCGCGCGGCGGAGCAGTCCAGCGCGCAGAGCCTCACCTACCTCGCGCTAGTGGCGGTGCCGGTGCTCGCCGCGCTCGCGCTCGGATGGTGGGGCCATGGCTCGCGGCCGGCACTCGCGTTGGCGGCGCCGTTGCTGTTCGCGCTGGCGTGGGCCGACCGCGGCGGCTTGGCGGGGCAAGGCGCGGCGCTGGCGCTCTCCGCGCTCAGCTGCGCCGCGCTGGGGGTGCTGCTCGCCGCGGTCACGCCGCCGCGGTGGCTGGCGGCCGGGATCGTGCTGATGGCGTGCGCGGACGCCGCGCTGGTCGTCTCCGAACTGTTGCAGCACCCCAACGAAGTGCTGAACGCGGCGCACCCCCCGGCGGGCCTACCAAAACTACAGGCCGAGGTGTTCGGCTCGGCGGCGATGGGTTATGGAGATCTGTTCGTCGCGGGCCTGCTTGGCGGCCTACTCGCCCGTGGCTGGCCGCCCGCGCGTGAAGGCCGTTCCACGCGGGCGCAGCAGTTGCGGGTGGCGGCGCTGGTGATTGGGCTGGCACTCGCATTTGACTTGCTGTTCTTCGCCGTCGACGAGCTGCCCGCGACGGTGCCGGTGGCGGTCGGCTTAGTCCTCGTGCTCGCCGCGCGCCGCCGCGCCGATCGCTCCCGACGCGGCGTAACCGCGCGCGGGGTGCGCGTGTAAAGAAGACAGGGATGTCCGATATGAAGCCGCAGGTCTATGTGGACGAGCGCCCCCCGGAGCGCTTCGAGCGCTACTACGAGCACGCCTCCACCCACGGCCCCGACTGGGTGTACACGCTCGCCCGTCTACTGCTCACGCCGGTATGCCTGGTGGCGTACCGCGCCCGCTGCGTGGACGCGCCCAACGTGCCCCGCTCGGGGCCGGCGATCATCGCTCCCAACCACTTCTCCGCGATGGACCACTTCTTCTGCGGGGTGTTCCTGCGCCGGCGCGTCTCCTTCATGGCCAAGTCGCAGCTGTTCCGCGGCGTGCTCAGTTGGATCCTGCGCCACGGCGGCGCCTTCCCGGTGCAGCGCGGGCGCCACGACGAGCGCTCGATCGCCACGGCGCTGGCGATCCTCGCCCGCGGCGGGGTCGTCGTGATCTACCCCGAGGGCGGGCGCTCGCGCAGCGGGCACATCAGCGAGCGCGCCCGTACGGGCGTCGGCCGCCTGGCGCTCGAGAGCGGCGCCCCGATCGTGCCGGTGGCGATCCACGGCACCGAGCGCGCGCGCAACTGGAAGCGCCTGGAGTTCCCGCAGGTCACGGTGCGCTACGGCGAGCCGCTGCGCTTCGAGCGCGTCGCGCTCAGCACACGCGAGGACCAGCAGGCGGTCGCCGACGCGACCCTGCGGCGGGTGCGCGAGTTGCACGCTAGCCTCGAACGGCCCACGCCGGTGCGCTCGCGTCTCACCACTGTGCCTCACCGTCCGCGCTGAGCTTCAGGCGTCGCCGACCTCACCCCGGCGACCGGCAATCCGGCCCACAACCAGTTCGCCCGGGGGCGGCGATCCCGACCTACTTCACCTCAGCCTCCGCGTGGTGCGCCGAGCGTCCTACCCGCAGACTCGCCAGGCGGTAGTCGGGGTGCAGGCGGCGCAGCACCAACAGGCCCATCACGGCCGCCACCACGCAAGTGATCGCGCCGAGACCAAGGCCGGCACGGGCGCCGAGCTGTGCCATCACGAAGCCGACGATCGGCCCCCCGATCGGCGTGGAGCCCTGGAAGGCGACGAACCACAGCGACATCACCCGCCCGCGCATCGTCGGCTCGGAGTTCAGCTGCAGCGTCGAGTTTCCGGTCGCCATGAACGAGATGCTGGCCCACCCCGCCAACGCCAGCGCGACGAGCTCAAGCGGCAGCGTGGGGGCGAGCGCGGCGAGCGTCAACACCAGCGCGAAACCCGCCGCGGAGAGGATCAACGTCGGCAGCCCGGTGCGCCCGCGCGCCGCCACCACGAGGCCGCCGGCGACCGCCCCGACGCCCATCGCGGCCGTCATGAAGCCGTACCCTTCGGCGCCGACGTGCAGCCCCTCACGAGCCATGAACGGCAGCGAAACCTGGAACTCGTAGGCGAGGCACCCGACCAGCGCCATCATCAACAGCGGCGTGGCGAGTGCGGGGGAGCGGCGGATATAGCGCAACCCTTCGCGCAGCTGTCCCGGGGCACGGGGCGTGGGCGGGCTGGGGTGTAGCGCCGCGCGGTTGAGCGTCGCCAGCGAGAACACCACCGGCACGAAGCTGACCGCGTTGAAGAGGAAGCACACGCCCGTGCCCACGGTGGCGATCAGGATGCCTCCGACCGCCGGGCCGATCGTGCGCGCGACGTTGACCAACACCGAGTTGAGGCTGACCGCATTGCGCAGGTACTCCTCGCCCACCATCTCCAGCATGAACGACTGCCGCGCGGGGTTCTCGAAGGCGTTGTTGAGCCCGAGCAACAGCGCCAGCGCGCCGATCTGCCACACCGCGACGACGCCCGTGACCGTCAGCAGCCCGAGCACCAGCGCCTGCACTCCCATCAGGCACTGTAGCGCCACCATCAAGCGCCGCTTGTCGACGCGGTCGGCAATCACCCCGCCGTAGGGGCCCAGCAGCAACACCGGCAGCGTCTGCAGCGCCACGATCGCCCCCAGTGCGGTGGCCGAGCCAGTGAGCGTGAGCACCAACCACGCCTGTGCGGCCATCTGCATCCAGGTGCCGATCAGCGAGATCGCCTGACCTGAGATGTAGCGTCGGTAGTTGGGCACCGCCAGCGCGGCGAAGGTGGTGTGCATTGCCATTGACCGACTGTCGGAGAGGGCGGGGGCGTATTTGGGACCGGCGTCCAGTGCCAGGGGCGCCCGTGCGGGCGATGATACGAACACCCTACGAGGAGGCTGTGGAGCGATGCACGGACAAGCACGAACAGTTGAGCGCAAGATCCGGCTCTGGGTCGTCCAACAGGAACGCAACCGGCGTCGGGAGGGGGAGCTCGCGCGCGGCGGTGTGGCCGAGGGCACGCGCGTGCGGCTTGCGCCCGCGCGCGTGGTGGCCAAGCGGCCGTAGGCGGCTCCGGAGGGCTGCGCGAGCCCGTCTTGTGGCGTTCTCGACGGCGCCGTCGTCTCGCCCCGCCTCGAGATCCAACTTCAGGGTCCACGACGCTTGCCAGATCACGAATCCTAGTAGCACGGCCGGGAGGACCAGACCCACACATCGAGCCCGGTCGTTGGTTGCGGGTCGTCGTAGACTACGGTCAAAATCACGCGTGGGTCGTGCTAGCGCGAGCGTGGTTCCAATAGCGACTTTCACCCTGCTGAAGTGCGCTCGGTAAGACAGCTCTCAAACCCCTCGGCCCCGGCGGTCCCCGATAGAATCAATCGTCACGATGGCTTCGTCTCCCAAGCGGATAGTCCTGAGTGAGCCCGACGTGGCCGCCTGGCCTGTCGAGCCGCCGGTTCCATGAGATCCATCGCTGAGCTTTGAAGTCTGTTCCCGCTCAAGATCGCTATCGGTGAGGAGATCGACGGCGAGGACTTAATCGTCCTGCGGCTACTCGCTCGCCTCATTGTCACGGGCGGTCGATGGGGACGTATCGACTGTTGGCGCATCCCGAGCGGCCTCCTCAGGTGCGATCACGCGGACCCCGAGGAGCTTGAGGGCGTCCTGCATGCGCTTGTCGTAGGTTGCCACGCCTGCAAGCTGCTTGCCGAGGCTGAGCGCGCTGGCGATGTGGATGGCGTCAAGTGCACCAACGTGTACCGGCTTCACCTTGCGCGCCGCGGCGATGACGCCCTCGCTGAGCGGAACGATCGCGGCTGAGGAAAGCACTCCTTGTAGCACCAGGCTGCCATCGATCACCGCCTCGGCCCGCTCTTCACGGGCGCGCGCCGCAGCGCGCGGCAACTCGACTTCCGCGATAACGCTGGTCGCGAGTTCCCTCCAGGTCAGAAGCTCGCGCTCGATCGCAGCGGACTCTGCCTCGCGTACGAGCAGCTTGAGCAGCGCGGAGGTGTCGACGTAAAGGATGGCCGGGGGGGCGGCGCGGACGGCTCAGTGGCTGCCATGCCCGCCGTCGGGCTGCTCGCCGCGCACCGCGAGAAGCGCCTGTGTGCCGGCGTCAGTGATGGGCCCGGTCAGAGGGCCTCGTTCGGCGAGCACGTCGCGCAGGCTCCGCGTGGCAGGCCGAAGCGCCCCCGCACGGTTGGTGGCGGCCTGCGTCTGCGCGACCTTCTTGAGTGAGGTATCTGGGCCGATCAGGGTATGCCGTGGCTTGGCCATGCTCAATAGGCTACCGCTTGCCCGGACCCTCGTCCAGGCTATCGAGTCCGCGCCTGCGTGGCTCGAAGCTCGTGGAGAAGCGCGTCCCGACGGGCGCGCCTGCGCTCCGCCTTCTTCAGCGACGGCAGCTTCTGTGGCTTGCAGAGCAGACAGCCGCCGCGGCGCTGCTTGGGGCGCCTTCGCTTGTGGTGGGCCATGACCTCAAGCTATCAGCAGACGCCGCTCCGCAAGCACGGCCTCGCGTGGTTCGAATAGCGACATTCAACCCTGCCGAAATGCACTTGGTGGGACAGCACTCAAACCGTGGTGGTTTGAGTAAGAACAATTTGGTGCACTTGGTAGGACAGCTCTCAAACCCCTCGGCGACCTTGGTGGCGGTGCTCGAGGCGGCCGCCGTCGTCCGGCCGGGATCGAGGGAGCTGCCGGAGTCGGTCGTGGTGGAGCCGGCGTCGCGGCGGCTGGGCAACGGCGTGGTGCAGCGTGCCGTCGTCAAGGTGCTGGCCGCAGCCCAGCGGCCCATGCGTGGGCCGGAGGTTCGGGCGGCGGTCGAACGCCTGCTCGGGCATCCTGTGTCCAAGGACTCAATCGCCTGGTGCTTGTCTGCCGGTGCACGCGGGGAGAAGCCTCGTTTTGAGCGGGTGGCTTACGGCCGCTATCGGCTCCTGCCTCGGACATAAGTCTACAGCAGGTGTAGGGAGGAGGTCAATGCGGGCCGTGGCCGTTCGACCCACGGTGCAAGCCAGATGGCGAACACGGCATTGCATGGGCTTGCAACGATTTTGTGCGGCCTTGGGTTGGGCGACTCGGGATGCTAACCTTCCATACGAACACTAGTTCGTATACCGCAAGCAACTGGGGAGATTGTGATGGGCAGCGTAAGCAGCGAAACCATAGAAATCGACTGCATCGATGTGGACAATGTTGGGAGCCCGCGAAGCGATGGCACGCCGGGGAGCGCTCTCTACGTGGTCCCCATCAAACTCAAGCAGACGCCCTCGCCAGCGTGGTCCTCACTGTTCCCTGGGAATTGGGATCATCCTCAGGAATGGTCGAGTCGCCACCGGCCGGGGATCGCACAGGTGCTAGGCGACACCATTGTCCTCAACGGCACCACGGTTGGGGAGGTGCGCGACGTTCACGTCAAGACACTCAAGTTGGCCGTAGAAGCGACGAACGAGCAGGTGGCAGTCATTGCCGAGCGGGAACGTCAAGCACGCGAGACCGCAGCCAGGCAGCACGCTGAGCACGAGGCGAACACGCGTGAGATTGCGGCCGAAGTCCGCTTCGACTGACAGATCGTCCTCGGGTACGGCCGTACTGAAAGCTACCCATGCCTTACGAACACCCCCTGGAACGCGAGATGTTGGAACGAACGTGGCGCTGGCAGCGGTTGCGAGACAGGCGTCTGAGTGAAGAGTCGTGTCTCAGCCCCGACGACTGCCTGGATGAAGTGGGGTGGGAAATCTTCTCGAGCGCAACTAGGGTGATGAGCGCGCGAGACGCTGCAAAGCTAGCGATGGATGGCAACTATAAAACTCGTCTGCGGATTCGAGACGATCAGCAGAAAGGCGAAATCCGCGAGCTGATGAGTCGCGTCCACGAGCTCGAACCCAACAGCGCACGCCATTCGCTATTCGATACCAAGGCACCCGAACAGATTGAGTTTTGGCATAAAAATCTTCCAGAGTCGAACTTCGTATACTTCATTCAATCGGGTACATCTGGACCCGTCAAGATCGGCCTTTCCAGAACGCCGACCCAGAGGGTGAGCAAGCTACAGACCGGCAACTCGCGCGAGCTGATTCTCAGGCACGTAATCCCAGGTGATCGAAGTGTCGAGGATGGGTTGCACGATCGGTTCAAGGCAGCCCGTATCCGAGGCGAGTGGTTCGGGCGCACCTACCTCTCCGTGATCCTCACCTTTGCAGCTGGCTTGGCGGATGAAATGGTACAAGCCTACGACGGCTCGCGTAACGCACCGAAGCTCACCTGCGGCGAGGTCAGGACGGCGTCGGAAATCGAGCGGATACGTCGAGATATTGAGCGTCTACGCCTCGACGGACATCGAGCACGAGACATTGGCAAATACCTGCTACTCGATCCAGGCGAGGTCAGCGATCACCTGATCGCAATGAGCCAGTCTCCCATCTACTATGTTGGCGATCTTGCATGGGCGCTATCTGACCCGCTTGAAGGAAGCGGTAGCGACGCGATCGACCGATTGCTGCTAAGCCCAAAAGAGTAAAGGTTCCGGGCGAGGTGAACTTTAGTGACCTTCGCTCGCCGTGCAAGTCACGGCGACTCAAGGCGTGACGGACGTCGCACAAGCGGCAATGTCCGCCACGCCGAGTCAGTCGGGTCGGCTGGCATATCGCTCACCCTATGGTCCGAGGCGGGTTGCCATCAAGAGTTCATCTAGCAACTCGTAGACAGAGGCCGGTGTCGGCGTGTAGGTCAACTTGCCATTATCGAGCAAAGCTGTGTACCGTAATTCGTGATCTCTGTGCTGGCGGGCGAGACCTTCCAGGACGGTGACTCGGTCAGGCATAATCGTGACTCCGCGCTCTCTAAGCAGGCTCATAAGTCCTTGTAAATCGTGCCTCACACCTGGGCGTCGGAGTTCGTCGTCCGTCACCCCGCGCTTGAGTAGGGCAGCCTTCAAGAGCAACTCGCAGGCATGGGACACTAAGTAGTAGTACGGAGTCGAGCGATAATTACGCGGCATAGGTTCGCCCTGATCCGCAAAGCTACTCTCGAGTAGTTCGGCGCTCAGGCGAAATGAAGTCGCCGTCAACCGGTAAATCGATGCCAGCTCAACATTCGGGGAACCATCGCTCATTCTGTCGTAATTTTACCGTGTGTGGCTATTGGCCACAAGGGTATGAACGCCGCACAATCGGCGTTGCGCGTCGCTCCCATACGATGCGGTAGCATCAAACGCCATGCCTCCGGTACGGATTGACCTCCAGCCTGCGGTTGCAACGTCGAGCACGTCACTTGAGTTCCAGCTAGGCGCCCCGATCTGGATCCACTGGATCCGTATCGCAAAGGTTCAGACGGCGCTAGCCCGCGCGGGAGCCGAAAACGCTCCGTCCCCGCCCAAGACTGACGCAGGCTTCCAAGAGCCGGCACGGGGGACGATGACCGACGAGATGTACCCCGCGATGCTTGCTATCGCCGCGGTCACGAGCGTGCTGGAGGGGCTCTATGACCAGCTCAAGCCCCATGCACCGCGTGTGCCGGGTAAACGCCCGGGGCGGCCAAATCGGAAGAACGCGATCGTGGAGAGGCTCAAGCTCTGTTTTCACGTCGGCAGGCAGTCGCACGGGTGGCTTGTTGAGCTCGGCTGGCTGTACGGGCTACGAGATCGGCAGCTACACCCCGAACACAAGGTGTGGCCTGTAGTCGCTCATCCGAGCGGCTGGGAGAACGTCCCCGCACTGTACGCCGACTACTCGGCAGACAACGCCGAGAAGGCCCTCACGTTGCTAGAGAACGTCCTGCGGACGTGTGTGGAAAACCCCAAGCCCGTCACTCTGGCGTGGGCTGATGGCACAGGTAAAGGGGCACTCGACGAGCTGACAAACTAGCAAAGTGCGAGAATCCACGGAGGGCGGCCTTACGTCGCACAACCGGTAGTGGACGACCTGTCTTGGGGTGCAGGTTCGGCCGTGACTACTTCGATCGCACGAGCCAGAACAGACCAAGCGCGACCATCATGCTGACTGAAGCGATGGTCATCAGGAGAGCAATCCGACTACTGTAGCGGCGCACCTCGCGCTGATAGCACTTCCAGCTTGGGATCACCTCATACTTACGCCAGAGGTAACGATATCTGATCTCCCGGATAATAGGTAGTACAGCGCTAGCCCTGCCAGCGAGCGACCTCTTTGGCGCAGGGCAAGTCCATGTATGTTCTACTTTCCTCACACTCATAATTTTGCGCCGAGCGAGCGATTCTGTTATTCGCTCATAGCTACTCCCTAGCGGCAGGAACCATGCAGCCACAAATGCGCTACTTGCACCCCAGATCCACATGACAAACGACGAGAACACGCCAAAGCCGTGGCTGCCAATTGTCCCATTGTGATTGCCAAACGCCAGAGTCACCAGGGACGCAACACTGAAGGCGAGGTACCACCATAGGACGCCACGCTGGCGTCTCATAGCGTCAGCGAAGTAATGTCGTTGCTGGCGCGCCAGATAAGCAACGTAAACCGAGGGCACGGCCAGAAGAATACTTTGTGCAGGGCTGCCGATTTTGCCGTGTACACGACCACCGGCAATGAGAAACACAAAGATGCAATTCAGCAGTGCAGTGCCAACTATCAGCTTGTGATCGCGCGGGGAGCAATGGATGTACGCCCTAATTGTACCGCCACGATGCAACGCCAGCGGTTCTGAGTGTTGTTCATGAGTCGCAGGGTTGTGATTGTGAATATGTGCGCTAAGGGCTGAACAGTCGGTCTCGCGGTTCTCTAGGCTGTTCCCTAGTTCCCAGTCGAGGTACGTTACCCCGGTGCCTGGAGGTGGCTCAAGCATGAAGTAGTAGCTCCCGACGTGTAGGCTCCCAGGAACGCTGAACTCATAGTTGAGCGGCGCTAGGCCGAACTGGCGATACCAGCCCGCCCATACTTTCCAGCGGTTGACTCGTGGTTCTGTGATGCCTTCCGATAGTGTCGCCAATCTGCTAGCAATGGTTCCACGCCCGAGTTTACGGCGAGGATCGCTAGTACTGTAGGTTACTCGCAGATCGATCACGTCACCGGGCGATGCCTCTACCCAGCACAGGTAACGGGTGATGTCAAGTAGCTCCACCACCAATTCCGTGGTGAACGCCTTGACGAATTCTGCTTGTGTATCAGGCGGCCGCTCTACTTCTGACAGGAGAAGATCATACAGCTCGGTCAGCCTCTCTGTTACCTCATGCTTTTCTGCGTCGGAGAGCTGTCCCGACGTTGTCAAAAAAGAGTAGAGTGCCTGCCAGAAGTCTTTATAGGCTGACGTAGTAGTGTAGGAGCGCTCATCAGCAGCGTCGGTTATGGATAGCTCTGTGACCAGTTTATTGATTGTGCTCTGTGTAAGTGCGAAGCCGTGCTGGTCTCGCGTCAAAAGACTAAGCCGCTGATTGTCTCCGTCTACAACTGTGAAGTCCGGGAATCGGCGCCGGGCATACGCGCCCAAGGATATGATACGGCGGTCTGGTTCCTGCGGTGCGCTGGCCCGAGGAATCTTAATTTGGAGGTCGCGCGTCCACTGGTGACCACCAGCCGGGATAAAAGCAAGGTGCTCCACGCAGCGCTGGGTGCACAATCTCGGTTTCAGCAGCATTTCCGTCAGGCATTTCACCTGCTCATCAGTAACGGGAGTACGTGTATAGGCAGACGGATCACTGCCGCCTGCCGCCTCTACCTGCTCGGGGGCTGACATATATAAGAAAGGAAGATGCTACTCGTCTGTCGTTCCGGGTAGACCCAGCTCAATTGCTCGCTGGTGTGTGAGATCAGCGATTCGCTTGTAACGCTTGTCTTGATCAAGCGGCGTGTCTTGCATCTCCTCTATTTCCTCGGGCGGTATGCTGCTAGCTGCTGCGAACAAGCGATAATTTGGGCCCCACATACTGGGGTCTCGGTAGCGCTGTGGCCCTGCCAACAAAGGAGGGCAGATACGCCCTTCGCTGCCACCAGCCTCTAGCTCATCTAGCTCTGTGGCATGTGCGAGGGCTTCTCGTACAATCCGTTGGATGAACGCACGTCGCTCAGGAACAGGGGCACCGTTCCTGTTATGCGGTAACCCATTGTGCTCAGGCCCACTGCCATTACCCCCGCTCATTGCGCCTCCTTGCCGGGCACTGCTTGCCCTCGCTCAACCATCAGGCGCCAGAGTCTTTCCAAACATTGGACGCTGTGCAATCCGTGCACGCGATCTTGCAAGCCCCGTAATCGAGGCGGTGTCTCGGCGGGCTCCATAGACATAGGGTGAATGATGGCGTACATGTTGTCAAGCCTGCGGAGCTGACAGGCCACAAGCGTCTGCCCAGAGGCCGTTCAGAGAGGCGAACTTTGCAGCTACCGTAGCGAAGCTGAGCAACCGCGTAGCGCGGCCTGGACGAACATTTACAAGACCGACAAGCCTGTCCGGGATGCACGAACGCGCAGGCTATAGCATACCCCGGCGTATCGTCGTCACGTTGCGCGAGTTGACGGGGGATCGTTGGTTCCCGCAGTTTGCGCGAGATGTTCCCGACACGGGGTGCTGAGTTGCGTTGAGCGGCCTAGCCATCCAGCCGGCGAGGAGCGCGCATCCCACATTGAGCCGCAAAGACATCTAGTCCTGACGTGACGAGTCTTTGCTCGACTATCGCATCAAGTCAATACGTGTCGCACAAGTGCCATTGAGCGTCATCGCGTGGCGACCTGATCGACTGTCGGCACCTCAAATCAACCGATACCCCACCCCGTGGACGTTGATAACCCATTGCCCGCCGATGGCGTTGAGCTTGCCGCGCAGGCGACTGGCGTGGCTGTGAAGGGTACGGGTGCGGCCAGGCTCCGGGTAGCCCCAGACCGTTCGCAATAGTTCAGGTGCGCGGAAGACGCGGGTGGGCTCCCCCGCGAGGTGGACGAGCAGGTCGTACTCCATCGTGCGCAGGTCCAAGCACTTCTCGTGGAGGGTCGCGGCGTGGGCGGCGGTGTCGATTCTCAGCGGGCCGACTTGGATCACCGGATGGCTGGCGGGGCCCTTGGTACGGCGCAGGATGGCTCGCAGGCGGGCTCGTAGCTCCAGGTAGCTCGGCGGGGAGTCCATGAAGTCGTCGGCGCCGGCCTCGAAGGCCCGTAGGAGGTCGGTCTGTTCGCTCTCTGAGCTGACCATGATGACGGGCACGTCAGGATGCCAGGGGGAGCCCGGGTCGCTACTGCGGATGGTGCGCAACAGCGCGAGGGCGCCCGCGGTCGTCTCGAGTTCGCCGATGACGACGAGCGCCGGGGGCTCATGGGCGGCCAGGACGGTGGCGTGGTTGGCGCTTCTGGCGAGCTTGACGGGGTATTCGTCGGCAACGAGCTGCTCGACGATCGCCGGGCCAAGGCAGTCGTCGGCCAGGATGACGAGGATGAGATGGCGGTCGGTCATAGCGCTCTACCCGCGGGGCTCGACTTCGATGGCGTACGCCAACAGCGCCGTTGTAGTGTCGAGCCCGATGGCGAGCCTGGAGAGCGTCGTCCAGGTGGGATCGCGCAGTCCATCTTCAATCCGGGCCAGCTGCTCGGCGCTGAGGTCGATAGCGCCGGCGAGGTCATCGATGGTGAGGCCCTTGGCGCAGCGCAGACGTTGGATGGTGCGTCCGACCTGGGCGCAGTCGGGGGGTGAGCTGCGGCTGCGGCGGGGTTTGGTTTTGGCGGCCGGCGGTGCGCCCCGCAGGCCGAAGGAGACAGAGAGGATCTGCCGGACGCGCTCGACGCCGATGCGGTTCCGTTCGGCGACTTCTCGGAGTTTGCAGCCCTCGACGACGCGCAGGCGGAAGACCTCGAGGTTGCGCTCGTTCACCCTCCGCTCGATCCCGTTGGTGTTCGGTTTCAGTGTCATGCCGTGCCGGCGGAGGGCACGGAGGATGTCGTAGAGCGCCTCGGGGGTGATCTCGGAGTGCCAGATCAGCTCACGGTAGGTGTGTTCGAGTAGGCGATAGGTGGTGTTGATGCCGCCGCGGTGTAGGCAGGCCAGTGTGGTGGGCTCAAGGCCCATTTCGGAGAGACGCATGGCGACCGCGCCTCAGATGGAAATGAGTTCGAGGGAGTCCAGGTACTGCGTGCAGCGTGAGGCGCCGATGAACTCGTCCAGGCAGCAGATGACACCGCCCGCCTCCAGGCGGACGATGGCTTTGCGGATGGCCTCAGGCTTGAAGTCGGAGAGGGCGCGTTCGATCTGCTTGTCTGACCAGCGCTCGCGGTGGTCGTCGCGTAGGAGTTGGAGGACGATGGCGCGCTCCAGTTGTTTGGCAGCAGCAGTGGGCAGTGGACTATGATGGGCCGGCATGGGAGATAAGACCTCCTGTGTTCGGCCCCCGGCTGGCTATCATCCAGCCGGGGGTCACTTTTTCACCAATTTGTCCCGGAGGGTCTACCAGCCCCCCAGGACGGAAAAGCGCCCGGTTTCCCGGGCGCGCATTTTGGTGAGTTTTACCGGATTTTGCGGGCGTCGGCGAGGGTGGTTTTCACCTCGCGCACATCGCCCTTGACCTGGCGCAGGTCGCGACCAAGCGCGTCCAGGCGGGCGAGGACGGTCTCCTCGAAGGTCTTGCCGGTGGCGTAGCGGCCGGCTGCGCGGAGCAGCTCGGCCGGGTCGGCCTCCAGGGCTGCGGCAATGCGCTGGATGACCTCATCCGGCGGCGGGCCCTGTTCGCCGAGCTCGATGCGCGAGAGGTTGGAGGCGGACATCGGCACCCGCTCGGCCAGGTGGCGCAGGTTCAGGTTGCGCTCGCGGCGCAGCTTGCGCACCAGGGCACCGAGCGCCAGGGCGCGGTCGGCCTCGGTGGTGCTGCGGGAGGTGGGCATGACCGGACCCTACGACCCGGCCGGCCGGGCTCCTTGCCGTGTCCCGTGATATAGGATATGGCCCGATAGGATGGGAATACGGCGGGTGTCATGTGTTCCCGACCAGCCATCAGTCCAAGCTCACGACCGACAAGGAGATCCCCAGTCATGCAAACGCGCTTGTCCTTGCCCCAGCGTCGAGTCCTAGCCTGGGCGCACGTCGCCCTGCTTGTCCTCTTGGCGACGTGCGCCTACTCGTTGCTATTCGCCCATGTCGCCTCCGCAACTGACTACACCTGGGGTGGCGAAGGCTCCTCGGACGACAATTGGTCGAGCGGCGCCAATTGGGTGGGCGGCGTGGCACCCGCCCCATCCTCAAGCGTCGGGACAATGACCTTTCCGTTGCTGGCCGGTGATGACTGTACGGCCGAACCACCAACCGGTGCCTGCTACCACAGTGTCAACGACATCAGCGGTCTGAGCGTCAATCAGTTGCAGCTTAATGACGGGTTCATACTTGGCAAGCCCGAAACCTTTCTGGATTACTACCGCCTGTCCGGTGACGGTATCACGCTCGGCAGTGGTGGACTGTCAGCTTCATCGCCGGCGAACGCCCAGCCACACCCATTCTATGTGGAACTGCCCATCACGCTCGGGGCGAGCCAGACTTGGAGTCTGAGCGGGCCAGCCGGCGCTACGTCGCCGGACATCGGCGGCAATGTCATCGTCGAAGCACTATCCGGCTCTAGCGCCGACCTGACGATCAATCTCAGCGACAGCAGTGGCCTCTACCTCCAGGGCGACAATGAGGTGGGCGACGTGAACGTCAATGCGGGAGATGCTGAGAGTGGTTCGATCAACTTTCTCGGTGAACCGGGCCATATCTACCAACTCGATGCGACCGACGGGCACAGCGTGACTGTGAGCGGTGTCGATTTGGCCGAGACCAATACGGCGCTTGGTGCCCTGGTCAGTAGCGGCGCAGGCATCAATGTCGGCTGGCCGTTTGCCACCAACCCCGGCACGCTCAGCACCACCAGCGCCAGCTTTGACGCCGCCAGTTACGTGGGTTTTGAGATTGCTGAACCGGGCACGACCGCTGGCACCGACTACGCCCAGCTAACTTCCACCGGACCAGTCAATCTTGGCGGCGCGACGGGTGAACTGTACGAGACCCTACCTGACGGCGAATGTCCAGCTCTCCAGGTCGGCTTCGTGTACACCCTGATTTCAACCACTGGCGGCCTGAGCGGTGCATTTGGCAACGCGCCGGAAGGCAGTGTCATCCATGATGGCGTCTTCTGCAACAATAGCTACCGGATCAACTACCACGAGAGTGGGCCAATTCAAACGGTGACTGCCACCGTTGTCTCGACCAGCAATGGCTCAGTCCCCAGCAATACCGAACTGCCGCAGATTACCGGCAAACCAGCAGTTGGTGAAACTCTCACGACCACGATCGGCACTTGGTCAGGTGACACGCCGCAGGACTACCACTACGAATGGCTGCGCGATGGCAGTCCCATCGCTGAAACCGACAGCTACACCTACGTTGTGACGGCCGCTGACCAGGGCCACCAACTTGCGGTCAAGGTGATGGCCAGCAACAAGAACGGGAGCGCCAGTGCTACCAGTGCAGCGATCAGCATTCCGGGCAGTAGTCAGGCGGGCGAAGAAGCACCACCACCGACCGGCTCTAACCCGCCCAGCACCAGCCAAAGCAGTACACCGAGCACCAGCACCTCAACGTCTCCCGGCACCGTCTCTCAGCCGAGTGGTACGCCGCAGGTGGTCAAGCCGTTGACCGTGGCGCAAAAGCTAGCTCGTGCTCTCAAGGCTTGCAAGCGCGACAAACCAGCCCGTAAGCGCAAGGCGTGCGAAGCGCGGGCGAAGAAACGGTACAAGGTGAAGAAGCATAAATCTCGGCTTACAGGCGAATGACCGCTCTGGCGAACCTCTTGATAGTTGTTGCGAGGCTGGTTGGAATACATGCCATCCAAGAAGCGTTGGTCTGCCCTGTCGTGTAGCGCGTCGTAGGAGACCGCCGGCCCATGCGGATCACAGCTCGCCGGCTGATAGCTTACTTGGTTTGTAGATACGCCGAGCGGTTTGTGGAATAACACCTAGACCATGCGAGGGAGCGGGTATTCAGGCGGCAGCGGGTAGTTAGGGACAAGTATCGAGCCCATGCCGCGTAAGGCGTTACAGGCAATCTCCCTAGAGAATTGTCCTTCGTAGTCGTGGATACCTCGGCGCCAGTCCCACCATCTGTCTAACATTCCTTGGCCGGCGAACTGCTGCCAGCGCCCGGCGCTCAGGGCGACGGCGCCTTGACTGCCATAAAAGCGTATTTCACGCATAATGACCGGTGTATCATCATTATGCCACGCTACCCAATCGCGCTCGCCTTCATGGAATGGTAAGGCGCGCTTGAAGCTGTCAATATGGTAATCGAGCCGCATATCCTCTCCAACAGAGTCATAAACTGGCCCAGCGGCTCGATCAATTACTAATTCTGGCCCCTCCTGTGCAAGCACGGATAGAAGCGATAGCGTGGGGTAGAACGCAGCATAGTCCGCATGACCCCACCGGCGGCCAGTACCGCCGCGCCATTCGGCTTCGACTCTCAGTGGTCTAAGGGTATGCATAGCCGCCACGCCCAATCTGGGCGCAAGCGATCCGTGAGGATTTTCCCTGTGCCAGTCATCGCTACGCTCTGCACTGCTCACCCAAATGATACTCCGTTTACTGTATCAGTAAAACATAATACGTGTGAAATGGCAATAGCTATTCCGAGATACTAGTTACGCGCATGTGAAAGTCAACGGATCGGATATATTGCTCAGCACACCAAAAGCACGAAGGCGGCGAGCCGACGTTCTCAAGGTCGATTCCAGAACTCATAATACCGTCGGGCAGATAATGGAAAAAGTGTGTTTCCTGATTCACGAGGGTAGTTGAACCCGATATGTAGACCATCCCGTAGTGGCCGGGGCGTGGAAGCTGAAGATAAATGGATTTGATCGGCGGTCTTTCACCGTCACTACTGTTGTCAATAAAGCCAGGTTCGTTGACAACTTCGTGTTCCCCCAGGACTTCAGGCCATTTGACTGACATGCGAACTTCCAGTTCTGTCAGCGACGGTGCCAGCGTACAGCGACATGACGGGCCGCCCGGTTTCTTCTGCTCAGTCTGGCGATTTCTAATGATAATACTGACGGGCGAAGAGGACCCGACAAGCTTGACGTAGTGAATGGGGGTGCTAGTGCCGTCATTGAGCGTAACGCCAAAAGCGATTATGTCCCCTACTCTAACTTTGAGTGGGGTTCGTCCGAAATGGCCGCGGCCACATGGCGATTTAGCCGATAGATCACAGGCACGAAAAATTGGGCCGCCGCCAAGTTGGGCGGGCATGGGGGAGGCTATGACCCGTGGGTGGGCAACAATCGCGCCGGTATCGGCGTTGATGACACTCCCTTTGGGTGGGATTGAAGTGCCGCCTCCCGACCGCACAAGCAGTACGACGCCTGCGAAAGCAAGGAGCATCGCAACGAGTCCGGCTGCGACGTAACGATTTGTTAGCCATTGACGCCTAGAGGCGGTAGAGCCATCTAGCTTCGACCGTGGCAGTGACGACACCGTAACGTTAGAGTCCGTCTCGGCAGGTTGGGACTGTGCATCAGGCTCAGATACCACCGGGCTCGTATCTGTGGCCAGTAGCCCGTGGCCAGCGAGCACTTCCTGCACCCGATCGGTGATCGCGTCATTCTTGGCATCGGGGTCAAGCTGTTTAAGGAGTGCTGTGATGTTGCGCTCCTGAGAGCGGCGCTCCCGTTCTATCCAGTCCTTTCTCATTTTACGAATGGGCACGTCCTGCGCTAGCAGGCCACGCACAAGAGCCAGGGCAGCTCGCTGGTCGTCGGCGCGGTCGGACTGGCGGAGACGATGGAACTCATCGAGATCGGTCGTAATAGTCACCTGATTGCCGCGCACGCGATGGACAATGCCGTGTTGGCGCTTGAGTACGCCGCTACTCGCGCGAACACCGAGCGCGGCCCGCGCATCCGAGACAGCGCGGTCGAGGCGGGCGCGCACGGCTTTGCCTCCGTAGGTGTCGCTGAGGGAGTCGCCCCACCATAGGATGTTTACAAGCTCTTGATCTGCATAGCGCTCCTTAACGGCGAACAGCGCAAGGAGATGGTGGGCTGCCGCGGCATCAGGTAGCGGCAGGCGCTGGCCGTCTCGCTCAATCTCAAAGCTGCCCAGGATGTTGAGCCGGATAGCGGTGGGAATCTTGTCGTCGTCGGCCACGGTACGAATCAGCGCCTGCTCAGGAATCGGGGTCAAATCAGGGTCGATTTCAGGTCGAAATCAGGATTCGCGCTAAGAGATCGTGGTCTCATGGAGGTATGTCCAATATCCCTGATAATCCATGCGGCCACAGCTCCCTTTTCGGAGCCGAAGCAGTCGCAGTTGAGCCCGACGTTTGGTGGGGGCCAGATGGTATCGACGCGCTGCTGTGGGCCGATCCTCCGCCCTACGCCGAGCCGGTGCCGGAGCCTGCGGCTAGCGCCGCACCACTGTGGGCGGGTGACGCCTGATGACCGGGCATCCCTGCGCCGATCACCCCTGCGACCACTGCTACCTCTGCGATGTCGTCGGCATCTGCTGCGCCTCCGTGGCGAGCGGGCAGCCGGCAGCCCGTCTTGAAGCCGACGACCGGGCGCAGCCGGAAGGCTTGCGCGCTGCCATCGCCCAGGACGCCGGCACGGTTCCCAGCCTGCCCGAACTCGTGCGCCAAGACGCCGGGAGCCCTCGGGTACTGTCGGCGGCGGCCCGGCTGAGCCTGCGCCCGGCTCCTACCGCTGATCCCCTTTCCCACAACTCCCGAAAGGAGGCCCCGTATGTCATACCTGCCCGTTCCAAGTGATGCCGGAGGGTCGCTAAGCCCGCGCAAGGCGGCGCGGGCCAGCCGGGCTCAGGCTAAGGCCGAGCTGACGGTCGTCCGCCATGCGCTCCAGGCCCGTACGCAGAGCGAGATGGATCGTCTGGACAGCCAGGCCGTCGCGGATGCCTCGCGCACGGCGCTGGAGGAGGAGCTGGACCTGCTCGACTACGGTCTGAGCCGCGCCGGCCAGTCGGCCGCGAAGGTCGAGCTGGTGTCCCGTCATGTCGAGCGACTGTCGGCCATCAACAACCGCCGGATCACCCGGCGCTTTGGCGGGTGATGGCGATGGCGACCGTGCTCTTGGCGCTCATGGCCGGTGGGGTCGGCGGCGGGGTGGCCGGCGGTCTGGCGAGTTGGCGAGTCGTCCGGCGTCGTCCGGCTGATCCCCTGGCGCTCGATCCCGACCTCGACCAGCAGATCAACGCGGCAGCGGCTCAGTGGGCCAGAGTGCACGAGCGGCCGGGAGTAGCGCCGCTGGTGGCCGACAAGCTGCGCCTGGCCTACGTCTTGAGCCACCGGCCACGTCGTCGTCGCAGGCGGTGGTCGCGGTGATCTGGTTGGTAGTGATCGTGGGTGTAGTGGTCGTGGTGCTGGTGGCGCTCGCACTCGGTTACGACAATGCACAAAAAAGCGCAGTGAGCTACCGCACGATGGTCGAACTGCATGACGTCCACCGCCGTTTTGATGTGGCGCAGGTCAAGTCGGAGCTGCGGCGCGATGGGGCGGATGCGCGGCGAGTGCTGCGCGGCGAGCTGCGCAGGCTGGACGAACGGGACAGGCTATGACCACGCCACCTTCCCACTGGCCGGACAAAGTGATGAGTCTCGCTGTGACCGTCCTGGCTGTCGCCGTGATGCTGTATATCGCGGCACGGCTCATTGAGGCCGTGTTGCCGGTTCTGATCGTTGTGGGAGTCGTTGGTTTGGTGTGCTTCGCTGGCTGGTCTTTTTATCGTTTTCGACAGTCGAGGTGGTGAACAATTCTCCAGATAACAGGGGCGTCGTGTCGGTGTTGTGAAATAGACAAAGGGTATTGACATCCCAACAGGTTCGTTGTGTACTAGTCAAACTCCCGATATTGCCATAAGTAGTATACGGGTCGGTTGAGGTAAGGATTTCATCCCGTAGTCGACACGAAAGCCCCTGGTAGGGGTGTGGTGCTTCTATGTGCCAAAAACCGGCCCGGTTGCGGAGAGAAAGGGGGTTCACTCATGAGTAGAACCTATCATCATTACAAGAATCGTGACATCCGGGTACGGGGTATAAGACGCCCCACCGATCTGCGTCGCTTGGCGCAGGCCTTGATTGACCTGGAGCAGGCCAAGGCCGAAGCCGAGGCCGAAGCTGAACACAAGCAGGAGGATCAATCAAAAGCTAAAAAGGGCGCCTCCGGCAAAGGCCGCACCACTCGCCGCAAGAACCAGCAGGAGAGCGCGTGAAGGCGGCGGGCCTGGTCTGGTATCGGCTCACCTGGCCGCGCGAGGTGCAGCCTGAACAAATATCGCAGATGTTTCGCCTGCTCGCGGCAACGGCCGGTACGCCCGTAGTGGTCGAAACCGTCGGTGAGGCGGGCGTGGTGACACACCGTCTGGCGGTGCCTGAAGGATGTGCCGGCAGTGTGGTCAATCAGCTGCGGGCGGCCTTGCCGGGCCTGGCCGTCGAGGCCGCGCGCGAGCGGCCCGTCACGGGCATGAACCGGGCGGTTGAGCTGGGCCTTTCGACGCGCCGGCGGCCACTGCGCACCGATGACCTGGAGGGCGTCAGCCGGGCGGTTCTTACGGCGCTGGCGCATGTCGGCCGCGAGGAGGCGATTGGGTTGCAGTGGGTCCTGGTTCGTCCGCTGGTCGCGGTGGCGGTGCCCAGTCGCCTCAATGGTTTGGCGCATGAGTCGTGGGTCAAGGGGTTGCTGACGGCTCCGGTGGGTGTTGCTCAGCCTCCAGATGCTGAGTTGCGCGGTGCCATCAGGAGCAAGCAAGGCGATCCCGGCTGGCGGCTCACGGGTCGCTTGGCGGTGCAGGCTGGGTCGGGCAGCCGTCAGCGTCAGTTGATCCGGGCGGTGCTCGGGGCGCTGCGTAGTGCCGAGGCGCCGGGTGTCGGCTTTCGGGTGCGCTCGTCCGGCGTGCGGCGTTTCGTTCGTCCGGTGGTTCCCTGGTGGGCGCCGCTGCGGCTCAACGTCGGTGAGCTGGCCGCCGTCTCGGCGTGGCCGGTGGGTGAAACCAGCCGGTTGCCGGTGGCGGCGATCGGCAGTCGCCTGGTGCCGCCCACGAAGGTTATCCGCCGCGCGGGGCGGGTCGTCGCTGAGAGCAGTTTCCCGGGGCGCACGCGGCCCTTGGCGCTTTCGCCGGTCGATTCCCTGCGTCATCTGCACGCGCTGTCGCCGACCGGGTCGGGCAAGTCGACGCTGCTGCTCAACTTGGCCGTTCAGGACATGCAGGCCGGCCGCGCCGTCGTCGTCATCGAGCCGAAGGGCGACCTGATCGCCGATCTCCTCGAGCGCATCCCGTCCGACCGTACCAGTGACGTTGTGCTGCTGGATCCGACCGACACTGAGCGCCCGGTCGGTCTGAATCCGCTCAGGCGCGCCGGCCGCTCGCCGGAGCTCGTGGCTGACCAGTTGCTCGGGTTGTTGCACAGCCTGTATGCGTCGAGCTGGGGGCCGCGGACGGCCGACATCTTGGGAGCCTCGCTGTTGACCTTGGCGCGGTTGCCGAACATGTCGCTGGCTGCCTTGCCGCTGTTGCTCACGGATGCCGGCTTTCGGCGGCGGGTTCGGGCTCAAGTCGATGATCCGATTGGCTTGGGGCCGTTCTGGGCGTCCTTCGAGGCCTGGAGTGAGGCGGAGCGGATCACGGCCGTAGCGCCGAGCCTGAACAAGCTCCGGCCGCTACTGATGCGCCCCGAACTGCGGGCCGTCATCGGGCAGGTCAAGCCACGTTTCGATCTGCGCCAGGTCTTCACTGAGCGCAAGATTCTGCTGGTCAATCTGGCTCGTGGTCAACTCGGCCCGGAGACGGCGGCGCTGCTCGGCAGTCTCATCATGTCGCAGCTCTGGCAGGCCATCCTCGGCCGCTCCGCCGTTGCACCGGAGCGCCGCCACCCGGTCTTTATCTATGTCGATGAGTTCCAGGAGTATCTGCGTCTGCCGGTGGACTTTGCCGACGCGCTGGCGCAGGCCCGGGGTTTGGGCTGCGGCTTTCTGGTGGCCAACCAGTATTTGCATCAGCTCGACACGGCGATGCGCTCGGCGGTGCTGGCCAACGTCCAGTCGCGGGTCGTCTTTCGGCTGCCCAGCGAGGACGCGCGGATCATCGCCGCCGGCAGCACCTTGGACCCGGAGGACTTCCAAGGCCTCGGTGCGTTTGAGTGCTACGCCCAGCTGGTAGCCGGCGCGGCCGTGCAGCCCTGGTGCAGCGGGCGCACCCTGCCACCGAGCAAGCCGACCAGCGATCCCGCCGTGGTGCGGGCAGCTTCCCGTGCGGCCTACGGCACCCCGCGCGCCGAGGTCGAAGCGGACATTCAGGCGCTGGTTGTTCCGAAGCGCCAGCGAGTTGATGACCTGAGCCCACGGCGGCGAGATCACGGAGGCGGCCTATGAGCCGGTGTCGTGTCGCTAGTCGTGTCGTGTCGATCACGCCTGCCCCAATCGCCTGTATTCAAGGGGAAAGCGCCCCAACAAACGCGGCGAAAGTCTCTCGCTGTGCGTTCCTTCTTTTCCGGTTAGGCGGCGGGCGCCTCGGGGGCCGAACCGGCTCGTCCGGCCGCTGTCTGGTAGCGGTTGTCAGGTCGCTGCCGGGTGAGTGTTGGTCTGCGGTGCTGAGGCTGCCCGCTGCGATAGAGGTTGGCCGTCGGGTCGCGTCGAATCGAACGCGACCGCCAACACCTTCACTGCACTCTGCTACGGCGGCGAATGGAGGTGAGAGGTGAGTGGGTGCGGGCAGCGGCCCTACGTTTCAGCCAAGGGGCTTGAGCAACTGCGGGAGCGGCTCTCAGAGAGGGACTTGGGCGTAATCTGGCAAGTCGCCGATCTGCGGCTGATGAGCGCCCGCCAGATCGAGGCCGTCCACTTTCCGGTCTCTGAGCATGACAGTCAGCCGGCGGCGGCGCGGGCTCGTCAGCGGGTGCTCGCGCGGCTGGTGCGTGATCGTCTGCTGATCCGCTTGGAGCGCAGGATCGGCGGCGTGCGCGCTGGCTCTGCGGGCTTCGTGTTCGCCGTTGGGCCGGTCGGACATCGGCTGCTGGCGGCCGGTGGCCCGGTGCGGCGGTTTCAGGAGCCGACCAGCCGCTTTCTCGATCACACGCTCGCTACGGCGCAGATCATCGTGGAGGTGGTTGTAGCCTCGCGCCGTGGTCTGCTGGACATCCTCGTCTGCCAGGCCGAGCCGCGTTGTCATAGGGAGTTCTCGGGGCTTGGCGGGCGGCGAGTGCTGCGCCCGGATGCCTTTCTCGCTCTGGGCGTCGGCGCGCTTGAGTGGCGCTGGTTCTGTGAGATCGACCGGGGCAGCGAGTCGGTGCCGGTCATCCTGCGCAAGTGCCGCCTCTACGCCGACTACTACCAGAGCGGCCAGGAGCAAGCCAAGCACCGGGGAGTCTTCCCGACGGTCTGCTGGATCGTGCCCGACACCCGGCGCGCTGAGCGGCTGCGGCAGGCCATCGACCACGACCGCCGTTTGCCTGATCGCCTGTTCGTGGTCACTACCAGCAAGCGGGCCCTGACGGTCCTGACGGGAGGCCAGCCATGAGTCTGCCGCGAAACGTGGTGCTCGTCGGTGACGTGCGCCAGCGTCTGGCGGATCTGCCGGCCGGGTCGGTGGACTGCGTGATGACCTCCCCGCCGTACTTTCAGCTCCGCAACTACGGCAGCCCGGAGCAGATCGGCCTGGAGGCAAACGTCGAGGCCTGGGCGGACGAGCTTCGTCTCGTGATGCGCGACGTCGCCCGCGTGCTGAAACCGGGCGGGTCGGTGTGGCTCAACGTCGGCGACAGCTACAGCCGCCACACCCGCTACGGCACACCCCCCAAGAGCCTGCTGCTTGGACCCGAACGCCTAGTGCTGGCGCTCTGCCGTGACGGTTGGATCGTGCGTAACCGCGTGGCCTGGGTGAAACGTAACACCATGCCCACAAGCGTCGGCGATCGTCTGGCCTGCACCTGGGAGACCGTCTATCTGCTGGTTCGCACCCGCCACTACTTCTTCGACTTGGATGCCATCCGCGTGCCGCATCGCTCCACCCCACGAGCGCCCTACCGGACGGCCGCAGACGGCTACCCGCCGAAAGGGGTCACGCCGGAGGGCTGGGGCGGCCCACTGGCCGGCAGCAATACCGGCCTGGCGAACCTGAAAGCCCGCGGGCTGGTCGGGCACCCCCTGGGCAAGAATCCCGGCGACGCGTGGACAACGGCGGTGTCGAACTTCCGCGGGGCTCACTTCGCCACCTTCCCGGCGTCGCTCGTCACCCGGCCATTGCTAGCAAGCTGCCCCGAGCGGGTTTGCCGCACCTGCGGGCAACCTTGGCAACGTCAGCCGAGTCGCACCAGTCGCCGCGCTCTGCAACCGGCTTGCACCTGCAAACGGGGCTGGCGAGCCGGGCTGGTGCTCGATCCGTTCTTCGGTTCCGGCACCGTCGGGCTGGTAGCCGAACGACATGGGCGGGACTGGCTCGGCATCGAGCTAAACCCCGCCTTCGCGGCTATCGCCAGGCAGCGGATCACGGCGGAGCGCCGGGCGCCGAGGATCACGGCATGAGGTCAGCTCGTCGGTGTGCTGCGGCTTCAATAGGAGATTCCAACCGGGAATCGCCGGTCGCAAAAACACCGAGGAGGTATCCCACCAATGGGTTACACACTCACCATCCCCCAACCGGAGGTCGGCTCGTGCCCAAGACACTAGCGATCAAGTTGGAGGATGACACACACGCCCAGCTCACCATACTGGCACAGCTGGAGGGAATGCCCGTCTCCGACGCCCTGAAACAGGCCGTCGATGGGTACATCACCTCCAAGCGCAGCCAGCCCGAGCTAAAGGCACGGTTGGAGTCAGTGCTCGCAGACATCGAGCGCGACGCCGCCACCCGACGCGAAGCCATCACCTCGCTATTCAGCGAGGAAGAGACCGCGCCGGACGCAGGCACAACCGCAGACGCCACAGCGTCACCGCGGAGAAGCCGCGACAAGGGAGGTGAGCCAGCCACGAGCTGAGCGAAAGTAACACTTCCCACCCTGGCAGGGGCTCCATTCGACACTGATCGCCTAACCCGCGAACTTTGTCCTATGGACGCCCCTGCCACTTACACCACGAATGCAACACGAAAGGAGGTAGAGATATGAACCGACAAGTACAAGAAAATAGGAATGGACGGTGCAACTGTGACAGCCAGGGGCCTGACAAACCAGTCCGTAAAAGTGTGAAATTATCAGGGAGGGATGGGGGGGAACTTAATGATAAAATGAGGGGAAGCGGGATAGTGAAAGAAACTCGCCACGAGCAAAGGAGCTGTATATGGCAATAACACCCCTCGACACTGGAGACGCAGGTAACGCGGTTATCTATCTCCGAGTCTCAAGCAAGGAGCAGGCCGAGAAGGGCGGCGAAGCTGAGGGCTTCTCCATTCCCGCCCAGCGCGAAGGCTGCAAGCGTAAGGCTGCCAGCCTGAGCGCGGCCGTGATTGAGGAGTTCGTGGAGCGCGGCGAGTCGGCCAAGACCGCCGACCGCCCGGAACTTCAGCGCCTCTTGGAGTTCGTCGCCGAGCATCCCGTCAAGTATGTAATCGTTCACAAGGTTGACCGGCTGGCGCGCAACCGAGCTGATGACGTGGCGATCAACCTTGCGCTCAAGCAGGCCGGCGCCGAACTGGTCAGCGTCAGCGAGAACATCGACCAGACCCCCTCCGGGCTGCTGCTGCACGGCATCATGTCCTCGATTGCCGAGTTCTACTCGCGCAACCTCGCAACCGAGGTCATCAAGGGCTGTATGCAGAAGGCCAAGAACGGCGGCACGCCGGGACGCGCGCCGATCGGCTACCTGAACGTTCGCCAGATCGTCAACGGCCGCGAAGCCCGCACCATCGAGATCGACCCGGTGCGCGGGCCGCTGATGCGCTGGGCCTTCGAGACGTATGCGACCGGTGACTGGACGATCCGTCGCCTGCTGGCGGAACTGACCAGCCGCGGACTGACGACCCCGCCCGGCCCCAACACCCCAGGCAAGCCGCTGGTCGTCTCGCATCTGCACACGCTGCTGCGCCACCCCTACTACATGGGGATGGTGCGCTACCGAGGCGCGATCTACCCCGGCAAGCACGAGCAGCTTGTGACGCCGCAGACGTGGCACGAAGTGCAAAAGCTCTTGACCGCCAAGCACCTCTCCGGCGAGAAGCAGCGCGAGCACCCCCACTACCTCCGAGGGAGCATCTACTGCGGCCAATGCGGCAGCCGACTGATCGTCTGCCACGCCAAGGGACGCGGCGGCACCTACCCCTACTTCATCTGCATCGGTCGCCAGCGCGACAAAACCAGTTGCAAGCAGCGGGCCATCCGCATCGAGGAGGCCGAGGAGGCCATCGCCGCCCACTACACGACCGTGCAGCTACCCGAGGAGGAGGTCACGCGCCTTCGGGACTTTCTCAGCGAGGAGCTATCCAAGCTCCGCACCGACGCCACCCGCGAACGCACGACGCAGGAACGGCGGTTGCGCAAGCTCGAAGGCGAGCGTAAGAAGTTGCTCGACGCCCACTACGCCGACTCCATCCCGCTTGACCTGCTCAAGAGCGAGCAGACCCGGATCGCGGCCGAAGTCGCCGCCATCGAAGGCCGTCTCGTGGCCGTCGAGGGCGACTTCAAGGCAGCCGAAACCAACATGCGCCGCGCTCTCGCCCGAGCGGGCGACTGCGAGGCGGCCTACCGCGAAGCATCGGGCACCGTGCGGCGGCACTTCAACCTGGCGTTCTTCAAGCGACTGCTGATCGACGACGACTGCGCGGTCACGGGCGAGCTGGCGGAGCCGTTCGACGTGCTCCTTGGCGAGGACCTGCGGCGAGCCGTCATCGCCCAGGAAAGCGAGGAACTGACCGAAGCCATCGAAGAAGCCCAGCGGCGGCGGACCATTCAAGGCGGAAACGACGACAACGAGCAGCGCCCACGGGAGCCAGAACAGCTCCTCGTGGGCGCCACCGAACCCCCGACATCTTCATTTCGTGGAGGTTTTAGTCCGAACATTTTGGTGCGGATGAGAGGACTCGAACCTCCACGGACTTACATCCACACGGACCTGAACCGTGCGCGTCTACCAATTCCGCCACATCCGCATGATGGTGGAGCGACGATATCGCACGGGCCGCTTGGCGGGCCGGCATCCACCCCTCGCGGCTGAGCGGAGGGCCGCTTTGCTAGCCTCGAAGCTCCTTCTGTGCTGGCCGCCATCGTCTAGGGGACTAGGACGCCGCCCTCTCACGGCGGTAACACGGGTTCGAATCCCGTTGGCGGTACTCCTGAAAGCCCTGCAAATCGCAGGTTTTTTGCTTGCTCGGAGGTCCCTCGTGCCAGGATTTGTGCCAGTGGTGCCACGCCGACCATGAGCAGGCTGCTGGGGTGCAGCTCGGCGACGGGGGCCGGCATGGCTTGGGGGTGGTGCTCACCTTCGGCTCGCCCGCCGGGGGCTGGTGTGCAGCTCGGGCGCCGGGGGCCGGCGCGGGGCGCTCGCCTTCGACTGGCCCGCCGCGGTGGCGGCGCGTAGCTCGGGGGCCAGCACGGGGAGCAGGCGGGAGGTAGCCGCATGACGCTATGGGCCGCGCCGACGTGGGCCGCTGGCCGGGAGGGCTTCGTTACGTCTTTGGGTCGGCCGGGGGGTGGGGTGGTGGGGCCGGCGCACAGCTCAAGGGCCGGCACACACGCGCACCCGCTGCGCACCGGGCGCGCGCGTGATGCTTGGGCGTGTGATGAGATCGACCGTAACGACGCAGGCCGTGGGCCGGCACCATCGGCGCAGCTCGGCTTTGCGGGGCGCTTGTCTTCGGCTTGGCCCCAGCGCGCCGAATCGGCACGCTGTACGCCGCGCTACCGCGTGCGTGGGTCCGCGGGTTCGCCGCGTGAGGCTAACGATGAGCCGGTACGAGGGAGTAGTCGGCGGTTGGTAGCGACCAACTCAAGCCGAAGTCCACGACTTCTCGTGAGAGCAAGCGTCCGCCCGGAGCCCAATCTTCGAGGATGGGAGGGGCTATCCGCAGGGTGGCGAATTCTTCCATGCCAACGTCCTCAAGCCACGAGGCGCAGAGTCCGCATAGGACCAACGTGGGAGATGAGAGCGGGCTGGGCGTGAACACCGCGAAGGCAGGCGTCGAAAGGAGCTGTCTTGGTTGGCGCTTGCGCACGTCCCCTGTCATGCCAGCAGGACGTCCCACTCGTCCCGGCGTGATGGGCCATAGATTGAGGGCACGAGCCTCGGCAGGAAGCGTCCTGGGCCAGGAGGCAATGTGGGCGCCCACACGCCTCTCCCAATACGCTCGTAGTGCCGGCCAGTCGCTGGCTGAACTGAGCTGGCCGAGCAGTTGGACCTCAGTCGCTCCTTCGCTGCTGGTTGCCTGACGCTTTTCGTGTAGGGCGAGCGTGCGGGCAAGAGCACGCTGGGCTTGCTTTGGTGTGGCCCTCTTGGCACCGACACCAGGCTGTAGCGTTGGGCGACGGAGGAGGTCGCGTAGCTTCATGCCGGCGATTATTTCACGCCGCGGCGATGAGGGGCCACCTGCGGATTCGCGGCGCACCGTCGGCTGCTCCGGCAGGTGCGGTGGGGTATTCGTCTCCGGTTGGCACTCCGACAGTTCGGATCGCGCTCGCTGGGGCTGGAGGCTCGATCGCCGTCGAGGCCCCGGGCGGCGAGCTGATTTTTAGGACGAGCCTGGAGATTGCGCTGATTTGCGCAAGAGGAGTAAAATTTAGTTGCGTGAGACGGTCCTAGCCTGGCTTACGTCATGGATGACCTGCAACCGATATCGACTGTATGGCGGGTTCTGGCCCTGGGCCGGATGCCGGGTAGCGCGCGCGTGACTGGGCCGGGGCACCGCTGCTTGGCCGTGCAATACGACAGGTCTACGAGCGGTGCGTAGTAACGAAGGAGAGGCCCCGCGAGCTGCTATTGCAGGAAACGCTAACCGTGCGGGCCGCGAGCGAAGCCGCGGCCGGCGCCGGGCAAATGGCGGACTCTCTGCGAGACATCGCGGCTCGCCTACACAACTTCTGCGCGGACGGCCCCTATTCGTATCTGGCCGATAAGGAAACGACGATCCCACGCGACGCGCCGCTGGTCGTGTTCGACACACGCCGCATCCCGGATCACTTCTCCGGCGCCGCGATGTTCGAGATTGTCGAGCACACGGCAGAGCGAGTCTCGCTTAACATCCAAAGACACCTAGAAGATGGCGGCCACATCGGGCGGCGCGCGCCCAAGTTCTATCTCACTCTGGAGGAGGTCTGGAAGCTCGTTGAAAACGAAGCGACCGGCCGTTGGGTTAACGAGCTACCGCGGCGCTCCAGGCACGACAACCTGGGACTGATAGGCGTCAGCCAGCAGCTCTCAGACTTCAATAACCCCGCGGGCCGCGCGTTCGTTGATAACGCGGCCCGCAAGTTCACGTTTCACCAGTCGCCACGCCAGATTGAATACCTCAAGGACGAGTCGGGACTGACGATCGAGGAGATTCAGGCGATTGGAGCACTCAAGACGGTAAAGCGCGAATACTCGACCGCGTACTTCGACAACGGCCCCCGCGGGCGCGGCACGATCACGTCGCGCTACGCCGATCTCGAGTATTGGATATTCACGCACGAGCCCGAGTTTGACGAGCCGATCCGCCGCCAAGCACTCAGGGACGCCGGGGACGATCCGTGGCGCGCGCTGCGTCTGCTCGCGGACCCCGCATGGCATCAACAGCTCGCCGGGGTGGCAGCGTAATGGACGCCGCGACGGTCGCCGGGCGGATCATCCTCGACCCACGGACAAGACGGTGGGCCGCGCGAGCTGCCGCGCTTGCCGCCGGCCTGATCGCGCTACCGATCGTCGTCCTGCTCGCCGTGGTGGTCGCACTGATGGGCTCACCGGCTCCCAGCACGGTCGGCAGCGCCGACGGGATTCCTGCGGTGTACGTGCCGATGTACCAGGCCGCCGCCGCGGCCTACCACGTCAACCCCTACGTTCTCGCGGCGCTGCACGAGACAGAGAGCGACTACAGCCGCGACCCGGCCGCGTTCACACCGAACTCGGCCGGTGCGCTCGGCCCGATGCAGTTCCTTCACTCCACCTTCGCGGTGTACTCCAACGCCTACCGGCCGATCGCCCGGCTACGGCCTGCGCACTACCCCCACGTTTGCGCACCGCACGGGTGCATCACTGATGACTTCGACTCGATCGCCGCCGCGGCGGACTACCTGCACCAGCTCGGCGCCGACCCTGGCCTCGACCAGCACACGCTGAACGCCCTCATCTCCTACAAGGGGACCCCTCCGGCGTCCGTGCCCTACGCCCGGGAAACATTTGCGCTCGCGCAGCAGCTCCAAACAGCGAACGTGAGCGCGGGCGGCTCGGTAATCCAGCAGCCATCAGGGCCTCTACTGACGCGACTCGTGACGGTCGCGGATGAGATAGCCGCCGCTCACATTCCCTACTGCTATGGCGGCGGGCACGTCACCCCCGCGCGCCCGACGCACGGCACCTACTGTCACAACGCCGCTAACCAGTTCATATCCGGCAACGCATACGACGGCCTTGACTGCTCCAGCTCCGTCTCGATGCTGCTCCAAGCGTCAAGAGTCAACACGCCGACCCTCGACTCGACCGAATTTATGAGCTTTGGCGAGGAAGGCCCGGGCAAGCAGTTCACCATTTGGGCCAATCCCGAACACGTCTTTGTCAGCATCGACGAACGCGATTGGGGCACCAACCACGCCAACCCCTACGGCGGACCCGGATGGGCGCCACAGACCACCGTCGGCTTCACCCCCCGACACCTGCCCGGCCTATGAGAAGACGGACGCTCCCGATACTCCTCGCCGCAGGCGCGCTCCTCACCGGATGCGGACTCCACGACCCCTACTCACCGCAGCCGCAGAGCACCACGCACACCAGCCGCGCGCAAGCCGCGCAGCGCCAGCCGGCGCCACTGCAAGCCGCCGGCAGCAAGGCGAGCGTGATCGTGCGCTACGCGAACGTGTGGGTCAACTGGAGCGCTACCACGCTCCCGCGGGAGCGCACCGAATTGTTGGCACTCGCCGCAGGCCAGCTCGCCGTCGAGCTGCGCCGGGACGCGGCGCAGGCCGTGAGGAACCAGCTACAGGAAGTCACGCAGGCGTACAGCCGCGGGCACTACGTCGGCGTGATCCGCCAGAGCAACGGGCGCGCGATCGTCGTCACCTATGAGGAAGTCGCGCCCGTCGGCGGCCAAGCACAGGGCGCCTATCAGATCTACCTCGCACAAACCGAACACACAACAAAAGGATGGAGGCTCACCGAATGGCAACCAGCAACCGACAGCTAAGCACCACCCCCGACCGCTCAATCTCACACAATCAAGGCAGGAGTCTCCCGAACACGATGCTAGACAGCTACGCGCTTCTGTGGCTCGCCACGCTCCTATCGGCACTCCTCGCTATCCCGATCGCACGCCAGCTCCGCGGCTACTTCTTTGACTTTCGGCTCATCCCTGCGTCGGGAGGCTCCACCCGCATGGCCGCGCGCATCTTCGCTAACAACGTGCGCGAGGCGATGATCCCCTTCCTGTTCGCCGTGTTGAGAGTCGGCCCGCGGCGGCGGCGCATGGTCGTAGCGGTCGGCGATGTTGTCGTGGCCGCGAGCCTTGGGGCCAACGCGATGCTCGCTGGTCTCGCGCTCGGGTCCTACGGGCTCGGCCTGGCGTCCTTCCTGCCTCAGTGGCCGCTTGAGTGGGGCGCGCTCGCGTTGGCGTTCACCGCCTGGCGCCGCGCTCGCGTGGGAAGACACCGGCCGTTCGAGCTGGCGCTGCTCGCCCTCAGTACAGCGATCCTCCTATGCCTCGCCGCGCTGTTGGAGACCTATGCCGTCCCCCAAGGGTGAGCGACATGCACTATCTCGCACGACGCTACCTCGGCCCCCTCGCCCTCATCGCGGTCAGCTTCGCCGGCCTGCTCATCTGGCTACGGACCCTCGCGCCCAGCGTCGTGCGACACGCCGTCACAGGCACAGCCGGCGTAGCCAACAGGCACGGTGGCGCCGCCGGCCCGTCGGTCCTCACATCGCTCACCGACGCCGCGATCCTCGGCCTGCACATCGCCGCGTTGATCGCCTGCGCGCTCGTGGCCGCTGGTGTCGTCGTGGGCTTCACGCGGTTGCGTGCCCGCCGGCAGCGTGCAGAAACAGGCCGCGTACTGTGCGCGGAGCTGCGCCTGGGGCGCGATGACCAAGCCTCACCGTATGAGATCAGCAAGGTCTTCGACGGGATCGCCGGGGCGCTGAGGCCGGGCATCGTCCGCCGTCCGCTGACAGGCCCCCCAACGCTCGCGCTGAAGATCGTAAGCGAAGGAGGCGCGCGATCCGTGCGCTTTCTAGTGCAGGCCCCGCCCGTCTATCACGCCTCGATCGCCGCGCGGCTGCGCGCCACCTACCCCGATACGCGCCTCATCCCGATCGACGCAGCACACGCCGACCCCTTCACTCTCAGCTCAATCGCCTCACCGTCGGCAGCCGTCCGCGCGCTACATCACCGGGAGCGAGTCTCACCCGTCGAAGTGGACATGCTCCGCGTGAAGAAGGCGAGAAGATGGGTATGGGCGCTAGCGACAACCAAGGACTACGAGCACTCGCTCATGGAAAGCCTTGTGTCCGTCATGCACGCGCTCACAACACCCTGCGTGCTGGAGCTACTTCTCACCCCCGCACCAACCGTGCTTGAGCGCTATACCGGGCACGCGCTCCGACGCCGCGAGCAGCGCTTCATGGCAGACGGCGCGTTCGGCCCAACCGAGCCCGGCGTCGATAGTGTCGTGGCACAAAAGCACATCCAGGGCGCCGTAGAGGGCATCGGACGGGCATGGTGGTGGTTCGACATGCGCGTGATTGTTCCGCGCGGCCACGAGCCCTACGCCCGCCAGGTCGCCGGAGTCATCCAAGAGACACGCGGAGAGAACTTTCTCCGCGTGCGGGTAATGCGACTACGCCGCCGGCTCTACGCATGGCGCTCCGCGCGCGGCCTGCCACCACTGTTCCCAGCGCTTTGGAGCGGAGCGCTATCGAGCGCCGAGGTAGCCTCGCTCTGGCACCTGCCGACGCTGAGACTCAAGGGCGTCCCCCTACGCCGCATATCTGCCAGGGAGATAACGGCCACGAGCGCCATCAGCCGTGATCCTGCCCATGCCGTCATGCAGGACGAGCATGGGCCAGTGGGGATACACCCCCGCGACCGGAAGAAGGGTTGGATGCTGCTCGGCGCCGCGGGAGCTGGAAAGACTGCGGCGCTCGCTCCTCACGTCAGGTCCGTTGGAGAGGATGACGAGCGCGCAGTCATCGTGATCGACCCGAAGGAGGATTTTGCCCGTCTCTGCCTGAGTCTCATACCCCCGCGTCGCCGCCTTTACTATCTGGACCTTGGGGCTCCAAGGTACGGGCTGAACATCCTTACAGCGGGGCACCTGACCCCGGAGATTCGCGCGGATATCTTCATCGACGTTATCCGGGAGCTGGCCGGCGAGTCCTCGGTAGGCCCCCGTTCAGACCTATTCCTGCGCTCCGCGATCCAAGCGGTGACAATCGTGGAGCCCGTCCCGGCGCTCCAGCACGTCAAGGCGCTACTGGACCCCCACGACGCAGGCTACCGAGAGTGGGTGACACGCGAGCTGCGCTGCTACCACGAGATTGACTTCGTTCGTGAGTATTGGGAGCACACCTTCCCGAGCATGGTCAAGGACAACCCCCGCTTTATCACGGAAGCCGTCGCAGCACCTACCAACAAGGTCGCACGATTCCTGACCTCGCCAAGCCTCAATCTCCTAATGACGCACCCGATCCAACTCGACCTAGAAAGCATCATCCGACGCCGAGAGATACTGATAGTCAACGGAAGTAAGGGCGCCGTCGGTGAGTCGAACGCCAACCTGTTCTGTTCAATGTTGATCCTGCTCGTGCAACGAGCACTCCACCAAATACAGCGAAGGGACGCCAACGAGCGTGTGCAAGCTGCGCTGGTGATTGACGAGGCACACAACGTCTTCATCCCGGCCTTTGCGACTCTACTCTCCGAGGGACGCTCAGGAGGCATCGAGGTCGCCGCGGCCTTCCAGTACACCGGCCAGATTGTCGATGAACGAGTGCGAGCAGGGGTCAAGAGCCTTCTACAAAACATCTCGATCTTTCGTCAACGCGACTTTCAAGATGCCCGCGCCGCAGCCTCACTCGCAATGGAAGTCTTCCAAGACAACATCCGTGGTGACACCGAAGACCAGCGCCGCATCCGAATCGACCCGATGGACATTGTGCAGCAACCCGACTATCGCGCAGTGAATCTCTGGTTTGCCCAAGGTGTCCCACAGCCGGCAGCCACAGCCGCCACCGCGCCGATGGAGCAGTTAGTCGAAGGCCCAGCGGCCGTCCGGGCGCGTGAACACCACGAGCGCGAGCAGCAGCGCAGAGGCGACCACCCCCACGACCACGGACGTTACATACAACCACCGCTAGTCCACTCGATCAAGACCCCGATTGTGGCGCGGTATCGCGCCGTGCATGTCGATCTTCCCGCATGGGCAGAATGCCCTCCACTATCGGAGATAACCCGCGTTGCGGTCGTCCTCAAACCAAGGAAGGGCGAGCCCCTTGCGTATGTCGCGGAGTCCCCCGACGGATCACGACGCCGGTACATCGTGGAGCTTCCAAACGACGAGGCGACGCCCGGATGGATACCGGCCGGGGTATATGGAGTACAGGTGTTGGTATGGACTGCGGGAGGGTCTGCACCGCAGAAGTGGGCGCCGATGGTAGGCGACAAAAAGACCGGCGAGCGCGAAATGGTGCTCGAAATCATCGAGGAGCCGTGCCGGCCACTCACGAGCGAAAAGAAGGCCGCATGACGATGGCGACTGCCGCGGCCGTGGAGCAGAGGATGGTGCGTTCAGGTGATGGCCTGAGCGCGGGGACAGTCCAATGGGGGCGCCGAGAGCACCCTGCGCCACCGATCGGCCTCACTGACCGGGATCTTCGGCTCATGGCGCTCATTCACGACGTTAACTACCTCTCATCTAGTCAGCTCGTGATTCTCGGCTGGGGCGCCAGCGAACGAGCTGCGCAGAAACGACTCAAGCGCCTGCACGACAGCGGATATCTAGACCGCTTTCGGCCCATACCGGAAATCGGGAGCGCGGAATGGAATTACCGCCTCAGCTCAATGGGCTGGAGCGCGCTCGCAGAGCAAGGCAGAGTCCCAAACGACGACCCCTACACCCCAGCCGCAATCACCAGCCTCAGTTACACCGAACACGATCTACAGCTCGCAGCACTTGTTCTCCAGATCGCCCAAGCAGCGGCACCCGATCAAACCGGGGGACTCATCGACAAAATGCCGTTCCGCTGGCAAGGGCCGCGAAGCGGACGAATCGAAACAAGAGGGAGTGAGGATATTGAGTGCTCCCAGGCAGCACGACTCCCGGACGGTACGCGCCTACACCCGGACGACAGCCGCGACGGGTACTTGGAGCCTGACGCCACACTCATCGGCCAGGCAGGCGACGACCGCTGGGCGGTGCTCATCGAGTACGACCGAACCGAACGGCCGCACAAGCAAATCGACCGTCTACGACGCTATGACTATTGGCTACTTGACGGCTGGCGCCAGACCTACTTCGCAACACACTCAATCGCTCCATCAGTAATCTTCTTGACGGCACGAGAGCGACCACTACGACGCCTCATCGAGACCGCCGACCAGACCTTCACCGCATGGTACGGCCACGAGCACGCAGGGCCACGAGAAGGTACACACCCCGCAAGGCAACGGGTAGTCTTCACCACCCGAGAGCGCGTCCTTGCTGGAGACTGGACGATGCAACGAACTCCCAGCCTCCCGCCTGCTCTGCGAGAGGATTCAGCCACATGCTCTCCCCGCTCACTCGAATATAATCTACCGGCGCTGTTCACTATTGGCCGATAACACGTCGAGCCGTCGGGTCCGGCCAAAAGCGCGCAACAACAAACTGATTGGTGACTGCCACACCGATGCAACACCCGAAGAGATAGCGGTGTGCTATCGCCCGAGGACCGAGTGTCTGCGCTACCTCATGCTCACCGCCGCTTCGAGCGTCACCAGCGCTTCAAAACTCCACTCGAACTCCTGCGGCAGTTCCATACGCCAGGAGCCGATAAGGCCGTACAACGGCTCCCACGCGCCAACGCCCAGCCGCACGGCAACAACCAAGACCGGCCCCTTGCGGAGCGCCGCCCTCGCAGCCTCGCCCGGGCTGTTCAGCATGACTGCTTCCAACTCTTCCATACGCGCCTCAGTATTCGCTCCGTTGCGTACGGAAACCGCGCCACCAAGCGCGCGTCGTCATCTGGTTGAGCATTGAGCGCTCAGCCCGCTCCTGCGCTTCGCGCTCGTCCAAACCGTCATCGGCAGCCTCCCAGCCCAGGCGGAAAGCCCGGTGCATGTTCCCCTGAGTGTACGGATTGATGTCGTCAGCGTACTTCAAGATCGTCCAAACACTCACTAACTCGCGCGGTGACAAAGGGTAAGTTTTTATGTCTTCCCAGGGCGTGGGGGTTTAGAGTTGCTATGTTCGGTCTTATTAATTCGGGAGTGGATCTACTCAGCTTTAGAAGTCTGACTCGCTTGAAAAGTTGCTGAGGAGGAGAATGACCACGCCTTACTCGCGGAAGACAAAAGATATCCGATAGCACTGTGTAGACATCGGGGTGCCTAAAAGTAAAATCCTCAAGGTGAAGGAAGGTTAATATCAGTGCCTCGGACCGGGCGTCAGCAAGTCGTAGACCTTCTGTGTTGAACTTGAAGGCAGTGTATTCAACGGCAACTCTTGCGAACTCCGCTCTCAGTACCACGGCAGACTCGCCTAAATCCGGGACAACCTCCTCCTGCTCATCGGTTGATTTCCGATCGTCCAATAGCTCATCATCATCTCCAATCAGCGTCTCGGGATAAAATATGGCGTTATAATGTGCCTCACAAAGCGCGCGGCTTATGCAATGGATGCCAGGAGGGTGACGGCCGTTCTGATCGTAAATAGGTTCGGCCACGATGCTAGCTGCTCATCTAACCTTCGATCCATTCCAGGGTCGCGTCGAAAGGTCTAAAAAGTCGGCCTCCGCGCTTGGGGGAGCTATCGTCGTTACGCAGAGAGTCTGTAGTGAAGGCTAGAAAACGGTAGTTTGCAGCCCACAGCCCCCTGTGCAAGTGAAGTTTGAGCGCACGACAATCATCATCAAGCCAAAGACAACCAAAGCGGCGACGGTGTAGTACGGAACCGAGGGCGAGGATTGGGAAATCGAGCTGAGGATCGGGGTACTGTTCACCGAGGGCCGCTAGCTCGCGTATTGTGCCAGCACGCAAGCCACGCCGATTAAGCTCATGCAGGACATCGGTGTTATCCATTACGCGACCAAAATGGACAAGGATAGCCTCCGTCACCCCTACGCCTGTCATGTCCGTAGTCCCCTCGGGAATACCGCGGACGACCTCCGAGTAATTGCCGGACGCCACCATTTCAGCCAACGACTTACCTTGATCTATTGATAGCGGGAACACTTCACAAACCCGCTTCTGGACGGCAAGAAAATGATAGAGCTGGTTCCACTGGGCTCCGTGATCCCACGTTAGGTCAAGGCGACGATCGCCGGGGTGCTCAAGGATGCGTACCGCTCGACGATAGCTATTTTCCGGGTCGTCCCAGATGGACCCAAGAGCGAGTACGGGAAACTCGCGTTGCGGATTGGGATACTGTGCCCCAAATGCAAGCAGCTCAGGTAAGGTTGCCGGTCGGAGGTCGTGGCGCTCCAACTCTTTGAGGACATTATCAGTAGGGGTGGGGCGGTGAAGATGCACAAGGAGGGATTCGATATCTCGCTCCCCCCAGCCTACGCGGAAATGCTCCTCAGTAATGTCGGAACTGACGTAATCGTAGTTCCCGGCCGCCGCCAGCTCAGCAAGTGGAAGATCGTAATCAACCGTGAGCAAAAAAGGGCCGGTGCTAGTACCTATTTTTTGCCGCGTGTTTGCCATAGTAAGGGGAGTCGGTTGTCATCCTGGGTGAGAGGCAGTCGTTATCGCCACCGAGGACATCTCAGCCGGGTCCGCGTCTACGCCTGTGTTTCCGCGTGTTCACTAGTGCATACCTGCGTGTCTCTTGCGATTGCTCCAGCAGCCCGACTTGCACGAGCGAGAGCAAATAGCGGTGGACCGTCCTTGGATTGATGCCGATGCGGTCGGCGATTTCCATGACACCCAACGACTCGTCGTCGGCGTCGAAGCAGGCAAGAACCGCCAGCCCCCGCAGGAGCGAACGCGATGTGCGGGGGTCGCCAGACGAGGGCACTCCCGTTTCCGCACGGCTGAGCGCCGTGGTAATCATCGAGGCGAAACCGGGCGCCCGACTCGGTGTGGCGGCGCGCACGACCTCTTCGACCTGAGTTGGCGACAGCTCGATCTCTATAGCGGGTTCGGCCGACTCAGGTTGACGCTTCGCGGGCATCGATTAGTGACCCGAGGCCGCGCCGATTTGCCTGACCGTTTCGCGGACAACGGGGCCAACGTGCTCCTCTAGCTCGTCGATGGTGTATGCCGTCGCCGGGACGGAGACCTCGACCGCCGCGACTGGCCGACGGTCGCTATCAAGCACTGTGGTAGCGAGTGCGCGCCTGCCGGCAAGCGACTCTTCATCGTCTATCGCCATGCCATCCGCCGCGATCCGCTCAAGCTCAGCACGCAGGGCGGTCTTGCCCGTGATCGTTTTAGGGCCGTGTTTGGTGAGGCGCAGCTTGACGATGATCTCTTGCTGCTCCGCCGCAGGCAGGCGCGCTAGGAGCGCCTTGCCCGCGGCGGTGCAATGGACTGGCGAGCGCGTGCCCAGTCCAGTGCCTACATCGACCGCGTATTGCCCTTGGCGAGACCCATGCCAACGGTCGATGTAGACAACTTCGGTGCCCCCGAGGACCCCTAGCTTGGTTGTGCGTCCGGTTCGCGTCCGCAACGCCCGCAAGTGCTCGCGTGCCACCTGGCGGACCACTATCGAATCCAGCAGGGAGAGTCCTACGTCCGAGACGCGCGAAGACAGACGGTACTTGCGTGAAGGACCCTGCTCAAGGTAGCCGAGTGTTACCAAAGTAGTCGCATAGCGGTGTGTGGTCGAGCGACCCAAATCAAGCTCCTCCGCCATATCAGCGATCCCGCGGACGGGATGCTCAGAGGTAAAGCATGTGAGCATTCGCAGGCCCGCAAACAACGAGGACGAGAACTTACCGGGATGCTCAGGGTCCAACGGTTTTGACATCCCTCACCTGCCTACCCGAAGTGATGAGCCTACCCGCTTCCGCGACGGGCCGGCGGAGGATGTGGGGTATCCCCCGCCGGCCCGTGACGGTCGTGGTACATAGGCGAGTCGGCCCAGCCAGCCAGGGACGACGGCCGTCGCGGTCGGCTCGCCCCGAGACGCCTCTCCCCTTCGTCATGTTGACCGTATGGGCCGTATCTGGTTGTGCCACGCCACCAATAATGACGGCTTCCAACCGGGTTCAGTAGGGGTCTTTTCCTGCGTGAAAATAAACATTCATTTATGAACCCACCCCCCTTTAGAACGGGGTGGAAACATTGATTTGGAAACCCCAGTGGCGGTGTTGGGATTGCTCGTCGGACTGCCCGGACCATCACCGACGGCTGATGGGCACGCACCCTTGCCTGTCGTTGTCTGAGCCCCGATTGTAAAACACCCAGCGAACGGCGACGTGCGGGAACTGCGATGCCGTGTTCTGAGGATGATCCGTGAGCCGTGGCCGGGGGTCACGATCACGCTTCGCCATCGCGCCGCCTCGATATTGCGGGCGGCGGGCAAGACTTCCCACTTCGAGAGGACCGCGCGTAGCACGGCTCGCATCTCAAACATAGCAAGGTGGTGGCCGGGACAGCGCTTACGACCTCCTCCCCAAGGCAGCCACAAATGTGATCGTGGCGGCTCATTGAGAAACCGCTCCGGGATGAAGGATTGCGCGTCGCTGTATAGCCTTGGATCATGGTGCATGAGATGAATACAACCCAGTAGCTGAGCGGGTGGCCGAAAAGTAATGCCGGCGATCTCGAAATCCCGCTGGAGAACTCGCGGAATAGTACACAAAAAGACAGGCCGGTGGCGCATTACCTCCTGAATGGTTGCCATGAGATAAGTGTCGTCGTCGCGGTCCCTCTCGCTAAGCAACTCGCACAGGACCCTCGGATGATGGGCTATCAACTGGAACGCCCATGCGAGCTGAGATGCCGTGGTCTCATGACCTGCGAGTACGAGTGACATAATGCCATCGCGTACCTGCTGCGTCGTAAACCCAGTAGTGTCAGGGTTAGTGGCTCCGAACAGGAGCGACAACACACCATGCCTCTCAGCAGCATTGTTGTGAATCAAGCTACGGACTAGCTCGTCAACTGCGGCACTCTCAACGGAGAACCGCTTCCATATCCTGTGCCACCCCGGCAGACCGCGCAACTGTGGCTCCTGCAATACGAGACTGTCCGTAACCGACAGCATGGCAAGTAGCCTGCTGTGGAGTTCTAAAACGAGATCATCCTCGTCTCTAAATATCGTCGTGAGAATTACCCTAAGCGTCAATGAGCGAAGATGGGGATGGATCGCAAAAGGCTCATCGGACGGCCATGAAGCAGTCTCACGCTCCACTACGCGATAGACCACCGCCGCATGGTCGGCTACGGCCTGATGGTAAAACGCTGGCGTTATGGCCTTGCGGCCTGCCATGTGCTCAGCTTCCTCCAAGAGGATAAAGGATCGCTCGCCCACCAGGGGCGTAATAACTGCGGCACCTGCGCCGGGGTAAAGGATATCGGCTGGCGCCGTGAGAATCGCCCTAATGTCCGCCTCGTCCGAGAAGAACACGCTCGGAGGAAGGCCAACCGGGCTCATAGTAAAGCGACTACCCTGCCTACTATGGCGCCACTCCAAGTAACGGTGAGGCCACCGCCAGAACAAGTAAGTCTGCACGGCTGGAGGTAGCTTGGAGGTTGGCGGCCATGACACGCTCCGCGAGAGCTTGGTGCCGCAGAAAAGATTAGGGTCGAGCACCTAATCTCCTACTCCGACTGCTGCCTATAGAGGATACGCCATGCGCGAAGTACAAAAGAAAGCAGATAGCCGAGGTTCCCGCTGACCCGTGTGATCCTGTCGGTATTGGCACGCATAGCGGGGGTACGCGCGCTGTCCTTTGACAGATACATGGCAACCATACAACCGACGATCACCAAATGGCGATGCCTGTCGCGTAGGCCATTAACCTCCCGTAGCGACCGACCGACGATCTCTATGACCCGCTCGGTTGAAAACTGCTGGCCTGGGTAGTGCGAGATGTAGCTGTGTGAGTCATTCGAGGTATCCTCAGCCATATCGACGTAGCTGTCGAGCATGGTCCCCGTGAGGGACACCCAGGGTAGATATGCGTCGTATACGTCTTTGGCTTCTGCTGTTTTGCTCGTAGGGTTGGTAGCGAGCGCGAGCAGCGCGAAGATGGTTAGCCAGGCGCTAGCGCCGCCGCACCACTCGAACCACGCGAGCTCAGACTGTTCCGGGAATCGCAGGCCGGCCCAAACGGAAAGCGCGGCGTCACGAGAGGACGGGTCTGGCTCGTGGTTTAGCGCTAGGACCTCCGTCAAGCTCGCCGCGTGATTCAAGAATGGGCGGACGACGTGGAGGGAGGGCAGGAGTTCGCATTTGCGCTGGCAGGTTGTTATTAGCCGGTGGATATACCCGCCATCCTGTGCCCACGGGTGGTATCGGTAGTAGTCGCTTATGGAGGCGGCGGGATCGAGTGCGTCGCGCAGCGCGCTATGCAGGCGCAGGCCGTTGGCGACCCCAACGTGTGCGCCGCGCTCGCTTGTGCAATCGAGAAAGTCGGCCAGAATCTCGTAGGCGACGAGTAGTCGCAGGAGGTTCGGGTTTCGGTGTCGCGGCAGAACCCAGAACAGGGCAGCTCCGTCGATGTTTGCACGCTTGCGGTCGATTGCTCGCAGCGCGTCATGTCGGAGCGTGTCGTCAGGGATGGCAGCCGCGAGCCGGCGCCATCGGGCTACCTCGCGGGCGACTGCTCTGAGCCCCCAAAGCAACTCGCGGGTGCTTGCCGCGGCGAGCACGGCGAGCTGGTGCGGGGAGAGGGCCGCTCGGCTGGCTGGCGAATTATGCGGGCTTGATGGTGCTCGCGCGGACCCGGACTGCGAGGTATCCGGGTATCGCAACGATCGCAAGCGCTGCGATCGAGACCACACCGAAGCTACCGAGCGCGATAGTGGCTCCTGCGCTGATAGCAATGGGGAACCCCGTGACGGTGGCTAGCGCGTGAGAGATAACAAGCTGACCATAGACTCCGAATACGGCGCCGATCGAGCACCCTGCGCCTAGCAGGATCGCACTCTGGATGAAGACTGCTCGCCAGAGAAGGCCGCGGGTGAATCCTTGTCGCTTGATGTAGGCGAGCTGGTCACGCCTCTGGAGGATCATCGAGCCCATCACCCCGGCCATCGCAAGGATTGCAGCGACGAGAACCAGCTTGGCGATCTCGGTGAGCCGTGAGAGCCCTTGACGACTGATCGTCTCCCACTGCCGTTCTCGTTCCCCGGCGGTCTGGACGACCAAGCCGGGATCCGAGGCAAGCGCCCGCTGGGCTTCACGGCGGCCCTGGGCTGGTGAGGTTCCGGGGCGGAGCGTGATCTGAAGCGCGCTCGCGGCCGAGGATCCCCACGCACGCGCGTAGTCGTCCGCGTTGATGATGACCGTACCGGGAGGCCATCCTCCGTTCGTGCTCAGGCCAGCCACACGAAAGCTAGTCGGAATCGGGGATGGCAGCGTGAAGGAGCTGCCCAGGTGCAGATGCAATTCGTTGGCGAGGGCTTCGGAGATGACCGCCCAGCCACGGCCGCGAAGCCGTGCGTTGACCACGGCCAGGGTGCCCGAGATCAACTGGCCGGACGGCATTGGCATTGAGGCCGTCCGCGGTGGAGCAATGATCCATAGCCTTCGATCGCCGAAGGTCAGGAATCCTCCACGGTAGACGTGGACCGCTTGAACGCTTGCGAGCTGCGTGAGCTTGCCCGCGATTGAGCTGGGGAACGGGGTCGTGCCCAGCGTGTTTGCCGCGCCGCCGGGAGACACCCAAAGGTCAGTGACACGATTCCATTCCTCGGCGGTCTGGTTCAACCCGGTCTGAAGGTTGTGCTGAGCGCCTTGCATGGCGACGCTGCCGAACACAGCGATCGCGCCCGTCGCCGCGACGGCGAGTGAGCGAATCTTGGTGAGTGGGTCGCGTAGCTCGATCAGGGCGAGCCGTGTGGAGGACGCCCCGAAAGGTCGCAGGATAAAGGCAAACGCAGCGACTACACCTTGATAGAGGAACGGCAACAGACACATCAAAGCGACGCACATAGACACAATGATCAAAGTGTAATTTCTAGCTATCGCAACATGTGGTTGGAAAACGAGAATCAGAGTCGTGATCGCAAGACAGCCAACGCCAAGCACGATCAACAGCGGTGCCCACCCGCGCGGGGATCGCTCCGTGGCAATCGAGGATCGCAGAGGCCGGGCTAGGATCGCTCGCACAGGGGCGAGCACTCCAACGAGCGCCGCGACCATCCCTACACCTACCGCGAGGGCGACCGTCTGCCACGTCACGATCCGCTGATCGCCGACCGGGAAGGCGAACGCGAGATACCCCGGCTGGGCACGGAAGACCTGGACGGATAGAAGCTCGCCGAGTCCGATGCCGAGTGCACAGGCAAGCACTCCAAGGATGAGCGCGTCAAAGCTGAGCAACTGGACAGTCATGGTCCGGGTCGTGCCGCGCCGGCGCATTGCCTCGATGAGCTTCCGGCGCTCCGGGACGGTGAGCAACATTGCGTTGAATGCAAAGAGAAACCCCACGAACGCAGAGAGAGCCGAGAACAGTCCCTCTGCCTGCTGTGCCGGGGCCGAAGCGACGCTGAATAGCTGAGCGTCGTTGTCAGCAGGAGCGAGGTCTAGCTGTTCCCTTGACGCAAGCGCTGTGAGGGCTGCCCGGGCCTGCGTCTCATGCCCGGGGCGTACTCGGATGAAGACTCGGTTGATCCGGCCGCGCATACCGGCGACGGTCTGCATGTAGGAGATTGGCGCAAGCGCGATCTGGCTATTGACGAGCCCACCGATTTCGGGCTCCCCGAGCGTCGTGCCGATCAGACTTTCGGTCACACGCGCACCAATCTGGAGTTTGACGGTCTGCAACGGTCCAGCGCCGATCTGCGCGGCGAGGGGTGCAGGCACCGCGAGCGCCTGCTGGTGTTCAAGCTGCTTGGCGGTGAAGCGCCGCAGTAGCGCCCCGCTGGAGCGCGCGAACCGTGGATCGGCGCCGAGGAGGTAAATCGAAACCGAGCCGTGCGGGCCGATGATGGTTGCCTGCTGGTCGAGCAAGGGCAGCGCCGCCTCCACGCCCGGCAAGTGTTCAACCGTGTGAGCGAGCTGTGCGTTAAAGCCTTCGGTGCCGCGCGAGTCGAGCTGGAATTGAGTGGAGCCGACTACCTGGCTGGCGAGGGCTCGAACGGAGCCGTCGAGGCTCGTGGATGCGACCTGGCTGGCGAACAGCAGGGCAACGCCGACCGCGATCCCGAGGACCGCTAGCGCCTCCTGCAAGAGCAGGGAGCTTTCCCGCATACGCGCCCGATAGACGAACAGAATCTCGCCGAGCGACATCATGGGGTCCGTCCCGCCAAGACCCCAGGGCCTATGAACAGCTCGTCAGGCTGGTAGTCCTGAAGGTGCCCATCGCGGAGTTCGTGCGCCCGGTCGGCGAAGCCGACCGCCTGCGGGTCGTGTGTTGTAAGCAGGATCGCCGCTCCGCGCTTGCGGCAGAGGTCGCGCAGCAGCCCGAGAACTTCCCGACTGTGCAGCGTGTCGAGATGCGCGGTCGGCTCATCGGCGAGCACGAGCTTGGGATCGAGAGCGAGCGCCTGCGCGATCAACACCCGCTGGCGCTCGCCCATCGAGAGCTTGCCGGTCGGATGGTTCATCCGTGCCGTGAGCCCGAGTTCTTCGAGCAAAGGCCGCACGAGAGTGGTTGCGCGCCGGGCGTCGGCTCGCAAAAGCTTCAGCGCGGCGTTTTCTACTGCGCTGGCGCCCGGTAGCAGTTCGTCGGGGCCTCCAACGATCCCGAGTACCCGCAGCAGAACCTTGGCGTGCTCCTTTTCGCTTAGGCCGGCCATGTCGCGGCCGTCGATTCGCACGGTCCCGCTGTCCGGCGGCTGGAAGCCGGCGATGAGATCGACCAGCGTTGACTTGCCTGATCCGCTGGGGCCGTACAGCGCCACGAACTCCCCCGGCGCTATCACCAGCGAAACGCCATCGACCGCGCGGATCGGCTCGCCGTCTCCGACCCGATAGTGCTTGATGAGGTCGCGCGTCTCAAGCATCGCGCGAACTCTAAGACGCTCGCCGAGCCTGCCGTGGCTGGTGGATGTGGGTGACTTGGGGGATCGTGTGGTCGGCCATCAACAGAAGTTTGCGTCGGTCGAAGTGCCAGACGCGATCGGATGGCGCCGCGCTCGTGTGATCGGAGACCGCCATCAATACCCCGCACCCGATCTCATCGGCGAGTTCGCGCAGGAGCTGGTTGGCTTCCTGGGTCTTGCCAAGGCCGAGCCCGTGGAGCAGGTCATCGACCAGCAGCAACCGGGGCCGGGCGGCGATTGCCTGCGCAAGCTCGACACGCACCCGCTGCCAGTCCGAGAGTTCACCCCACCGCGAATCCGCGCAATCCGCTACCCCCAGCCGCTCAAGAGACTCGGCGACTCGCAGACGCCGCTCCCGGCCCCGCCACCATCGACCCGCCGCCAACTGCAAACCGACGTACTCCCGCATCCGTGCCCGCATCCCAGGACCGTCCCTCGCCGCCAGGCCGATCTCGGTACGCAACACCCGCGCAAGCTCCCGGTCCTTCAAGCCCTTCAGCTCAAGACCACCGACGCGAACCGAGCCGCGATCCGGCCGCTCAACACCGGAGGCGATCTTCAAAAGCGTCGTCTTGCCCTCATCGCGCGTGCCAACCACCGCGACTATCTCCCCAGCCGCGACCGTCAGCGACACCTCCTCCAACACCGCCACCCGCTGGCGCCCCCGATCAAAACCCTTCCACACACCCGCCAACTCCAACACCAACTCACCCACCACCAAGCACGCCGGCCGCCTGGGCTTCCTGCTTTATATCTTCGAGCCGGTTAGCGATCGCCCGATAGCGTGCCGATCGCTCCGACCAATGCGCCGGGTCCACATAAAGCTGGACCTCCCTGATCTTGCGCTCGAAGTCGAGCGGGTCAGCCCGACGCCCCATTAGCTTGCGCAGCTCCAGCGAGGCAGCCGCGAACAGATCTGCGCTCACGTCTGCTTCCTTACTCGCCATCTGGATCAGCCGCGGGAGGTCCTGCACCTTGCCAAGCGCAATCCGACCCAGCATCGCCTCCTGTAGCGACGGCTGGCCGATGGTTTCTTCGTCGCCCTCCATGTCATACATCCAGGCGCGGAAGATCTTGATGCCGTGTGCCGTCGCCCTGTAGCGATCACGCGAGCGTTCCCTTCCGGGTGCTTTGTAAGTTCGCTCAACGCACGGGATCTTCTCGCCCCTGCGTTCGGCGAGCCGCGGCAAGGCACTATGCGCGGTGTTCGGCGCGAAGCGCGCCAGCTTGAAGCGTTTACTAACCGCCTGCCCCACCTCTTTGACCGTCGCTTCGGGCCGTTCGATCACCAAGCCCAAGACGACCATGCTGCCGGGCAACTTATCGGGGTTCACGCGCGACACGGAACGCACACCCTATATCAATGTACGTCCTTGCGGAACTGTTCCAAGCTGTTACCAAGGCAGGGATCAATCGGCACGCTTGACGATCACCCCATCAGAGCATACGTCCGGCCGCCCGTGTCTCCGTGTTTCCGACTGTCTGCCGGCCCCACTTGCGTGGGTAGCGCCGACGCTCCAATCCCCCGGTCCGGCTGAGCATGCGGTCAGCGTCGTCGGTTGGCTCGCGTCGCCCGCCCGGTGGCTCGTGGCTGGTGGATGTGGGTGACTTGGGGGATCGTGTGGTCGGCCATCAACAGAAGTTTGCGTCGGTCGAAGTGCCAGACGCGATCGGATGGCGCCGCGCTCGTGTGATCGGAGACCGCCATCAATACCCCGCACCCGATCTCATCGGCGAGTTCGCGCAGGAGCTGGTTGGCTTCCTGGGTCTTGCCAAGGCCGAGCCCGTGGAGCAGGTCATCGACCAGCAGCAGCCGGGGCCGGGCGGCGATTGCCTGCGCAAGCTCGACACGCACCCGCTGCCAGTCCGAGAGTTCACCCCACCGCGAATCCGCGCAATCCGCTACCCCCAGCCGCTCAAGAGACTCGGCGACTCGCAGACGCCGCTCCCGGCCCCGCCACCATCGACCCGCCGCCAACTGCAAACCGACGTACTCCCGCATCCGTGCCCGCATCCCAGGACCGTCCCTCGCCGCCAGGCCGATCTCGGTACGCAACACCCGCGCAAGCTCCCGGTCCTTCAAGCCCTTCAGCTCAAGACCACCGACGCGAACCGAGCCGCGATCCGGCCGCTCAACACCGGAGGCGATCTTCAAAAGCGTCGTCTTGCCCTCATCGCGCGTGCCAACCACCGCGACTATCTCCCCAGCCGCGACCGTCAGCGACACGTCCTCCAGCACCGGCACCCGCTGGCTCCCCCGATCAAAACCCTTCCACACACCCGCCAACTCCAACACCAACTCACCCACCACGACCTCCCAGCGTAGCCATCACCCTGGCTAAGAGGCTACCGAGCATCCGTCGCTTGTTGTCGGGGAAGGGCTCCTGGCCACGATACGACCCAGCCGCCAGTTCATAAATGAATGTTTATCCTCATTTGAGTAGCCGGGCTTCCACCCGTTAGTCGGACTCGTCTGCTTCTTGATACGATTTCTGCCTTGTGCCGCTACTTTGCTCTACGACCCTAATGGCGTGCTTAAGGGCCGACAACGTCATCGAGTTCGGCTCGCTAAGCAAGCCAAGCCGCGACCCCACGCCCAACGCGAGCAACCCGTCCTTCGCCGCACAGGTCAGGTCGCTCAGTGGTTCTTACGCCCGGGTCGGCAGACGCACCATCGCCGCTGTAGCGATGGACACGGAGGGTCGGCCTGTGGCCGTCGAGCTAGCAAGTTCCAACGGACGCTTACACCTCCCACTTTGACATTGACTGCATCCATACCCAAAAGACAAATTACTGACAAAGGGGGTTCCAAACGTGCGCAAGGTCATAATATCGATCGTCTCAATCGCCGCGTTCTTGCTGCTGCCAGCGGCTGCTCAGGCCTGGTGGGGTCCGGGCGCGGAATGCGGGAGGCCGAACAGTGATCACTGTTACTCGCTCACGGCAATTAATCCCTCGAAACCAAACAGGGCCACGATCCTTCAGGTCGTAGACGAAGGGTCAGATGTCGCCGACTGGAACGAAGGGGGCTTTGAGACGCAAGAGGAGTGGATTCTTTGGCCGAGTAAATGGGGCTCAAGCGCCTGGGAGGAGATGGGTCAAATCATTGGCCACGGTTCCGACTGCTGCACGCCCCATCCTTTCCAGTTTGAGCAGACCCCGGAAGGCGTTGACCATGAATGGTTCCCGCAAGGCGTGCCAAACCCTGGCTATGCCGACTACATGATCTACAACCTGGAAGGAACAACGTGGGACTTCTTCTGGGGCAGTCCTGGGGGAACCAATTCAAAAGGCCAGCCGAGCACAGTCGAAGCCTGGTATGAGGAGGGTTATCAGTGGGGGGGTTGGCCAACGCGCTGGGAAGAAGCACAGTCAGGTACCGAGATCGCAAGTGAATCACAGCCGATCGACCACGGACGAGACGCCGTCGCCCGCTGGATCAACGAATCTAGTCCGTGGTATCCTTGGAACGGCTACCGTTGGATTTCCCAGAACACGTTTTGCCGTAGCACCAATGCGTATCTACCCGCCGAAGGCAATCAAGAATGGTCGGTCGGATGCTTCAAATAAGGAGTGACAAAATGCGTAAGTATGTGGGCATCGGGGTCATCCTCGCCGTCGTGCTGGTGGCCAGCGTCTCGCTGGGCCGCGGTCGAGCCAGGGCGGCCAGCAGCAACGAAGTGGCGTCCAGCGAAGCGGCACCAGGGTTCAGCTACACGGCGCCGACTGGGCCGGAAATGGAACCGGCGCAGGTCGAGGAACTGGCGGTCGGTCTGGCGCGTCAATCCGGGGTCAACGGTGCGCTGAAACTGTCTGTCGCGCACGCGACCGAGCGCGAAGGGAACGACGTGCTAAATGGCGACTCGCCCAAGACTCAGACCGCGACTGTCGAAGGCGCATGGGAACGCGTGCCTTCGTATGTCATTGTGATGGAGGCCCCTGCTGGTGAATACTTCAGCCCTAACGAGCCGGAGCCTCCGGGCGCGGCTCCGATTCATCAGAAGTATTGGGCGGTCGTGATGGATTCCCAGGACGGCCAGGTCACAGGCGGGTATGGTGGCCCCACGCCGCCAAACATCGAAGAGTTGGGGCCGGTGATGACCAGGACGGTCGCTGCACTGCCAATTGTCGCCGAGAAGTCCGAACCGGCCAATGGCGGGATCATCGTGTGGCTCAAGCCGTCGCATGTCGGCTGGCCGGTAAGCATCACTAAAGTCGGCAGTCACTGGTCGATGACCCGCAAATACACGAGCGAAGGCGCACGGTTCCGTCTCCAGGACGGAAAGTTCATAGTTCATGCGCGTAAATGCGGCAGCCGCCGCGTCTACCTGCCGCGGCAACAGTACGTCAGGGTCACGCTGGACTGTCACTGACCGCGTACATCGCGCTCGTGGTTGATCCCCCTGCGCTTGCGGCCACCGCCGCAAGCGCAGGGGGTGTGGCACTTCGACCGGCTGGCGTTGGGGCGTGAAGGTAGACCATCGACAAGTAGCAAGGAGCCGTTCGATCTACTGAAGCCAAACGCCTCCGCAGCCTACCCCATAAGCTGCTTCCCCCCGATGCCCGAGACAGAGTTGGCGATCTTCGACTGCGATGGGGTGCTCGTTGACAGCGAGACGATCTTAAACGCCGTGCTTGCGCAGGCGCTCGCCACGGAGGGACTGCCAACGACGCTCGCCGAGGCTCGCCGCGACTACCAAGGGATGCTGCTGAGCGAGGTCGTCACCAAGGCGCAGACGAAGCTTGGGCGCCCGCTCCCCGAGGGCTGGCTGACGCGCTACGAGCGCGATCGGGCAGAGGCGTTCCACCGCGAACTCAAGCCCGTGCCCGACGCGGCCGAGGCCGTCAAGTGCATCAGCGCCGCCGGGATAGCCGTCTGCGTGGCCTCCCAGGGGAAGCTCTCCAAGACCCGGCTCACGCTCGGACTGACCGGGCTACGCGACCTGTTCTCCGCCGCCGCGCTGTTCTCGGCCGAAGCAGTCCCGCGCGGCAAGCCGCACCCCGACATCTACCTGTACGCGGCCTCCGCGATAGGCGTCAAACCGTCCCGCTGCGTCGTCGTGGAGGACACCCCTCTGGTGTCACGGCCGCCGTATCGGCGGGTATGCGCGCGATCGGCTACGTCGCCGACAGCAACGAGACAGCCCTGCGCGCGGCCGGTGCCGAGGTGTTGCGATCGATGCGCGAACTACCGCGTCTGCTCGCGCTCGGCTGACTGAGACACTGCCGAGTCTTCCGGTGGGTCCGGGTGGCCGCAGACGCGCTGCCCGCCTCCCGACTTTGGTGGCGCACTCCGGAATACCTTCAGGGGTTGAAGGCTGGTCGCCGCGAGAACTGGCCGGCGAGTTGGGTGGACGTGTTGCTGCGCTGGGGGCGACGCGCGTGGTTGATGGCCTGGCCTTAGGATCGAAGAACGCCCGCTACCGCCCCAGCTGTTCGTTGGGTGTTCGTTTGGGTGTTCGGCTATAAGCCGAACACCCAAACGAACACGCTGCTGCCCGCTCGCTCCCGAGATTTGGCTCTGCATCTAACCCGAGGAAGGGGGTCCCCGCTTCTCCGCTGCGCTCCAAACCGGGGACCCCCTTCCTCGACCCAACACATCAACAGATGTTCAGGGCAAGGTCAGATGCAGAGCAGGGAGCGGGAGCGAGCGGGCAGCAGCAAGCAGAGGGTCGAGCGTAACTACAAAGGAGTGGTCAGAGGAAAGAGGACGAACAGGTGGGGGCGGTGGCGGGTGGTGGGTGGCATGGAACAACCGGGTTGGTAGTCGGACAGTGGGTGGCATGGAAGGGGAACGGTACGTGGCGGGGGATGGTGGGTGGCAAAGCTGGAGGGCAGTAGAGGGCGCGGGGCGCATGGACGGTACGTGGTGGAGATGGCGGGTGGCCGAAGGGCGGACATCGAGCACACAGACGGGCGGCAATCACGGATCGGCCACAGCTCAAGACCAGCGGGATAGCAGCGCCAACGCGGGTAGCAGGTCGCTCCCCCGCCGTCAAGCAATTTCAAGTCCCCGCCTAACGGCGGGGCACTGCTTGTACTTGCGAATTTGCTTGACAGCTCCCTCCACGACCTGCTTACGGCGGCACCTGTGTTTGGGCATCCGCCCAAATGGCTCGGGAGAGCCCAAATCTAGCCGCGGCGCTGGCGCGCAGCTTGGGCGCCGGGGCGCTCGATCGCGGCCAGGGCGGTGCTCGCCTTCGGCTCACCCCGCCGCCGAGCACGTCAGCGCCCCGCCCGAGCGGACGCCCGTACCGCCGCTCACGAGCTGCTGCGCTCGCAAAGCGAGCATGTGGCGACGCTGCACAAGTCCGTCTGCCCCGACCGCTAGCCTACCTATTCAATGCTGAAGAACATCTCTACTGCTGACCCGATGACTGCAAGGTTCGCGCTTCCAATTACCTTTCTCAAGGAGCCCCACTCCGTGAAAGTGCGGATGCTTAGCGCCGACCGCGTGTACCTACAGTCCGTGCTGGCGGACACCTAGTCAGCTCCGAACTCGCCGCTCGGAGCTTGGAGGGCCGCTTTGATCCCGGCCGGGGGCGACGCTCGCCTGCGGCTTGCCCGGCGGTAGCTCGCGCGGCGCGCTCGCGCACGGGGCGCCACGGGGCCGGCGTGCAGCTCGGCGCCAGTTCGTTTGCGTGAGTGGCGCGTAGCTCGGCTTACGAGTGTCGCCCCTCCGGGCAGTCTAGTCGGGCGGGCGGTACTCGTGACATGGCGCTGATCGTTCCCACATCGTTGCTTGAGCTGACCCGTCCGCGTCGTTGTTGGGCGAGGCCATTCCGTCGGTTCTCTTCATGCGGCGGGTGGTGGTTTGCGCTTTGTCTCCTCCCCCGATTTTGGCCGGCGCCGCCTATGCGCTGCAACCCCCGCAAGGGGGGTTCCCCTCGCCCTGCGGGCTCGGTTCCGCGCGGCGGTCGCCGGCCGGATCGGGATTCGTCAACCGCACCACCACCGAACAAGGAGAAAAGCGAAATGGCATATTCATCCCCCACCAACACCGCCGCACTGATCGGGAAAGTGACGCGCGACCCGGAGCTGCGCACCGTCTCGACTAGCGCAGGCGAGAGGTCCGTGCTGACCCTCGGCTTGGCGGTTCGCAAGTCGATCAAGCCCGAGAGCGACGACGCTCCCACAGCGGACTTTTTCGACGTGACCGTTTGGGGCGCCGAAGCGGAGAACTGCGCGAAGTATCTGCGCAAGGGTCGCGTCGTCGCCGTCTCGGCGCGGCTGGAGCCGACCTCCTGGGAGGCGCAGGACGGGTCGAAGCGCCGCGGCATGGCGATCGTCGCCACCGCCGTCGAGTTCTTGGACCGCCCGCCGCGGGACACGGACTCCCCCGAGGAGCAACCGCAGGAGGTCCCCATCGCTGCCTAGCCGGCAGGGCCGCGAGCCCGCCCCTCCGGGGGGTGGGCGCGCGGCCCACTCCGACGGTGAACCTCATGCCCGACCTAACACTCAACAGCCTCACCGCCGAGCGCGACGGAACGGAATACGAACCGGCGCCCTCGCTCGCCGGTAGGACCCAACCTCGCGCCATCGTGGCTTCCTGTCGTCGTGCTACGTTCCCCGTTGACGGAGAGTCCCACCGAACCACGAGGGAGGCCGCAATGGCATCGTCAGACTTGCTCGATCGCATTCGGGGAGAACTCGACACGCGGCGTAACGAGCTGCGCTCAGCGGTAGATGAGTATTCGCGGATCGAGGCAGCAGCGCGAGCGCTTGGCGGTCCTTCCGTCGCGGTGCCCACCACGAACGGCAGGGCTCGCCGCGGCCGTCCGCCGAAGTCCTCCGCCCCGAGCCGAACACGAGCGCAGGCGCCAGCGCCCAAACGATCCAGTGTCACTCGCAGGCCCAAGGGAGCCAACCAACAGGCGATCGCGACTGTCCTGCGCACGAAGGCAACACCCGACGCCCCGCTGACCGTCCGAGAGGTCGCAGACGCGACCGGCTTGGACGCCACCATCGTTCATGTTGCCCTCGGCCGGCTCGCAAAGCAAGGCGTCGCTCAGCTCATCAAGAAACGCAAAGGCAGAAAGTCCTATGCGCTCGCAGATGCCGGCGCCTCTGCCGCGGCCTGAGTCGCCGTGAAGCGGGAGAACAAGTCGGGGTCCTCAAGCGCGAGGCGTGCGAGCTTCGCCCCAATGCTGCACAGCGCATCGTAGTACCCCTCGGATAGATGATTGCCCTCATAGTGATGGCCCAGCTCGTGAATGATGAGAGCGTTAACGCGATCCGATGGCCCTTGGTCAAACCACTCGCGTCCCAAGACACGCACGTTGAAGTCGAATTGCCCCCGCCCGTAGGCCGCACGGAAGTTACGGCACTCAGGATCGTCAACCATCGCCACGTTGATCGCAACGCCGAGGAGCCGCCGGGTTAGCGTCTCCGTGTATTCCGCGATGTTGCGTATACCGTCAGTCCACTCCGACCTTGGCAGCGCCCGCCGTACCGGCGCGTCGGGATCTTCGGAGTACGGGCGCGGCGAAGGTGTCACTTCGCCTGCGACCTTCACAAGCCCAAGCTCGCGCGCCTTCGCGCTGATTCCCTTCGGTAGCCCGCGCGGCGCGATCACAGTGAAGCCGGCCGCGACCGCGCGGTGGTTCGCCTCGATATCGTTGGGATCGAACACGACGCGCTTTTCGCCAAAACGTAGATCGAGCGCTCGCCCGAGGGCTCCCGGCGCGGCGCGGTTGTCGGTCATCGCATCATCCAGCCAGCGCGCGTCGGCGTCATCCTCACGCAGTAGCTCGCCCGCGTGGTTCATAACCTCCGCTCGGAGCGCGCGCAGGTACGCAGGACGCACGTTGTCGCGCTCTAGGGACAGTGGCACCTTCTGAGCTACGTCTATGTGCCAGCGGTCATCCCCGGTCAGTTCGACCACGGGAATACCCAGCTCATAGATAGTGGGCCGCTCACCGTCGCTCGGCTCATGTAGGCTCACCGTCGTCCGGCGCTGGCAGCGACGGAGGTTGCCGTCGTCGTCCGCCTGCTCGGTTTCAAGAGTCGCCTGAAAGCTGAGAACCGGCGTTCTCGCGGGCAGCAGTTCACCGTTGAAGAAGGTCTCTACTCCAGCGGGCGGAATGAGGCGCCGCATAGCCGCCGCGCACTCTTGAGCCTCCCCCCGAGTCATCGCTAGCACGCCCGAGAAGCGCGAGCCGCGCTCACGTTTGCGACGCGGGTAGTGACGCCGCTCGCTGCCGGTGAAGACGATGGTTCCCGTCACGGAGGAAATCTCGGCTTCGCTGCACAACGCGACGACCATCTTCTCGCCGATGTTGAAGCGACCGCGGCGAGTCGGGTCATTCTTCTTGACGGACTCCGCAAAGAGAGTATAAGCGTGGGATAGATCAGCGAAGCCGCCGGGCGCGTCGTCCTCAACGACAAGCCGATGCGTCTGCCGACGGCCAGCGACAGGGGTTAGGTCAACGCTCACGCGCGTCACAGCCTCATCCCAACTGTTCTGGATCAGCTCGGCAACGGCACGAGTCTTCCCACCACGCCGAGCGAGCAACTTACCCAAACCAGCCTTGGAAACCTCAAAGGCCGGTAACGCGCGGGCGGGAGATGTCATAGGAACATTATACCTCATACGTCAAACGGCAAAAATGACGCACACGATCAAGAGGGACGCCGGGCAAGGTTTCCAGTAGCAATTAGGGACCAGGCCGGCACGACGAGCGCTGGTGAAAGTTACCCGGCGACGGTTCGCCGGGAGAATCTATAGCAGGTCGCTCCCCCGCTGCAAGGCCCTTCGGGCTCAAGCAATTGAGAGTCTCCCGCCTGCGGCGGGAGCACAGAAGTCACATTATCAATTGCTTGACAGCTCCTCCACGACCTGCTTACGGCAGCACCTGTGTTTGGGCATCCGCCCAAATGGCTCGGGAGAGCCCAAATCCACAGGAGGAAACTATGAGTCGCCAAGTTGGACAAAGCCAGGCAGCAAAAGGACTAATCGTCTCGGTACTGCGTAATGGTCGGTGTGACTGTTCGCGCGGCGGCCTGACCGCTGAGCATCAGGAGCTAACGGTTGTGAATGTTGACGGTCCATTTGGTCCGGCGGATGACCGTCCGGCCGTGATGCTGATCCAGGGTCCGGGAGCAGGGGCAAATCCTGTTCTTGTGCCGGCCGTGAGGAACGAGGAGGGGGATTGGCAGCCCGCCCCCGGTTGGTGGATGTTTGGCGGTAACTATGCAGTCACCGGGGATTCCAGGTTTGGTGAAGCACTCGGGAGACTAGGCGCCACTCGCGGCATGGCACCCAAGGTTCACGACCGAATCGAGGCGTCCGACGTAACGGTTTCTACGACTGGCAGCGATGGCGCCCCGGTCGTGATTGGGACTGTGCGTCGTCGTGGCATGACGTGGATTGCTCTCGATCAGCACGGAGGCACACTCTCCCGGCACGACTCCGAAGCCGGCGCCGTGGACACAATCGAGGTAGCGGCGGGGGTGAAGCAATGACCCGGCGCGAACGTAAGGAAGAACGGCAGGCAAAGCGGGAGGAGTGGGCACAGAAACGGGAGGCATCGGCTCGCGGTGCCTTCGACACCGCACACACTATGGGGCAGGCTATCCCCTTTGGACAGCCGATCCTAGTCGGCCATCACAGCGAGAAGCGGGACCGAAACTACCGGGCACGCATCGACGCGACGATGACCCGCGGTGTGACTCATGCCAGGATGGCAGAGCATCACACTAACAAGGCCCAAGGCATCGCTGACCAGCTAGACCAGTCGGTTTTCTCTGACGATGCTGACGCTATCGAGCGCCTGCGCGAGCGGATCACAGCCCGTGAAGCGGCGCGGGAGCGGATAAAGGCGTTCAATGCCTCTTGTCGGAAAGGCTCGCCGGATGAGTCGATGCTGACTGAGCGGGAGCGCGCCGATATTGCAACGACGCGCCGCGTTGTGCCGTACCAGCTCAGCACGGGTGGAGGATTCCCACGCCATGTGTTGACCAACCTTGGCGCAACGATCCGCAAGGACAAGGAGCGAATCGCCGATATCGAACGGCACGAAAAGCGGACCGCCGAGGCTAAGGGCCTATCCCTATAGGGCGTTGGCTGTGCGTGCGGTGTGCGCGCGCTTGAGGGCGATCATGCCGCTCGCGAGTTGGAGGAGGGCGAGATGGTTTTCGTCCTTCTTGGACCAGCGGATGAGGATCGCCCGGTTGCGGTTGAGCCATGAGTGACAGGCCTCGACCACCCACCTCCGCGCTCGCCAGTCCGGGTTGTGATGCTTGAGGCTGATCTCCTCGCCGCGAGCGCGAATGTGTGGGGTGAACTCGCGGCCTTCAAGAAGTTCGCGGACGACGGGGAAATCGTAAGCCTTGTCCAAGCAAAGTCCTTGGGGGTCGGCCTCGGTTGGTTCGGGTCGCTCGATCGGATCGAGTCGAGCGTCGCCTTCAGCAGCTTGTGATCGTTGCGGTTCGCGCCGTCGTGAGCGATCCCGATCGGGACGCCACGTGCCTCGACGAGGAGCGAGCGCTTCGCCCCCCCTTGGCCCGGTCAGTGGGATTAGGACCAGTCCTCGGCCCGCCGAGCGGCGCTTTGCTCATCGCACCGTCGGCCGCCAACCAAGACCAGTCGATACCGACCTGCGCGTCGTAGTCGAGCAGTCCTTGGCGCCAAATCTCATGAAAGACGCCTGCCTGCTCCCACTCCTGAAAGCGCCGATGCGCCGTTGAGGAATTACACACCCCCGTCGCGTTGAGCGCGTTCCACTGCATACCAGTGCGCAGCACGAGCAAGATCGCGTCCATCACCTCACGCTTGGGAAGACCGCGCCGGTGAGTTCCCAACGGATGCTCAGGCGCCTGCGGCAACAAAGGCTCGATTCGCTCCCACAACCAGTCCGGCATACGCCAGCCATCGTCGCGGTCAACCAAACCCATCACGCACCCCCTTATGTCCGATCAACAGATCGAACCCGGAGTTCGCCGCTACACCACCAAAACCCTCCTACAGGGATAGGCCCTAAGGACAACGGTGGGGTGGCCGTGCGGGTTGGCGGTGATTACTGCACGGTAACGTTTGCTGAGAAGCCCAAGCGTGAAATCATCAACGCGCTCAGGGCTGCCGGGTTTCATTGGAGCGGCGGATCATGGCACGGCCGAGTCTCAAGTCTGAGCGAGGTTATCTGCGACGGTCAGACTCAAGACTTTGGGGACGTGCTTGGCGCGATCCGCGCTGCGATTGAGAAAGCTGAGTCCGTCCGCGTTAGTCGTATCACCGAATAACCGATATTACTGCCCTGCCGGTGTTTGCCCACCGGCAGGGCTGCACGAGAAGAAATGAGGTCTTCCCATGCACGCAGAGCGTAGCAACTCGCCGCCTGTCGAGAACGTAGCGGCGACTCGATCAGCCCTTATCCAACCATTTACGAGCTGCACTGGTCTGACGCGGCGGGGCTCGCCGGAGAGTTGGAGCGCCGCCGCCGATGGCAGGTCGGGGCGCAGCTCGCGCTCCAGGGCGCTGTCCGCCTTCAACGCATCGACCGGGCAGATCGCCGCGCAGCCCGCAGGCGTCTTGGCACTCGGAACACAGCCCGCCGTCGATGGTACGCCAGGGCGCCGGCCCGTCGCGCACGGGGGGAAGGCGTGCAGTGCGCGTGCGTGTGATGCAATCGGCAGTGATGACGCGGGCCGCGGGCCGGTATCAGGCCAGGGAGGCCCGCCGCCCCCCGAGCATGAGTCGCAGAACAACCCCGGCTGGACGTTCTACCTCGGGACGCATGAAGTGAGCTGGTTGACGAACGAGATAGGTCCATTATTTATCTCGCACCGGCGCCTTGCACTCAGAAAGAGCCTCCCCCGCGCTGCGACAAGATGGGCACTTGACTCTGGCGGATTCAGTGAGTTGGAGCTGCATGGACGCTGGGTAACGACGCCCGCTGAGTACATTGAAGCGACACGACAGTACGCGGCCGAAATTGGGATGCTGGAGTGGGCCGCGCCGATGGATTGGATGTGTGAGCCCAAGATGCTAGCCCGCACCGACCTTACCATCGAAGATCATCAGCGGCGCACGATCGCCAACTTCCTAGAGCTGCGCGAGCGTGCCCCCGAGCTACCCTATATTCCGGTCATCCAGGGATGGACGCGAGCAGATTATGAGCGGTGCGTCACCCTATACGAAGCCGCAGGGGTGGACCTCAGCCGAGAGGCACGGGTAGGCGTTGGCTCGGTCTGTCGCCGGCAAGGCACGCCAGAGGTCGCGGAAATCATTTGGGCGCTGGCCGACGCAGGCTTGTCGCTTCATGGCTTTGGAGTGAAGGCGCGCGGGATTGCGAACGTCGCAGGTGCCCTCACGTCCGCCGACTCGATGGCATGGTCCTACCGCGCTCGACGGGACAAGCCCCTACCAGGATGCCAGCACCAACGATGCTCCAATTGCATCAAATATGCGGACCGCTGGCGGGACCGCCTTCTCGCGCAAGTTTCCCCTCAGCTAAGACTCAATTTCCATGTCCGTCCGCATCAGGTGTATAATGATGTGCGCTGACAAAGTTAGTGCCCTGCCGGTGCTGGTAACACCGACAGGGCGGCACGAGAAGAAATGAGGTCTTCCCATGCAGGCAGAATGTAGCGTCTCGCGCGTTGGTCGCTCAGGCTGCGGCCGTCGGCAGTCGGTAGACGAGGCTCCCGTGTCGAGCGGTGGGGTCTGCGGGCACGGCGGCTATCGAGCTGCCGTGCTGACGCTGGGGTGCGGGAGGAATAATTCGTTTGCGTGGCGGGGGCGTTGCTCGGCTTACACAGAGAGAGCCGATGCAGCCCCTCAGCCAAACACGACTACGGCACACCAAGCGCATTCAGGGCCATGCGCTGGCGTACGGACGCCCTCTCCGATGAGGCTTGAACCGGCCGATGTCAAGCAGCTTGCGCGGCGGGTCGGTCCTGCCGTGCCGTCGTTGGCCCTTACCGTCGAGCAGGCTTGCTTGTCGCTGAACGTGTCTTGGGATTTTTGGCGGGCGAACATCGAACCGGACATCGCGCTTGTGCGCATCGGCAGGCGAAAGCTCGTCCCAACCCAGGAGCTTGAACGCTGGCTCGACACGCACGCCGAAAAGGCGGTGGGATGAATGGGGCGCCGCTGTGGGACTTCGCGGTGGCCCCCGTTGGCAATCGAGGAGACGGCGCAGGGAATCATCCCATCCCTGCGGCGCAATCCCGGCTTGAACGAGAGCCAGCGCTCAGCGTTGAAGCTCGCAGTAGAGGAACACTCGTGCAAGTGTCACCCCGCCGTTGCGCGCGTGTTGGAGCGTAAAGGACTAGTCACAGCCCGCCGCGCAATGAGCGGCGGCACGCAGATACAGCCGACCCGAGCGGGTGCCGAAGTGGTGGCCGCGATGGTGGGGGATAGGCGTGATGGCTCCTCTCGCCGGCCGGGCTGGCGTGTGGCGGAAACTCTGGAAATGACGACCGAAGGGAGCAGGTGACATGGCCGCTGGAGTGTGGCAGCGCCACAACAGCAAGTGCAATCGCAAGAGGGGCTGCAAGTGCCCGTGGCAGGCGTCGGTCTTCAGTAAGCGTGACGGGAAGAAGATACGCAAGGCGTTCCCGTCGCAGGCCGCAGCGGTCGCGTGGCGCGACGACGCGCGCTCAGCGGTACGCAAGATGACTATGCGCGCCCCTACATCGATCACTCTCAGGCAGGCCGCGGATGGACTGCTCGCCGGGATCGGTGATGGCTCGATTCCGACTCGCTCAGGCACGCGGTACAAGCCTGCGGCGATCCGCAGCTATGAGGAGGCCCTGCGCCTGCGAATCCTGCCCGCGCTCGGCGACATGCGCCTCTCGGACGTGCGGCGCGCGGACGTGCAGGATCTCGCGGACCGGCTCACCGCGGAAGGTCTCGCCGCCTCGACCGTGCAGAACCAGCTCGACCCCCTGCGGGTGATCTTCAGGCGCGCGGTCCGCCGCGACCTTGTGGCGGTAGACCCCACCAAGGGCCTTGAGCTGCGTAAGCCCGACGGCCGGCGCGACCGGATAGCGAGCCCGGATGAGGCGCGCGAACTGCTCGACGCGCTCCCCGTGGAGGAGCGCGCGTTGTGGGCGACAGCGTTGTACGCCGGCCTGCGCCACGGCGAGCTGCGCGCGCTCAGGTGGGCAGACATCGACATCGAGGGCCGCGTAATCCGCGTGGCGCGCGGTTGGGACGCGAAGGAGGGCGAGCAGGACGGCAAGAGCGCCGCCGCCCGCCGGACCGTGCCGCTCATCGCGCGGCTGGCGCCCTTCCTGGCGGCGCACAAGCTCGCCACCGGCCGTGACGATGACGCGCTCGTGTTCGGCGCGACCGCCGGTATCCCGTTCGAGCCCTCCACGGTTCGCCGCCGCGCGCTCGCCGCGTGGGGCTGGAAGACTGGCACTAACCCCAAGCCGACCGGGCCGCGGAGGATCACTGTCAAGGCACGCCACGACGCGCTTGAGCGAATCGGGCTACACGAGGCACGGCACACCTTTGCCTCCCTGATGATCGCCGCTGGCGTGAACGCCAAGGCGCTCTCCACCATCATGGGCCACGCCACCATCGCCTTCACCTTCGATGTCTACGGGCACCTCATGCCCGGCGGCGAGGATGAGGCGCGCGAGCGGATCGACGGCTACCTGGACCGGCTCGACGGCGCCCCACACCTGCGAGCAGTGGGCGAGTAGCGCGTGCCAGTCTGCCAAGGACCTGCGCGGGAGTGCCCAGCCCCCGGTCCGCGGCGTAGCAGCCTCGCTACACTACGGCATATGGCAACGACGATCCCTCAGCGCGAGCTACGCAATCAGGCCGGCGCGGTGCTGCGGCGTGCTGAGCAGGGCGAGCGCTTCACGATCACCGTGGACGGTCGCCCGGTCGCCGAGCTTGGCCCGCTGCCCGGCACCCGCCTACCGGCGCCGCCCGAGGCGCTGGGGGAGCTGTTCGCCGAGACTCCCGTCGATCCCGGATGGGCGACGGAGCTGCGCGCGATGCGTGACACGGAAGCTGCCGTGTGAGTCAACAGCTCGTGGACACGAGCGTCCTCGCCGGTGATGTCGCGCCCCAGGAGCCCGGAACGTGGGCGGTAAGCGTTGTGACGATTGGCGAGCTGGAGGTCGGTGTACTCCTCGCGCCGGGAAAGCTGCGAGCGCGGCGACTCGCCCGGCTCACGGGAATCCTCGAACAGGCGCCGGTACTGATCGTGGATCGCCGCGTGGCCGCACATTACGCGCAGCTACGCGCCGCGTCCGGCAGGCAGCCCGCGAATGACCTATGGATCGCCGCTACAGCGCTCGCCCACGAGCTGACGCTTCTGACCGCAGACACGCGCCAGGCAGCGCTGCCCGGCGTGCAGGCGATGCTCGTCTCCGCATAGCTGAGAAGCCACGGGGCGATGGCGAGGTGCGCTCGTGTTCGCCGCGACCGCCGAGGTTCCGCGACCGGCTGGACAGCGGTCGGGCACATGAGAGCGCGTGGCGCGTGCCAATTTTGTGCCAATCGTGCCCGGATTCGGCCGGATTCAGCCGGACCCGGCCGGACTCATGATCTGGTCGTTTCCCCTGTAAACAAGCCAGATTCGGCCCAATCATAGGAGATCGCGCGGGGGAGTGTTCCGGCTTCGAATCCCGTTGGCGGTATCGCATCGCTGGTCGAGGGGCGCTGACTCCTACGGGCCAGGGCGTTGGCGACGCCGTCACCCGCCGCCCTCGCCCACGGAGTGGGTCTTGGCGAATGCGGTGCGTGGAGCTTCCACGCTCGCGCGGTAGGGCTTGAGGCTGTGGTAGGTGTCCTGCGCCTGGATTGCCTTGCGTTCGATGAACCCGGCGCGCTCCAGGAGCTCGAGCGCTTTGTCGCCGTTCACTCGCTTGACCCCGGCCCGCGCACGGAGCGTCCGTGCATCGGCTCCCGGGTGCGCCTCGACCGTGCGCGACATCAGCTCAAGCAGTTCCCGGGCGTGGGGGTCGGCGGCCATCTCGGTAGTCCAGCAGATCCGCCGCCGAAAAGAACTCTGCGTGCACGGCCGGACCCCGGCACAGCTTTGCTGCCGGGCGGCGCTGCGCTCGTGGGTGGGCCGATCGGCGCAAAGCGGCGTACGGGGCGGGCCGCGGGTGAGAACGAACATCCCCGATTGTCCGGGCTGGTGGCACCCGCAGAGCGTCCGTCGGCCGCTCCCGTTACGATCGTTCCATCACTGTCAATGACACTTACCTCGCAGCGTGCTCTTTGTATGGCCCTGTTCCCCAATCAACCCCGTACCAAAAATCTGATTTATCGGAACCTTGCCCGTCGCACGAAAGTTGGTGGCGGCGAGTGGGAGACGCGACTCGACTTCTTGACGTCAACCCATGAACCTTTGTCGGGAGTACCAGGGGGCGAATGGCGCCGTCGCGGCAGCGCGGCGGATCCTCGCCGGGTGCAGTGACGCGAATGCGCCACAGCGCCCAGCGTATCGTCCACAGCGAACACGACAGATCGATTAGGCGGAATAAAATGGCTTCGAAAGATAAGACGCGCTCGGGTGGCCCGCGGCTGCGCTCCGGTCCCAACGGCCTGCCGCGTGGACAGGTTTCAGAGATTCAGCGCAGCCGTATGCTCACCGCGGCGGCGGAGGCGGTCGAGGAGGTCGGCTACCCACGCCTGACCGTCGCGCAGGTGATCGCCCGGGCGCGGGTGTCCCGCAAGACGTTCTACGACCTCTTCGAAGATCGGGAGGACTGCTTTCTCGCGGTGTTCGACCAAGCTGTCGAGCAGATCAGCGTGCTCGTCGCCGAGGCGTATACGCGGGAGCAGAACTGGCGTGATGGCCTGCGCGCCGGTGTGCTGGCGATGTTGCGGTTCATGGACGACGAGCCCGGCCTTGCGCGGATCTGCGTGGTGGAGGCGTTGGGTGCCGGCCCCCGTGTGCTGAAGCGGCGCACAGAAGTGATCGCCCAGCTCAGAGCGGTCCTCGATGAGGGGCGTTCGAGCGCCGGTGCCCGCGTGGCTCGTGCCACCGAGGAATCTCCCGATGTCACTGCCGAAGGCGTCATCGGAGCCGTGTTTGCCGTCCTGCACTCGCGGCTGTTGGCGCGCAACAGAGAGCCGTTCACGGCGCTGTTGGGCCCGCTGATGAGCATGATCGTGCTGCCCTACCTCGGTGCGCGCGCGGCCAGCAGCGAGCTGACCCGCACGCCGCCTCCGCTACCCAAGCGCAGAAAGCCACCACGGCGCGTGGTCAGGGATCCGTTGGAGGGCCTCGACATGCGCCTCACCTACCGCACGGTGCGCGTGCTCACCTTCATCGGCGAGCACGCCGGCGCCAGCAATCGCGAGATCGCCGAAGGCGCGGGGATCACCGACCAGGGGCAGATCTCAAAGCTGCTGACCCGCCTGGAGCGCCTGCAGCTGGTGCACAACATCGGGGAAGGCCAGATCATGGGCTCCTCCAACGAGTGGTACCTGACCGACCGCGGCGGTCAGGTCGAGCGGGCCACGCGCCCGCGGTGACGCGCCCGTAGCGGGCACACGCCGAGGAGCACACGCCGCCGCCGCTGTAGGAGAGGCAGTCCCGCCCGGGCCGCAGCGCCCACCCCAAACAAGAAGCCAGTCCCACCGCGCTCGGGCAGTCGTAGCACAGGGAGAAGATGCTCGCGCGGCTGCTGCTCTGGAGAGTGCTCGGCGTGCTCGCCCTGATCGTGGGCGTGGCGGCGCTGGAGTGGTTGCTGCACGGCGGCATCGGAGCGGCGCTGCGTGGTACGGCGGTGGCGCGCGCCGCGCTCCCGCAAAGTGCCCCGCGCAGCCCGGGCGCCATCCAGGTGTCCCGGCTGGCGGAGCTGCTTGGTGCGTTCGTGCTCGGCGGTGCGGCGCTGTGTCTCGCCGCTCGCCAGCGGGCGCGCAACGCACGGCGGTACGTGCGCCTGCGCGTGGAGCCCTACCGCACCGATCGCACCAGTGTGGAGGGCGTGGTGGCGATGTACGAGTCGTTGCACAAGCGCCTGCAGCGCCGCTGGTGGCGGCGCCTGCTGCAAGGCCAACCCTCCGTAGCGCTCGAGGTGCACCACATCCGCGCCGGGCGGGGAGCCGGCAGGGTGCTGCTGGCGGTGGCGTGTCCGGCGGGGATGGAGCGGGGGGTGGAGGCGGCGCTGCGCAGCGCCTACCCCAACTGCCGTGTGGCGCCTGCCGATGAGGCGCGGCCTCTTCGCCGGCCACACGCGCTGTTGCGCCTGAAGAAGCACACGGGGTTCATCAAGCGCGTGAAGCAGCTCGACCGCTACGAGTTCGTGCGCGAGCCTCCGATGGACAGGTTGATGACCGTGATGGGGGCGTGCGGGGTGCAGGCAATGGTGCAGCTGGCGCTGACGCCGACGCCCGCGGCGCTCGAACGGTGGGCTAAGTGGCGCTACAAGCGCCACGAGGACCGCCTCTCGCGCGAGCGGCGCGAGCACCTGTTCGTACGCGACCGCTCGCTCGTCGAGGAGGCCGAGCTGCGGGGCGGGTTGGAAGTGCAGCACCGACCGTTGTATTTTGTCGACCTGCGCGTAGTGACACCGACACGGCGCGCGTGCGAGCAGATCGCCTCAGAGCTGCGCGCCGAGGGCGCCGAGAACCGCCTCGTGGAGCGCGGCACCACGGTGCGCCACGGCCTGCTGGGGTGCTACCGCCGGCGCGTGCAGCGCGGCGAGGGTAACCCCTGCCCAGGGCTGCACAAGGGGGTGATGGCCTCGACCGAGCTGGCGGCGCTGTGGCATGCGCCCTCGATCGACTACGCCACTGTGCCCTTCGCTCGCAGTGCTCTGCCGGTGGCGCCCGCACCGCCCGCGATCATGCGCCCCCGCGAGGGTGCGGGAGTGTTGCGCGACGCGCACGGGCCGGTGGCGATCCACCCGCAGATGCGCCGCCAGAACACCGCGGTGCCCGGCGCGGTGGAGCAGGGCAAGTCGAGCTACCTGGCGGCGACCGTCGCGGAGGATCTGCGCCGGGAGCGCTGCGCAGTGATCGTGCTTGACCCCAAGGGCGACGCCGCGGAGGCCGCCGTGAGCGCGGTGCCGGAGCAGCGCACGTGCACGCTGTTGGATTTCGCCCACCCGACGTGCGGCTTCAATCCGCTCGCCGTGGACGCGCCCGCCGACACGATCGCCGACTACGTGGTCGGCGCGCTCAAAAACCTGTTCACTGACGCTGACATCCGGGCGTCGTCGGATCGGTATCTGCGCAACGCGATCATCGCCGTGCTGGCTCATGACAGGCGCTCGACGCTGTGGGACGCAGCGCGTCTGCTCACGGTGGGCGAGGAGGGCTACGCATACCGCTCGCGGGTCGGCGCGCACGTGCGCACGCTGCCGCAGTACAAGGAGATCGCCGAGTTTTTCACCGCCGAGTTGACCGCCCAGCTGGCGGACTCCCGCAGCACGACCACCGCGAAGCTGGACGCCCCGGTGAATAAGCTGGCGCGGCTGCTCAACTCGCCGTCGATCAAGCGGGTGTTGCTCAACGAGTTTCTCACGGTGGATCTCGACCGCGTGATCGCGCGCGGAGAGGTGCTGGTCGTCAAGGGCGCGCTGGGCGCGATGGGCGCCGGCAACACCTCCGTGCTCATGCAACTGTTGGTAGGGATGCTCGACGCCGCATTGGCCCGCCAGCAGGACACCGTCCCCGCCAGCGAGCGCGTAGCAGTGGCGCTCAAGGTGGACGAGGCGCCGCTCGTGCTCAACCGCGGTTTCGCCGAGACGCTCGCGCTGAAGCGCTCCGCGGGACTGGAGACGGTGGCGTGTTGGCAGAGCGACTCGCAGTGGACCGACCGCGAGGTGCGCGCGCAACTCGACGCGCTGTTTGCGCACCGCGTGTACTTCGCGACCGCCTCCGTGCACGACGCGCGCGACGCCGCGAGCCTGATGATGGCGGAGTACTCCGACACCGTGCGCCCCAACATCACGGGTCTCTCGGCCCTCGGCCGGCCCGACGCGCGCCTGCACCTGCCCAAGCACCACGCGATCATCAGCTGGGTTGCACCGGAAGGCCGGCAGGCCCCGTTCATCGCGAGCACGATCCCGTTGCGCATCGACGCCGAGCGCCTCGCGTGGCACGCCGCCCGCCAGGCCGAGCGCGGAGGACGCCACGTTACCGATCTGCGCCAGCCGCACTGGGAGCGCCGTGAGGCAGATCCGGGGCGCGAGGGAGACGGGAGGGGGTCAGGTGGGATCGTCCGCGCGGGTGGTTTGGGGAACGAGCCGGCTGGGGGCTGGCCGAAACGGGGATGCTCGCCGGAGGCGAGTGTCTCCCGGCTTCGGTCCTCCATGCCCCGCCACGGCGGTGGGTGTGAGACCGGGGAGCAGCACCGGGGTAGAGAGGTGACGAAGGACGGTGCGGAGACCTCGCCGCCGTGTGACATAGATACGGGCAGCACGGCGCGCGTGGGTGAGGGGAGTTGCCCTCCGCGTGGAGCGGGAGTGGGGATTGGCCAGCAGGCGCAGGCCGTCGGCGCGGCGGGACGGCGCGAAGGGGATGCGGGGGCGCCGCCGCTGCCCGACACCGCCGCGGAGAGCTATGCCGAGCTGGTGGACCTCGACGCGGCCCACCGCGTGCGGTGGGCCCACTCAGTTGAGGCGCCCCGCCCGCTCGAGCCCGACCCGCTCGACCTGGAGATCCTTGCGCTCGTCGCCTCGATGAGCCATGTGCTCACCAGCCAGCTCCACCGCCGCTTCAACCCCCGGCGTGCCGCCACCACCACGCAGCGGCGCCTCAAGCGCCTCTCCGACGCCGGCCTGGTCGAACGCTTTCAGTTCCATCGCCGCGACGGCGGAGGAGCGCCCATGTGTTACGTGATCGCCGCCCTCGGACTGGAGCTGCTGGGCGCCCACGGTCGCCTGGATACCCTCGCCGAGCGCGCGGTCAACGAGGCACGTGACCCCTCCCCCAAATCCAAATCCTTTTTACCCGCCTCGCTCACCCCACCACCCTCGTCCTCGCAGCCCGCCCGGGGCGATCGCCGGCTGCGCCAAGCCCGCTGCGAGGTGCAGTCATCCGACCCCGCCCGACGCTCTGCATCGCCCTCGTCGTCGGTGCCCGTCACCGGTGATCGCCGGCTGCGCCAAGCCCGCCACGAGGTGCACGTCACGGGTTGGGCGCTTGCGCTGGAGCGTACCCTCGGCGCCGGCGCGTTGCGGCTGCGGGGCCCGGGCGAGTCCGTGCTCTCTCCGCCGCTTCGTTCCACGTCCACCGGGCGCGTCGCGATCGGCCCCGGCGAGCTGCGCCTGCCGGGAGGGCGCGTCGCACACGACTTCCTGCGCACCGACGCCTGCGGCGTTCGCGCGGAGATCGAGCGCTTCGAGACGGTGCGCCCCGACGCGAGTATCGAGCTCGCGGAGGCCGGCGGATGGCTGCTGATCGAGCGCGACGATCGCCTACCCTTCGGCAGCGCGGTGGCCAAGCTCGAGCGCTACGACCACCTACTTGCCGGCTGGTCGGTGTGCGTGCCCCGCATTGGCGGCCACGGCGCCGGGCGGCCGGGGTCCAACCTTCGGGTCGTACTCCTCTGCCGCGACCGCCCCCGCGCACGCGAGTGTGCCCGGCTGGCCGACCACCTGCTGTGCGCATGTCGCGCCTACGCTGGCGAGCACCCCCACGAGTGGGAGTACCCCGGGCGGGCCGGCATCGTATTCGCCTCTGAGCGCGACGCCCACGAGGGATTGCTGCTCGCCTACGGCGTCCCCGCACTGCCACCCGCGGTGCGCAGCGCGGTTGCCGGCGATGACCTCCGTGCGCGCGAAGCGACGGCTGTGCCGCGGGAGTTGCTGGCGCGCTAAGACGCCGCGCGCGAAGGGGCGGCCATGCCGCGGGAGCTGTTGGCGCGATAAGACGCTTGCAATCGGCTGCCCGGATGTGCATTTACGCCCTCCCGATGTGCAGTCACCCCATCCCGCGCGGGCCTAGCGGTGCAGTCGGGCGGTCGCCCCGCACGGGCCCGACTGCACGCCCCGCTCGCCGGGAGCGGCTCTGCTGAGCCGGGTTGCGCCGGGTTGACGCAGGCGACTGCACGGCCCGAGCAGCGGGGAGCCGCTGTGCGTCATCGTTCATCCCCGACGGCGCTAGGATCGCGGCCACCCGCATACCCTTCACCCAGGCCGTACCGCACTTTCCAATAGCACCACCCCGCCTGGCCGCATTGCCACGGTCGTGGATCGCCCGGCGGCGTTCCCACGGTCGTGGAGCGCTCCCTCAACTAATGGCACCCGCCGGCGTCGCTGCTCTGAGTCTCGCTCTCCCCGCGACGCGTCCACGTTCGGTCGGCCGCGCTGCACCCGAGCCTCGATGAACCCGATCGCGCCAACTTGGACCTTGCGCGACGCCATCGCCCGCACCCCGAGATCCCTTAAGGGGATCTCGACCGCTCGCCGCCCTTCCAGCACCGCCTGCCCGCCGCTTGACGGCCGTCCGCCGGAGCCCTACAAGGCGCTCCCACCCAACCACTGCCCGACGGCCCCGTGGGCCAGGAGACGCGTCATGCCCCTCACCACGCTCCCCGCGAAGTCCCTGAGCACCTCACGAGCGCACTTCACCGCGAGCGCTCGGCCGCTCGCTCGAGCCACCCGACTCACGACTCCCGGAGTGCTCGCCAATTACACCGACCGTGCCGGGCGCCGGCGCGAGGTCCTCGCCCTGCCCGGGCCCAGCGCCACCGTGCTGGTGCTCGACCGCGACGCTGCCACATGGGGCGATCGGCGGTTGGTGGCGCATCTCGCCGCCGACGAGCCGCTGGAGAACGCACAGCTCGTATGCCGCGACTACATGCGCGATCCCCGGCCCGACCGCTGCCGCGCGCTTGCCCCCGAAGATCTTCTGAGAGCCCCTTTCTCGGCGCGGGACGAGCAACAGGATCGTCGCGAGCGCGATCTCCTCCCGGCACCGGGCACGGTGCAGCTGCGCGACCGCCACGGTGCCCGCCACCGACTGGCGCCGATCGCCGCCGGCTTGGGAGTCTCGGAGTTGCGGTGGTGTCGCTTCCCGGCCGAGGGCGGCGAGCCTCAACCCGAGAGCGTGCGCGACGCGATCGCCTGCATGGACGGCTACGAACCCGTGCGCGAGCTCACCGTTAGGGCGCTCGAGCGCCACCGCGAGGACACCACGGTGTCGGTGGCGGTGCTGCGCTGCGAGTTGCAGCGCGTCGACGCCAGCCGCATCGTCCTCAACCGGGGCCTGCGCCGTGCGGTGCTGCACGCGATGCGCACCCAAGGTCTCAGCCTCAGCGAGATCGCTTTTCGCTGCGGACGGGTCAAGCAAGACGGCAAAGGCAACTGCAGCGGCGAGACCAGCTGGCTCTCGCGCCGGGTCGGTATCGCGCCCGAGAGTGGCGGCGACGGGCAGCCCACACCGTGGATCCACAGCGAGGTGCTCGCGCTGATTGCGCGGGAGGGCCTCGGCATCTCTCCCCACGAGGTCGAGCTGTGAGGGCCGATCGCGATTACGGGGGGGCTGCGCATCCGCTCGTAGTGGTCGAGCACGACGAGCGAATCGCCCGCCCGCTGGTCGATCAGCTCCTGGCCGACGGCTACCACGTGCGGCTGGCCCGGACGACTGAGCATGCGCGGGTGCTGGCGCGGGCCGAACCACCACACCTCGCGCTGCTCGGCGAGCTGGAGACCCCGCGAGCGGCACTGGACCTGCTGGTGGAGATCCGCGGCGGCGGACCGCTTACGCGGCGCGGTGCACGTAGCACCTGGCCCGAGGGGCTGCCCGTGATCGTAATGAGTTCCCAGGTTGGGGAACCCGATCTGCTGCGCGCCTTCGACGCGGGCGCCGATGACTACCTCGCACGGCCGCCCGGCTACCTGGAGTTGCGTGCCCGCCTACGCACGCTGCTCGCGCGAGCTGATGCCGACACCACACGACTCATCGAGGTAGGAGCCCTGGCGATCGACCTCCACGCCCGCGCGGCGACGCTGCGCGGGCGTCCGCTGCGGCTGCGCCGCTTGGAGTACGAGTTGCTCGTACACCTCGCCCGCGAGCCCCACCGCGTGTTCGCCAAGGGAGAGCTGTTGTGCGCCGTGTGGGGCTACCCGACGCCGGTGTGCACCCGCACGCTCGACTCGCACTCCAGCCGCCTGCGCCGCAAGCTTGGCGCGGAGGACGAGGAGCGGTGGGTCATCAACGTGCGCGGTGTCGGCTACCGCCTGATCTGAGCACGAGTTCTGAGCCTGCCGGCCCTGGGCCGGCGGTCGCGCATCCGTGCGGTGCCACCGCATCGGTCTTCGGACTTGTGCGCGATGCAGTGCCGCTGCGTAGGTCTTCAACCCGTGGCGCCCAACGGCACCAGACGGCGAGCCCAGAGCTCGTCGTCGCTCGTTAACCCCGCACCCGGCCCCCAGCCGGGTGCCCCTTCGAGAGCGAAAGGAGGGGCTCTATGCCCCCGTCCAACGGCAACACCCCCTACCAGGAATCCGACCCCCTCGCCCCGCTGGCCGACCTCATCCAGTGGCTGGTGGGCACAACGGTGCACGTCGCAATCGGCGTGCTCCTCGGTCTGCTGGTGGCGCGCGTGATGCGCCGCCAGCATTTGCACTGGAGCTGGGCGGCGGGCGCGTTCGCGCTCGTTTTGCTGGCTCACACCACACTCGCGGGCGACGCGACGACGCTCGGCACGGCTGCGCTCGGCGCCGCCGTCCGCGGCCGACGCTGGCACGGCGAAGACCTGCAGGCCGGCGCCGACCTCGCGGCGATCGCCGCGGAGCGCGCCACTCCGCTCGACGGGCTGCGCGCCGGTGTCAATGGTGTGCGCCTGTGGCTCGCCGGCAGTCGTGTCGCCGATCGGTCGGGCGTGCACTCGCGATTTGCCAGCACCCGCGCCAGCGGCTGGCTGAGCGAACACATGTCGCACCGGGAGCGAGGCGAACGCCTGTGGCGCTGTAACCAGCTGAGCGTCGGCGTGGATCGCCGTGGACGCTCCGTCGCAATCGAGCTCGGCGGTGAAGGTGCCGGCACGCATACCCTGGTGGCGGGGGCGACCGGCGCCGGCAAGACGTTTACGCAGGCATGGATCGTCACGGCGGCAGTCGCGTACGGAATGTCGGCGATCGTGGTGGACCCGAAGGGCGACCGGGGGCTGCGCGAGCGGCTGCACCGTGCGGCGCGCGCTACGGGCAAGGCGTTTTACATGTGGACGCCGGAGGGCCCGGCGGTATACAACCCATTCGCCCGCGGCGGTGAGACGGAGATCGCCGACAAGGCGCTCGCCGGAGAGCGCTTCACCGAGCCCCACTACCAGCGCCAGGCGCAGCGCTACCTTGGACACGCCGTCCGCGCGCTGCGCGCAGCCGGGCGGGAGGTGAGCCTCGCCGGTCTCGTCGAGGTGCTCGATCCGGGTGGGCTGGAGCTGCTCGCGCGGGAGCTCCCAGCGCAGAACATGCGGGCCGTGCACGCCTACCTTGATTCGCTCACCTCCCGTCAGCGCGGCGAGCTCGGTGGCGTGCGCGACCGCCTCGCGATCATGGCCGAGTCCGACGTCGGTCGGTGGCTCGATCCCCACACGCCGGGCACGGCCTTCGAGCTGTTGGACGCGGTGCGTAGTGGAGCGGTGGTGTACTTCAGCCTGCGGGCCGACTCCCGGCCACTGCTCGCGCAAATGCTCGGGGCGGCGATCGTGCAGGATTTGCAGACCGTCGTCTCGGCGCTGCAAGAGCGCCCGGCGCGATGCGTGGTCGCGATCGACGAGTTCTCCGCGATCGCCGCCGAGCATGTCGCCGGCCTGTTCGCCCGTGCTCGTTCTGCGGGGATCAGCCTGCTGTTGGGAACCCAGGAGCTCTCCGACCTGCGTCTGCCCGGCCGCGAGATGCTGCAGGAGCAGGTGCTGGGCAATCTCACCAACCTGATCGCCCACCGTCAGGCGGTCCCGGCGTCAGCCGAGCTGGTCGCCCGCCTGGCCGGCAGCAGGGGCGCCTGGCGCACTTCGGTGAGCAGCGACGGCCGAACGACGCGCACGCGGGTCAGCGAGCCCTTGATCAGCCCGGAAGAGGTGATGAGCCTTCCCACGGGTCACGCGGCGGTGATCCGGCTCAGCAGTCCACGCAGCGCCGCGATCGCACGGATGCACTCGCCCGATCGCGGCCTCTGACAATAACTACACAAGGAGTACGACGATGGTCTTTGCATCAACGCATGAGAACCCCTCGCCCAACCGCATCGCGCTCGTGCGCTGGGCTGCGGGGATGGGCGCCGTCACGGCGGAGGCGGTGGCGGCGCATCTGGGCGTCAGCCTCGCCTCGGCACGGGGGCGCTTGGGGGCGGCCGAAGGCGAGCGGTTGTTGAAGCGCTGTCGCCCGCTGACCAACCACCCGGCGCTGTACACCGTCACACGCGCCGGCCTACGGAAGGCCGACGTGCGAGGTCTCGACCCGTGCGCCGTGAGCGCCTCCAACGCGGCGCACCTGATCGAGTGCGCTCGCGTGGCTGCGGCCCTTGAGCGCTGCTACCCCGACCACCGGGTGCAGGGCGAGCGGGAGCTGCGCAGGCAAGAGCGCGAGCATCACCGTGCGCTCGCAAGCGCTGAACTCGGTGAGAGTCGGCGTGCCCGAGGGTCGTGCCACCGACCCGATCTGGTGTTGTGGCCGCTGGATCTCGCGGGCGGACTGCCGGTGGCGGTCGAGGTGGAGCTGACTATCAAGGCGCCGGAGCGCCTGGCGGCGATCTGCCGGGCGTGGGCGCGGGCGCGCTGCGTGGCAGGCGTGCTCTACCTCGCCCCGCCCGACGTCGAGCGCGCCGTGCAGCGCGCAATCGAGCGCGCGCAGGCTCACGAGCGGGTTGTGGTCGTGCCGCTCGAGGCGCTTCGCGAGCAATTCACGCCCCCGGCGGAGCGTACCGTCCCAAGCAGCGCGTAACTTCTCTGACGGGGCAGTGGCTTACAGCAAGGAGCGAACATGTCGTACTCGAGCATCAACCACGTAGTGCTGATCGGCCGTCTCACGCGTGACCCGGAGCTGCGGGAGCTGCCCTCCGGCCACAGCGTCTGCAACATCCGGATCGCGTGCAACGGCGCCCGGCGCACCGCCGAGGGCGAATACCAGGACCGTGCTCATTTCTTCGATGTCGCCACCTTCGGCGCCTTGTCGGAGAACGTGGCTCGCTATATGCACAAGGGTAGCCTCGTAGCCGTTGCGGGGCGCTTGGAGTGGAGCGAGTGGGAAACCGCCGAGCAACAGAAGCGCCAGGCGGTGAGCGTGGTGGCCGAGACCGTCCAGTTCCTGGAGCGGCCCGCCACGCGCGGTGAGGGCGAGCCCAGGGGCGAGGGCGGCGCGGAGGATCAGGAGCGCGAGCTCGTGGGCGCCGGCGCCAGCGAGATCGACCTGGTCTTCTAGATAAACGCTTACCAGCGGGGTCGTCGGGTTTTCCGGCGGCCCCGCGGTTGGCTCCACGTTGGTCTTTGCGTTTAAGGGGTATGCTGCCGCGCCGTACCCTCCCCGTGCAAGGAGTCCGAACAGGTGCCAGTCAACGACAAAGCGGTCGGCAAGACCTACGAGCCCACGGTGTATGCGGTGGGCCGCGAGAAGATCAAGGAGTACGCCCGGGCGGTGGGCGAGACCAACCCCGTTCATCTCGACGTGGAGGCGGCCCGCGCCGTCGGCTATGCCGACGTGGTAGCCCCGCCGATGTTCGCGGTGGTGTACTCCGCCCCCTCGGTCGGGCCGCCGATCTTCGATCCCGAGATCGAAATCAACTTCCCGATGATGGTGCACGGCGGGCAGGAGTTCGAGTGGGGCCCGTTGGTGGTGGCTGGCGATGAGATCACGACGACCGCGAGCGTGAAGGAAATCTACGAGCACAGTGGCAAGGGCTTCTACGTGTTCGAGTCGATCTCCACTAACCAGCGCGGCGAGCAGGTTTGCCGCGGGACCTGGACCAACATCGTTCGAGGAGTGTGAGCATGGCCGACCTTCGAGGAGCACGCAATGGCTGACCTAAGTACCGGAGCACAGATTCCCGAGCTGAAGATCACACCGGACAAGTACCTCACCGTCCGCTATGCGGGCGCCTCAGGCGACTTCAACCCGATCCACGTCGACGAGGAGTTCGCCCGTGCGGTGGGCCTACCCGGTCGCATCCTGCACGGGCTGTGGTCGATGGCGCAAGTGGCGCGCGCGCAGACGGAGGCGGCCGGCGGCCCCGAGCACCTGCAACGCCTCGCGGTGCAGTTCCGCGGTATGGGCGTGCCCGAGCAGGAGGTGGTTGTGACCGGCATCGTGCGCGAGGCGCGCGACGGGAAGGTGTTGATCGACACGGTGGCTGCACAGGGCGAGAAGGAGATCATCCGCAACGCCGAGGCCGAGCTCGAGGTCTAGGAGGCTCCGCGGGGGCTGAGACAGTTCCAGCCGGCTCGGTGGTCAGCCGTTGCTTTGGCAACTCGAACGAGTTCATGCGGTCGCGGCCTGACGCGGTCGCGAGCTCCTGCCTGACGGCTCGTACAATCAAGCTTATGCTTACCGCCAGGCAGGAGCTGATCCTGTGCAAGGTGGTGGAGGGTTACCTGCTGGAGGGCCAGCCGGTGGCTTCGAGGGCGATCGCCGCCGACCCGGAGCTCGACTGCGGGCCCTCCACCGTACGCAACGAGCTCGCGCTGCTCGAGGAGCAGGGGCTGCTAGCGCACCCGCACACCTCCTCGGGGCGTGTCCCCACCGACGCCGGCCAGCGCTACGTCGTGGACCGAATGCTTGCATCTGGCAAGGGTCTGGTGGCGACGCCGCGCATGGAGCTCTCGCTGACGCGCCAGGAGGTGGAGGAGGCGATGCGGGCGACCACCGAAACGCTCTCGCAGGTGACTGACCTGCTCGCGGTCGTCTCCGCGCCTTCGGCGAGCACCGCCACGATTCGCCGCGTCGAGGTGCTCGCGGTGCAGTCACGGGTGGTCGTGGCCGTCGTGATCACCTCCACCGGGGAGGTCGCCAGGGTGTTCGCCACCTTCGAGGAACCGGTCGACGCGGGATTGGTCGCGTGGGCGGGGGAGTACCTCAACGAGCGTCTGGTGGGGCTCGGTCTTGGCGCGCGGATGCTCCATCAGCGCCTGCTCGACCCCACGCTGCCGGCGCAGGAGCGCGCCTTCCTTGGTCGTCTGGCACCGGCCTTTGGCGAGCTGGCAGCGGAGTCCGAGCACGTGCTCTACCTCGACGGGACGGCGCGCCTGTTCTCTGACGCGCATCTGCGCGACGTCGGTCAGATCAACGAGTTGATGGATCTGCTGGAGCGGCGGGTGGCGCTACTTGACGTGCTGCGCACGGCGTTGGGCGAGCCGGGGGTGTACGTGCGCATCGGCCGCGAGAACGAGCTTCCGGCGATGCGCTCCCTGGCGATGGTGGCAGCCGGGTATGGCGTGGCCCAGCGCCGACTGGGGATCGTGTCGGTGATCGGCCCGGTGCGAATGAACTACGCATATGCGATCCCCGCGGTGCAGGAGGTGGCGCACGAGCTGTCGCGCTTCGTGGAAGAGACCTATGGGACCCACTAGGGTGCTGCGATGAGCCGCGCCTCCTCCACCCCCCGCGATCCCTACGAGGTGCTGGGTGTTACCCGCGACGCCTCCGAGCAGGACGTCAAGAAATCCTTTCGGCGTATGGCGCGGGAGCTGCATCCGGACGTCAACGCCCACGACCCCCTGGCGGAGGAGAAGTTCAAGGAGGCCGCCGAGGCCTACGAGATCCTCTCCGACCCGCAGCGGCGTGCCACCTACGACCGCTACGGCCACGAAGGGCTGCGCTCTGGCGGGTATGCCCCGAACTTCGACGCGTTCGGCTCGATCGGCGACCTGTTCGACGCGTTCTTCGGCGGTGCCAGCCCCTTCGGAGGCGGGCGCGGGACGGGGCCCGCGCAGGGGCAGGACGTGGCGGCGGCACTCGAAATCGACCTACGCGAGGCGGCAACGGGCAAGAGCGCCGAGGTGGCCTTCGAGGCGATCGAGCGCTGCGAGCATTGCCACGGCAACGGCGCCGAGCCCGGCACGCCGATCGAGACCTGTGAGCGCTGCGGCGGGGCGGGGCAGCTGCAGGCGGTGACCCGCACTCCCTTCGGCCAGATGATGCGCACCGTGGTGTGCGACCGCTGCCACGGTGACGGTCGCATCGCCAAGCAGCCCTGTGGCGAGTGCCGCGGCCGCGGCCGCCGTGCCGCGAGACGCACGCTGACGGTGGATGTGCCGGCGGGGATCGCCGACGGCCAGCGCATCCGTCTCGGCGGCAAGGGCCACGCGGGTGAGGCCGGTGCGCCCGCGGGCGACCTGTACGTGCTGGTGCGGGTGCGTCCCGACGAGCGCTTCGTACGTGAAGCGGACGACCTGATCACGGCGCTCGACGTCTCCGCGCCGTTGGCGGCGGTGGGCGCGACGCTCGACGCGCCGACGCTAGAGGGCACGACGCCGGTAAAGATCGTCCCCGGCACCCAGCCAGGCGAGGTGCTGACCGTGCGTGGTCAGGGGATGCCCAGCCTGCGCAGCGGCCGGCGTGGCGAGCTGCGTGTGGTTGTCAACGTGGTGGTACCTCGCCGCCTGAACGCCGAGCAACGCGAGCTCCTGGAGCGCGTGCAGGAGACGCTCACCGAGGACAACCTGCGCGGTGAGGAGTCGATCCTCGGCAAGCTGCGCCGCGCGCTGCACCACCGGGCCGCGTGATGAACAGCCGCTATGCGCGACGACCAAGCCGCGTAACGAGCGACCCAGGCCATCGACCCGCGTGATCCGTCTCGCGGTGCGCGTCCGCCGCGAGGACGCAGAGCTGGTGCTTGCGCAGCTGCTGGAGCTGGCTCCCTCTGGGGTGGAGGAGGCGGAGGTGGGGGACGGGGTGGTCGAGTACGCGGTGTACGGCAGCCCGGGTGAGCTTCCGCAGCTCCCGGATCTGCGTGCCGCGGCCGGGGCGGCGCTGGTGGAGGTCACGACCGCTGAGCTGCCCGACGATTGGGGGGAGCGCTGGAAGCGCTTTCACCGTCCCGTCTTGGTTGAGTCGCCCGGGATCGTGCCGGGCCTGCATGTGCGCCCGCCGTGGGAGCCCGCGAGCGACCGGGATGACGTCGAGGAGATCGTGATCGACCCCGGCCAGGCGTTTGGGACGGGGGCGCACGCCACCACCCGCATGTGCCTGGAGCTGCTGCTGAAGCTGGCCGGCGACCGAAGAGCCGCGCGGCGCCCGATGGATCGTGGCAGGCAAGCGGAGATGAAAGCGGGGGAGTGGCGAGACAGAGAGGAATGGCCCGAGCGTGGAAGAGGGGCTCTGTTGGACGTGGGCACCGGCTCGGGCGTGCTGGCGATCGCGGCTGCCCGCCTTGGGTTTGGGCCGGTGCTCGGTCTCGACAACGAGCTGGAGAGCGTGGACGCGGCCCGGGTGAACGCGCTGGTCAACGGCGTGGAGTTGGAGACCCGCTGCTTTGACTTGCGTCGCGAACCAGTGCCCACGGTCGATGGCGTGTACGCGCCGACGGTGCTCGCTAACCTACTGAAGCCACTGCTGTTGGACCTCGCGCAATCGATTGAGCAGGCCCCCGAGGACCTGATCGCTGGGGGGCTGCTCACCGAGCAGGTCCCGAGCGTGGTGGCGGCGTTCGAGCAGCACCTCGGGTTATACGAGTACGAGCGACGTACGAGCGGAGAGTGGGCGGCGGTGTGGCTGCGCGGGGGCTAGTGAGCTGCGGCGAATGAGCGGCGGCGTTGCCGCGCGAGGCAGCGAGCTTTGGGTCGGTGGCGGTATGTGAGTAGCGGCGGGGGGCCCGATCAAACGGGGTCCGGCACCTCGGTGGCCGCACGCGCCATCGCGCGGTAGACCAGGTCGATCGCGGGCCGCACACCACCCTCGCTCTGCAGCAGTGTGGCAGCTGCTGCGAGCGCGGAGCCAATCACTTCGAGCGCCTCGCCAACGTCGCCGGGCGAGGGGTCGCGGCAGGCGGCGAGCGCCAACTCGAGCCCCGCCAGGGCCTGCCCAGGGATGCCGGCGAAGAGCGCGGGCCCGGTGAGGCTGCCGTAGCCGTAGACGCGAGCCAGGCGTCCTGAGAGGGTAATCGAGGGCCCCCGTCGTGGAGGGCTCACCGGCGCCAGCCCGCGGCCATCGAACAGCCCCGCGACCGTCTCGCCGAGCACCAGCCGGGTGGTGGCCTCGTCGAGTCCGGCGTGGGCGGCCATGCGCAGCACCATGTAGAGGCCGCTCTGTGGGCGTCCGTAGGGGGGATCGGTGGCGAACACGATCCGCTCGGCGGGTACGCGCGCGAACAACTCGACGACGTCGAGCCCGAAGAAGCACGAGGTGTCGTACAGCACACCGGGGTGCTCGGCGAGCATCGAGGTGAGGATTCCCTGATCGCAGATCGCACCATGCGCAAGGATCAACACAACCTCGGGGTGGCGCAACGCGAGTTCGGCGAGCCCCTTGGCGATCGGGGGCAGGCCGCGGCCTGCGTGGATCAAGATCGGCACGCGCGCCGCTTCGGCCACCTCGAAGATCCCCTCGAGCTCATTACCGTCGAACGCGAACTCCTGGGCACGGGGGTGCAGCTTGATCCCGCGCGCACCAGCGGCGAGGCAGCGTTCGGCCTCGGCGATCGGCCCGTCGAATGGGTCGAGGCGGCAGAAGGGAATCAGACGGCCCTCGCTTTCGCCGGCCCACGCGAGCACGCGATCGTTGGGCACACGGTAGGCGGGGCTGCGGTCGGGGTCGTGCAGCGGAAACACACACGCGCGTCGCGCGCCGGCCTCGTCGAGCTGCGCGAGCAGCTGCTCGAAGTGTTAGCGAGCGCCCATCCTCGTCGAGCCCGAGGTGAGTGTGCGCGTCGAGCACCTCGGCGTCGGCGGGCATCAATTCCCGTGTTTCCGCGAGGAACGGTGCCAGCGCGTCGGCGTAAAGTGAGACATCCACGGTCGCCACCCTAATGCTTGGAGGGCGACGCCGTCGCGCGCGACTCACCCAAAGCGGATGACCGCTGCCACGAGCTTGTGGTGCCAGCCTGCGTGCGCCGCCCCAACCGGCCGCTGCGCAACGAAACGCCCGCCACACACCGCCCGCCCGCCTTGCGAGAGTTGGCAACCACCAGGATTCGCTCGTGGGACATCTCTATCCCTTACGCCGTCGAGCGAGGGCAACTGGGACATCGGCCGGTAGCTGTTCAGGTGCGGCGTCGCCGACGCCCCCCGACTACAGGTGGATGATTTGCACTGCGCTCCAGTGGTCGGCCAGGTATTCGAGGGCTAGGCGGCGGTGGCAGTGCTCGGGCGTCGCCTCGGAGCAGAGCAGCACGGTTGGCGTCAAGAACATGTCGGGGTCGAGGCGACGCTCAACCTGACGCTCGCGCATGAGTGCGATGAACCGCTCCTCATACTCCGCCCACGGCATCGCACCCTCACGCTTGTAGGCCTTGAGAATCTCGTCGGTGGGGGCGAGCAGAGGCTCGTGCGCGTACTCGGCTCCCACCAACTCCCGCAAGAAGTACGGCAGGTCGCGATCCTTCGCGAAGCCGGCCAACTGCGAGGAGGTGTTGCGGCGCACGTCCAAAAGCCGCTGCACGCCGCTGTGCCTCAGGCGACCGAAGAAGTTCTCAGCTGTCGTCTTCGTGAAACCGATGCTGTAGATCTCCATGGCAGCGACTCCTCGAACAGCGAGTCTAGGCGCACAAAGCCACTCTCCGGCTCTAAACGACCGTCCCCGCGTATGTGCAGTACCTGCGTGCCCTCCTCGAAGAGCACGCGTCCGACGAGCAGTCGGCGATGGCAGTGCTCGGGATTCTCCTCCGCGCACATCACCGCAATCCGCAGCACCTCGATCCCATGGCGAAGTCTCTCAAGACCCCGGGCGAATGCTGCGGAGTTTGCTATCGCGTCGTAGCACACGTGCCCACCCTGATCGTAGAGGCGACCGTCTTCCGGTCGACCACCGAGCTCGCGCCCGAGGAAGATGTACTGCATGCCGACTGCGTTCAGCGCGTTGGTGAGCGGCTCGCGGTTGAACCACGGCGTATAGCGCGAGGCCGGCCAGGAGCGCACGTCGGCGATGCCCTGAACCTCATGTGTGCGCAGCAGCGCCAGAAAGTGCTCCCGATCGTGGTTGGAATGCCCTACCGTCAGTAGCCTGGCAGGCTTGGGCTCAGCCACTGGGTGCCGCCCGTGCTACCTGCTCCTGCCACGCGGGATCCTCAAGGAGGTCGCGTCCCGTTTCCCGGGTGAATTTGCCGAGGCGTAGCTCCGCTGGCTGGGGATGTTATGCGGCGATCACCTCCTCGGGGTCGTCGGTCATGGGTGGCGCTGGGTCCTCGCGCAGCTGACGGCGCAGCCGTTCGATCTCGGTGACGGTCTTGGGGTTCATCTTCACTCCGCGCCATCCGCGGCTGGAGAGCTCGAGCACGGCCCAGATGAGCGAGAGCGCTGAGGTCTCTCCGGGGAAGCGGCCGATGACCTTGGTGCGCCGGCGGACCTCCACGAAGGTGCGCTCAAGAAGGTTGGTCGTCCTGATTCGCTTGCGGTGCTCGGAGGGAAACCGCAGGTGGAGGACGAGAGCGGGCAGGTCCCGTTCGATCACGGCCATCGCCGAGGGGTAGGCGGCCTTGTAGTCGGCGATGATGCCCTGCAGCTCGCGGGTCGCCTCGCCCGGTGAGCGGGCCTCTTCGAACGCTTTCCACCAGCGCGCCTTGACCTCCTGATGGTGGCTCGGGAAGCTTTGCGGTGACGTTCCGCAGGGCATGGACGGTGCAGCGCTGCTCCAGGGCGTTGGGCCAGATCTCTGCGACGGCCTTCCAGATCCCGGGTGCGCCGTCGGCGATCACGAGCGCCGGGGAGCGCAGTCCCCGCTCGATCATGTCGCGCCCGAAGGAGAGCCAGGACTCATAGCTCTCGCGGCTTCCCAGAGCCAATCCGAGCAGGATCTTCCGGCCCTCAAGCGTCACGCCCCAGCAGACAAGAACTCCCTCCGAGGGTGTGTCGTCGGGGTGCAGCTTCAGATAGATCGCGTCCAGGAAGCAGTAGACGATGTCGTGCTGCTCAAGGCGCCGCCGGCACCATTGGCGGTATCGCTCCCGGGTGTCCTCACAGATCCGCGAGACGGTGCTCTTCGACGCGATCGGCTCCTCGAAGACCTCCTCCAACGCCCCCTCCACATCCCGCGTCGAGAGGCCCCGCAGGAAGCCGCTGATCACCAGCGACTCCAGCGCGTGCGTGCGGGCGACGCCCTTGCCGAGGATCCGGCTCTCGAACCCGAGCTTGCTCGCATTGCGGACCCTCGGGCGCTCCAGGCGCATCGCCCCGCTCGTCGTCTTGACCGTCTTCGACTCATAGCCGTTGCGGTGACTGACCGTCTCCCCAGCGCGCTCATAGCGGCGGCGGCCAAGGAACTCGCTGACCTCATCCTCCAGAGCCTGCTGCAGAATCAGTCGGGCACCAAGGCGCCCGACCGTCTCGATCGGATCCTCCTCGCCGCCAACACCGGCCAGCACCTCATCCAGTTCAGAGCGGAACCTCTCGCTCGGGGCTACCTTCTCCATGCGGGCGTACCTCCATCGCTTGGTCTCGTCAGGACAAAGCGGAGGCTACGCCCGCAACTTCAATTCCCCCGGCCGGCGGGACGCGACCCTCAAGGATGCGATCCAACGCATCCATGCACTGCTCGACGTCATCGCAATTCAACTGATGAATGGCCGGATGACTCAGCACTATGTCCTCAACCAGCGGCGCCTTCATCTCCGTCTGGCTCCAGAGCGCGATCACCGGTCGTCTCTCGCACAGCGCGACTGCGAGCTCTGCTCCCGCATCCGGGCTGGCCGAGGTGAGGTGCACTATGCATGCATCCGCTAGTCGCAGCGCCTGCAGGCGCAGCTCAGACCGCTCGTCCTTTGCGCCCAGCACCGGCCACCCATGTCGTCGGCATGTTTCGGTCACGCCATCCCCGAGCGGTTCGCCTTGCGGCAGCGAGACATAGATCCAAATACCCTCATGCGGTTCTCTGATGAAAGTCATGATTGCTCTAGATCGACCCTTGCTGTCATGGTTGGGATCTAGCGTGCCATCCGTGGCGGACGGATCGCACAGCGGAGCTGGAGCAGGTGGGCGACGAGGGGTGCTCAGGGCTCGGGCAACTTCATACCCTGCCGTCGCACTGCCCGTTCGATTTCGCCGTTGACCGCTCCTCATGTGCTGCCACTCGACGGCGGGCGCCGACGGCCGGCGTCACGAGCGGCCTACGCGTGCAACCGCTCGCTGGCGGGCACCACACCCGCCTCACGCTGGAAGCCCTCCAGCACAGCGCGCATCGTCTCGGTGTTGCACTCCACCTTCGACGGCCACGGCTTGGCGGGGTGCTCATACAGGGTCTTCAGCCCGTTGCCGGTGACGATCGCAACCACCGTCTCGTCGGGGTCGAGGCGGCCTTCGGCGACCAGCTTCTTCACGACCGCCACGGTGGTGCCGCCGGCCGGCTCGGTGAGCAGGCCCTCGGTCGATGCCAGCAGGTCGATGCCCGCGAAGATCTCTTTGTCGCTCACCGACGCCGCGGTGCCGCCGCGCCCGCGGACGGCCTCGATCACGAACACCCCGTCGCCGGGCGAGCCGATCCCCAGCGAGTGTGCCTGTGTTGTCGGCTTGACGGGAACGATCTCCGAGGCGCCGCCCAGGATCGCCTCGGCGATCGGGTTGCAGCCGTCGGGCTGGGCGATGTCGATCTTGGTGTGCGCGGTCTCCGCGAGCCCCACCATTTCGAGCTCCTGCAGGCCCTTGTGGATGCGCGAGGAGAGCGTGCCCCCGGCGGCCGGGGAGACGATGTGATCTGGTGAGCGCCAGCCGAGCTGCTGCACGATCTCGTACGCCTCGGTCTTGGCGCCCTCGGCGTAGAACGGGCGCAGCGTGATGTTGGCGAACTCCAGGCCCGTCGCTTCCGCCAGCGCGCGGCACGCTTTGTTGGCTTCGTCGTAGTTGCCCTCGACCTGGCACACCTTCGCGCCGAGCGCGCGGCAGGCGTGGGCCTTGGTGGACTCCAGGCGGTTGGGGTAGAACACGTACGCCGCCACCCCCGCCTTCGCCGCCAGCGCCGCCACGGCGGTGCCGACGTTGCCGGTCGACACGCACCCGATCTCCTCGCGGCCGAGTTCCAACAGCCGCGCCACCGCCATGCTCACCACGCGGTCCTTGTAGGAGAGGCTCGGGCGGGAGGTGCTGTCGTCCTTGAGGTAGAGGTTGCGCAACCCCACCGCGGCGCCCAGCCGGTCGGCCTTGATCAGTGGCGTGAAGCCCGCGAACTCGCCCACGCGTGCTTGGCCGACGGCGTCGTGGATCGGCAGCAGCTCCTCCAGGAACCAGATGTTGAGCGGGCGCTCTCCCATCGGCGTTTCCCGGATGCGCCGCGCCGCCAGCTCGTAGTCGTAGTCGACGTCGAGGCTCTTGCCGCAGCGCGGGCAGTACGCCCCGCCCTCGGCGAGGGGCGAGCGCAGCTCGCATTTGCGGCACACCAGCTCGGTCGCGCAGGAGCGCGTGTGCTGGAGGTCCCCGGCTTGGTTCGGTGCGGTGCTCATCCGCTTCTCAACACATCATCGCAGAGGACGCGGTCGATGAGATGGTCATATTCGGTGAATATCCACAGTGTTCGGATCGGCGCCGGTTGCCGCCGCCACCGGCCTGTTTCCGATTGGAGGCTGGCGCGACCACTCGCCCGCCTGCGGCCACGGCGGATCGACCCCCGGCTCGCCGAGGCCCGAGGACTCCCACAGCTCCTCGCCGATGTGGGGGGCGAATGGGATCAGCACCCTCGCGATCAGCCCCAACGCGTCGATCAGCGCCTCGTGGTCCTCACGGCCCAGCGTGCCGGAGTGCTGGGTCACGCGCTTCTCATAATCCTTGATGCGGTCCAGCAGGCGGATCACGTTGCGCACCGCGCTGTGCATCTCGAGCTGCGCCAGCTCCTCGGTGATCTTCTCCACCGCCGTGTCGCACCATTTCTCCAGGCGCCTGCGCAGATGCTCGGTGCGGCGCGGGTCGCGCTTCTCGAAGTCGTGCGTTTGCTGTGCGAAGCGCACCTGCGCGTACCCCCACAGGCTGTGCAGGAAGCGCTGGCAGAACTGCACCGCGGAGTCGCTCCAGTTCAGCGACTTCTGCGGCCGCGCCGCCCACAGCACGGCCATCCGCACCGTGTCTGCCCCGAAGGACTCGACCAGCTCATCGGGGTCGATGACGTTGCCGAGGTGCTTGCTCATCTTGCGCCCGTCGCGAATCACCATCTCATGCATTAGTGCCCCCGCGAACGGCTCGCCGTCGGCGAGGAACGCGAGCGGGCCGATGTCGCGCAGCGCCTTCGTGGTGATGCGCTGGTCGAACATAAAGTTGCCGCTGTCGCTGCCTGCCACCAGGCGCTCGGAGGGCAGCCACGCGCGCAGGTCATCCAGCGCCAGGATCTCCTCCAGCGGGAGCGAGCGCTCGGAGGCGGGCACGCATGCGGGGATCCACAGCCACAGCGCATCGAAGTGGCAGTCCAGCGTGTCCGTCTCGCGCTTTCCCGGCCCGTCGCAACGGGGGCAGGTGGTGTTGACGAACTCCTCCCTTTCCGCCAGCGGGTTGCCGGCGCCGGTCGGTTTCAGATCGCGCGGCAGCTCTACCGGCAGCTGCTCCTTGGGAATCGGCACCACCCCGCAGCCCTCGCAATACACGATCGGGATCGGCGTCCCCCACGCGCGCTGGCGGGAGATCGAGAAGTCGTTGGCCTTGTAGCGCACGGTGGGACACCCGTCCGGTCCTCCTGGCGCGTTCTGCGCCGCGGGAGTGGCGGGGCCGGCCCCGTCCGGGTCCGCCTGCACCTCGACCCCCACCCCCCCCTCCTCCTTACCCTGCTTCTGCTCCACCGTGCGGATGCCGAGGCGCTCGGCGATCAGCTCATCCGTCCGGTCGCACGCGGGGATCCCGAGCACCGCGGTCGCGCCGAAGCGCTCGTCCACCGCCGGGGAGATCAGCAGTGGCAGCGATGGGCCGTCTGCGGATATCGACACGGTGCAGCGTGTGTCCACCAGTGCGACCGTCTCCGCGCCGCGCGAGCTGCGCTCCCAGCCGCCGAGGCGCATCTCCTCCAGCTGCTCGCCCACCGCTGCGTCCGCGCTCCAGCGCTCGACCTCGGGGTGCTTGGGGGAAATCAACGCGAAACGCGCCTGCGCGATCCCGTCGGCGTGGGGGGTGAACACGGTCAGCTCGCGCCCGTCGGCGGCACGCGCTTGCAGCTCGACGCCGTCCACGCGGCCCAGCACGAACCGCTGACTTGCCAGCGACGTCTCGTCCCATTTGGCAAGCTCCGCAATACGGCGGTCGTTCTCCTCCAGGTAGGCGCTGATGCGCAAGTACCACTGCGCGCGCTGGATCAGGCGCACCGGGTTGTGGCAGCGCCAGCAGGCGCCGTCCTCGACCTGGATCGTCGCCAGCGTCGTCTGGCAGGTGTCGCACCAGTCCACGCTGCCGCTGCCGTGGTAGATCAACCCGGCGTCCAGCAGCGTGAGGAACAGCCACTGCGACCAGCGGTACATGATCGCGTCGGAGCTCATGAACGTGCGCTCCCAATCGAAGGAGAACCCGAGCCGCTTGAGCTGGCCGGTCATGTGCTCGGCGCAGCGGCTGACCCACTCGGCGGGGGACTCCCCGTTGGCGATCGCCCCGAGCTCGGCGGGCAGCCCGAAGGCGTCGAAGCCGAACGCGAACAGCACCGGCTCGCCGCGCGCGCGTTGGAAGCGGGCGTACGCGTCTCCGATCGCGTAGCTGCGCACGTGCCCGATGTGCACGTTGCCGGAGGTGAACGGCGCCGAGGCCTTGATGTAAACGCCGGGTTGGCCGAAACGGGGATGCTCGCCAGCGGCGAGTGTCCCCCGGCTTCGGTCCGCTTTCAGCCGGGGGGCGCGGAAGGCCTCGCGCGCCTCCCACTCGCGCTGGCGCCGGCGCTCGATTGCGCGGGGGTCGTACGTCCGATCGCGCTCGGGCACGTGGGTGGGCGGACCTCCGTTCCCGGTTGGATTCGCGTCGCTCATACGGCGAGGATATCCGAGCGTCTTGTGCGCGATCTCACCTCGGCGCGTGTCCGGGTGAGCTGTAATGATGCAGAGATGGAGATTGAGATCGGCCGCGGCAAGAAAGGCCGCCGCGCATACGGATTTGACGACATCGCGATCGTGCCCTCGCGGCGCACGCGCGACCCCGACGACATCGACATCTCCTGGAAGCTGGGTCCCTACCAGTTCGAGCTGCCGATGATGGCCTCCGCGATGGACGGCGTGGTGTCTCCGGCGACCGCGGGGATCATCGGCCGCCTCGGCGGCCTGGCGGTGCTCAACCTGGAGGGCATTTTCACTCGTTATGAGGACGCCGAGGAGCAGCTGGAGCGGATCGCCGCGCTGCCCAAGGAGCTCGCCACGCGCGAGATGCAGGAGATCTACCGCGAGCCCGTCAAGCCCGAGTTGATCGCCCAGCGCATCCAGGAGATCAAGGCGCAGAAGGTGGTCGTTGCCGCTTCGCTCACACCCCAGCGCGTGCTGCGCTACCACGAGCTCGCGCTGGAGGCTGGGCTCGACGTGCTCGTGATCCAGGGCACCGTCGTCTCCGGCGAACACGTCTCCACCGTCTCCGAGCCGCTCAACCTCAAGGAGTTCATCCCCTCCCTCGACGTGCCCGTGGTGGTCGGCGGCTGCGCCTCCTACCACACCGGCTTGCACCTGATGCGCACCGGCGCCGCCGGTGTGCTCGTCGGGGTCGGCCCGGGCGCGGCGTGCACCACGCGCGGGGTGCTCGGCATCGGCGTGCCGCAGGCCACCGCGATCGCCGACGTCGCGCACGCGCGGTCCACCCACATGCTGGAGACCGGCGACTATTCGATGGTGATCGCCGACGGCGGCATGAGCAACGGCGGCGACGTCGCCAAGGCGATCGCACTCGGCGCCGACGCGGTGATGATCGGCTCGCCGCTCGCCCGCGCCTACGAAGCGCCCGGGCACGGCTTCCACTGGGGGATGGCCACCTTCCATCCCACGCTCCCCCGCGGCGCACGCGTCGCCACCGCCCAGAACGGGACGCTCGAGGAGATTCTGGTCGGACCCGCGCGCGAGAACGACGGCACCTTCAATCTGTTCGGCGGCCTGCGCACCTCGATGGCCACCTGTGGCCACAAGGATCTCGCCGAGTTCAACCGCGCCGAGGTCGTCGTCGCGCCCTCGCTGCAAACTGAGGGCAAGGCGCTGCAACGCGACCAGGGCGTCGGTATGGGCGCAGTGAATGGCAAGGCGGCTGCGCTCGTCAATGAGTGAGGTGGCCGTGGTATCGGCCCCGGTGGCCGAGGAGCGGCTGACGAAGCCCGCTGCCACGGATGCGGTGGTGGTCATCGACTACGGCGGTCAGTACTCGCAGCTGATTGCTCGCCGCGTGCGAGAGTGCGGGGTGTTCTCGGAATTGGTCCCTCACCACGTACCGCTTGCGGAGATCGTGGCACGCCGCCCGCGCGGGATCATCCTCTCCGGCGGCCCGGCATCGGTGTACGCGCCGGACGCCCCGCGCCTGGAGCTTGGCCTGCTGGAGCTGAGGGTTCCGGTGCTCGGCATCTGTTACGGGATGCAACTACTCGTGCACGAGCTCGGCGGTCGGGTCGAGCAGGCGGAGGTGGGGGAATTCGGCCGCTCCGACCTGACGGTGGACGAGCATGGGGTGCTGCTGCGGGAAACGCCCCGCGAGCAGACCTGCTGGATGTCCCACCGCGACACCGTCTATGAGGCGCCGCCCGGGTTCACTGCGCTCGCCCACACCTCCACCTCGCCGGTGGCCGCGGTGGAGAGCGTCGAGCGGGGTATCTACGGCATCCAGTTCCACCCCGAGGTCGTCCACACCCCCTACGGCCAGGCGATCCTCGAGCGCTTTCTCACCGGGGTGTGCGACTGCCCCCCAACGTGGTCGGCGGCTTCGATCGTCGAGGAGCAGATCGCTCGCATCCGCGCGCAGGTGGGGGAGGGGAGGGTGATCTGCGGCCTCTCTGGCGGCGTTGATTCCTCGGTGGCGGCGCTGTTGGTGCACCGTGCGGTGGGCGACCAGCTGACGTGCGTGTTCGTCGACCACGGCCTGATGCGCAAGGACGAGGGCGAGCAGGTGATCGCCACCTTCCGCGACACCTTCAGGGTGCCATTGGTGGCGGTGGATGCCGAGCGGCGTTTCTTGGAGCGGCTGCGGGGGGTCACCGAGCCCGAGGCCAAGCGCAAGGCGATCGGCGCCGAGTTCATCCGGGTTTTCGAGGAGGAGGCGTCAAAGCTTGCTGGGGTCGGTGGCGCGGGGGGCGCCCCGGCGGCGTTGGTCGCGGCTGTCGCCGCCGGGGAAGGCGTCGAAGGCGCCCGCTTCCTCGTACAGGGAACGCTCTACTCCGACGTGATCGAGTCCGGCGGGGGCACTGGCGCGGCGACGATCAAGTCCCACCACAACGTCGGCGGCCTCCCCGAGGACATGCGCTTCGAGTTGGTCGAGCCGCTGCGGGCGCTGTTCAAGGACGAGGTGCGCGCCGTCGGCGCCGAGCTGGGTTTGCCAGAGCGCCTGGTGTGGCGCCAACCATTCCCCGGGCCGGGCCTCGCGATCCGGATCGTCGGGGGCGAAGCGACGCGGGAGCGCCTCGACGTGTTGCGCGAGGCTGACCACATCCTGCAGGAGGAGATCCGCAAGGCCGGCCTCTACCGCGAGCTGTGGCAGTCCTTCTGTGTGCTCCCCGACATCCGCACCGTCGGCGTCCAGGGCGATGAGCGCACCTACGGGTACGTGGTTGTGATCCGCGCGGTCACCTCCGACGATGCGATGACGGCGGATTGGGCACGACTGCCCTACGACCTGTTGGAGACGATCGCCTCGCGCATGATCGGCGAACTGCGCGAGGTCAACCGGGTTGTGCTCGACATCACGTCGAAGCCCCCGGGCACGATCGAGTGGGAGTAGCTATCATGCGCCGTCTTGCCGTGCGCGGTAGCCTGCGTGCGGCCTTTTTCACGTGATGAAAACCTACGTCGCCAAGCCCACCGACCGCGAGCGCAACTGGCTGCTCGTCGACGCCAACGGCAAGACCCTCGGCCGTTTGGCGACCCAGCTCGCCGATGTGCTGCGCGGTAAGCGCAAGCCCGAATACACGCCGCACATCGACACCGGCGACTTCGTCGTGGTCATCAACGCCGAGAAGGTCGCGGTCACCGGCAAGAAGCGCACCGACAAGCGCTACTACCGCCACTCCGGCTACCCGGGCGGTCTGCGTTCACGCACTTTTGAGGAGATGCTGGCGCGCCGGCCGGAGGAGATCATCCGCATCGCCGTCAAGGGCATGATGCCCCGCAACCGCCTCGCCCGCAAGCAGTTGACGAAGCTGAAGATCTACGCCGGACCCGAGCATCCCCACGTTGCGCAGAAGCCCGAGCCGTTGGAGATCGAGGCCTGATGGTTGACGAGCCGACCGGGCCGGAGGAGCCACTGGAGGAGCCGGCTGTCGAGGAGCCCGTTGCCGAGGCGGCCGAGGAGGAGCTCGTCGCGGAGGAGCTTGCGGTGGAGGAGGCCATCGTCGAGGAGCTTGTCGAGGAGCTCCTCGTGGAGGAGGCGGTTCAGGAACTTGCTGTGGAGGAGCTTGCTGTGGAGGAGCTTGCCGCGGAGGAGGCGGTTGTCGAGGAGCTGGTTGTAGAGGAGGCCGTGGCAGAGCTTGTGGCTGAGGCAGCTGCCCCCGAGTCGCCTTCTGATGAGCAGCCGTCCGCAGAGCCCGCTGCTGTCGAGGAGCCCGCCGCCGAGGCCGAGGCCGGGGAGGAGGACTTCGAGGAGGAGGACGAGGAGGAGCCCGCTCCCCGCGTGAAGCCCGCCGTGCCGGGGGCGCACCTGGAAGTTGACATCGTGCCTGAAGGTGTGGACCCGCTGGCGCGCGAGGCGCCGGCCGACCCGTACGCGATCGAGGAGTACGCCGAGGACGTCGCCGAGGCCGAGGAGGAGGTTGCGGAGGAGCCACTTCCGCAGCCGATTTCCACCGCCGCGATCGACCTCGCTGCCGGGGCGCGCTACCGCGCAACCGGCAAGCGCAAGACCGCTATCGCCCGCGTAATCCTGCGCCCGGGCAGCGGCGTGTACCTGGTCAACGGGCGCACCCTCGAGGAGCATTTTCCGCGCACCACGCTGCAGCGCAACATCCGCCAGCCCCTGGAGACCGTGGGCTACGAGGAGCGCATGGACGTGGTGGCAAGGCTGCACGGCGGCGGCATCTCCGCGCAGGCGGGCGCGCTGCGCCACGGCATCTCCCGTGCGCTGCTGGAGGCCGACCCCAACCTGCGTGGCGAGCTTAAGCGTCGCGGCTTCCTCACGCGCGACTCGCGCGCTAAGGAGCGCAAGAAGGCCGGTTTGAAGAAGGCGCGCAAGCGTCCGCAGTTCTCCAAGCGGTAAGGACCGCGACCCTCATGGCCCGCAAGCTGTTTGGCACCGATGGTGTAAGAGGTGTTGCCGGTGAGCTGTTGAGCGCGGATCTCGCACTCGGTCTCGGCCGTGCGGCGACGGGGCTCGCTGAGGCGGAGCGCCCCCAGGTGCTCATAATCCGCGACACCCGCGAGTCCGGGGAGATGCTCCAGGCGGCACTCGCCGCCGGGGTCAGCGCAGCCGGGGGGGATGCGCTACTCGGCGGAGTCCTGCCGACGCCCGCCGCGCCGCTCCTGATTGCTCGCTATGGCTTCGACCTCGCCGCAGTGATCTCCGCCTCGCACAACCCCTACCAGGACAACGGGATCAAGTTCTTCGGCTCCGATGGCTTCAAGCTCTCCGACGACACCGAGCTCGAGATTGAGCAGGCGCTCGAGGCCGGCGCGGGCAACGGTGGCACGGCGATCGGGCATGTTCGCGAGCTGCGGGGCACCGGTGAGGATTATCTGCGAGAGCTACACACCCGCTTCGCCGAGCTCGACTTGCATGGGCTAGACGTGCTGCTGGACTGCGCCAACGGTGCTACCCACCACGTGGCGCCGGAGATCTTCAGGCGTCTCGGCGCGAGCGTGAGCGTGATCGCCGAGCACCCCGACGGACGCAACATCAACGCCGGCTGCGGCTCCACACACGTGCAGGAGCTCGCCACACAAGTGCTCGCCGGCGGCCACGCCGTTGGCTTCGCCTTCGACGGTGACGGCGACCGCGTGCTCGCCGTGGACGGCGCCGGCGAGGTCGTGGACGGCGACGAGCTGATGGCGCTCGCCGCGCTGCACCTCAAGCGCGGCGGCCGTCTCGTCGGTGGAGGCGTGGCCGTGACGGTGATGACCAACTACGGCTTCCACGCCGCGATGCGCGACGCTGACATCGCGGTCGCATCCACCAAGGTTGGTGACCGCTATGTACTGGAGGAACTGCGCGCGCGCGGGTGGGTGCTCGGCGGCGAGCAGTCCGGGCACATCATCGACATCAGCTTCAACCGCTCCGGCGACGGCATCGCCAGCGCGTTGCTTGCGCTCGAGGCGCTTGACGGCGCACCGCTGAGCGAGCGCCACGCGATGCACAAGCTGCCCCAACGGCTGGTCAACGTGCGTGTCCGCAACCGTGAGGCGCTTGAGCATGCCGGCACCGTCACCGACGCCGTGCGCGCGGCGGACGAGGCCCTCTCCGGTCGTGGGCGGGTGCTGGTGCGTCCCTCCGGTACCGAGCCGCTGGTGCGCGTGATGGTTGAGGCGCCCACCGACGAGGAGGCCGAGCAGGTCTGCTCTGACCTCGTGGCGCTCGTCGAGCGCGAGCTGGCCTGACGGACGCCTGTTCTACGCCTCGCCTCGCCGGTGGTATCGTCGGAAACGACCTCCATTCGGAGAGCCGAGCCTGTGCTGCCAGGAGCCCCGGCCGCTCGCCGTTCGCGAAAGGATTCGATCGCCCTTGTGCGGAATCGTTGGCTACGTCGGCAGGCGGGAGGTTGGGGTGGGTGGGCCTTCCATCCAGGAGCTGCTGCTCGCCGGCCTGAAGAAGCTCGAGTACCGCGGCTACGACAGCGCCGGGATCTCTGTGATCGCCGACGACCACATCGAGGCGGTGCGCGCCGTGGGCAACCTGCGTGCGTTGGAGGCCAAGCTGGATGGCGTGCGGGCTCGGGCCGATGCCGGGGAGGGGGGGGTGGCCACACTCGCGCGACCTCTCACCACCGGCATCGCCCACACGCGCTGGGCCACACACGGGCGCGTCAGCGAGGAGAACGCCCACCCCCACTTCGATAGCGCGGATCGCGTCCATGTGGTGGTCAATGGGATCGTCGAGAACTACATGCCGCTGCGTGAGCGCCTGCTCGCCGAGGGTTGTGTGTTCACCTCGGAGACCGACGCGGAGGTGATCGCCCATCTGATCGCCGCCCACTATGCGGGCGATCTCGCCGACGCCGTGCGGGCCGCCTATGCCGAGCTGCACGGCCATTTCGCGTTCGTGGCGATGAGCCTCGACGAGCCCGAGACGCTGGTTGGGGCTCGCCGCGAGTGTCCGCTGGTTGTCGGGCGCGGCGAGGAGGAGCAGTTCCTCGCCTCCGCCGTGCCCGCCTTCCTTGCGCGCACCCGCACCGTGCAGTACCTGGACAACGGCGAGATCGCGGTGCTCACGCCCGACGGTGTCACGATCACCACGCCCGACGGGGTGCCTGTGGAACGGGCTGTCGAGACCGTCGAGTGGGACGAGGAGGCCGCCGAGAAGGGCGGCTTTGAGACGTTCATGCTCAAGGAGATCCACGAACAGGCCGACGCCGTCGCCGAGACGATCGCCGATCGCACCGCCCGTGGGGATGGCGTGAGCCTCAACGAGCAGGGGGCGCTCGATGAGGCGTTACTCGCCGGGGTGGGTCGCATCGTGATCGTCGCCTGCGGCACCTCCTACCACGCCGGCCTGATCGGGCGCTACGCGATCGAGGAGTGGGCGCGGATCCCTGTGGAAATGGACATCGCCTCGGAGTACCGCTATCGCAACCCTGTCGTGGGGCCCGGCGACCTCGTGATCGGTATCTCCCAGTCCGGCGAGACGGCGGACACGCTCGCTGCGATGCGCCTCGCGCGCGAGCGCGGCGCGACGGTGCTTGCGATCACGAATGTGATGGGTTCGCAGGCCACGCGCGATGCCGACGGCGTACTTTTCACCCGCGCCGGCTTGGAGATCGGGGTGGCCGCCACCAAGACCTTCATCTGCCAGGTGGCTGTCTTGTACCTGCTCGGCTTGCGTCTTGCCGAGCTGCGCGGCACGTTGGAGGCAACGCGGATCGCCGAGCTGGTTGGCGAGGTCAAGCGGCTTCCGCACTGCATCGCCGAGATCACCGGCTCTGACAGTGGGTTGGGAGGCCCGCCCGCCACCGGCTCGCCTGCCCCCGGCCCGCCTACCCCCGTGGTCATGGCGGTCAGGCGCATCGCCGAGGAGCATTGGCAGGGGGAGTTCTTCCTTTACATCGGCCGCCACGTCGGCCTGCCGGTCGCTTTGGAGGGCGCGCTCAAGCTCAAGGAGATCTCCTACATCGCCACCGACGCCTACGCCGCCGGGGAGATGAAGCACGGCCCGATCGCCCTGCTGGACGAGTCCACGCCCGTGGTTTGCATCGCCACGGACTCCCCCGTGCTCGAGAAGGTTGCCTCCAACATTCAGGAGGTCCGCGCCCGCGGCGCCCATGTGATCGCCGTGGTCAGCGAGGGCAACGCGCAGATCGTCGAGCACGCCGACGCCGCGATCCCGATACCCGCGATCGACTGGATGCTCCAGCCGATTCTCGCCGTTATCCCGCTGCAGTTGCTCGCCTACGAGATTGCCCGCCGGCGCGGTCTGAATGTCGACCAGCCGCGTAACCTCGCCAAGACCGTCACCGTCGAGTAGCGCCACATCGAGTCGCGCTACATCGAGTCGCGCCCGCTGGCACATTAGGATCGCAACATGGGAACGCTCCCGGAGTGGTGTGTGCCGCTGCCCGACGCCGAGGCGATGCGGGCAATCGATCGCTGGGCGATCGACGAGCAGGGGGTGCCCTCGCTGGATTTGATGGAGCGCGCCGGGATTGGCGTAGCCCGAGCCGTCGAGCAACTCGCGCCCGATGGGCTCGTGACGGTGCTCTGCGGCAAGGGCAACAACGGCGGCGACGGGCTGGTGGCCGCGCGCCTGCTGCGCGACGCCGGGCGCGAGGTGGCGGTCCTCACCGCCGGTCCTCCCGACGAGCTGAAGGGGGACGCGCGCGAGAACCTGCTGCGCCTGCCAGGCGAGCCACCCGTGCCCCTCCGGCCGGTGCGCGATTGCGCTGTCATCATCGACGCGCTGCTGGGCACCGGCTTCGCGGGCGAGCCCCGTGGGGCTGTCGCCGAGGCGATCGCCGCCGCCAACGCCTGCGGTGCGCCGGTCGTCAGCGTGGACGTGCCCTCCGGGGTGGATGCCTCCACCGGCGTGGTCTGCGCCAGCGCGGTGCGTGCCGCCATCACCGTCACCTTCCACGCTGCCAAGCCCGGTCTATGGATCAACCCTGGCAAGGCCCACGCCGGCGAGGTGCGCACGCTCGACATCGGCATCCCCCGCGGCGCACCCACCGTCGCTGACGTTGGCCTGATCGATAGCGCCGTGCTGAGCCTACTCCCGCACCGCGGTCCCACCTCGACGAAGTTCTCAAGCGGCCACGTGCTAGTCGCCGGCGGCTCGCGTGGCCTCACCGGCGCGCCACGCATGGCCGCTCACGCCGCGATGCGCACCGGGGCCGGCTACGTCACTGCCTGCGTGCCCGCTTCGGCGCAGACGATCCTCGCCACCGGCGAACTCCCCGAGCTGATGACCCGCGGCCTGCCTGACGAGGACGGTTCGCTCACCACCGCCGGTGTCGATGCCGTCTGCGAAGCCGCTCTCCGAGGGGGGGCGCTCGCGCTCGGGCCCGGCCTCGGGCGCGGCTCCAACGCAGTCGCGTTCGCTCGCGAACTGGGTCGCCGCGCCCCGGTTCCCACCGTGATCGACGCCGATGGCTTGAACGCCCACGCCGGACGCCTCGGCGATCTGGCCGCCCGCGGGGCCGCGACCGTCCTTACGCCCCACGCCGGCGAGCTCGGTCGGCTGCTGGAGCTACCCAGCGAGGAGATCGAGCGTGAGCGCCTGCGTCACGTGCGTGCGGCCGCGGAGCTTGCGCAGGCGGTTGTGGTGCTGAAGGGCGACGACACCCTGGTCGCTGATCCCACCGATGCCGGCGTGGTGGCGCTCAGTGTGGGGGGTAGCCCCGCGCTCGCGACGGCCGGCACCGGGGATGTGCTCACGGGTGTGATCGCCGCGCTGCTCGCCCAGGGCCTGCCGGCGTTCGTGGCGGCCGCCGCCGCTGTCCAGTTGCACGCCGCCGCCGGGCGCTTCGCCGCGCAGAAGGTTGGCAGCGCCGACAGCGTGATCGCCTCGGATGTGATCGCCGCGCTGCCCTTCGCGCGCGCCGAGGTCGGACGGCCGTGAGCGTCGCTCGCGCGCTCGCGCGCGTCAACCTCGACGCGATCGCGCGCAACGTCGAGCGGTTGCGCGCGGAGCTGCGCGAGGGCGTCCAGATGTGTGCCGTGGTCAAGGCCGACGGCTACGGCCACGGACTGCTGGACAGCGCCGGCGCGGCGATTGCCGGAGGCGCCACCTGGCTCGCGGTGGCGAGCGTCCCGGAGGCGCGCGAGCTGGTTGGTCAGCCGGCCCGTCTGCTGGTGCTCGGCCCCCTGCGGGCAATGGAGGTCGAGGAGGCCGTGCATTTGGGAATGGAGTTCGTCGTCTGGGGTGAGGAGCTCCTCGCCGGTGCTGCCCGGGTGGCAGAGGACCTGGGCAAGGTCGCGCGCGTGCACGTGAAGCTCGACACAGGTATGGGTCGCTTCGGCGTACGCGACCCCGAGCGCGCCTCCCACCTGGTGGCGGCCGCCACCGCTCATCCCCACGTGGAGCTGGCCGGCGTCATGACCCACTTCGCCACCGCCGATGAGCTCGGGGACGACTTCTTCGGCGAGCAGCTGCGGCGGTTCGCCGAGTGGGCACAGGGTGTCAAGTACGAACACCCCGAGGTGCTCGTACACGCTGCCAACAGCGCCGCGGTGCTGCGCGACCCGGCCGCGCACTTCGACATAGTGCGCTGTGGCATCGCGATCTACGGTATGGACCCCTTTGGTGATGACCCGCTCGCGCGAGGCTTGGAACCGGCGCTGCAGTTGAGCTCCTACGTAGCGGCCGTCAAGCGCTGCCTCGCCGGTGAGAGCACCGGCTACGGCCGGCGCTTCCTTGCTGCACACGACACGTATCTCGGCCTGCTTCCGATTGGTTACGGCGACGGCTGGCGACGTGGGCTCTCCGGCAATGCCGAGGTGCTGATCAGCGGACGCCGCCACCCGCTGGTGGGCACCGTCAGCATGGACAGCGTTGCCGTGGACCTCGGCCCGGACCCGGCCGCGCCCGCGCTGCTCGGCCAGCCCGCGGTCCTGATCGGCGGCCAGGGTGGCGAGCGGATCACCGCTGAGGAGTTGGCTCGGCGCCTGGACACGATCAACTATGAGATCACCTGTGGGCTCACCTCACGCGTTGCCCGCGTGCACCACGGGGACAACGGGATGGCGCGACTTGCCGCCGACTGACGATCCGCTCGAGCTGACTCGTGCCACGCTCGTCGGGTGGCGCGCGTGGCTGGTGGGGGGCGCGGTACGAGACCGCTTGCTCGGCCGGCGCACCGCTGACCTTGACGTGGTGCTCGACGGCGAGCCGCGTGAGGCTGCACGTGCGCTTGCCGCCGCCGCGCGTGCCGCCGCGTTTGCGCTCTCGGAGGAGTACGGGGGCTGGCGCGTGGTCGCCCGCGATGGCGCCTGGCAGGTCGACTTCGAGCGCTTGCGGGGGTCCTCGTTGGAGGAGGATTTGGTGTTGCGGGACTTCACCGTCAACGCGATCGCCGAGCCGCTGGGAGAGCCTGGCGCGGTGTCGAGTGCGACGATCGATCCGCTTGGCGGCCTGCAGGACCTCGAGCAGCGGCGCTTGCGCGAGGTCGGGCCACGTGCGTTCGCTGAGGATCCACTGCGTGTGCTACGCCTCGTACGGCTCGCCGTGGACCTCAAGTTGCAACCCGACCCCGACACGTGCGCCCACGCACATGCCCACGCTCCGGCGCTCAGCCACGTCGCGCCGGAGCGGATCTTCATGGAGCTGCGCCGCATCATCGACGCGCCCGGCGCCATTGCGGGGCTGGAATTGATGGGGGAGGTGGGTGCGCTCGCCGTGGTGCTTCCCGAGCTCGAGGCGCTGCGCGGCGACCGATCGGAGATCGGCCAGCAGAGCCACTACCACCACCGCGACGTGTACGGCCACACCCTTGAGGTGCTCGAGCAGGTGAGCGCGCTGCAGGAAGATCCCGTCGCGGTGCTTGGGGGTATTGAGGGGAGCGACTGCGACGATGCGCTCACCGCGCTGCTGGCCGAGCCGCTGGCCGACGGCCTGACACGCGGGGGAGCGTTGCGTTGGGGGGCGTTGCTGGCCGAAACGGGGATGCTCGCCGGAGGCGAGTGTCTCCCGGCTTCGGTCGAAACGGGGATGCTCGCCGGAGGCGAGTGTCTCCCGGCTTCGGTCGAAACGGGGATGCTCGCCGGTGAGGTGCTCGGCAGGCTGCGAGCGAGCGGTCGGCTGCAGGCGCACGTGGCGGCGCTCGTGCGCAACCACCTGCGGCTGGGCTTCCTCGTGCACGAGCCCCAGCCGCTGGCACGCCGCAGCGTGTTTGCCTATCTGCGCAGTTGTGAGCCGGTGGAGGTGGACGTGACGCTGCTCTCGGTCGCGGACCGCCTCGCTGGCCGAAACGGGGATGCTCGCCGCAGGCGAGTGTCCCCCGGCTTCGGTCGCGGCGAGCGCGCACAAGAGGCGATCGACGCTCACTTGCGCCTCGCGCGGGGGATGCTCGTCGATGCGCTCGCCTGGCGTGCGGCGGGCCCCCCGCAGCCGCTGCTACGGGGGGACGAGCTGGCGAGCGAGCTCGGCATTCCCGCCGGGCCGCGCTTGGGCGAGCTGCTGGAGGAGCTTGCCGCGGCTCAGTACGCGGGAGAAATTGCAACGCGCGAGGATGCCCTCGCCTACGTCGGTGCACGCTGAGTAGGATGGCGGGTCAATGACCGATCCCGAGTGCATCTTCTGCAAGATCGTCGCCGGCGAGTTGCCCGCCACGATCGTCGATGAAGACGAGCGCACCGTGGCCTTCATGGACATCAACCCCGCCACCCGCGGCCATGCGCTGGTGGTGCCGCGCCGGCACGCGCAGGATCTGCTGAGCATCGACCCCAAGGACCTGGGCGCGACGGCGGTCGCCGCCCAGCGCTTGGCGGGACGGATGAGTGAGCGGTTGGGAGCCGCCGGGGTCAACGTGCTCAACTCCTGTGGCGCCGCCGCCTGGCAAACCGTGTTCCACTTCCACCTGCACGTGATCCCGCGTTACGACGGCGATCCGCTGCGGCTGCCGTGGGTACCGACCGCCGGCGACGCGGAGGAGATTGCCGCCGCCGCGCAGGAACTCGGCCGCGGATAGCGAACCGCTACATATCCGTTCTCGGCGTGTTCTACCCAAGATGCAACGCTCTAAGCTCAATCTGCTCCGCACATCGCTCCTCGCGCTCCCGGTTGGGGTGGCGTTGACCCTGTCGCTACCCATCGGTGCGGCGGCGATGCTCTCGGAAGTCGGGGTGATTCCAGCGACCACGCCTCCCACCACGCCGAGTTGCCCGACGTCGTGCTTGGCCGTCACGCGCACCACCGGCTACCAGGTGAAGGTGGGCAGCACACGCAGCCTCGTCGCCGCTCCCCGCAACGGCACCGTCGTCGCGTGGACGATCTCTCTCGGCAAGCCCAACGCCACCCAGATCAAGTACTTCAACACCAATGAGGGTGGCACCGCTTCGGCTGCAATCGCGGTGCTGGCGCCACAACCCAAGCCCAACCTCGCCTATAAGCTGGTGGCGCAGAGCCCGCTCGTGCAACTGCAGAAATACTTTGGCAAGACCGCCCAGTTCCCGCTGGCTACCACGTTGCAGGTCAAGAAGGGCGACGTCATCGCGCTCGCGGTACCCACCTGGGCGCCCGCGCTCGCGCTCGGCTTCACCAACGAAACCTCGTGGCGCGCCAGCCGCGCGCGCACGCAGTGCACCAACACCAGCGTGCAGTCGATGCAGCAGCTGGGAACCAGCGTCCAGTACTACTGCCTCTACCGCGAAGCGCGTCTGACGTATAGCGCCACGCTGATCTCGACTCCCTGAACTCGTCCGGGGCGAGCCCCGTCAAGGTCGCGGTAGGCGCTGGCTCAGGGCGCCTGGGCGCCGCCGGTGGGGCTGCTCGAAGCGCCGCCACCCGCGGCTTCAGAGCCGCCTTTGGCTCCGCTTTCCCCGGTGCCGCCGCTCGCGCCCGAGTTTGCTTCCGGGGTGCTTGTTTTTTCCGCCGTGCTGGCACCGGAGGCGGGCGTGCTTTCGTTGCCCGTGCCCCCCGACGGGCTGGAGCTCGCGGGTGCTTCGCTTGAGCTTTCGGTCGTCGAGCTGCCCGCGGAGCCCGAGCCGCTCTTAGCGGTGGTGGCGACGGTCGACGTCGAGGTGGTGGGCGTCGCTTCGTTTTCGGCCTGCGTGCTGGTGGGCGGAGTGATTTCCGGGGTGCTGTGCGGCGGAACGTCGGCCGAGTTGCTGGTGCCTCCGCACGCCGCCAGCGTGAGGCCCACCAGTAGTGCCGCGGCGCCCGCGAGGATGGGGGCGAGCGACCGAAGCCGGGAGACACCCCCCTTCGGGGGGACTCCCCGTTTCGACCAGCGTGCGTTCACGGGTGCAGCGGCCCCATCCGGCGTCCGCAGGTGGGACAGTCGTTGAGGTCCTGCTGGGCGAGCTGCTCGCACCATGGGCAGAAGCGCAGGTTCTCAATCGAGAAGGGCAGCTTGGAGGTGGAGGGCGCCAGCGGCAGCACCTTGCCGACGACCTCCAGCGGCTCGCCCGACTCCCGGTCGCGGTAGACCTCATCGGGCTGCCCCTCGAGGATGACTTCCCGGCCGCTCGCCGGGTTGCGCAGACGGTATCGCTGCTGCACGCTCACCGCGGGGACTCTAGCGAAGCCGACGGCAGGAGCGTAGGTAGGCTGACGTCATACGTATCCTGATCTTCCACGGCTACCTGCTCGCGGGCACGGGCTCGAACATCTACAACGCGCGCCTCGCACGGGCGTTGGTGGGCCTCGGCCACGAGGTGCACCTGCTCTGCCAGGACCGCCACCCCGAGCGCCAGCCGTTCGTCGACGCCGTCGGGGATTGGGAGCAGGGGCGCTTGCAGGTGCGCGCGCTGCGCGAGCCGGTGCGCTGCACCGCCTACCGGCCGGAGGTCGGCGGGCTGCTGCCGGTGTACGTCGAGGATCCCTACGAGGGGATTGAAGCGCGTGCGTTCGCGCGCTGCAGCGAGGCGGAGGTCGAGCGCTACATCGAGGCCAACGTCGCCGCCGTGCGCGAGCTGGTAGAGCGCGTGCAGCCCGACGTCGCGCTTGCCAACCACCTCGTGATGGGCCCCGCCATCCTCGCCCGAGCGCTTGCCCACCACGTGCCGTATGCCGTGAAGGTGCACGGGAGCGCCCTGGAGTACACGGTCAAGCCCGAACCAGAGCGCTTCCTGCCCTACGCCGGCGAGGGCCTCGAACCCGCCGAGGCGGTGCTCGTCGGTTCGCTGCACACCGCACGCAGCCTGTGGGATGCGTTGGCAGACCCGGCGATCGAGGCTCGCACCCGTCTCGGCCCGCCCGGGGTGGACGTGGAGCTCTTCAAACCGCTCCCGTGGCGTGCTGCGAGCAGGGCGCCGGATCCCGTCGTGGCGTTCGTGGGCAAGTTGATCGTCAACAAGGGTGTGGACCTGCTGATCGCCGCGTGGCCGCTGGTGCTCGAGCAGGTGCCGCAGGCGCGCCTGGAGATCGTCGGTTTCGGCGGCGATCGCGAGTGGTTGGAGCTGCTGCTGGAGACACTTGCGGCCGGTGACCTCGAGCGGGCGATCGACATGGCACGAACCGGCCGCGCTCGAGGCTCGGCGGACGTGCGGGCAGGTGGTGCTCACGGGGCCACGGACGCGCAGGCAGGTGCTCACCCTCAGCCCACGCCTCTGCGCCACCTCGCGGCGTTCCTCGAAGCGCTGCGCGACCGGGGGCGCGAGCGCTACGTGGCGGCGGCGCGGACACTGCCAGGGCGGGCCCGTTTCGCCGGGCGCTTGGAGCACGAGGAACTCGCCGAGCTGCTGCCCACTTGCGAGGCGCTGGTCGTACCCAGCACCTTCCCGGAGGCGTTCGGCATGGTGGCCGCCGAGGGGGCGGCGTGCGGCACGCTGCCGGTGAGCGCCGCCCATTCGGGCCTCGCCGAGGTGAGCAGGGCGCTGGCAGGCGCCGTGCCGGCGCAGGCCGCAGGCTGGCTCTCATTTCCAGTCGACGACGAGGCCGTGCCTGTCATCGCACGGTGTCTGGTCGGCTGGCTGCGAGCCGATCCCGCGCTGCGCGAGCAAACCCGCGCGGGCCTGGTGAAGACGGTGCGCGAGCGCTGGTCGTGGGAGGGTGTGGCGCGGAGCGTGATCGCCGCCGCGCGCGGCGAACTGGAGCAGTTGCCCTCGCCAAAAGACGCCGCCCGGCCATTCGGATAGAGTTGCGGGCGCTGTGAGGGAGTTGCGTAAGTCTGGGACGTTGTTGATAGCCGGTGGCGCGATGCTGCTCGGGGCGGCCGGCTGCGGTACGGCTAAGCACGGCGAAGAAGCCAACCTCGTCGCCGGCAAGCAGGAGTTCGTCGCCAAGTGCGGTGCCTGCCACACGCTCGCGCGCGCCAACACGAAGGGCACTGTGGGGCCCGACCTCGACGAAGCGTTCCGCCACGGCGTCGAAGAAGGGCTGGGGCGCAACACGATTCGCTCGATCGTGCAGTACCAGGTCGAATTCCCCAACCCCGAAAACGTGATGCCCAAAGGCCTCGCCGACGGAACGACGCTGAAGAACATCGCCGCCTACATCGCCTACGCCGCGGCCCGCCCCGGCGCCGACACCGGCCTGCTCGCAAGCGCCGTGGCCGCACCCGGCTCGGGCAAGCCGGCGGTCGAGAAGAACGGCACGCTCGAACTGGAAGCCAACCCCGCCGGGCAGCTCGCATACACGACCAACAAAGCGACGGCCACCGCTGGTGCGCTGACGATCCTGATGAAGAACGCCTCCGGCGTGACGCACAACGTCGCGCTCCAGCCGGGCACTACCGGCCCCGTGCTCGGGCACACCGAACTTGAGGCTAAGGGCACCGCCAAGGTCGCGGTCACCGTGAAACCCGGTACCTACACGTACTTCTGCCAGGCCCCCGGCCACCGCGCCGCGGGGATGTACGGCACGCTGACGGTCAAGTAGTTCTGCCAGCGGCGCATGCGCCGCTGGAGACGAGCCGCATGCGGCTCGTCTACCGACAGGCGCATGCGCCTGTCGGCGAGTCGGCACATGTGCCGACTCGTGGTCGTGGGCACTGCGCATGCCGTCGTCCTCGGTCGCTCACCGATCGGAGATCGGATGCGATCTCCGATCGGCCAGCAAAGCACATTTCGCTCCCTGCGTCCTTGGCCTGCTTGGCCCACGACCACGAGAAGGTCGGTTAGGTCCGGGATCAGGAGACCGCGCGCACGATCAGGATCGCGGCGATCAGCACCGCGAACACGACGATCACGTAGAGCAGCAGGCGAAACATCTCGCCCTCGGAGCGCAGGGGGTTCAACATCCGCGACTCAGATGATGTAGACCGTCGTGTAGACCACGATCCACATGATGTCCACGAAGTGCCAGTAGATGCCCGGCACCTCCACGCCCCGGTGCTCCTCCGGGGTGTAGTGCCCGCGCCAGGAGCGGATCGTGACGATCGCCAGCAGGAGCAACCCGATCGTCACGTGCGCCCCGTGCAGGCCGGTGAGCGAGTAGAAGATCGTCTGCTGGGCCGCGTCCTGGGGGGCGAAGCCGATGTTGGCGTACTCGTTGACCTGGAGGAACAGGAAAGTCACCCCGAGCAGGAACGTTGTCAGGATGCCCGCCTTCAGCCCGAAGCGGTTGCCTTTCTTGATCGAGGTCTGCGCCCAGTGCATCGTGAAGGAGGAGGAGATCAGGATGCACGTGTTGACGAGCGTCGGGTACACCGGCAGCTGGGTTCCGGGCGCCGGCCACTGGTCGCCTTGAGCTACGCGGATGAAGAAGTACGCCGTGAAGAAGGCCCCGAAGATCATGATCTCCGAGATGATGAAAAGCAGCATCCCGAGCAGCTGCGGATCGACCCGCGAGCTGCGGTGCGCCGGCGGCGGCCCGTGCTGCTCGTGCTCGGCGGCGGTGGCGGGTTCGTGACCGGGGGGGCGGGTGGGCGGGCGGGCCCCCGATCCTTTAGCGATGCTGGCGGCCTCCATTGCGGCTTCGCTCCTGCTCTAGCTTCCCGCGCCGGCCGCCGCCGCGGCCCGCGTTGCCTGAAGATCGACCACGACATGCTCCACCGGCACCGCGGTGGCGCCGCGCACGCGCTCGATCAGGTTGGAGCGCATCCAACCCGAGCGCTCGTCGGGAAGCGTGGAGATGACCACGTCGTCGACCCGGAACAACTCCAGCGCGTTCATCGCCGCGGTGTAGGGGTCGGGGTCGCCGATCATGCCCGAGCAGAGAAGCCCGGCGGCACGGAGCTTCGCGAGCATCGCCGTCAGGCGTGCGCGCGCCTCGCGCGGCGCGGCCCCGTGGCCGCCCTGCTGGGGGACGACCGCGATGAAGAGATGGCGCTCTCCGTGGGCGGCCTTCTCCCGCAGGCGCTCCACGAGCTCCTCGCCGCTCGAGGTTTTGTTGGCGATTACCAGCGTCACGCGGAATGGCAGGCCCTCGGCCTCGAGGTCGGTGACGATGTGCTCCACCGGCAGCCCCGAGGCGATCTGGACGCGCTCGATCAGGTCGCGCCGCAGCCAGCCGGAGTGCGTGGTGGGGTGCGTAGAGACGATCACCTCGCTCGGGCGGTGCTCGCCGATCGCGTCCATCGTCGCCAGGAACGGGTCGGAGTCGCCGATGGCGCCGCTGGCCTCGATGCCCTCGTCGGCGAGCAGCGACACCGCGAGGTCGATGCGCACCTGGCTGGCATCGCGTACGGCCTCGTCGTAGATCACCAGGCCCGAGGAGGGCTTGCTCGTCGGCACCACCAGGCGAAAGCGCACATCTCCGGACGCCGCCAGCTCGCGCACTCTGTCGAGCAGCTTTCTGCCGCCGAGCGTGCGGTTGGCCACCACCAGTATCTCCTTCATCGCGACCCACCTCCCCTAGTAGTTCTCAGCCTGCTGATTACCCGCCGACCGACAATGTCTCGCGGCCCCGGGGTGCCTTCAGGGTCTATGCCCATGTCTGAGGGCGATTCCACGTCCTTACTCGCCTCCGCTCGGCACCGGCACATTGCCGGCGGTCTGCGTGCGGACCTCCGAGGGCAGCGGCGCCGGCGTGAAGATGCCGTGCACCGCGCCGGGGACGCCGTACTCGTACGGTCCGCCGACGACGGTGGGGACGCGGTCGAAGTTGAAGACGGGGGGTGGCGATGACACCTGCCACTCGAGCGTCATCGCCCGCCACGGGTTGGCCGCCGCGCGCGGGCCGCCGCGCCAGGAGTTGACCATGTTGTAGAGGAAGATCAACGTCGCCGCGCCGAGGATCCAGCTGCAGATCGAGATGAACAGGTTGAGGTTGGCGAACTGGGCGGCGTAGGTGGACACGCGGCGCGGCATCCCGTCGAGGCCGAGGATGTGCATCGGCCCGAACGTCAGGTTGAAGAAGATGAACGTGCTCCAGAAGTGCCACTTGCCCAGGCGCTCGTCGTACATGCGCCCGGTCATCTTCGGGAACCAGTAGTACACGCCCGCGAAGATCGTGAACAGCGAGCCGCCGAACAGCACGTAGTGCAGGTGCGCGACGATGAAGTAGGAGGCACTCACGTGGATGTCGAGCGGCAGCATCGCGAGCATGATGCCGCTGATTCCGCCGGCCGAGAACGTGATCATGAAGCCCAGCGCGAACAGCATCGGGGTGTCGAGGTGCAGCACCCCGCGGTATAGCGTCGCCAGCCACGAGAAAATCTTGATGCCGGTGGGCACGGCGATGATCACGGTCGTGATCGCCATCGGGATGCGCAGCCAGGAGGGCATGCCCGAGGTGAACATGTGGTGCGCCCACACCGTGAATCCAAGCAGCACGATCGCCAGCAGCGAGAACGCCATCATGCGGTAGCCGAAGATCGGCTTGCGCGACTTCACGGCAAGGATCTCGCTGATGATCCCGAAGCCGGGCAAGATCATGATGTACACCGCCGGGTGGGAGTAGAACCAGAAGATGTGCTGGTACATCAGCACGTTGCCGCCCTTGTCGGCGTCGAAGAAGTTGAAGCCGAGCGCGCGGTCGAGCAGCACCATGAACTGCGAGGCGGCGACGAATGGGGTGGCGATCACGACCAGCAGCGAGGTCGAGAAGTTGGCCCACACCAGCAGCGGCATCCGGAAGAAGCTCATGCCCGGCGCGCGCATTGTGATGATCGTCACAAGGAAATTGAGCGCGGTGGCGACCGAGGAGGCGCCCGCGAACTGCACCCCGATCGAGAAGAAGTTCTGGCCGATCGGAGAGACGGTCGAGAGCGGCGCGTAGGCGGTCCACCCGTCCGAGAACGAGCCGCCCGGCGCGAGGAAGCTCAGCAGCATGATCGCGCCGCCCAGCGGCAGCATCCAGAAGGAGAGCGCGTTCAACCGCGGGAATGCCATGTCGGGCGCGCCGATCATCAGCGGCAGCACAAAGTTGGCCAGGCCCGCGAACACGGGGATCACGAAGAAGAAGATCAGGATCGTGGCGTGCACCGAGAAGAGCCCGTTGTAGGTGTTGGCGTCGACGAACTTCGACCCCGGCTGCGCCAGCTGGATGCGCATCAACATCGCGATCAGCCCGCCGACGAGCAGGAAGAAGAAGGAGGTGACCACGTACTGGACGCCGATCACCTTGTGGTCGGTGTTGACCTTGAAGTAGTCCTTCCAGCTGTAGGCCCCGTGGTTGGCGTGGCTCTCCGGGCGTGTGGGGCGGCCGGAAACCCAGTAGAACCAGTAGTCGAAGGCCCCCAACCCGACCAGGAAGAAGAGCGGGCAGCCGATCAGCGACACCGTCAGGATCGCATCGGGGCTGATGTAGTGGGTGTAGGTCGCGTGGCCCGTGGCGGTTCGCACCACCCACGTCAGCGCGGTCGCGAAGGCGATCCCGAACGCCACCCCAAGGAAGGCGCGGTAGAAGCCCGGTGCGCGGAGTTTGGCGCCCCAGCCGGCGCTCTTCGGAGATTTCTCACGCATACCAGGCGGCACGGCGCTTGCGGTCGCGGCCATCAGCCGGCCCTCCTTCGAACGATCTTAGTGGTTCGCATACACCTTACCTGCTACCCGGTCGCCACGGTCGAGGGTTTGCCAATCTGGCTTTTGATCCACGCGTGGAACTTGGCTGGTGTGACCACGTGAATCGCCGAGCGCATGAACGAGTGCCCGACGCCGCACAACAGGTTGCACACGACCGGGTAGGTGCCCAGCCGGATCGGCGTCGCGCGGTAGTGCGTGGTGATGCCCGGCACCGCGTCGATCTGCAGGCGGAAAGCCGGAATCCAGAAGGCGTGGATGACGTCCTTGGAGTGGATGTCGAAGTACACCGACTCCCCCTTGGGCACGTACAGCGAGTAGCTCTTCAGCGGCGCGCCGCCGGTCACCGAGGTGGGGTATTCGTAGTCCCAGAAGAACTGCTGGCCGGTCACACCCACCTGGATTTCCTTGCCGGGTTGTTTCTTTTCGTTTTCGTGCAGCACCACGAACGAGTAGGAGACGAGGCTCAGCACCAGCACGGCGGGCAGCGCCGTCCAGAAGACCTCCAGGCGCGTGTTCCCGTGGATCGGCGGTCCGTCCGTCAGCTCTTGTCCCGGGCGCATCCGGAACTTCCAAACGCAGTACAGGATCACCGTGGTGACCAGCACGAAGATCGGGATCGAGGCGATCACCAGCACGTGGTAGAGCCGGTCGGTGTTCTTCGCCTGTGCGGAAGCCTGCGGGGGAAACCAGTGGATCACAAAGCTCAGCACGATCCCGATCGCTGTTGCGACCACGCCGGCGATGGCGGTGAGGATCACCGAGCGTCGTGACTCAGGCCGCTCGGGCACCAGCCCTCAGCGCTCCCACAGGCCCACGCGGGGCCTGATCGCTGGTGCAGCACTCGCATGCTTTACAGCAGACCCAACCATCCCATACGAGATCCTATTGCCTTCGGCGGAAGAATGGCAACCCGGTCTTCTGGCGCCGATTGCAACCGGCCTTGACATGGGGACCAAAGACCTCTACATTGAGGCAATCGTTGCAAGCATCTCCACCGGAGAGGGTCGCGTGGCCGACTCGTGTCGGCCAGTCGCAGCGCTCGATGGCCAGGAGGGCGGAGATCGACTCCAGAAGGGAGCACGCCGATGCTAGTTCACGAAGGGATGAGTCCACTAATCGTGACGGCCGGTCCCGGCCATACGCTGCGGGATGCTGCCCGGCTGATGTCTCAGCGGAGCGTGGGTGCGGCGATCGTGATGGATCCCGAGGGCAACGGTCCCGGGATCCTTACCGAGCGCGACATTCTGCACTCGGTGGGCGCCGGTCAGGATCCTGACCGCGAGCTCGTCGGGAAGCACCTGACCAGCGAGGCGGTGTATGCCGCGCCCGACTGGTCGCTGGAGGAGGCCGCTGCCGCGATGACGCGGGGTGGCTTCCGCCACTTGATCGTCGTCGAGCGAGGGGAGACCGTGGGCGTCCTCTCCGTTCGCGACATCGTGCGCTGCTGGACCGAAGATGGGGCTGCCTGTCCCGTTCCGGCGAGCGCCGCGGTGGGGTAGGAGAGGTATGGTGGCCCGTCCCCTGCCGCCGGGGGACGGCGGGTGACGGCGCCACCAGCGATGGGGCCGCGCATGGATGAGGGGCCATGCGCGGCACTCCACCGAGATGTTTTGCCCTGCGCCTCATCGTGGACGGGGGGGGCGTCGGGTGGATATCTTTAAAAAACGGCCTAGAACACTTCACAAAGTAAAGGGTTAGGGCCCAAAAAGGTGCACATTCCCCGAGTCGGGAGCAGGGACGAGCCGAGCTTCGTCTGGCTCAGTGGTGATGTTCGAGCGGGAGCTCGTCGATTTCGCGGCGCGTGTCTTTGATCCAGCGGGCCACAGCCCAGACGGTGAGGATCACGCCGATGACGGTCAGCTCGATCATCGTCGTAATGCCGACCAGCGCGAGCGTGATTCCGACCGCGGTCAGCAGCGGCAGGAGACTCGGGCCGGGGAGGTGGACCTCCTCGCCGACGGGCGGGATCTCAGGATCGATCGGGCTCATACGACCAACCCAAGCTTAGGAGACATACAGGGCCGCTACCACGAACGTGATGCCGAACATAAACAGGCAGATCCCGCTGACCAGCAGCGCCATGCGGATGTTCTTGCGGGCGAGGCGACGATCCATGCGACGGCAGTTTACAGATGCAGGCGGGCGTCGAGCACCATCGCGCTGAACAGCAGCGCCAGGTAGGCCAGCGAGAAAAGGTAGAGCTGCAGCGCGCTGCGCCGATCGGCCCGCCGGTAGAGGCGCACGGCGCCGCCGATGAAGCCGAGGCCGAGAACCAACGAGGCCGCCAGGTAGATCACCCCGAAGCCACCGGCGCAGAACGGTAGCTGCGTGACCGCGTACAGCAGCACCGCGTACAGCAGGATCTGCCGGCGCGTCTCGGCCTCGCCGCGCACGACCGGCAGCATCGGCACACCGACCTTCTCGTACTCCTCCTTCATCAACAGCGACAGCGCCCAGAAGTGCGGCGGGGTCCAGAAGAACACGATGAAGAACAGCAGCACCGCGGTGGCGCTGATCGAGCCCGTCACAGCTGCCCATCCGACCAGTGGCGGCACGGCGCCGGCGGCGCCCCCGATCACGATGTTCTGTGGGGTACGCCGCTTCAGCCACACGGTGTACACGAGGACATAGCCGAGGAAGCCGGCGAACGCGAGGCTGGCGGCGAGCACGTTGACCGTCAGCGAGAGCTCCAGGAACGAGAGCGCCGCCAGGCTCAGGCCGAACGCCAGCGCGGCGGTGGGCGCGATCCGCCCGGCGGGGATCGGACGCGTGGCGGTGCGCGCCATGCGCGCGTCGATGTCGCGGTCGAACCAGTGGTTGACGGCGCCTGCGCCCCCCGCGGAGAGGTAGCCGCCGAGGCAGGTGAGCGCGACCAATAGCGGGGAGGGGTCGCCGGCCACGTACATCGTGGTGATCGTGGTCAACAGCAGCAGCGACTGGACCTTCGGCTTGGTCAGCTCCAGGTAGTCGCTCGCCAACTGCCGTGCGTGCGAGGTCGGCCGGCGCTCACGCGCGGCGGTCGGGCTCTCCCGGCCGGCCGGGACTGGAAGCGGCACGGCGCCGGGCAGCGGGGCGTCGAGCGCCGGAGCGGCCGTGAGCGGTGCCGATGAGCCCTCCATCGCAGGAAGTCTAAGCCTAAGCGAGTGGATCGGTCGAGGCGCCGACCGATCGGTCGACCAAATGCACTCGCCGATCGGCCAGCAAGCTACACGCCCACCTGCGTGGCGCCGACGGGCACGGTCGCATGGCCGGGCGCCGGCTCGGCGGAGGTGCGGCGCTCGATCTCCAGGCGAATGTCCTTCATCGGTTCGGCCGAGCGCACACGCGGGATCGCGTCGAAGTTGTTGACGGCCGGGGGCGAGGTCGTGAACCACTCGAGTGTGTTCGCTTTCCACGGGTCGGGGCCCGCGATCGCGCCTCGCTTGAGGCTGCGCAGGACATTGAGGACGGTGACCAACACACCGGCAGCGAGGATGAACGATCCGACCGTCGAGATCAGGTTGTAGAGCGCGAGGTGGCCGACGTTTTCGTACTCGTACACCCGGCGTGGCATCCCTTCCAGGCCGATCGCGTGCTGAATCATGAAGGTCACGAGGATGCCCCAGAACATCAGCCAGAAGCTGAGCTTGCCGAGCCCTTCGCCGAGCATCCGCCCGGTGATCTTCGGGAACCAGAAGTAGATCGCCGCGAAGATCGGCATCACCGCGCCGCCGACCAGCACGAAGTGGATATGGGCGACCACGAAGTACGTTTCGTTGAGCTGCCAATCCACCGGGAAGATCGCCAGGAATACGCCGGAGATGCCGCCGATGATGAACAGCGCGATGAAGCCGACGCAGAACATCAGCGGCGTCTTGTATTCGATCGTCCCACGCCACAGCGTGCCGATCCAGTTGAAGATCTTCACGCCGGTCGGGATCGCGATCAGCATCGAGCTGAGCATCGCGAAGACGATGATCGCCTCGGGCAGGGGCGTCGCGAACATGTGGTGGGCCCACACGAGGAACCCGAGGAACCCGATCGCGGCGGTCGAGGCGGCGATCGCCTTGTAGCCGAAGATCGGCTTGCGCGCGAACACCGGCAGGATCTCCGAGACGACCCCGAACGCGGGCAGCACCATGATGTAGACCTCGGGATGCCCGAAGAACCAGAAGAGGTCCTGCCACAACAGCGGCGAGCCGCCCTGTGCGGCATCGAAGAAGTGGGTGCCGAAGTGCCGGTCGGTGAGTAGCATCGTGACCGCCGCCGCGATCACCGGCAGCGCGAAGATCAGCAGCACCGAGTAGGTCAGGATCGCCCAGATGAACAGCGGCAGACGGCCCCAGCTCATGCCGGGCGCGCGCATGTTGGCGACCGTCACGTAGAAGTTGATTGCCCCCACGAGCGAGGAGAGACCGGTGAGGTGGATCAGGTAGATCCATGCATCCTGCCCCCCGCCGGGAGAGAAGAAGGCGTTGGAGAGCGGCGGGTAGCTGGTCCAGCCGGCTTCCGGGGGTTCCAGAAGATCGAGGCGTAGAAGACGATCCCGCCGGCCAGCAGCAGCCAGAAGGAGAGCGCGTTCAGGCGCGGGAAGGCCATGTCGCGGGCGCCGATCATCAGCGGCAGGAAGTAGTTGGCCAGGCCCGCCATCATCGGCACGACGAACAGGAAGATCATCGTCGTGCCGTGCATCGTGAACAGCTCGTTGTACGTCTGGGGGGCGACCAGCGTGTTCTCGGGAGCGCCCAGCTGCAGGCGGATCATCAGCGCCTCAACGCCGCCGAGGATGAAGAACACGAACGTGAGGACCATGTACATGATTCCGATCCGCTTGTGATCGGTGGTCGTGAGCCAGCTCATGAAGCCGCGCTCCTCGCGATCGACGCGGTGGGCGACTACCTGGGGGGCGGGCGCGGTGTAGGTGGCCATGATCGGTGTTTGCTTTCTTTCTCTCGGTCGGGTCGGGATCTTAGTCGGTGGGTGTTGGGCTTGCGCGGGTTCTCGACGTGTTTCGTGTTGGCTGCGGTGCGCGGGGTTCTCGGACGTGTTCTTCCCGCGGGCCGGGCTGGGCGTTGATCTTGGCCCGTTCTGGCCGCTTCGGCGTTGGCTTCTTCGAGCATCCGCTTCTGGTTGGCCAGCCAAATGTCGAATTCGGCCGGTTCCTCGGCGCGCACGATCGCGATCATGCGGGCGTGGCCGCGACCGCAGAGGTTGGCGCACTGCCCGCGGTAGACGCCGGGTTTTTCGATCTTGAACCAGCCGTAGTTGTGGTAGCCGGGGACGGCCTGGTACTTGCCCCCGAGCGCGGGGATCCACCACGAGTGCACGACGTCGGAGGAGACGATGTTGAGCGTCACCGTGGTTTTCGTGGGGACGACCATTTCCGTGTAGGCGTAGGGCGCGCCGAGGCCGTCGGCGTTGTTGGCTCCGGGGTAGACGTACTGCCAGATGAACTGGCGGCCGATGACCTGGATTTCCAGCGATTTGCCGTTGGGCGGCAGGTGCTTGTCGGCGGTGGCGTACAGCTCGCCGCTTTCGGCGCCGAGCGCGTCGGCGCCGGCGGCTCGAGTTGGGGGGGTCCTGGATCGAGGAGAGCTTGACGAACGTGACCACCGAGAGCACGACCAGGATCAGCGCCGCTCCCAGAGTCCAGCCGATCTCCAGGCGCGTGTTGCCGTGGATCTGGGCAGCCACGGCGCCCTTGCGCTTGCGGAACTTCCACAGCGCATACCCGAGCGCCCCCTCGACGGTGACGAAGATCACGAGCGCGATGTACAGCGTGATCTTGTAGAGGCTGTCGATCTCGTTGGCGTTCGAGGAGCCGCCCGACTTCGGGACGAAGAGTGACGAGTAGGACGCGAGGGTTGTGGGCAGGAGATGGTGCAAGGCGGCGGGGATTCTATTCAGGCTGGGGCGGAACGCGCTTGATGACGTTTGCCACGAGGAATTCGGCGTTTTGGTCGGAGGCCGTGGCGCTCTGGAGGGGCGGCTTTTGGGTATAGCGAAGTGTATAGAGATGGGGTTGGGGTTGTCATAAAAAATTCAGAAGCCCGATGCAATCGCGCACTGCTTCGTTCGACCCAGCCGGCTACCTGCCGGAGAACCGTGCCGGGCGCTTCTCCACGAACGCCGTCGCGCCCTCGACGAAATCGTCGCTACCGGCCTTCTCCTGCTGGAGCTGGGCCTCGAGCTCAAGCTGCTCGTCCATGCGCGTGTACAGCCAGTTGTTGAGCAGGCGCTTGGTGCCGGCGTAGGAGCCCGTCGGCCCGGCCGCGAGACGTTGGGCGAGCGCGCCCGCCTCCTCGGCGAGCTGCTCGTCGGGGACGACGCGGTTGATCAGCCCCCAGTCGAGCGCCTGTGCGGCGGGGATGCGCTCGCCGAGCATCGCCATCTCGGCGGCGCGCGCCATGCCCACGCGGGTCGGCACGAACAGCGAGGAGCCGCCGTCGGGCACCAGGCCGATGTTGACGAAGGCCAGCAGGAAGTAGGCGCTCTGCGCGGCGATTATGAGGTCGCAGCAGAGCGCCAGCGAGCAACCGATGCCGGCGGCGGGGCCGTTAACGCAAGCCACCACTGGCAGCGGTAGCTCGCGGATCGCGTGCATGATCGGGTGGTAGCGCTCGGTCAGCATCTTGTAGACGTTGGGCCGGCCCTCGGGGGTCAGTTCGACGCCGAAGTCCTTCAGGTCGGCGCCGGAGGAGAACGCTCGCCCGGAGCCCCTGATCAGCACGGCGCGCGCCGTGTCCTGCCCGCCGGCTTGGCGCAGCGCGGCGAGCAGGTCGCTTCCGAACTGCTTGTTCCAGGCGTTCAGCGCCTCGGGTCGGTTGAGCTCGATCGTGGCAACCCCGTCGGGGTCGATCGACAGGTTGACGGTCTCGAAAGCGGTGCTGAGGTCGGTATCGCTCATTGCGGACTCCTCTGGACGGTGGCGTGCGTGCGGGGTCGTCGCCGGCTCTTCGCGACTTGCGGTGCGGCCTGGCATCCTATGGTGCTGATGGCACGCCCTGTGATCGGCATATGCACCGCCCTAGAGCGCGCCCGCTGGAGCGTGTGGGACCAGGAGGCGGCGCTGCTGCCGCGCAACTACGTCGAGGCGGTGCAGAGCGCCGGTGGGCTGGCGGTGATGATCCCGCCCAATCCGGCGCTGGTGGAGGACCCGAGCGAGGTGCTGGAGCTGCTCGACGGGGTGGTGCTGGTCGGAGGTGCCGACATCGACCCGGCCTCCTACGGCGAGCCGCGCCACGAGGAGACGATGAGCACCGTGCCCGAGCGCGACGCCTTCGAGATCGCCCTGGTGCGCGCCGCGATCGCGCGCGAGCTGCCGGTGCTGGGGATCTGCCGGGGCATGCAGCTGATCAACGTGGTGTACGGAGGCACGCTGTTTCAGCATCTCCCCGAGCGCTTCGGCCACCACGAGCACTGCCGCGTGGCAGGCAGCTTCGACGACGCCGATCACGACGTGCTGCTGAAGGACGGCTCGCTGGTGGCGCGAGTGGTGGGGGGGACGCGCCACGCGACCAAGTCTCACCACCATCAGGGGGTGGACCGCCTGGGCGAAGGTCTGGTCGTGAGCGGCACCTCCACGGTGGACGGCCTACCCGAGGCGATCGAGCTGGAGCGCGACGGCTCAACTGCTGATCCCCCCAGGCATTTCGTGCTCGGCGTGCAGTGGCACCCGGAGGCTGACGTGACGAGCCCGATCGTCGGCGCGCTGGTGGCGGCGGCGCGAGCGAAGCCGGGAGACACGCGCCTTCGGGCGCTGGCCGATTCGGGGATGCTGGCCGAAACGGGGATGCTCGCCAAAGGCGAGCGTCACCCGGCTTCGGCGTAGCGAGTGTCTCCCTTATCGGTCCCCGTTTCGACCAGCGCGGACCGAAGTGGCGGGAGCGGCTCTTGGCGATCACTGAGCGCGGCGGATCCGAAGGACGGGAACGCCGGGATGGGATTGGGAGGCGGGACCATATACTCCCGGCTCTGTGCGGCGTAGGACGGCGATGGCTGACGTGACGAGCCCGATCGTCGGCGCGCTGGTGGCGGCGGCGCGAGCGAAGCCGGGAGACACGCGCCTTCGGGCGCTGGCCGATTCGGGGATGCTGGCCGAAACGGGGATGCTCGCCAAAGGCGAGCGTCACCCGGCTTCGGCGTAGCGAGTGTCTCCCTTATCGGTCCCCGTTTCGACCAGCGCGGACCGAAGTGGCGGGAGCGGCTCTTGGCGATCACTGAGCGCGGCGGATCCGAAGGACAGGAACGCCGGGATGGGATTGGGAGGCGGGACCATATACTCCCGGCTCTGTGCGGCGTAGGACGGCGATCAGAGCAACCGCATGGGGAGTGGTGGCGGCGGGCGTGTTGGCGCCGCTCGTACGCCGAAGGGTAAATGCGACGCCGTTGGCGATGCAGACGATCGCTTTCTGCGCGCCGGTCGGTCTGTGTGTCGCGATGCCCCGCTCGCGCACACGAGATGTGGCGACCTGCGGCCTGCAGATGTGGGCGTACGTGGCGGCCTACAAGTCGCCTCACGACAGGCCGGCCGAGCAGGCGCGGCGGGTGCACATCGATTATCCGATCGCGATCGACCGCACGCTCGGTCTCGGCGAGCTTCCCACCTCGCGCCTGCAGCACCGGCTCGCACGGGTCAGCCCGGACGGCCCCGAGTGGCGGACGCTCGACAAGGTGCTGGTGTGGGCGCACTGGTCGTGGTTCATGGTGCCCCACGGCGCACTCGCGTACATCATGCTGCGCCACCCGCGGCGCTTCGACCGGGCGGCGACGTTGACCTACGCGGTGTTCGACATCGGCGCGATGATCTACTGGGTGCTGCCGACGGCCCCGCCGTGGTATGCAGCATCTGCTCCGGAGAACGTTCACCATCCGGCCGCCGGCGGCCCCACCTGGCCAGCGCGGATGGGACAGGATGAGGATGATTTGGGTACGGGCGCGCGTCCGGCGCCGCACCGGATGGTCGAGGTGCGGCGGATGATGGTCGAGTACGGAGAGATGTTCTGGCGTGACGGCTGGGGTCCCCTCTACAGTGTGCTTGGAGGCAATCCCTTGGCTGCGATGCCCTCGCTGCACTTCGCCACATCCGTGATGGCTGCGCTGCTGCTCAGCGAGAGCGGACCGGTGGCGGGCGCGGTGGGGTGGACGTATGCCTCGACGCTGGGGTTTGCACTGGTGTATCTCGGCGAGCATTACGTGGCCGATCTGCTCGGGGGAGCGGCGCTGACGATCGCCGTGCGCCGCCTGGCCCCGCGGGCCGCGCCGGCGGTGAGTCGCGGTGCGCGCGCGGTAGCGGCACTGGAGGCGAGAGCTCACGGAGGCGGATATGCCCGGTAGGAAGGCCGGCGTGGGACTGTGCCCGCCGGAGGCGGCCACGCAGGGGGGGAGCCGTGCGGCGTCGAAGGAGTGTGGGATGGCTTTGTTGCAGGCTGAGTCGGTGGGTACCGTCGGGGCTGCCGGCACCGTGGGGGCCATGGGCTCCGACGGCGGCCGGGCGAGGGCGCCTGTCGCTCCCGGCGGGAGGCGGGCAGGCGTGCGGGCCGGGCGGACAACGCCGCTGCGGCGCGCCAGCCAACGCAACCAGGGGCCGACCCACGAAGAGATGCTGCGCGTGCGCCTCACGGGCCGGCGGATGTTGCTGTTTGGGACTTTTGTCCTGGCGGCGCTGGCGTTTCTGTACTTCGTGCTGCCGCAGCTCGGGGGCGTGAAGCACACCTGGGATCGCCTCAACGAAGGCGATGCCTGGTGGATCGCCGTGGCGGTAATCGTGGAGCTCGTGTCGATGGCGAGCTACATCGCGATCTTCCAGGGTGTGCACGTGCCGAAGGGTTCGCCGATCCGCTGGCGCCACAGCTACCAGATCACGATGGCGGGGTTGGCGGCGACGCGCCTGTTCGCGGCGGGTGGCGCAGGCGGGGTGGCGGTGACCGCGTGGTCGCTGCGGCGCTCGGGGATGGAGAGCCGCGAGGTCGCCGAGCGCATGATCGCGTTCCTTGTGTTGCTGTACGGGGTGTACATGGCCGCGCTCGTCGTATGCGGCGTGGGCCTCTACGCCGGGGTGTTTCCCGGCCCCCACCCGTTCGCGATCACGATGATCCCCGCGATCATCGGGGTGGTGGGGATGGTGGGGATCCTGGCGGTCGCATTCGTTCCGCAGGACCTCCCGGAGCGCCTGGAGCAGATGAGTGCCCGCCACCAATCGAGGCTCGGCCAGAAATTGGTGGGCCTGCTGGGAAGGCTCGCAAAAGGTCCCGCATCGGCGTCGGGGGGAGTGCGCTTTGCGATCAGCAAGCTGCGCCACCCGGAATGGGCGCTGCTCGGGGTGATGACGTGGTGGGGGTTCAACGTCGCCGTGCTGTACGCGTGCTTCCGTGCCTTTGGAGAAGCGCCGCCGGTGGCGGTGCTGGTGCAGGCCTACTTTGTCGGGATGCTCGCCAATCTGTTGCCCTTGCCGGGTGGCATTGGGGGGGTGGACGGCGGCATGATCGGTGCGCTAGTGGCCTTCGGAGTGGGCGGTGGGCTGGCTCTGATCGCGGTGCTCACGTACCGCCTACTGGCGTTCTGGCTGCCGAGTATCCCGGGCGTGATCGCCTACTTCCAGCTACGCCGTACCGTCGGCCACTGGGAACTGGGTGATGCTCCGCGCCTTGCACGCGCGCCATAAGTTGACGCCCAAAGGGGAGAAACACGTCCTAACATCTCTATGTAGCGAGCACCGCACACCGACGACAAATAGTCTTCAGACAACAAGTGCACCAGAGCGCATCGAGGGGAGCTCGAAATTAGATTTGGAGCCTGCCCGTCCGTCCGTCGGCAGCCGTCCGACGGCCAGGTGGGGTTCGGTTCCGCCAAGTGCCGGCGCTGACTTCCTCCAAGGGCATGTCATGCGCTGGCTGGCCGGCGTCGGGGTTATTCCTTCCTTCCCCGGCGCCGGCCGCCCTGCCCGCCCGACCAGGCGGCCGCCGGCGGGATCCGATCGGCCGGCGGCCCCAATAGGATCGGCCCCACCCGCCCCACGGCCGCCGGACGGATAGGGTGGGGGCCTTGGCAAAGCGCGTGCTGATCCTCTCCTGGGAGTACCCGCCGGTGATCGAGGGCGGGCTGGCCCGACACGTGCGCAAGCTGGCGGAGGAGCTAGTGCGCCAGGGCGTGGCGGTCGATGTGCTGACACGCGGAACAGGTGAATCCTTGGAGCTGGAGGAGCGCGCCGGCGTGAGCGTGTACCGCGTGCGCGAGCCGAACTGGCCGCGCGACTTGGAGCGCTTCGTGGGGTGGGTGGAGCGGATGAACCGGGACATGCAGCAAGTGGGCGAGGCGCTCGCACAGGAGCGTGGCTCTGAAGGACGCGGCTATGAGCTGGTGCACGGGCATGACTGGCTGGTCGCGCACGCCGGGGTAGCGCTGGCGGAGCGCCTCGGGGTGCCGTACCTGACGACGATCCACGCGACCGAGCACGGGCGCCACCAAGGGTGGGTGCAGGACGAGCCGCAGGCCCACATCCACGCGGTGGAGAAGTGGATGGCGGGGCGCGCGGACTCGGTTATCACCTGCTCGCACTACATGCGCGGCCACGTGGCGGACATCTTCGACATCGATGAGAACCGGGTGACCGTGATCCCGAACGGGATCGACCCGCGCGACCTGCGCCCGGTCGGGGATCTGGAGGCGTTGCGCCGGGAGTTCGCGCAGCCGCACGAGCGCCTGGTGGTGCTGGTCGGGCGCCTCGTGTACGAGAAGGGCTTTCAGCTCGCCTTGGACGCGCTGCCGGGCGTGATCGAGCGCGTCGGGAACGTGCGCTTCCTGGTGGCGGGCAGTGGCACCCACGAAGCGGAGCTGAAGGCGCAGGCGGAGCGCCTCGGGCTGCTGGAGCAGGGCGCCTTCCTTGGGTGGATCGGCGACGACGCGCTGCACTCGCTGTACCGGATCGCAGACCTCTGCGTGGTGCCCTCGATCTACGAGCCGTTCGGGCTAGTGGCGCTGGAGGCGATGGCCTCGGGCTGCCCCTGCATCGTCGCCGACACCGGTGGCCTGCGCGAGGTCGTGCCGGCGGGCGAGCGCGTCGGGCTGCGCTTCAACGGCGGCGACGCGGCGCACCTCGGCACGATGATCGAGCGCCTGCTGACCGACGATCGGCTGCGCGAGCGCCTCGTGGTGGAGGCCTCCGAGCACGTGCTGGGCTTCGATTGGAGCGACGTGGCGCGCCGCACGAGCGGTGTGTACCGCGACCTGACGGCGGGCGGGCGGGCTGGCCGAAACGGGGATGCTCGCCAGCGGCGAGTGTCTCCCGGCTTCGGTCAGCGGGTGTAAGTGGGGGCAGACGCGTTGCGCGTAGCGGTAATGCGCCGTGTGTACCGGGTGGCGTGGCGGGGGGTGCAGTTGCGCGCGATGTTGTGGCGGCGCAGCAGCAGTGGCGTGAAGTGCGTGCTCACCCACGGCGAGGAGGTGCTGTTGGTGCGGCACACCTACGGCCGGCGCAACGTGTGGTACCTGCCAGGCGGAGGCGTGCACCGCGGCGAGCCGCCCTTGCATGCGGCCGCCCGAGAGATGGAAGAGGAGCTGGGCTTGCGCGGGTTGCCACTGCGCGAGTTGGCCACTTTCGAGACACGTCTGGAGCGGATCGCCGTGCGCCTGACCTGCGCCCACGCCGAGGTCGCGGATCCCTCGCAGGTGCGCCTCGAACCAGTGGAGATCGCCCAGGTCGGGTGGTTTGCTCGCGATCGGCTGCCGACCCCGCTTGGCTCCGAGGAGCGGACGCTCATCGGTATGCTGCCGTGATGGGGATGCTGGAGGGTTTGATGCAGGATGATTTCCCGCTGAGCTTGCAGCACGCGCGGCGGCGGATGCGCGACTGCCATCCCGCGGCGCGGGTGATCACGCTGACCGCGGATGGGAGCGAAAGCGCGAGCTTCGGGGAGGTGTGCGCACGCGTCGATCGACTCGCGCGGGCGCTGAAGCGCATGGGGATCGAGCCGGGCGATCGTGTGGGAACGTTCGCGTGGAACAACCAGCGCCACTTCGAGCTGTACATGGCGGTGCCGTGTATCGGGGCGGTGCTGCACACGCTCAACATCCGCCTGTTCGCCGCGCAGGTCACCTACATCGTCAACCACGCCGAGGACCGGGTGATTTTCGTCGACGACTCGCTCGTGCCACTGCTGGAGCCGCTGGCGCCGACCTTCAAAGGGGTGCGCCACTTCGTAATCATGGGCGACGGCGACGCTGGCAACCTACCGAACGTGCTGCGCTACGAGGAGCTACTGGCGGAGGCGGACCCGGACTCTGATGTCGATACCGCGGATGCGGATACGGCGCGCCCGGGCTCCGAGTCGCTCTACCCCGAGCTCGACGAGCGCCAGGCTGCGTCGCTGTGCTACACGAGCGGCACCACCGGCAATCCCAAGGGCGTGTTGTACTCGCACCGCTCGATCTGCCTGCATGCCACCGGGGCGCTGATGGCGGACAACCTCGGCCTCTCCCGGCGCGACCGTGTGCTCGTGGTCGTGCCGATGTTCCACGTCAACGCGTGGGGGCTGCCGTTCGCGGCTGCGTTGTGCGGCGCGGACCTGGTGATGCCCGACCGCTTCATGCAGGCCGAGCCGCTGGCGCGCGCGATTGAGCGCGAGCGCCCCACGGTGATGGGCTGCGTGCCGACGATCTTCGCCGACATGCTGCGCTACGCCGATTCGCACGAGGTCGATCTCTCCTCGCTGACCAACTCGGTGTGCGGCGGTTCAGCCGTGCCGCGGCAGCTGATGAAAGACTTCCAGGAGCGCCACGGGGTGGTGATCCACCAGGGGTGGGGGATGACCGAGACGAGCCCGGTGGTGACCTTCTCGGATCCCTCCGAGGACCGTGGCCACGACGAGCGCTACTGGGATGAACGGGCGTTGCAGGGCAAGCCGCTGCCGTGGACTGAGTTGCGGCTGGTCGGCGACGACGGCGAGGAGGTCCCGTGGGATGGCGAGTCTACAGGGGAGATTGAGGTGCGCGGCCCGTGGATCGCCCGCAGCTATTACGAGGACCCCTCGGGCGATGAGAAGTTCGACGCGGGCTGGCTGCGCACGGGCGACATCGCCGCGATCGACGAGCACGCCTTCGTGCGGATCACCGATCGCTCCAAGGACGTGATCAAGTCTGGCGGCGAGTGGATCTCCTCGGTGGAGCTCGAGAACGAGCTTATGGCCCACCCCGGCGTGCTCGAAGCTGCGGTGATCGCCAAGCCCGACGAGCGCTGGGCGGAGCGGCCGCTGTGCTGCGTGGTGCTGTGCGAGGGCTCCACCGTGAGCGCGGAGGAGCTGATCGAGCACCTGCGACCGCGCGTGGCGAAGTGGTGGCTGCCCGACGAGTTCGCGTTCATCGCCGAGGTGCCGAAAACGAGCGTCGGCAAGTTCGATAAGAAGATGTTGCGCGCGCGCCTGCGTGAGGATGTCCTGGAAGGCCGCGTCCGCGTGGGCAGCCTAGACGACTTCGTGAGCACTGGCGCCGGGCAGGAGAAACGGGCAGGGAGTAGAAGGTGAGGTGGACCGTAAAGAAGCGATCCACCGTTGGCAATAGACTTCGCGAAACCCTACCCAGCGGCCCCAACTCCGCCGGGGCCCAATCGAACACACACAGAATACGGGAGGTGCGTCGCATGACTCCGACCCAAGGAACAGCGTCGAGTAGGCCACAAACAGCAGAGGCAGCGACGATCGGCCGGTCCAGCGGCCGTACAGGACTTCGTGGCCGTGGCCGCCGCTTCGTGCGCCGCGAGCTGCTGGCGCTGCCGGTTGCGCTGGCGCTGCTTGTCCCCGCCGCGCCGGCACTCGCCGTGGTGACCACCCCCACGTCGAGCACGGGAACGTCGGGCTACAACCAGAAACCGCCCACCCCGACGACCAAAACAGAACCGAAAAAAGAAGTCGAACCCTCCAAAGAAGCATCGAAAACGACGCCGACAGCCACCCCGGAACCGGCCAAAGAACCGGTTACGACGCCCACGACGACCACCCCTAAAGCCTCCACGCTGCCCTTCACCGGGTTGAACCTGACGTGGGTGGTGGGAGCAGGCGTGCTGCTGCTCGGCGCGGGCCTCTCGATCCGTCTCGCGCTGCGCACTCGCTCCGGTCGCTAAGAGTTCTCCAAGCGCCACGGCCCCGCGTCGGAGCGAACGGCGCGGGGCTGCTCACCCAGGGCCGCTGTGGGCGCCGGCCGTACCCTTGGCCTTGCGGACCTTGGCCTTGCGCGCCGCTGAGTGCTCGGCCTGCTTCTCGCGCGCTTCGCTGTAGGACTGCGCGACGAGCGTCTTGCCGTCGGACCAGCCGAAGGCTCGGACGAGCAGCGCGATCGCGAAGAGAATGCCCCACGCAGTGGTCAGGAGCTGCTGGGACACGGAGTAGGCGGTGGCGTTGGAGGCGCTGGTGACGCCTTTCAGCGAGAGCACGTTGAAGCCCTGCACGACGCCCGCCCCGCCGGGAGTCACCGCGCTGACGTTGGCGATCGAGTTGCCGGCCACCACGCGCATCAGGATGTGAAAGCTGACAGGGATGTCGTAGGCCGACAGGAACACGGCGATCACGCCCAGCATCGCCACCCAGCTGATCGCCTCCGGCAGCACGACGCGCCCGAGAAAGGCGCGGCGGTGGACGAGGATCTGCCCACCCACCTTCGCCTGCTGCCACCACTGTTTGACGCGCTGGCGCAGCACCCGGCCCACGAGGAACAAGAGCACGGCGAGCCCGACCAGCAGGATCGCGGTCGCCCACGGGTGTTCGCTCACGAATCCCAGCTGCAGCGAGAACGAGCCATCGACCGTCAGGAAGAGGTACACGTAACAGAAGGCTCCGATCAGGGTGAAGAAGATCTTCTCGACCGCCATCCCGGCGAGCACGCCCGCGAACGTGGCGGCGGCGATGATCGTGGTGAACATCAGCAGCATCACCAGCGTGCCGAGGTTGGCTGGCAGGACGGAGTTCAACGCGACGGCCGCCGCGTAGCAAGCCAGGATCTGGATCCAGCGGACGTCGGAGTCGGGATAGCCGTAGCGCAGGATCGAGTACCAGGCGTACGCGGTTGCGGTCGTCTGCAACGTGATCAGCAACACCGCCGCGATCACGTAGCCGATCGGGATGCTCGTGATCGTGTCCCAGATGTGTTTGAACCAGCCGGTGATGTCCCAGCCGGCGAGCGTCGCGGCGGCGCCGAGCACGACGATGACCAGCGCGCCGATCAGGATGCGCATCGGACGGAGCCGTTTGTGCGCGACTGCGGGCTGCTGGGCCGCCATGCGCTTGATCTTACGGCGGGGCCGGCAGGCCGAGCAGCTGGATGACCGCGAACACCAGGATCAGCGCGCCGATCGCGATCAGGCCGTAGCGCGCTTGGCGCAGCGGGAAGTGGCCGCTGATCCCGACCAGGAACAGCACCGTGGCGAGGAATACCGTGTCGCGCACATACTTATCGCCGATCGCCCCCGCTTCGGTGCCCTCCGCGAAGCTGGCGTCCGCCTTGGCGTCCTCGGCGTTGGCGGCGTGTTCCTGGGGAATCACATACTGCGGCATGTAGGAGGGGCCGGGCGGCGCGTTCGGGTTATGTGCCGGGTCGGTTGCCAGCCACGCATGGAAGGCGGGGCGGTAGCCCGGACGCAGGCGCTTTTCCGCGAGGTGCTCAGCGAGCGTGTTGCCGGCCGCGAAGGCGCTGAACCACGCGTTGAACGACACCGAGTCCAGCGTACGGATCTGCAGCGCCTCGAGGTCGGCGCGGCTGGCCTTGGTGCGCGCTGCCGATGCCTTCGCCAGCGATACCGATGAGTGGGTGCCCCACTTGGCCGCGGCATAGCCCGAATACGCCGCGAGCACCGCCACTAGCGACAGCAGGATCGCCTCGGTGATCGACAGCAGCCGGTCTTGTCGATCTTTCGGCGGAGCCTCGGCCGCGTGGTTGTGCTCTCCGATCTCCTTGCCCACCTCACTTGCCGAGAGCCCCTCCGCCATCAGGCGCACATCCTAGAGATTCGTCTCCTGGCCGGGAGCGAGGATTCGCACCTTGACGCGCGGGGCGATACTTGCGAGGAGCTCGGCAAACAGGCGCGGCGGGTCACCGAGCCGCTCACGGTCGCGACGGCCGAGGCCGAGTGGCGAGAGCGTGCCCCAGTGCACGGGAATGGCGATACGCGGTTCGATCAAGCTTGCCGCTCGCGCCGCGTCGAGTGGACCCATATGACCCGCGCCAAGCGTGGGGCCCCAGCCGGCGACCGGCAGCAGGGCGGCGTCGAGCGGCCGCGGCAGGTTGGACATCTCCGCGAAAAGCTCGGTGTCGCCGGCAAAGTAGACGGTGTGCCCGCCGCTCACCAGGTAGCCGAGCGGCTCGGCGTGGGGGCCGCCCAGGCGGCGCCCATCGTGACGAGCCCGCACCGCGGTCACCGTGAGCGTCCCGGCCTTGGCAACGTCGTCGGCAGACCGCTCCGTCTCCATCCCAACTTGCGTAACGTCGCCAACCTCCGGCTTCGTCTCCATCCCAACTTGCGTAACGTCGCTAATCCCCGGCTCCGTCACCGTCCCAACCTGCGTAATCCCGCCGACCCCCAGCTCTGTGACCGCCCCGAATCCCCTGCGCCGCAGCCACGCGCCGGCGCCGGCCGGTACGACCACGTGGGTCTCCTCACCGAGGAGCCGCAGCGAGGGGAGGTCGAGATGATCGTGGTGGAGGTGTGAGATCAACACCACATCCACGTCGGCGAACAGCTCGCTCGGCACCGGCGGGACCCGGCGGCGCAGGTGGGCGACGCCGCCGCGCAGCAGCGGGTCGGTGAGCAGACGCACGCCATCCACTTCGATCAAGGCGGTCGCGTGGCCGAGGAAAACGATACGGTCTGCCGTCCTGCCCCTGCGACGGGCAGCGACCGCGCCATCGACCATGTCGAGACGGTAGCAACGAGATGCCTTCAGCGATCGATGAGCACTCAACCCAACGACGTTTGAGCCGCTTGCGGCGATTGCTGGGGTTCGCGATCAGGACCCTGATCATGCTCGGGGTGCAGGCGCTGGCGCTGATTGCGTTGACGGCGCTGCTGCCAAGCCACGAATCGCTCTCGCTGGGCGCCGCCGCACTGGTTGCCGCGGCGATGGCGGTCCTCAACGCGGCGTTGTGGCCGCTCGTCACCCGCATCGCGCTGCCGCTCACGATCGTCACGTTCGGCCTGGGCTCGCTCGTGCTCAGCGCCGGTATGGTCGCGCTCGCGTTCTACGTGGTCGATGGCAAGGCGCCGTCGTTCTGGGCCGACCTGGCGATCGCGTTCGGGTTGGCGCTCGTCTCGATGGTGGTGGCGCCGCTGCTCGACGTCGACGGGGACGCCCGCCATCTGAGCGTGGTCAGGCGCAGGGTGCGCCGCTCGCGCCGCCATAGCCCCACCGACGTCCCGGGGGTGATCCTGTTCGAGATCGACGGGCTGGGGGAGGGGGTGTTGCGCGAAGCGATCCGGGAAGGGCACGTACCGACGATCGCGCGCTGGCTGGGTGACGGCAGTCACCGCATGCTGGGCTGGGAGTGCGACCTCTCCTCGCAGACGGGCGCCAGCCAGGCCGGGCTGCTGCTGGGCAGCAACTGGGACATGCCCGCGTTCCGCTGGTATGAGAAGGAGTCGGGGCGCACGATGGTTTCCAACCATCCCGCCGACGCGGCCGAGATCGAGCGTCGCCGATCGACCGGCGCGGGGCTGCTGGCGGCAGGGGGGACGAGCCGGGGGAACATGTTCTCCGGCGACGCGCCGCGCTGCACGGCGACGATGAGCGTGATCCGCGACCGCGGCCGCTCGAAGGCGGGGGACCTGTTCGCCTACTTCTCCGACCCGTACGGGTTCATGCGCACGATCGTGCTGTCGCTCGCCGACATCGCATACGAGCGCCGCGCGGCGCGCCGCCAGCGCCGCGAGGGCGCCGCGCACGTCGACCGGAAAGGTGCGTACCCGCTGATCCGGGCGGCGATCGCCGTGGTGATGCGCGATCTGGTGACGGCGCTACTGATGGCCGACATCGTCGAGGGCGTGCCGGTCAGCTACGCCACCTTCGTGGGCTACGACGAGGTTGCGCACCACTCGGGCATTCGCGCGCCCGACGCGTTGGCGGTGCTGGGCCGCCACGATCGCCAGCTGGCCCGCCTGGAGCGCGCGACGGCGCAGTCGCCCCGTCCTTACCACCTGGTGGTGCTCTCCGACCACGGCCAGACGCAGGGCAGGCCGTTCCGCCAGCGCTACGGCGAGACGCTCGAAGCGCTCGTGCGCGGGGCGCTCGAGCAGGGCGAGGTGTACGCGCCGGCCGCGGTCGACGAGGCGTGGGGCGACGTGGGCGCCGTGCTGGCCGATGCGAGTCGGGAGCCGAGCGTCGGGGGGCGGATGCTCGCGCGAGCGACCAGCGCCAGATCGGTCGAGGGCACCGTCGCGCTGGGGCCGAATCGGGAGGCGCTCGCCGAGCGCGGTGTGCGCCGGGCGGCGGAGGAAAAGAAGGGGAAGGAGAAGAGTCAGGAGAAGGAGAAGGGGGAGGGGGCGGTGGTGATGGTGTCCGGCGGCCTCGCGCTCGTCTACCTGCCGTCCGGCGCCGAGCGGCTCACGCTCGAGCAGATCGCCGAGGCGCATCCGCGGCTGGTGGACACCCTGACGGCCCACCCCGGGATCGGGTTCGTGATGGTGCGCTCGCAGGCGCACGGGGCACTGGTGATCGGTGGGGCGGGGCAGCGGCGTCTGAGCGACGACGCCGTCGAGGGCGAGGACCCGCTCGCTCACTTCGGCCTCACGGCGGCCGACCATCTGCGTCGCCACGACGCCTTCCCCCACTGCCCTGACATTCTCGTCAACTGCATGTACGATCCGGGCGCCGACGAGGTCGCCCCGTTCGAGGAGTTCATGGGCTCGCACGGCGGTCTCGGCGGGCCGCAGACCAGGCCGTTCGCAGTCGTGCCGTCCGCGTGGAGCGAGCCAGGGGCCCCGATCGTCGGCGTGGAGGCGATGCATGAGGCGCTGCGCGACTGGTTGGCGCAGACGCGACCCGTCGCGTCTGCCATGCCGGCCTTCGCCGGCCCGTTGGGCGAGGTCTTGGGGAACGCCGGCGCTCAGCCGATCGCCGAGGCGTAAGCGACGCGCTATCTGTTCACCGGCACCGTGGGCGCCGGCCCGAGCGCGTCGGCGAAGAACGCCAAGGTGCGACCCCAGGCGTCGCGGGCGGCCTCGGGACGGAAGCTCGGGCGGGTGTCGTTGAAGAAGGCATGGGGGGTGTCGGCGTAGATCCGCAGCTCGTAATCCACGCCCGCCGCGCCGAGGGCGTCGTCGAACGCGGGCAGGCCGGTGACGATGCGGGGATCGTCATGGCCGTAGAAGCCACGCAGCGGGCAATGGATCGCGCCGGCCCGCTCGGCGCTCGGCGAGGAGCCGTAGAAGATCACCGCCGCGCCGAGCTCGGGCTCCTCGCCTGCCAGCTGCGCCGACAGGCCGCCGCCCAGGCAGAAGCCGATCGAGCCGACCGCGCGTCCCGCGCAGGAGGGATGGGCCTGCAGGAACGCGACGGCCGCGCGCAGCACGCCGAGATGGCGCGTGGGGTCGCCGCCCACCCCGCCGAATAGCGCTGCGATCGTCTCGCCCACCTCCCGGGCCTCGCCCGCGGGGAGCTGTGAGAGCGCCTCGGCTCGCCGCTGCTCGTCGCCGAGTACCGCCATCCACTGCCCTGTGGGGATCGTGTTCAGGAACGCCTTGGCGGCCGCGACCCGCTCGGTGGCGAGCACCGGCGGTCTGCCCCCGCCCGCGGAGTACAGGTCGGGCGCCAGCGCGACATAGCCCGCGCTCGCCAAGCGATCGGCGACGTCGGCAATGTGCCCGTCGACCCCCCACACCTCCTGGATCACGACCACCCCGGGCGCCGGCCCGCTCACCGCGCCGGGTCGGGTGAGGTAGGCGGTTACCGACCCCGCGGGACTGTCGTAGTCGATCCACTCGCTATGCAGCTCCACCGCCGCCTCCTATCGCTCGTCGTTGCGTTGGGTGTCCGTCGCCTTGGGCATCACCGTACCGGCCCGGGCGCCGCTTTGGCGGGGCGCCGTTCGCGGTCGCGGCTGGCAGGCGGCCACTGTCACCCGCAAGCACCTCACAGGACGCCGGTAGCTCGCGGGCGCTCATTCACCCAAAAGCGATGTTCTCTGATCTGATAACATTTCGTAAATGACCCCCTCCCTACAGGAAGTTCTGGAAAAGGCCACGCAGCTGCAGGCGCTGGTCCCAGGCGCCGTACTGGTTGGGGGATCCGCGGCAGCGCTCCATGCGCACCACCGGGAGTCGCTTGATCACGACCACGTCGTCGCAGACCTTGGCGAGCGCTTCGACTCGATCCTGGAGAACCTCGAAGCGCTCGGGGACTGGTCGACGGCGAAGGCACAGCCAGGAAAGATCATCCTGGGGGAGCTTGGCGGGATCGAGACCGGTGTGCGTCAGCTGCTGCGCAGCCGGCCGCTGGAGACCACCGAGGTCGAGGTACAGGGCAAGCGGCTCCTCATACCGACCGCGGCCGAGATCCTGCGGATCAAGGCGTGGCTGGCTCTGAGCCGCAACCAGACCCGGGACTACCTCGACATCGCGGCCCTCGCGGAGAGCATCGGACTCGACGAGGCTGCCGCTGTGCTGCGCGGCGTCGATGCCTATTACGCCGACGTCAACCGCCGGCCGGAGCCGGTGGTCACCCAACTCGTCAAGCAGCTGGCGGACCCCCGGCCGCGAGACGCCGAGGTCACCACGCAGCTCGCCAGCTACAAGGCGCTGGAGCCCCGTTGGCAGGAGTGGGCCACGGTCAGGGCGGTGCTGGCCGACCTCGCAAAGAGGATGGTGCGATGACCGTGCAATTTCGCAACCTCGACTTCGATCCAAGTGCGCCGGTCGACCGGTGGCCGGCCGAGGCGATCGAGACGGTGATCGACCGTGGCTCGCTCTCCGATTGGCGCCATCTCGCCAACGCGATCCGGCGCAATCCGTGGGGTCCCGCCGCGCGCATGACCGAGACCGTGGTGTCCTGGGGCGAGCATTACGGAGTCGACGCGCTGATGGCAGGCGTGATCCGCGACGCTCGCGAGGACGTCGCCCTGCGGGGGCGGGCCGAGTACGCCGAGCGCATTCGCTCCTGGCGCGCCCAGACCGGCATGACGCTGCGCCAGTTCGCTCGTGCGGCTGGCACCTCGGCTTCGCGGCTGTCGGCCTATGAGAATGCGAAGGTTGCTCCCACCACCGACGTGCTCGGCCGTCTCCAGCACGTCGCGGCGACCCACGCCCTCACCGGCGGGCCCGCGTCGGCCCGAACATCAAGTGATTGACGAACGCGACGTACGCAGGCACTCGGTGGCGGGCACGTGGCATTGCGCATCTATGCAATCATTGCGCGATGAGGCTCCTCAATAGATATATTTTGACGGGCGGAATCCTGATTGTGGCCCTCGCCGCCCTAGTCGGCACCAGCGCCTCCGCGACGTCCACCGTCAAGATCACCAACTGCACCAGCGCCAGCAGCCGTCCCAAGACGGTGACGCTCACCTGCGGCGACGGTAACACCATCCTCACCGGCCTGCGCTGGTCGAGCTTCGGCGGCGCAAGCGCCCTGGCCACCGGCACGCTTCAGACGAACACCTGCACCCCCAATTGCGCCAGCGGCAAAGTTGTCCGCTACTCAGTCGCCGTGAGGGCCAACAGCCCGCGCACCTGCAAGGCTGGCCTGCGCGTGTACGGCAAGGTCACGCTGCGCTTCGCCGGCCGCGGCCCGTCGTCGGCCGGCAGCCTGAAGCACTGGACGCTGGGCTGTCCGTACTGATCAGGCCGCGGTTACGTACCGAGCTTGACGCACAAACAGACTGAGGCGGGGCACTACTCCGCCCGCAGCCGCACCGGCAGCGTCTTCAGCTGGTTGAGGAACGGCGACTGCACGAACGTCGGTGGCCCGACCATCTCCATCGCGGGGAACCGTCGCAGCGTCTCCTCCAGCAGGATCCGCAGCTCCAGGCGCGCCAGCGCCGTACCGAGGCAGAAGTGCCGGCCGCCCGCGCCGAACGCCTGGTGCTCGGGGTTTCGCGTCACGTCGAACGTGTCGGGGTTCTCGTAGCGGGTCGTGTCGCGGTTGGAGGAGGGGTACCACATGATCACCTTCTCGCCCTCTTTGATCGGCTGCCCGCCGACCTCGGTGTCGCAGGTGGCTGTGCGGCGGAAGTGCGCGAACGCAGGGAACATCCGCAGCGACTCCTCCACCGCGCTCGGGATCAGCGAGGGGTCCTCCAGCAGCAGGCGGCGCTGGGGGGGTCTTCCATCAGCGCGCGCATACCGCTGGAGTAGGTCGCCTTGGTGGAGTCGTTGCCGGCGGCGACGAGCAGGAAGAAGCCCATCACGATCTCGTGTTCCTCCAGGCGCTCGCCGTCGATCTCGGCGTGCACCAACACGCTCGTCAAATCCTCCGTGGGGTGCTCGCGGCGCTCAGCGATCATCTTCCCGCAGCGCTCGAAGATCTCCGGCACATCATTGGCGACCGCGCCCTCGATGCCCTCAGGGTTGAGGTCGGGGTCGTTGGCGCCGAGCGTGGCGTTCATCAGCCGCGCCCACGCTACGTCGTCCTCCTCGGAGATGCCCATGAAGCTGCCGATCACGCGGGCTACCACGGGTTGGGCGACGTCGCCCACCAGGTCGCACGTCTCCCGGTCGGCCACGCCGTCGAGCACGCGCGTGACGATTTCGCGGATCGTCGGTTCGTGCGCGGCGATCCGCTTCGGCGTGAAGCCGGCCTGGAAGAGCGCCTTGATGCGATCGTGCTTGGGAGGGTCCATGCCGATGAACATCGCCTGCACGAGCTCCAGCGGGAATACCGCCGAGACGCCGGTGACGCCGCCCTTTTCGGAGGAGAACGTCTTCCAGTCGCGGCTGACGGCGAGCACGTCGTCGGCGGTGGTGATCGACCAGAACCCGTCCTCCTCCGGGAATTCAGTGATTCGCTTGGTCCAGTGCACGGGGCACTCGCGGCGCAGCCGCGCGAACAGCTCGTGCGGCGGGCCCTCCTCCCACAGTGAATTCTCGGTCACCAGCACCTCGTCCAGGTCGAGGCTGTCCACGTCGATGCTCTGCACGCCGCTCTCTGCCGATAGTGCCATGGGAAACCTCCGTTTCGCCGAGGGGGTTCGCAAAGCATACTGGCTGGTCGGCCAGTATGGAGGTCATATTGTGGGATCATCCGCGCGGGCTGGTTTGGGTGCCACGGTGGCGGTGGCCGGCCTCCGTGCCGGCCACCGCGCGGTTGGGAGGCACGGCCTCGGTCCGATAACGGGGCGCCGATTCCGTGAAGATCTCGTGACCTCGGGGCCGATCCGGTGAACATCCCGTGACCTGCCTTGGGAGCGCTCGACCCCCTGTGGTAGAAGCCCCGGCGTCAAGTTCCCGATGGAGGAGATCCCGTGCGCCGCTTCAACGCTCTTCGACGTGCCCTGTTTATGCTCTGCGGGGGCGGCGCCCTCGCCCTGATGCTCGTGGCCGCTCCGCTGGCCTTGGCAGCCGGCACCACCTATACGACGGAAACCCCCCCTGTCGTGGACACGATCGAAGGCGGACCGTGGAATACCTCGCAGGGCGACCCCTCGCAGGGGGGCGAATACCCGAGCTCCGACCTGCTGCCCAACTTCTCCTTCGGCGGCCCGGAAACAACGCTCGGCGGCGTCAGCGAGCCCAACCTCGCGGTCTACCCCGGCGAACAGAAAGTGATCGAAAACGGCAAAGAAGTGACCGAGCTGATGCCCTACCCGAGCGGGGTCGCGGGGACGCCTGGGCCGCTGGACGGCTACTGCTCGGGCCTCGGCGCCAACCCGGAGACCGGCACGCCGGTCGCCCAGCCCGCGGGTAGCAAGCTGCCGTTCTCGCCCTACTACTTCCCCGACGTGGTGCGCAACCCCGACGGCTCGCTGACCGGCTACTTCGACTACCGGCCGAAGGACGCCGACGAGGCGATCACGGTCGCGCGCTCGACCGACAACGGCAAGACCTGGGTGGCAGAGGGCAAAGCGCTCGAGCAGAACCCCGGCTACTGCCCGACGGCCGACACCAACGACGACGGTCAGGGCCACCCCTACGTCGCCCCGATCGGCGGCAGCACGAAGCTCTACACGCTGCAGCGCCCCGCGGGCGACTACGAAGGCGTGGGCCTGCTCGTGCACAACGTCGAACCGACTGCGGCCAACCCGCTCGGCGCGCTGCCCGGGAGTGAATCGGTCGGCATCGACCCCAACACGTACGCCGAAGCCGAAGTCGAAGTCCCGACCAGCGGCGGGAGGAACATCCCCGTTTCGACGCTCGGCGAAGCGAGCTCGCCGGAGCACATCGTCGCCGGCACCTACGAGGATTACAACGCCGCCTCGCCCTCACAATCGATCGTCACCTGCGCGGGCACGAGCACCGAACCGGTGGCGCTCACCGACTGCACCGTCAGCGGCGGCGCGCCGCTCACGGTCAAAGCGGACGATGACCTCGTGCAGGTGATCGCCACGGCCAACCCCGAAGCGCTGGGGACGAAAACCGTCGTGCCGGGCGCCAGCTACACGATCCCGCCCGGTCCAAACGTTCCCAGCGGGGAAGGCGGCCTGGCGGAAGTTAGGATCCTCAACGGCAACTCCGTCGTCTCGCCCCTGACGACCTTCATCCTCAACGAAAACGCCCCCAACCGCTTCTACATCGACGGGGACACGGTGTACTGCGCGCAGTCCAACGCCAACCCGACCACGAAGATCGAGAACTGCACCAACACCAGCGGCTCGCCGCTGGTCGTGCACCAGGGCGACGCGATCACGATGGATCCGATCCTGCCGCCCCACGCGCAGGTGACGACCGGCCTGAAGTCACCCGACGGGATCGTCGGCACGCTGCCCAAGTACCCCGGTGCCCCCGAAGGCTCCACGGTGGTGCTGTACACCGAGAAGATCCTCGCCTACTTCATCGTCGGCACGACCGACGGCGCGGTCAACAGCAAAAACGAATTCAAAGCGGGGACGATCACGCTTCCCGGGGCGGGGACGACGACCGTCACATACACGCCCTCGGTGCACCCGAGCGAGCCGCTGCCCAGCACGGGCTCGTTCAAAATCTACCTCGGCACCACCGCGAGTTCCCCGATCCAGGAAGTCACCTGCTCCGGCAACGCGCCCGCCTCGCAGGCCGGCGTGCCGAGCGGCAGCTACGACCTCAGCGGCTGCACCGGAGGCACGGGGTCGGTCAAGGAAGGCAACTGGGTCGGCGGCCCGAACGCCGCGATCGCGCCCTACTCGGCGCTCGAAAAGATCGGCGAGGGCAAGGACTCCTCCTCGAAGGGTCCGGAGAAGCTGTTTGCCAACAACGAGGACTACACGGTTCTGCGCGCGGCCTATACCGAGAATGGGGTCAACTTCACCGATCTCGGCTCGATCAGCGGGACCACCTCCGGTACCGGCGACGACAGCGGTGAATACACCGACCTCTCCAACCCCCTCCAGCAGACCAGCCCATCTGACAGCGAACCGACCGACCTCGCCCCCGGCAGCCCCGACACGACGGAGCTGCGTTTCATCGGCTCGCGCGGGACGATCATCACCAACCCCAACGGGAGCGACGGCATGTTCCTGTCGGGCTCGTGGGCGACCGACGGCGATAGCGACGCGTTCAACCAGATCTTCTACACCGAATCCACCAACGGCAGGGAATGGTCGGTGCCGAAGGTGGTGCTGAGCACCGACTACACGTTCTCGGCCTCGCACGAACAGGACGAAGCGCTCGCGCACGGCGAAGACAAGTCGCTCGGGGTCAGCGCCTACTACAGCGGCCGCGCCTACGGCCCGGCTGTCGTACAGAACCCGGGCGGGTCGCTGACGATGGTGTTCGCCGGCTACCGCCTGCCCAAACCGATTGAGCCCGCCGGCACGAAAGTCGGTACCGAACCCTTGGTGCAGTACATAGTTGGCGCCAAGGATCCGGCCCTCTACCGGAACATCCTCACGATGAACCTGGCGGTGACCAGCTTTCACATCGCGACCGCCACGCTGCCCGAGGTCACGCCCGGTGTGCCCTACAGCTATCAGCTGGAAGCGGCCGATGGCATCGCTCCGTACAAATGGAGGAAAGTCTCCGGGAAGCTGCCGTTGGGTATCAAATTGAACACCACGGGGCTGCTCTCGGGCGAGCTGGGACCCAAAAAATACCCAGGCGGCGCCTCGTTCCAGATCACCGTGGAGGTGCTCGACTCCACCAAGAAGGTGCACGAGACGGCGAGCGAGTCGTTCACGGTGAACGTCTCGTAGCTCCCGGTCGCGCGCATCGCCCGTGGTGGCGCGCGGGGTGTCATCCCCCCGCGCGTCGCGATGAGCGACACTGTGATGCGATGAGAGCTGCCACCGGCGAGTGGGCAGGGCAGGGGATGGGAACCCCCCACCCACCCCGTAAACCCCACGCCCGCGAGCTGTTCGCGCCGCTGGGGCGCCAGTACGATCGCGTCGCGACGCTGTTGAGCTTCGGCCAGGACCCGCGCTGGCGGCGGGCGATGGTCGCGGCGATCGACGCGGCGCCGAGCGAGCGCGTGCTCGACGTGGCGACCGGCACGGGGATGGTCGCGCAGGAGCTGGTGCGCCGCTACGGCTGCACCGTCGTCGGGCTCGACCAGAGCGCGGGGATGCTCGCCGGCGCGCGGGCGCGGCTGGCGCGCGATCGGGCGCTCGCGGCGCGCGTGTCGCTGATCGAGGGCGAGGCCGAGCGACTGCCGTTCGGCGAGGGGGAGTTCGATCACCTCACGTTCACCTACCTGCTGCGCTACGTCGATGATCCCGCGGCCACGCTCGTGGAGCTCGCGCGCGTGGTGCGCCCGGGGGGACGCATCGCGATGCTCGAGTTCGCGGTGCCGCCCAACCGGTGGTGGCGCGTGGCGTGGCGGCTATACACACACGTGGGGTTGCCGGTGTTGGGGAGGCTCTTCTCGCGCGAGTGGTGTGCGACTGGGAGCTTCCTGGCGCACAGCATCCCCGACTTCTATGAGCGCGTCCCGCTGGAGCGGGTTGTGCAGTTGTGGCGCGAGGCCGGGATCGAGGGGGTGCGGGTCAGGCGTATGAGCCTCGGCGGGGGCGTGGTGATGTGGGGGACGAGGGGCGCGCGCGAATCCCCACCCCCCGGAGATGGACCTGAGGATGCCCACGAGGCGATGACCGATGCCGACTGAGACGGCTACCACTCGCGGATCGGTCTCCAAGCCGCTGGACCGCCCCGCCTTCTACGCGCTACGCCCGGGCGGCTGGCGCGACCTGGTGACGGTGTTGCACCCGCCCTACACTGCGTGGAACCTAGCCAACGTGGCGATTGGGGCAGCCGTCGCACCACACCTTTACGGCGGGCGCCTGCTGGCGACCCTCGCTGCCTTCCTGCTCGGCGTGGGCGTGTGCGCGCACGTGCTCGACGAGCTCAACGGCCGCCCGCTCGGCACCCACCTTTCGCGAGGCACGCTGGTGGCGATGGCAGCGATCTCGCTCGCGGGTGCGGTGGCGATCGGGGTCGTGGGGGCGGTTACGATCTCGCTGACGTTGATCCCGTTCGTGTGCGCGGGGGCGTTCATCGTGCTCGCCTACAACCTCGAGTGGTTCGGGGGCCGTTTCCACACCGCCTTTTGGCTGGCGGCCTCGTGGGGAGCGTTCCCGGCGCTGACCGGCTACTGGGTCAACGCGCTGGAACTGCGCGCGGGGGCGGTACTCGCGGCCGTGGGCTGCTTCATGATGACGATCGCCCAGCGGCGCCTCAGTACCCCGGTGCGCGAGCTGCGCCGGCGCACGCTCTCGGTGGAAGGCGAGCAGCGTCTCAGCGACGGCACGGTCGTGCCACTGGACGCGGCTCGCCTGGCGGCGCCGGCCGAGGGGGCGCTGAGCGCTTGCGCGCTGGCGATGGTGCTGCTAGCCGCCGGGTTGGTGCTGGCGCGGCTGTGACAACCCCCTTGCTCGCCGTCCCCAACGTCTCCGAAGGCCGCAACCCCGCGAACGTCGAGGCGATCGCCGCGGCCTTCACCGCCGCCGGCAAGACGCGGCTGCTGGACGTGCACCGCGACAGCGACCACCATCGCGCGGTGTTCACGCTCGCGGGCAGCGCCGGCTCGCTGGCGGACGCGCTCGCGGCGGGCACGGCGGAGGCGGTCAGGCGCGTGGACATCGGAGATGGACGGGGCGAGCACCCGCACGTCGGCGCGGTGGACGTGGTGCCGGTGGTGTACCTCGACCCCGGGCTGCGGGGCGCTGCGTGCGCGGAGGCGCTCGTGGCGGCCGAGGAGATCGGGGCGCTCGGGGTGCCGGTGTTCCTGTATGGCGAGCTCGGCGATGGGCGCACCCGCGCGGAGTTGCGCAAGGGTGGCATCCACGCGCTGGCGGAGCGGATCCGCTCCAGGGAGCTGACCCCCGACTTCGGCCCCGCCGCCCCGCACCCAGCGGCCGGCGCAACGCTGGTGGGCGCGCGCCCACCGCTGGTGGCATTCAACCTCGAGCTGGCGCCTCCCGCCACGGTGGCGGATGCGCGCCGGATCGCAGGCCTGATCCGCGAGGGCGGCGCCGAGGGGCTGCCGGGCGTGCGCGCGATCGGGGTGGCGTTGGAGCGCGCGCCGCAGGTGTCCTTCAACATCGAGCGCCCTACCGAGGTGCCGCTGCGCAGGGTGGTCGAGGCGGTGCACGCGCACGCTGCGATCGCGTGTGCGGAGCTCGTCGGCCTCGCGCCCGCGGCGGCGTTGGAGGGCTTCCCCGCGGCGCTGGCGCTGCGGGGCTTCGACCCCGCGCGCCAAGTGATCGAGAAGGCACTAGGCTTGTAGCGGGATGGCACAGACCAAGCGCAAGACCAAGCACCGGGGCAACGCGGCGGGCATGGTGGAGTCGCGCGGGCGCACCGGGCGGCCCCCGACCGCGGCCGAGCGCAAAGGGACCGCTGCAGCGGAGAAGGCGAAGGCCCGGGAGCAGAAGCTCAACCGGCTCGACCGTCCGCCGACGTGGCGGGGCGCGATCGTCCGCGCGATGATCGCGGCGATCGGGATGCTGCTGATCGGCATCCTGTTGCTGAAAAACTCCAACGAGGCGATCGCGCTGTTCCCGATCGTGCTCGTGTTCTACATCCCGATCAGCTACTACACCGACGCGTGGATGTACAAACGCCGCCAGCGCCAGAAAGCGAATGCGACGGCGAAGGCCAAGGCGGAAGCGAAGGCAAGGGCGGACGCGCGGTGAGCACGCACCTGGACGTACGGATGTTCACTGTCGGGCCCATACAGGAGAACGCGTACATCGCGACGCCCGAGCGCGCGAGTGGCCGTGCGCTGATGATCGACCCGGGCGATGAGCCCGAGCGGCTGCTCGCCGCGGCGCAGGCGCTGGGCGTCGAGATCGAGGCGATCCTGATCACCCACTGCCACTTCGACCACATCGGCGCTGTGGCCCCCATTGCGCGCGCGACCGGCGCCCCGGTGTACTGCCCGGCGATCGAGCGCCCACTGCTGAGCGACATCATGGCGTGGACGCCGCCCGGATTCGGCCCGTTCGAGAGCTGGGAGCCGGAGCACACGGTCAAGGGGGGTGAGAGCCTGACGCTCGCGGGCTTTGAGATCGAGGTGGTGTTCACGCCCGGCCACAGCCCCGGGCACGTGACGTACGCGCTGACCCCCATCGGTGCGGCCGGGGGTGAGCGGCCGCAGGCCCCGGCGCTGCTCTCCGGGGACGTGCTCTTCCAGGGCTCGATCGGCCGCGTGGACCTGCCAGGCGGCGACTGGAACGTGCTGGAGCGCTCGATCGAAGCTCTGATGGAGCGCTTCCCCGCGGAGAGCGGTGTGTATCCGGGCCACATGGGCGTCACGACGCTGGGCCGCGAGCTGCAGACCAACCCGTTCTTGGCCGAGATTCGCACCACGAGGACGAATGCCGCGGACGCGGGGCAGCCGATCCGGCTCGCCACGCAGGCGCCGGCGGCAGCAGGCGAACCGTCCCGCCGGTGAGTGCCTCGAAGCTGAAGGCCCCTCGGGGCACCCACGACGTGTGGGGGGAGCAGGCGAGCGCGCGCGCCCGCATCGAGGCTCGCGCGCGGGCGTTGCTGGAGGGAGCCGGGTACGAGCGGATCGAGACGCCGACGTTCGAGGCGACCGAGCTGTTCGCGCGCGGCGTCGGCGCCTCGACCGACATCGTGCAGAAGGAGATGTACACCTTCACCGACGGCAGCGACCGCTCACTGACATTGCGCCCCGAGGGCACCGCACCGGTGTGCCGCGCGTACGTGGAGCACGGGATGCACAAGCTGCGCCAGCCGGTGAAGCTGTGGTACCTGTCGAGCTTCTACCGCTACGAGCGCGCCCAGGCCGGCCGCCAGCGCCAGTTCTGGCAGGTCGGCGCGGAGGCGCTCGGCTCCGAGGAGCCGGCGGTGGACGCCGAGTCGATCGTGCTGCTCAGCACGCTGCTGGATGAAATCGGTGTCAAGGAGGTGCGCCTGCGCCTGTCCAGCCTCGGCGGCCCGGAGGCCCGCGAGCGCTACCGCGAGCAGCTGCAGGCCCACCTGCGCGCCCACGCCGAGGAGCTCGCCCCCGAGGTGCGCGAGCGGATCGATCTCAACCCCCTGCGCGCGTTCGATTCCGACCACCCCGGCACCCGCGCGACGATGGCGACGGCACCACGCCTGCTCGCCTACCTTAGCCCCGACGACGCGGCCCACTTCACCGAGGTGCAGGCCCTGCTCGATGGGGCGGGTGTGGCCTACGAGATCGATCCGACGCTGGTGCGCGGCCTCGATTACTACACGCGCACGGTGTTCGAGCTGACCTCGGACGCGCTCGGCGCGCAGAGCGGGGTGGGCGGCGGCGGGCGCTACGACGGCTTGGTCGCAGAGCTCGGTGGGCCCCCGACTCCTGGCATGGGCTGGGCCGCGGGGATCGAGCGGATGCTACTGGCGGGCAACGCGCCGGCGGAGGTGCCGGCGGCGATCGACCTGTACATCGCGTGTGAGGGTGGGAAGAAGGAGAAGGAGAAGGAGAAGGCCCCCCACAGGGGGGGGCAGGGGGAGGGGCCGCGAGGGGGAGCTCACCCACCTGCTGGCACGGCCTCCAGGGCCGCCTTCAAGGTCCTGAACGAAGCCCGCGGCGCGGGCCTGACCGCGCAGATGGAGCTCGCCGGACGCTCGCTGAAGAACCAGCTCGGCCACGCCGAGCGCCTCGGTGCCCGCTACGTGGCGGTCATCGGCGGCGGGGAGCGCTCCGACGATGCGGGCGTGGGGGAGACGATGCTCAAGGACACGCAGGCCCGTACGCAGGAGCAACTTCCCACGGAGACCGTGGTCCACGCGGTGTTGCGCGGCTTGCACGATCTATAGGAGCCGTCCAAGGCACAATTTGGGGCTCAACTCGTGCGGCGCGGATGCCGAAGTTGGAGTTGATGGCCCAAATCTCGCGCCCTTTCCAGATCGCTCTGGTGGCTCTGCTCGCGCTCGCGATGATGGTCGTCGCGTGGTTCATGGTGCTGCACCGCTCCACCGCGACGGAATCGAGCGGCACCTCCTCGCCGAGCGTCGCCTCCTCGGCCGGCAGCTCCGCGAGCCACGTCGCTACACGAACCACCGCCTCCGGCGCGGGTTCCGGCCACGTCTACCACGGCCCGGTGCCGGGTTTGGAAGGTCTGACGCGCGACGTCAAACGGGCCCACGAAGCCGCCGCGCAGGAAGCACGGGGCGGATCGTATGACGAACAGCACGCTGGGCAAACACCCACTGCAACCGCGTCGACTGGAGCGTCTGGCGCAGCTGCGCACCACCCTGCGGTAACCGTGCACACACACCACGCCGTAACCACGGTGCATACGAGCCACGCCGTAACCACGGTGCATACGAGCCACGCCGTCACGACCGTGCATACGAGCCACGCCGTCACGACCGTGCATACGAGCCACGCCGTCACGACCGTGCATACGAGCCACGCCGTTACGACCGTGCATACGAGCCACGCCGCCGGGCACACGCACCAGGGCGCCGCCGCCACACACTCCCACTCGCAGACGAACGGGCCGAACGCCCCGGCCGCGACGGCTGCGCTTACGCTTCACAACCTCACCGAAGCGGTGCATCTGAAAGCTGTCGTCAACCTGGTCGAAGCGATCGATCCCGCGCTCGGGCTGAAGGGGAAGCTCGCGCACGCCGAAGGTGTCTTCATCGCCAAGATGAAGGCCGATCTGCAGCCCGCCTCAGCGGCCACGGTCGCCGCCGAGCTGCACCAGGGCAAGGTCGTGCTGCTGCTGTTCCTCAACCCCCATGCCTACGACGACGACGCCACGGCGATCGGCGCCACAGAAGTCGCCTACAGGCTCCGCCACCACGTCGCGGCGCACCTCGCGCTCGCCGACCAGGTCAACTCGTTTGGCTCGATCACGCGCGACATCCAGGTCTACCAGACCCCGACGTTGTTGATGATCAACCCCAAGCGCGAAGTCACGACGGTTACCGGGCTCACCGACGAGTTCTCACTCGAACAGGCGATCGCCGAAGCCAAAGGGTAGGGCCGCGGGCGCGGGCCCTAAACTCGGCTGAGTGATCTCCGAGACACCGTTCGCCGCCCACCTGACCCACCCGTTCGGGCGCGGGCACACCCCCACCGATGCCTTCACCGGCGCCGCCGGCGGCGCGGCGTGCGGGGACCTGGTGCGCATCTCACTCGCGCTCGGGGGGGAGGGGACCAATTCTCCCGAGGGGCGGATCGCCGACGCCGGCTTCGACGCCTCCGGGTGTGGGGCGGCGCTCGCGGCTGGCTCGGCCACGGTCGCGCTCGTGCACGGTGCGCCGCTGCTGGACGCCGCGCGCGTGGGCGCGGAGGAGATCGCCGCCGAGCTGGGGGGGCTGCACCCCGCCAAGCGCCATGCCGCCGAGCTGGCCGCCGACGCGCTGCATCGCGCGCTCGGAGCCGCAGCGCGGGGATCCGGAGCCGCCCACCCTGCGCTCGCGCCCCCATCCGTCGGCGCCTTGCGGACGCTGGTCGCGATGAGCGGTGGCGTCGATTCCGCCGTCGCCGCGCTGCTCACGGCGCGCTCCGGCGAGGAGGTGGTTTGCGTGACGCTGGAGTTGTGGGCCGACGCGGAGAACGACGGCGAGCGCTCCTGCTGCTCTGCGCAGGCCGTGCGCGGCGCCCGCGCGCTCGCGCACGCCCGCGGCCTGCCGCACTTCTCGATCGACCTGCGCGAGGAGTTCCGCGCCGGGGTGGTGGAGGGCTGGTTGGAGGGCTACGCGCATGGAGTCACCCCGAACCCCTGTATCCGCTGTAACGGCTCGGTGCGCCTGGATGCGATGCTTGAGCTCGCGACCCGGCTGGGGGCCGGGCGGTTGGTAACCGGCCATTACGCGCGCGTGCATTTCGAGGAGCCTGCCCGCCCCACCGACGCGCCGATGCCGCTGCTGCGGATCGCCGTCGACCGGCTCAAGGACCAGAGTTACGCGCTCGCCGGGCTCGCACCGGCCTCGCTCGCGCGGATGTCCTTTCCGTTGGGGAGCCTCACCAAGCCTGAAGTACGCGAGATCGCCGAGCGCGAGGGGCTGTCGGTCGCGCACAAGCCAGACTCGCAAGACCTGTGCTTCCTGGCGGGCACCTCGCTGCCGCGGTTCCTCGCTCGCCACGGCGATGTCGGGGTGGCTCATGGAAGCATCGTCGATGTCGCGGGCACAGAGCTCGGCATTCACGACGGCGCACGTGCGTTCACCGTTGGGCAACGTCATGGTCTTGGGCTGCCCGGTGGACCCGAGCCGCTGTTCGTGTTGGGCACCGATCCCGTTGCCAACACCGTCACCGTCGGTCCTCGCGCGTCGCTGATGACCAGCACCGTTGCGGTGCGCGACGTCACGCTTCGTCGGCAGGGCGTGCGCGTCGACGGGGTGCGGGTGCGCTCGCATGGGCCGCTGTTTGCATGTCGTCTGTCCGGTGATCCTGAGCCGGGGCGACACGCCGATGTCGAGGTGCAATTGCATGATCCGATCACACGCACCGCGCCGGGACAGATTGCGTGCCTTTACGAGGGTGACGTGATCATCGGTTACGGCACGGTTGCCGCATAAGATCGATCGACAATGACCTCGGATCAGATCCGCGAGCGCTTCCTGGCCTTCTTTGAGGAGCGCGGACACCGGCGGCTGCCGTCCGCCTCGCTGGTGCCGCCGCCCGAGGATCGCTCCGTGCTGCTGACCACGGCCGGGATGCAGCCGTTCGTGCCCTACTTCTCGGCCGGGAGGCCCCGCCGGCGCCAAAGCTGACGAGCTGCCAGAAGTGCTTTCGCGCGGTGGACATCGAGAACGTGGGCTCGACGCTGCGGCATCTGACGTGCTTCGAGATGCTGGGGAACTTCTCGATCGGCGAGTATTTCAAGCAGGGGGCGATCGAGTTCGCGTGGGAGCTCTCGCGGGAGGTCTTCGGCTTCCGGGGCGAGGACATCTGGGTGACGGTGTTCGAGGGCGACGACGCGCTCGGGCTGGGCGCCGACGAGGAGGCGATCGAGCTGTGGGAGGCGGTTGGGGTGCCGCGCGAGCGGATCGTCGGCTGCCCCCGCTCGGAGAACTTCTGGGAAGCGGGTCCGGTCGGGCCGAGCGGGCCCTGCTCGGAGCTCTATCTCGACCGCGGCCTTGACTTCGGCAAGGACGACGACCTCCCCGGCGGCGAGAACGAGCGCTTCCTGGAGTTCTGGAACCTCGTGTTCATGCAGTACAACCAGGATCCGCACGACCACCTCGTGGCGCTGCCGACGCGCAATATCGACACCGGTCTCGGGCTCAACCGGATGGCCGCGATCCTGCAGGGCAAGGAGTCGGTGTTCGAGACCGACCAGCTCCAGCCGCTGATCGACCTCGGCCAGGAGCTGTCGGGCAGGCGCTACGGCGAGGAGTTTCCCACCGACCGCGCGCTGCGGATCCTCGCCGATCACACGCGCGGGATGTCGTTCATGGTCGCCGACGGCGTTGTGCCCTCCAACGAAGAACGCGGCTACGTGTTGCGCCGCGTGATGCGCCGCGCGATCCAGCAGGGCCGTGCGCTCGGCATGGAGGGCGGCTTTCTCGTGCGCTACGCGGAGCTCGTCCGCGAGCTGATGGGCGGCGCCTATCCCGAACTGAGCACCCAGCGCGCGGCGATCGAAAAGTGGCTGGCCGCCGAGGAGGAGAGCTTCGGGCGCACACTTGAGCAGGGCACGCGATTGCTGGAGGAGCTGATCAAACGGGCGCTCGACGCTGACGAGGAGGGGATCGGCGCGGCCGACGCCTTCGAGCTACACGACACCTACGGCTTCCCCTTCGACCTCACGCGGGAACTGGTCGCCGAGCGCGGTCTCGGCGTTGACCCCGAGGGCTTCGAGCGGCTGATGGACGCCCAGCGGGCGCGGGCGCGCGCGGGAGTTCGGGATCCCACCCACCCAGCGCAGGCGGCAGGAGAGGACCCTCGTGAGCGCGCGCGCGAGCTGGCGGCTGCCGCCGGATTTCAGACGCGCTTCACCGGTTATGAGACCGAGACGCAGCGAACCGCGGTTGGGGCGGTTGCGCAAGAGAACGGCCACTACATCGTCAAGCTCGCCGAGTCCCCGTTTTACCCGGCGGGCGGCGGCCAGGTCTCCGACATCGGCACGATCGAGTGCGAGCACGGCGATTGCCGCGCGCGCGTGGAGGGCGTCTTCCGCCTTGGCGATGACCAGGCGCTCGCCGTGATCGTCGAGCAGGGGAAGCTCGACCCCGACGAGCCCGTGCTCGCCCGCGTCGACCATGCCGCCCGCCACGCGACCGAGTGCAACCACACCGCCACGCACTTGCTGCACGCCGCGCTGCGCGAGCGCCTCGGCGAGCACGTGCGCCAGGCCGGCTCCTACGTCGGCCCCGACAAGCTGCGCTTCGATTTCAGCCACTCCGCGGCGCTGAGCGCCGAGGAGCTGCGCGACGTCGAGGACCGCGTGAACGAGTGGATCCTCGCCGACGACCCCGTGCGCCCGATCACGACGACGCTGGAGGAGGCCCGTCGTCTCGGCGCGATGGCGCTGTTCGGCGAGAAGTATGGCGAGGTCGTGCGGATGGTGCAGATCGGCGAGGGCAACTATTCGCGCGAGCTCTGCGGCGGCACCCACGTCCGCGCCACGGCCGAGATCGGGCTCTTTCACATCCAGAGCGAGACTTCGAGCGCCGCCAACGTGCGTCGCATCGAGGCGCTCACCGGCCCGGCCGCGGTCGAGCTGCTGCGCGCGCGGGAGCGCTGGCTCGCCGAGATCGCCGGCACGCTGCGCACCCGCCCCGAGGGCGCGCCCGAGGCCGTGCGCGAACGGGAGCTCGAGCGCCGGCGGCTGGAGAAGGAGCTGAGGGAGCTTCGCAGCGGCGGTGGCGCGGGTCCGGGGGCAGACGGGCTGGGTGTCGATCTCGATGCGCTCGTCGCGCAGGCCACCGAGGTCTCAGGCGTACGCGTGCTCGGTGCCACCGTCGAGGTCGCCGACCCCAAGGCATTGCCTGAACTGGTCGATCGCCTGAAGGGCAGGCTGCCCGACGGGGCGATCGTGCTCGGCGGCGCGCTCGACGGCCGCGTGCACCTGATCGTCGGTGTCACCCCCGCGCTGGTCGCGCGCGGCGTGAAGGCCGGCGCGATCGTCAAGGCGGCGGCCGCGGTGGTGGGCGGCGGCGGTGGTGGACGTGACACGCTCGCCCAGGCGGGAGGCCGCGAGGTCGAGAAGCTCCAGGAGGCGATCGCGGCCGGCCGCGCCGCGATCGAGGCCGCGCTCGCCGGCGGTTGATGCGAACCCTGGGCCTCGACTACGGCAGCGCCCGTTGCGGTTGCGCGCTTGCGGACCCAACGGGGACGATCGTCACCCCAATCGACACGATCTCGCTTCCGGGCACCCGCCGCGGGCTCGATGCGCTGGTCACGCTCGTGGCCGAACGGGCAGTCGAGCGGATCGTCGTGGGTTTGCCGCTCTCGCTTTCGGGTGAGGAGAGCGCGCAGACGCGCGAGACGCGAGAGTTCGCCGCGCGCCTGGCACGGCGGCTGGGGGAGAGGGTGCCGGTGGAGCTGCACGACGAGCGTCTCACCACGCGCATGGCGCAGCGGATGGAAGGGGCAGCGACGTCAGAGGACTCGCGCGCGGCAGGGCTGATGCTGGAGTCATGGCTGTCAGCGTGACCCGACGACGCCGGCGGCTGGGGTCCCTTGGCGCGGTTGTGATCGCCGCGGTGGGGTTGTTGCTGCTGGCTGCGGCTCTACACAAAACCAAAGCGCCACCGCCACCGCCGCCCCCGCCAAAGATCGTGCGCGTCACGATCCCCGAGGGGGAGACCCGCGGGCAGATCGCGCGGATCGCCGCGGCCGAGGGGCTGAGCGGCAGCTACCTGGCCGCGGCGCGGCGCTCGGTGCTGCTCGAGCCCGCCCACTACGGCGCACCGGCGGGGACACCCAACCTCGAAGGCTTCCTGTTCCCCGCGACCTACGAACTGTATGCCGGCTCGCCCGCGCGGCATTTGGTTGCGCTGCAGTTGCAGGCGTTCGAAGAAAACTTCGGCCGCGACGAGATCCGTCGTGCGCGCGAGCTTCACATAACGCCCTACCAGCTGCTGATCGTCGCCTCGATGGTCGAACGCGAGGCGCTGCTCGAGAGCGACCGTCCGAAGGTCGCCGCGGTGATCTACAACCGCTTGCGCCTCGGGATGGCGCTTGGGATCGATGCGACGATTCGCTACGCGCTGAACGACTTCTCGGGGGCGCTGACCGAGGCGCAGCTGCAAACAAACTCCCCCTACAACACGCGCACCCACGTCGGCCTGCCGCCGACCCCGATCAGCAACCCCGGGGTGGCCGCGATCGAGGCGGCCGCGCACCCCGCGAATGTGCCCTACCTCTACTACGTCAACGGCGCCGACGGCTGCGGGGACCTCGTGTTCTCGACGAGCAGCGCCGAATTCGAACACAACGCGGCCGCCTATCGAGAAGCGGTGAACCGCAACGGCGGGCGCGAACCGACGTGCAGGAAGCGGGGGCGGTGAGTCCCGCGAGGCGCCCCGGCGCGCCGAGCCCTGCCGACGCCGGGGCACGGACACCCGGGGCCACCCGTCTGGGCGTGCTCGGCTGGCCGGTGGCGCACAGCCGCTCGCCAGCGATGCACACCGCTGCGCTGCGCGAGCTGGGCCTCGCGCCGCCGTGGACCTACCAGCGGCTTCCGGTAACGCCAGAGCTGTTCGCCGAGACGACCCGCGCGCTCGGCGGCGCCGGCTTCCACGGGGCCAACGTGACGATCCCCCACAAGCAGGCGGCGCTCGCGCTCGCCGAGGAGGCGAGCGAGGCGGCGCGTGCGATCGGCGCCGCCAACACGCTGACGTTCGCCCCCGACGGGACGATCGCCGCCGAGAACACCGACGCGCCGGGGCTGATCGCGGCGATGGAGCGTGACGGCCACCCGCCGCGGGGCCTCACCGCGACGGTGCTCGGCGCGGGCGGCACCGCGCGCGCGGCGGCGTGGGCGCTGCGCGAAGCGGGGGCGCGCGAGGTGTCCGTTTGGAACCGCACGCCGGCCCGCGCGCAGGAGCTCGCGCGCGCTTGCGGGATTCGGGCAGTGCGGTTGCCCGAAAGTACCGACATCCTGATCAACTGTACTTCGGTCGGGCTAGTACGACCGGCTACCGCGTCCGAGAGCAGCCTCAACCTGCTGAGCCTTAAGCACGATCTGGTCGGTAGGTACTCGTATGTGGTTGATTTCGTCTACGGCACAAGCCCCACGGAACTGCTTGCCCTTGCCGGCGAGCAGGCAGTGCCGACGCTCGACGGGCTGGAGCTGCTCGTTGCCCAGGGCGCGATCAGCCTCGAACTGTGGACCGGCAGACCGATCGACGATCAGCCCCGACCGTCGGGTCGACCATTGTTGCTTGACGTCATGCGACGCGCGGCGCGCGGGGCGGACGGGAGCACCCGGTCGCCGGCGCAGGCTAGCGCCCGGCCGCGGACGCGGCAGTGTCGGGGCATCGCCGTCGCGATGTCCCAGGCGAAGGCCGGGAGGCCGGGACGATGAGCGCCCACGGCTCCGACGACGGCCCGGATCTGCACGAGATCTTCGGCATGGAGACGGGAGAGCACCCGGTCATCCTCGCGCTGCCCGAGCGCGAGACCGTGGGTGTGGAAGCCGAGGTCATCCGCGATCAGCTGGACGGCGCCGGCGGCGCGTCAGCCACGCCCCCCGAACACGCCGGCGGTCCCCCCGAGCGAGCCGGAGGTCCGCCAGGGCATCACCACGCCCACGCGCCGCGGCTCCTCCTCGCGCTTCCTGACCGACGTGATCGTCGACATGGGCCTGGTGGCGCGCGAGCGCGTGGACGACGCGATCGCGACCTCGCGCAGCTCGGGGACGACGCCCGAGCGGGTGCTGGTCGAAGGCGGGATCCTCACCCACGACGGCCTCGCGCGCGCGCTGGCCGAGCGCTACGGCCTCGACCACCTCGACCTCGGCGTCTTCCAGGTCGACATGGGTGCGGCCAACCTCGTGACGACGGCGGCGGCCAAGCGCTACCAGGCGGTGCCGGTGTCGTTCGTGGACAAGCGCACGCTGCTGGTGGCGATGACCGACCCCTCCAACGTGCTGGCCGTGGACGACATCGCGATCATGACCGGCTACGAGGTGCGGGTGGCGGTCGCCGCGCCCGAGGACATCGCTGCGCTGATCTCGCGCCTTGACCGCCTCGACGACGTCGTCGCCGCGACCGGCGAGCTCGCGACCGAGGAGGCCGCCGAGGTCGTCGAACTGCACGAGACCGACGACGACGCGCCCGTCGTCAAGCTGGTCAACCAAATCGTCGCGCAGGCCGTCGAGCAGGGAGCCTCCGACGTGCACCTGGCGCCCGACGGCAAGGAGACGCGCGTGCGCTTCCGCGTCGACGGCGTGCTGCACGACATCACCACGGTGCCGCGCAAAATGGGGCCCGGGGTCGTTTCGCGCGTGAAGATCATGGCCGAACTGGACATCTCCGAGCGCCGGCTGCCGCAGGATGGCCGCGTCGGGTTGACGGTGGACGGCCGCCACGTCGACCTGCGCGTGGTGACGCTGCCGAGCGTGCACGGCGAGTCGATCGTGATGCGCATCCTCGACAAGGACTCGGTGGTGATGAAGCTCGAGAAGCTCGGCATGGGTGGCGAGGAGCGCGAGCGCTTCGAGCACGCCTTCCACCAAACTCATGGCGCGGTGCTCGTCACCGGCCCCACCGGCTCCGGCAAGTCGACCACGTTGTACGCGGCGCTACAGGAACTGAACACGCCGGAGAAGAACATCATCACCGTCGAGGACCCGGTCGAGTACCAGGTCGAGGGGATCACCCAGGTGCAGGTCTCGCCGAAGGCCGGCCTCAACTTCGCCACCGGGCTGCGCGCGATGGTGCGCGCCGACCCCGACGTGATCATGGTCGGCGAGATTCGCGACCACGAGACGGCGCAGATCGCGATCGAGTCGGCGCTGACCGGGCACCTCGTACTCTCCACGCTGCACACCAACGACGCCCCCTCTGCGATCACGCGCCTGATCGAGATGGGGATCGAGCCGTTCCTCGTCGCCTCGGCGCTCGACTGCGTACTGGCCCAGCGCCTCGTGCGCACGCTGTGCTCGCACTGCAAGAGGCGCACGATCATCCCCGCCGAGGTGCTGCGCCAGAACGGCTACAAGGCGCTCGTCGACCTCGAGGCCTACGAGCCCGTCGGCTGCCGGCGCTGCGGCGGCTCCGGTTACCGCGGGCGCGCCGGGATCTACGAGGTGATGAGCGTCACGCCGGAGATCCGCGCGTTGGCGCTGGAGCGCCGCTCCGCCGAGCAGCTCGGCATCATGGCTCTGCAGCAGGGGATGCGCCGCCTACGCGACGACGGCCTGGACAAGGTCCGCCAGGGCCGCACCTCGATCGCGGAGCTCGCGCGCGTGCTGGGCTCCTAGCAAGATTTCGTGCAGTAGGGCCGCCCACTCGAATTTTCGTCCACTCGCGCGCGTCACGCCGCGCAACCGGGTCGCAGTGACCGATGGACACGGCGATGAGCCTTGATTTTGCAGACCTCGTGATGGAGGTCGTCTCCCGCCGCGCCTCCGACCTGCACATGGCCGCCGGGGCGCACCCGACCGTGCGCGTGCGCGGGCGCCTGACGCCGCTGGAGGAGTACCCGGTGCTGCAGCCCACCGACACGCGCGAGATCGTCTACTCGATCCTCACCGGCGACCAGCGCCAGCGCCTTGAGACCGACTGGCAGATCGACTTCGCCTACTCGGTCCCCGGCCACGCCCGCTTCCGCGTCAACGCTTACTACCAGCGCGGGGCGATCGGCGCCGCTTTCCGTCTGATCCCGGTCGGCCTCACTTCGATCGACGAGCTCGGCCTGCCTCCCACCGTGCACGACTTCACGCGCAAGCCGCGCGGCTTCGTGCTCGTGACCGGCCCCACCGGCTCGGGCAAGTCCACCTCGCTGGCGGGGATGATCGACGAGATCAACCAGACCCGCGACGAGCACATCATGACGATCGAGGACCCGATCGAGTTCCTGCACCCGCACAAGCGCTGCATCGTCAACCAGCGCGAGCTCGGCTCTGACGCGCAGAGCTTCGGCGACGCGCTGAAGGCTGCGCTGCGCCAGGACCCCGACGTGATCCTCGTCGGCGAGATGCGCGACCTGGAGACGATCTCCACGGCGCTGACCGCCGCCGAGACCGGCCACCTCGTGTTCGCGACGCTGCACACGCAGGACACCGCGCAGACAATCGACCGCATCATCGACGTCTTCCCCTCCCACCAGCAGGGGCAGGTGCGAGTGCAGCTCTCGGTCGCGCTGCAGGGGATCATGACCCAGCAGCTGATCCCCACGGCCGACGGCTCCGGGCGCGTGGTCGCCTGCGAGGTGCTGGTACCGACGCCGGCGGTGCGCAACCTGATCCGCGAGGGCAAGACCCACCAGATCTACTCGACGCTGCAAACCGGCACCGCGCACGGGATGCAAACGATGGATGCCTCGCTGTCGACGCTCGTGCGCGCCGGCAAGATCTCGCAGAAGACTGCCGAATCGCGCTCGTCCACCCCCGAGGAGCTGCGGCGCTTGTTGGGCGCCGGCTCGCTGGCGGCGTAAGGACGCGGCGATGCGCCCCACCGGACAGCCCCAACACGCGTCGTCGCCGGCTAGGACGGCCGGCGCCCGGGCGCATCGGGCCCAAGCCACCCACGCGGACGATCTCCAATGAGCACCTATGTTTTCAAGGCCATGGACCTCGCCGGCGCGAAGGCCAAGGGCGAGGTCGACGCCGACTCCAAGCAGGCGGTCTCCGACCAGCTGAAGGCGCGCGGGCTGATCGTCATCGAGATCGCGGACAAGCACGCCTCGCGCGAGATCAACCTCACCTTCATGGAACGGGTCACCGCCTCCGACCTGGCCGTCTTCTCGCGCCAGCTGGCGACGATGATCACCTCGGGGATGAGCATCCTGCGGGCGCTGTACGTGCTGGAGGACCAAACGGAGAACAAGCTGCTGAAGAGCACGATCGTGGCGGTGCGCAAGGACGTCGAGGCCGGTCTGCCGCTGAGCGATGCGATGGCGCGCCACCCGAAGGTCTTCAACCCGCTGTTCGTCGCGATGACGCGCGCGGGGGAGACCGGCGGCCTGCTGGAGGGCTCGCTGCTGCGCGTCGCCGACCAGCTGGAGAAGGACGCCTCGCTGCGCCGCCAAATCAAATCGGCGATGATCTACCCGACGCTCGTGATCGTCTTTGCGATCGGTGTGATGATGGCGCTCGTCGCCTTCCTCGTGCCGGTGTTCGAGAACGTGTTCAAGGAATTCGGCGGCGAACTGCCGGCGATCACGAAGATCTCGGTGAAACTCTCCCACCTCGTCACCAACGACTGGTGGCTGCTGTTCGGCGGCACCGGGGCGGTGATCTTCGCCTTCCTGAAGTGGAAGTCGAGCTCCTGGGGCCGTCCCCAGTGGGACCGCTTCCGCCTGCGCATCCCGATGAAGATCGGCACGATCGTGCAGGAGGTGGCGATTGCGCGCTGGTCGCGCACGCTCTCCGCGCTCACCGGCGCCGGCGTGCCGTTGCTGCAGGCGCTTGAGATCACCGGCCAAACGGGCGGCAACGTCGTCGTCGAAGAGGCGATGGACGACGTGATCGCCTCGGTCAAGCGCGGCGGCACGATCTCCGCGCCGCTGGCGGAGATCCCGATCTTCCCGATGATGGTGACCAACATGGTCGGCGTCGGCGAGGAGACCGGCGCGCTGGATTCGATGCTCGGCAAGATCGCCGATTTCTATGACGACCGCGTGGACGCCTCGGTGAAGGGCCTCACCTCGATCATGGAGCCGATCATGATCATCGTGATCGGCGCGATCGTCGGCTTCATCGTGATCTCGATGTACATGCCGCTGTTTACCGTGTACAACAACATCCAGTAGCCCTACCGGCCGATCTCCAGGCGGCCCTCGCGCACCGCCAACGACACGCGCCCGTCGAGCAGCTCCAGCAGCTCTGCGCCCACCAGCTCACGGCGCCAGCCGCGCAGCGTGCGCACGTCGGGCTCCTGCGATCCCGTACGCACCGCGGCGACCACGGCCTGCAGGTCGGCGCGGGCGGCGATCAGCTCGTACGCCAGGTCGGCCTCGCGCGCGCGGGCGCGCACCAACGCTTCGCACAGCGCCACCAACGGGGCGTCGGCGGGGTCGGGGAAACCGCCCCGCGTGGGGAGCTCCAGCGGGATCTGTGGCCCGTCGGCGTGCTCGGCGCCGGCGCGTACGGACTCCAGCAGTTCCGGGCCACTGCGGCGCAGGCCGCCCTGGCCGAGGCCGCGGATCTGCTCCAGCTCGCGCATCGACCCCGGTCGGCGCTTGGCGAGCTCGACCAGCGCGGCGTCGGGCAGCACGCTCTGCACGGTGCGGTCCTTCGCGGCCGCCGTCCGCTCGCGCCAGGCGACCAGCTCGCGCGCGACCGCCTGCGAGGTTGCGTTCAGGGTGCGGATGCGCGGCAGGCGCGCGAGGATCGTCTGCTCGTCGCGCTCGTCGCTTGCCTCTTCCACGGCGCGGCACTCCTCGCGGGCCCACTGCAGGCGCCCGGAGGCGTCGAGGCGCCGCTGCAGCTCACCGGCGAGCTCCAGCAGGTGCACGACGTCCTCGCGCGCGTACGCGAGCTGCTCGCGCGAGAGCGGGCGCGCGTCCCACCGCGTGAAGCTTGCGCTCTTGGCCAGGCGCACCCCCAGCAGCTCGGTGAGCAGCGTCTCGTAGGAGGCCTGCGCTGCCATCCCTGCGAAGCCGGCGGCCACCTGCGTGTCGAACACGTTGCGCACGGGGGTTTCGAAGCGCCGGCGCAGCAGCGCGATGTCCTGGCGGCCGGCGTGCACCACCACTTCGATCGCGGGGTCGGCGAGCACGCTCGCCAGCGGCGCCCCGTCGAGGCGCTCCTGCAGCGGGTCCACCAGCTCGATCCGCAGTCCGGCAGTGTGGTCGGGGACTGCGAGCTGCACGAGGCACAGCAGCGTGCGGTAGCGCCCCTCGCCCATGAACTCGGTGTCGAGCGCCAGCCGTCCGCTGTGGCGCGCCTGCGCGGCGATCTCGGCGATCGCGGTGTCGTCGGGCAGCTCGGCGGGGGGCTCCTGGCTGGGTGTTTGGCGGCGGCGGCTGGCCATCTACTCATCACCCTCCGGCGCCCCCGGCAGGCGCAGCGCAAAGCACGCGCCGGGATGGTCGGGTGTCAACCCATTATCGGCCAACTCGAGCGTCCCGCCCATGCGCGCGGCGAGCTCGCGCCCGATCGCCAGTCCCAAGCCGAAGCCGCCGTGCCCGCCGGTCGTCGAGCCGCGCTGGAAGCGCTCGAAGATCAGCTCGCGCTCGCCGGCCGGGACGCCGGGGCCGTGGTCGCGGACATTCAGGCGCGCCCATCCCTCGGCGGGCCCGACGACCTCCACCTCGACGCATGAGTCCGCGGGGGCGATGCGCAGCGCGTTGTCCAGCAGGATGCGCACGATCTGCGCCACCGCTCCGGGGTCGGCCTGCGCCCAGCAGGCGCGCGTCGGCGGCTGGACGTGCAGCCGCGCTTGATGCTCGGCGGCGGCCAGCTCGAACTCGGCGGCCACGGCACGGGCGAGCTCGCGGAGCTCCAGCGGCTCGCTGCGCAGCTGCACCTCGGCGTCGAGGCGGCTCAGGTCGAGCAGGTCGGCGGCGAGCCGCGAGAGCCGCCGCGACTGCGCCCGCGCGCGCGTCGCGCGCTCGCGGGCATCCTCGATGTCGAGTTGCTCGGAGCGCAGGTCGTCCTCGAGCAGCTCGAGCATCCCGTCGAGCGAGGCCAGCGGCGTGCGTAGCTCGTGTGAGGCCGTGGCCACGAACGCGCGGCGGGCGGCCTCCTGGCGGCGCAGCCGCGCCTGCATCCCCGCGAACGCGCGCGTCAGCTCGCCGACCTCGTCGCGGGCGCGATCCTCCGGCAGTTCCTCGGCATCCGGCCCGCGGCGCTCGAGCTCGCGGGTGGCGTCACGCAGCCGCTCCAAGCGGCGCAGCAGGGTAGTCGCCAAGCCGACCCCGAGCAGCAGCGCGACCAGCAGGCCGGCGCCGGCGGCCTCCAGGAACGCGGTGCGCACGACGCGCACCGCGGAGGCGACGTAGTCCAGGCGCTTGGTCAGTACCACGACATAGTGGTGGCCGGCGATCTTGATTCGCTGGGCTAGGACCAGCTCGTCGTCGCGCACTTCCCGCACCGGAGCCCTGCCGAGGTGCAGCGCGCGGCGCGCCTCGCCGTAATAGTCGGGTATGTCCAGGGTGGGGTTGGTGCCGGCGTAGACGACGTTGAGCTGGCTGTCGAGGATCGTGAGCGTCGCCTGCGAACGACGGCGCAGCACCAACTCAGCCTGGCGCGCTTCGTTTTCGTTCGGGCGTCCCGTGGCCGGGTTGATCGCGATCTCGGCGAGCTCGGGTCTGACCGCGCCGAGCGCGGTCAGCACGGTCGATTCGCCGTCGCTGCGTAGCCGCTGCTCAAGCGGCGAAAGCAGCGCCAGTGCCGCCACCGCGAGCGTCACCGCGCTCGTCAACAGCAGCGCGGCGAGCAGCCGCGGGCGCAGGCCGAGCAGCCACGCCCGCATCACGGCTCCCGGAAGCGGTAGCCGGCCCCACGCACGGTCAGGATCAGCTTTGGCTCCTCGGGGCGCTCCTCGAGCTTCTCCCGCAGGTGGCGGATGTGGACGTCGATCGCGCGCGGGTCGCGGTAAGCCGAGTCGCCCAGATCGCGCGCAACAGCTCTTGGCGGTTGAGCAAGCGGCCCGGCTCGGACATCAGCCGCGCGAGCAGCTCGAACTCGGAGAAGGTCAGCCGCACCGGCTCGCCGCCGTTCGTTACCTCGCGACGGCCACGATCGAGCGCCACTGGCCCGACAGCGATCGTCTCGCGTCCGAGTGCCCGCGGTCCCGAGCGGCGCAGCACGGCACGCACGCGGCTGCGTAACTCGGCGAGGCCGAACGGCTTGGTCACATAGTCATCGGCGCCAGCCTCCAACCCTTGCACCGCGTCGGCCTCGGTGTCGAGCGCCGTGAGCATGATGATCGGCACCACATTGCGCTGCTCGCGCAGCGTACGACACACCTCGTAGCCGTTGGGCCCGCTGCCGAGTGCCACATCGAGCAGCACCACGTCGAAGTGCTCCGCTCCGGCGCGCGCGATCGCCTCCTGGCCCGAGGCCACGGCCTCGACGCTGTGTCCCTCACGCGAGAACGAGCGGGTCAGTGTCTCGCGGAGTGTCTCCTCGTCGTCGACGACGAGGATCTTCAGGGATGCCGGTGTCTCGGGGGTTGCGTTCATTCCCGCGGAGGGTACCCGTCATCGTCCGGAAGGCAGCCGCCACAACATCCCCGCGCGCGGCATCCCTGCCTGCTTTGAGACGTCGGTGCCATGTTCGCTGATCCAGCGCGCCGACGGCGAGCAGTCTGGGTCGGTGGGGGGCGATTGCGGTCCACACCCTTCGTCGAGGAAGGCGTAGCGCACCTTGCCGGCGGCGGCGAGCGCCCGCAGCCGCGCGAGCGGGGTGAAGACGTGGCCTTCGAGTGTGGTCAACACGAGGATCGGCTTGGCGTCGCGCTCGACCAGCTCGCCCATCTTCGTGCCCGAGTCGAACGCCACCTCGTAGTAGGCACTGCCCTGGTGGGCGCGCAGGTAGCTGCTGAGCGGCGCGAGCTCGCCGTGGTGCAGGATCCCGAGGGGGTTGGTGTCCGAGACGTTTTCGCGGACCGCGCTCAGCGATGCCCACAGTGGAATCGCCAGCAGGCTGGTGAGCGCCAGTGCGGTGACGCTCGCGCGCTGCCTGTCCCCGCGCGGGAAGCCGCTGCCGGCGAGCGCCACCGCGCCCACCGCGGCGGCGGCCGTGATCCACCACACCGCGCTCGTCCCGAACAGCAGCCGCTCGGCGTACAGCGCCACCGCGAGCAGCGTGACGCTCAACATGAGCGTGCGGTCGCGGCCACGGCGCTCGCTCGCCCACGCGAGGCCGATCCCGAGCGTGCCGGCCACGGCGGGCGTGAACGCCTCGGTGTAGCGGGGGTGCAGGCGGCTCATGTCGCTGAACAGCGCGATGCCGGTTATCAGCCACGTCATCAGGCCCGCCAACAGCGCCAGGCGCAGAGGCGGGGCGTTGGCGGCGGCCTCGGTCGCGATCTCATCTCGCCTGCGCGTGCGCCGGTCCCACAGCAGTGCCACCAGCGCTGCGCCCCCCAACAGCAGGCCGGCGAGCACCTCCAGGCCGAGTCGCTCGCCCGAGAGCGGGCCGATGCGGTCGAGTAGGCGCGTAGGGGAGGGCGGCAGGATCGGAATCGCGTCGCGCTCGGCCTGCGTTGCTTCCGGGTAGTGGCGGTTCGGCTCGTATGCGGCCTGCGCGCCTTCCAGCGACTTGCCCTCCAGGCGGTCGAGGCCGTTGAACACGAACGCGGAGTTCCATGCGCTGCCGTTGGTCGAGCCGTACGCCCACGGCCTGTCGTGTGCGGGGAACAGCAGCGTTCCGGTCAGCCAAGCGAGCGCGACCGCCACGTATACGACCGCCGCGAGCGCCAACTGCGCGACGCGGCGCCGGCGGGTGCCGGGCAGCCCCAGCCAGGCGAGTAGCGCGAGCCCCGGCAGCGCCACTACGGACTCCAGCAGCTTCACGTCGAAGGCGATCCCGAGCGCGGCGGCGGCGCCCAGCAGCCACACTGTGCGCCCGCTGCGCGTAGCGCGCACCGCCAGCGCCAGCGCGAGCAGGCTCAGCGCCATCATCACCGCGTCCATCGTGTCGCTGCGCGCGGTGATCACCTCGATCGGTAGCACCGCCAGCGCCAGCGCGGCGGCGAGCCCGGCGCGCACGCCGAACACTGGCCTCACTGCGGCATACAGCAGCGGCACTGTGAGCGTGCCGGCGAGCGCCTCGGGCGTCTTCAGCGCCGCCGAGCCGAAGCCGAGCAGCTTGACGCTCGCGACTTGCAGCCACAGGTCAACCGGCGGCTTGTCGATCGCGATCGCGCCCGAGGGCTCCACTGCGCCGAAGTAGAAGTTGTGCCACGAGAGCCCCATGCTGCGCACCGCGCCGTCGTAGAAGGGATCGCCGATCACCTGCCCGAGATGGGCGAAGCGCAGCACGGCGGCGCCGGTCGTGATCGCGGCGAGCGCCGCCCACGCGGCCGCTCTTGCCAGGGTGTTCGCCCGCCCCGCGGGTGTCTGGCGCACCGATTCCTCGACGTGCTCTGGGGGTGCCTTTGTCGCCGTGCTCATCTCCACAACGCTATTGTCGCGGTCCGATGGCCAAACACGAGCCAGAGTGCATGCCCTGCCGAGGCACCGGCCAGGTGGTCTCAACCTTGGGCGGCGAAACGCGCAAACTTCCCTGCCCCTGGTGTCAGGGCAGCGGTGTGCGCACCTCCGGTATCGACGCGCAGGCCGCCTGGGTGGAGGGCGGTGGCTCGGGCTCGGAGGGCGAGGGCGAGCTGGCGGAGGAGGCTGGGTAGGCGGAGCGACTCAGCGCGGCTGAGCGATTTCCCATAGCCGGCGTAGCACCCGACCGTCGCGACCGGGCAGCGCACCCATCACTTCCCATAGTGGTAGCGGGCCTGTAGGACCACGAGATCGGCGTCGAGCACCTGGTACACTAGCCGGTGCTCCTCGGTGATCCGCCGCGACCAGGCCCCGGCGATCCCGTACTTGAGCGGCTCCGGCTTACCGATCCCGCCCGTCGGATCGCGTAGAGCGTCGTCGAGTAGGCGGTTGATGCGCCTCACGATCGCGCGATCTGAGCGCTGCCAGTAGGTGTAGTCCTCCCAGCCCTGTGGTGTGAAGACCAGTCTCACCCGCGGTCGAGTGGGTGCTCGACCGTCTCGCTGCGCGCGGCCGCCTCAGCGGCATCGAGCAGGCGCCGTGCGTTGGCCGGCGAGCGGAACAGGTACGCCGTCTCGTGCCACGCGGCGTACTCGTCCGCGGACATGAGCACAGCATTGCCGCGTTTGGACGTAATCTCGATCGCCGCCCGATCGTCGTTGACCTTCTCGATCAGCGGGAACAGCCCTCGGCGTGCCTCGCTAGCCGTGATCGCCACCGCCATCTCCTTTCACTGGTACCAGATATCGTACCATAGGCTTGACGGCGCATCTCGCGGATACCGACGAGTTCCACGTGCACGGCAAGAGCGGAGGAGATCCTTGCTGGCATCCGAGCATCCAGATGTGGATCGCTGCACCTATCGCACGCGTGCTCGGCGCCCCTGGGAGTTGGGCAGGGCGGCGGTGGCGATTCCCTCGCGCGCGGCGACGGTCAGCAGGGGGGCGTCGGAGCTTGCGATGCGCCCACCCGCTGGAGCGCTCGCCACGAGAACAGCGTCGGCGAGCGAGATCGGGCAGCGGGAGCGGTGATAGTGAGCGGCACGAATTTCACCGGCGCGCCAGGCTTGAGCGGGTCCGAGCGGGAGCAGCATCAGGTTCTTTGCCAGAAGACCTTCGATCACCGGTCGCGTTTGCTCGATCTCGAGGTCATATCGCCGCTTGAGACGGTCCACCGCCTCGGCGAGATTGAGGGTGGTCATCGCTGCGCCGTGGTCGAGCATCTCCTTGACCTCGGCGGCCGCGGGCTCAGCCCCAAGTAGCGCGATCAGCGCCGAGGCGTCGATCAGCGTGCTCGCCGGGAGCTCAGCCGCATCAGTGGCGGTCGTGCTCTTGGGCATCCAGTTCCTCTTCGCGATCCAGGCGCCTGGCCTCCTCGGAGCCGAGCACTTCAATCTGTGTCGCGAATGCTCCTACGGCTGCCGCCACTGGATCGTCTGGAACGGGACGCAGCACCATGTGGTCGCCGCGGTCTTCGGCGAGGACGGTTCGGGTGCGCCATCGCTTGCGCACTGCCGCGGGGACGGACACCTGGCCCCCGCTGGAGATCGCAAGTCGTTTTGACATGGCCATTACAATATACCATGAGACCAAAATGACCTGCGCCGCTGCCTGGTGTATGCTCTACACATGAGCCGCACAAACGTCGATCTTGACGACGCATTGGTGGAGCGTGTGATGCGCCGCTACCGCGTTTCGACCAAGCGTGCGGCGATCGATCTCGCGCTCCGCCGGCTCGACCTGGAGCCTATGAGCCGCAAGGAAGCGCTGGAGATGCAGGGCACCGGATGGGAGGGCGACCTTGACGAGCTGCGTGCCGGCTGGTTGCCCGCCACCTCGCCGGCGTCGTGATCCTCGTTGACAGCTCGGCCTGGATCGAGTTTCAGAGGGCCACCGGAAGTCCAGCCCATCTGCGCCTCAGGGCGGCGGTCGAGTCCGACGAAGAGCTCGCCACCACAGGGCTCGTAATACTGGAGATCCTGGCCGGCGCGCGCGACGAGCGACACGCCCGCGATCTGCGCCGCCTGCTGGATCGCTGCACCTTCCTGGCGCTTGAGGAGCCATCGGATCACGAGACGGCCGCATCGTTGTATCGTGCGTGCCGGCGCGGTGGCAAGACGATTCGCCGGCTCCCCGATTGCTTGATCGCGACCGTCGCCATCAGGTTCGGCGCGGAATTGCTCCATCAGGACAGCGACTTCAACGCAATCGCTCTGCACTCCTCGCTGGTCATTGCGTCGACCGTTCCATCCGGCTGAACGGGCCGATGGACAAACACCGATCGCTGTGTGCTAACTTGTGGCCATGCGTCTGCACATAACGCTGGACGACGATCTGGTGGGCCAGCTCGACAGCCGTGTCGGTCGCCGGCGGCGCAGTGCGTTCATCTCGGCGACAATTCGCAAGGCGCTCGACGACGAGCGCCGCTGGGATGACATCGAAGCGGGCTTCGGGGCGCTCGCGGGGCGGGAGCACGAGTGGGACGCCGATCCGGCCGCCTGGGTGCGGGCGCAGCGCCACGATGACCTCAGCCGCGTCGGCTGAAGCTTGCGCCTGCTGCTCGACACGACCGTATTGATTGACGTGCTGCGCGGCCGGCCCGCCGCCGCTCGGGTGCGGGCCTTGCGTGACGCCGCGACACCTCCGTGGATCTGCGCGATCAACGTCGAGGAGGTCGTGCGCGGGATGCTCGATGAGGAGGAGGCGGTCGTGCTGCGCTTTCTGCGGGGCCTGCGCCTGGCGCCGGTCGGCCGTTCCGAGGGCGAGCTGGCGGGGCGCTGGCGTAGAGACCATGCGCGAAGGGGGATCTCCCTCAGCCAGGCCGATTGTCTGATAGCTGCTGCCGCAGTGGGTGTCGGCGCACGGCTTGCGACTGGGAACCCGAAGCATTTCCCGATGTCAGAGGTTGACATTGAGCACTGGCCGGTCGGCGGCTGACTTGCTTCGTGTGGACTGCCTTGACCTGCGCGGACCTACCCGCCGGCCCAGTGTCGCTCGATGATCTGCTGAGCCCGCTCGGCAGTCATGCCTTCGAGCTCTTCCCGCGCGAGGCCGACCTTCCGCAGCAACACGTCAACCTGCCACGCCTCCGGAGCGGGGACAGGGGATTCGACCGCCGCGGGCCGAGGCACCGGTTCCCCCGTCTCGATCGCCCTCCAGAAGTCCTGGCGGTTGGTTCTGAGCTGCTCGCGGAGGATCTCGCCGAATCTGCCGGGGCCCGGACCCTTCTTGCCCGAATGCGAGATGTGGGTGGTGAGCACCTCGCCGCCGGCGAGCACCTTCTCGAAGACGCGATGGCAGATGCCGCGGCCGGGGCGGGCGGTGACCTCTGTCCAGCGATCGGTCTTCAGGAACTGCTCGGCCTTCAGGAACTGCTCTATCTGATCGAAGCTCGGCGCGTTCGGTGTCACGCCCGCCCCTCGGGCGGACGCAGCAGCAGGGCACGCTGGTCCTCCGACGGAGTCAGGGCGAAGAGGAACACCAGCCCCAGCAGGCTACGCCGGTCGGTCTGCCGGTAGAACTCCAGGCGCTCGATGTACTGCGCGCAGTACTGCCGCAGCACGGCGAGAAGATCGTCGAGCGCCTCGTCGAAGCTCTCACCGGCCCCGATCAGGCTGAACGCCGGCAGGCTGACTGAGACCTCGTCCTCGTCGAAGATCACGCGCGTCCACCTCTCGGGCGATGCGCCAAATGGCCGAGGAAGAGGCCGCTGCCGGTTTCTCCTGGGAGGACCACCTACCGTCGTGACACGTGGCGAGGTTTGGCGATATGAGCCGCCCTCGGACAAGCCCCGACCGATGCTGATCGTCACTCGCGACGAGCACATCGAGCGCCAGTTTGACGTGATCGTCGTGCCAGCCACCGGCACCGTTCGTGGCTGGGACACCGAGATCGAGCTCGGATCACAAGATGGCATGCCCGTCGCCTGCGTCCTTGCCGTCCACAACACACTGCTGGCCCAGAAGGCCTTCCTGACCGAATACCTCACAAGCCTTGATTCGGTGCGTATGTCAGAAGTCTGCCGGATGCTCGCCTACGCGACCAACTGCTGAGAGTGGCCAGGGCGGCCTGATCATACGAAGTGAGCGTGACCTGGGCTCCGCTGGCGCCGTGGATGCTCACGTCCTCGTACTGAACACCAGCCGCGACGTCATGCGTGCACCGATGTAATCTCAAGCGGATCTCGCTGTCGCCCGATGATGAGTTGTGGAGCCTGATCGAGACGCCCCGCCACCGGCCAGGCGGGCGAACCGGCGCGTCCGTCTGACCACGCTGCTGGTCTGCCTGGGCGCGGCGATCATCGCGCTCCTGTGCACGAGGACCGGCCTCCTGGGCACCGTGGGGATCGGCGGGAGCGGCAGCGCCGAAGGAGCGTTGACCTGGTGCGTCCCACGCGGGTTGCCAACGCTTGCAAGCGCTGATCGCGGCGAGGTGCTCCAACTGCGCGACGGTCTGCTGAGGGTGTTCGACGTCACCGGCGGCCGCGGATACACCGGTGGCGTCGTCGCCCCGGAAGACATTTGGTCGGACGACTCGCCACTGGGAGCAGACGCCTCGCGCCTAGCGCCTAGGCGCTGGCCGGCGGGGTATGAGGTGCGATGGTGGACGCGGAACTACGATCTCGGTGCCGATGTCTTTGTGCTCGGATCGACAGATCAGGCTCGCGAGCTCTTCGAGGAGGCCGCCGGCACCGACTGCCATCGGGACGGCATGCAACGGCCGGCGGCGCGCTGGTTGCCGCGGGCACGCAACCTGACGTGGGTCAACCCCGACCACGTACGGCAGAGCGATGCCTTCCTGCTGCGCGGACGGCGCGTGTACCGGGTGGCCGCGGTGCGTTTGGACGATGCTCCCGCCGAGACCGCTCGGGCGGAACAGAGCACTGGGGCAGAGATCGCCGACGCCCTGGCGTGCGTCCTGCCCGGCGCCGAGTGTCAGGCGTCGGGAGTGGTGAGCATCGACTACTCGCCTGGGGGTGCGGCTCCCTCTCTTATCCGCGAATGGTGAGCGGCCCTCAGGTCGGTAACACCGAAGCGGCGCGCTCGAGGTCCCTGCGGTCAATTACCAGCTCCACGAGAAAGCCAGCCTGCTCCGTGGCATTCAGGCCCACCGTTCCGAGCAGTCTCATGTCGGGCTGATGCTCTGCGCGAATCGTGTCGATGCTGAATCGTGCGGCACCAAACGGACAGGGGCGACCCGATTCAAATCACCGAGTGTTAAAGGGAACTATGCGGGCCAAGTTTGTTCGAGCTATCGCTATCTCGGCAACAGCCGCGGCGTTGCTCCCAGCGACCGCGCTTGCCGGTAGCTTCACGCGGCCCGTTCGACTGCCCGGTGGGTGGGAGTGGCTGTTCGCGGTAAACGATCGTGGCCAAGCGCTCGCAGCCAACGCCAACCTGGTCTATCCCGTCGAGCGCTCGGGCCGGCTCGGGCATCCCTGGAAAGTCACCGTGCCGGGCGGGTTCGAAACGGAAGTGGGCTCGCTCGCGCTCGATGACCGCGGGCGCGTGGCGGCCGGCCTGGTCTACAGCGACGGATCAGTGCCTCGGGGAGAAGGCGAGTACGGGTCTCCTGCGTGCTGTGCGCATGTCGCGGTCGTGAGTTGGAAGCTCGGAGCCAAGCCCCCGGTCGCCGAGGTTCTCGCTTCCCCGGGCCAGAGCTACTACGAAGACAGCGGACGCGCGGCTCCGCAAGTCGTGATTGGCCCCACGGCGGTTACCGTCCTCTGGCGTGAGCCGATTGGCCCGCAGGGTTTTGGCGTCGCAGTAGAACCTGAAGCCCAGCTCTACGAGGCGTTCGGCCCATTCGCCGGCACGCTTCAAACCCGAACAATGGTGAACATGCCAAAAGGTGTGCAATCGGTCCATCTCGCTCTGGATCCCGCGGGCGATCCGATCGCTGCCTGGCGAGATGACCTCGAGGTGCTCCACTCCGTGCGTGGCCGGGCAAGCGGCGCGTTGCCGAGCGCCTCACAGGCGATCGTCATTCCCGGCTACAGCGCCGCCGAACCGCAATCGGAGTTCCACGAAGGCAACGAATTCTCGAGCGACGCAGAGGGAGACACCGTCTTTGCCTACATACCCTCCCCGTTTGAACGAAAGGGCAAGGTGATGACGATGACGAGCGTGGATGGGCGTCCCTTCAGTGCGCCTCGAACCGTCGGCCACGTGGGACGAGAACACGACCCTCCGATCATCGTCGCCGGTGGGAACCGCTCGCTGCTCGTTTTCACGAACTGCCTGGCGAGGATCGGCGCATGCTCGCACGCATGGGGTCGGCGAGCAAACATCTTCGGAGCGCATGAACCGCCATTCGGGGTCGGCCGCGAACCCCAAGCCTTCATCGACTCCCGGGGGCGCTCGGTCATCGTCTTCGACGGCGAGCCGGCTGTTGAAGCGATCACGGCCGAACCAGGGGGCCCGTTCGGGCACCGACAGCGGCTCTCCCCAGCCGGGCGGAGCTGCGAACTCGGCACCGGAAGCGACGACGAAGCACCGCCTGCCACGAGTCAAAACGGAGTGGCAATCTTTTACTTCACGTGCGACGAAGAAGCACACGAGTACCTTGTCCGGTATACGCCCTGAGGTTCTTTGAGGGAGGTCGCTCCCACCTTGAAGTATCTCCTGGCTGTAGCACCCGTTATTAATAGCTGTAAAGACGTGTGGCGGCGTGGATGGCGCTGAAGCTACCGCTGTCAGTGGACTCGGGGCTCTCGGCGGCGGCGGTGTTGAACTCGGCGCAGATCTTCTCCTGGCGCCGAGTCGATGCGTTATGCCGCGGAGGCCGTCCGCGAGCGAGAGCTTCCGCTCGCAGCCTCCACGTGAAGTTCCTTCAACCCAAGGGGCAAGAGTGCAGCCACATGTCCGCAACTCTCAGTGCGTGGACGGTAGGCTTGGCGGTGTGCCGAGGATCGCGGGCTTTGACGGGTTGGTGTTCAAGATGTTCTTCAACGACCATCCTCCGCCGCATCTGCATGTCTATGCCGGGCGCGTCGGGCACCCGGGCGTCCAGGCGGCACGTGTCTCGATCGAGACCGGCGACGTGATTGCCGGCCAGTTCGCGCCGACGAAGGTGGCTGTCGTCCGGAGATGGTGCGATCGACACCGCGAGTCGTTGCGCGCGGATTGGGAGCGCGCCCAACACGGCCTGCACCCGACGGGACGCTACGATCGGTAGCGATGGAACTGGCTGTCGCTCCCGAAATGGTGGCCGTGATCGCACGGCCCGGGCACACCGTACGCATCGTGTTCGCAGACGGTGAGGTTCGCGACGTGGACATCTCGCCGCTGCTCGACACGCCGGCGTTCTCGCCGCTGCGCGACCCGGTTGTGTTCGAACGGGTCGCGGTGGATGAGCAGACCGGCACGATCGTCTGGCCTGGGGACGTTGACCTCGATCCCGACGTGATCTACGCGGCGCTAGATCTCGGCCCGGACAAGGCGCGCGTGTACGTGCTTACGCCGAGCGTCGCCGCCTGAACTCACCGCCAAGCGGAAGGGCGGGGCCGGCTGGCCGCGGAGCTCGCCGATCTCAATGGTCGCACGCTATCAGCCGTTGATGCAAGGCCAGTCTGTGAGCCTCACGCGGGCTCCGCCGGCTGGAAGACTGACACACATCCGTCGCGGCCGGGGGCTGCGACTCAGGCGGTGATCTGCTCGCGTGCGGCGCGCTCGGCTTCGGCGACCATTTCGGCCGCGCGCTTGGGGTTGCCGAGGGCCAGCAGGTGCGCCTGCTGGACGATACGTCGCGCGGCGGCGTAGTCGAGCGGGACGCGCTTGCCGTCGATGACGGCGTACCGGGTCGGCTGGCCGTTGTCGGTGTGCTCGGTCATGGCTTCAGGATAAGGCGTTCAGGCCGTTCGTCAAGCGGCTCAGGTGTCGCCTACGAGCTCGGCGACGTATTCGGCGAGCGGACGGTAGGGGTCGTTCCTGCCTATGAACGCGATGCCGAGCAGCTCGTCATGCCGCGCGAGGTCGTTGAAGCCGACTGTGTCGAGGCCAAGGGTGAGCAGGGCGGCGTTGAGTGCGACAGTCGTGCCTCGGAGGTTGCCGTCGACGAAAGGATGGGCGCGGAGCACCTTGGCATAGAGACGTGTGGCGGCGTGAACGGCCTCGAAGCTGTCGCTGCCAGTGGACTCGCGGATTCCGGCGGCGGCGGTGTTGAACTCGGTGCAGATCTTCTCCAGGCGCCGGCGGAGTTCGCGCGTTGGTGGTTCCGCGGTAGCCGCGCCTGTGGACGCCGAAGTCAACGTGCTCCCACTGTCCGTCTCGGAAGCTGCGCAGACGGCCGGCGTCCTCGGGGAACAGTGGGCCGAAGATCTCGCGATGCCAGTAGCACAGCAGCCTGGTGGACATCTCGATTGGGCCGGCGTCGGCCAGTGGCCGAGGTCTACGAGCAGATGGGCCATCCGATCGACGCTGATGTCCCACGTTTCCTCCGGGGTATGTCCGGCCGCGCAGAAGAACGGCGACTCCTCGTCGTCGCGGAATCTCGGAATGGTGCACCAAGCGAGGGGTTCATCGCACGGACTGTAGGGCCCGCTGCGGCTTGGTTATTCTGCTAAAGTTCTCCCTCATGAGGAACGAGTTTTCGGGGATCGCGTCGCTGCTTACGCGCCGGGAGGTCGCCGAGTTGAGCGGGACGACGCTGGGCGCGGTCAACAAGGCGATCGAGCAGAAAGTGCTGCGGCCGCGGCGGCGCAAGGGCCGCACGCTGTTGACGCCGGAGGACGCCGGAGCCCTGACGCTGCTTTCGCAGACGCGGGTCTCCCTGCCTGTCGCCGTCAGGAGGCGTCTGGCTCTGTGGGCTCGCAGCGGCCCTGCTGCGAACGCGGAGCTTGCGCTTGACGGAGCGCTTCTCGTGCGTATGGGGCCGGAGATCGAGCAGGCCGTGCAGCGCGCACGGCGCTACGTCGAGTTGCGCGAGCGGCTGGTCGAAGTCAACCCGGAAGTGCGCGGTGGGACGCCGGTCATCACGGAAACGCGAATGCCGGTTCGCAGCCTTGCCCGGCTGATCGAGCTGGGTGAGACGCGGGAGGTCCTGCGCGAGGACTACCCGTTCCTGCCCGAGGAGTCCTTCGAGCTGGCTCCGCTTTGGGCGAAGGCCAACCCACGGCAGGGCCGCCCGTCGCGTCCGTGGGATTCCGGCGAGCGCACCCCAGTGAGCCAGTTGAGTCCCCACGCGCGGGCCGCGTGAGGCTGTGGATCGACGAGTGTCTTTCGCCGACGCTCGTCGATGTTGCACGGCGACGTTACGAGGCGACCTGCAACAAGCATCGGGGCCTACTGAATGCCCGGGATGAGGCGCTCTACGCAGTGATCTCCCAGGAGGAGTGGGTGCTCGTCACCGACGACGACGACTTCCTCGGCCTGGCTGTGCGCGCGGGACTGCACTCGGGACTGATTCTCATCCCCCAGCGCATCCGTTCTGACCAGCCGCCGATGTTGGAAGCGGTCCTCGACCACATCGATATGCACAGTTCCAATCTCGGCATGCCGGCGGTAGCCTGGATGACCAACCGCGTGGTCGAGTACCACGACGAGGACGACACGATCAGCGCCGACGAGTGGCCGCCGAGCCAGCCTTGAGGTGACGTCTGGGCGGAGCCGTTAGGGTGCGACTCAGGTGATCTGCTCGCGCTCGGCGCGCTCGGCTTCGGCGACCATTTCGGCGGCGCGCTTGGGGTCGCCGAGGGCCAGCAGGTGCGCGTTCTGAGCGAAGCGGCGCGCGACTTCGTGGTCGAACGGAACGATCTTGCCGTCGAGGACGGCATAGTCACCCTGGGGACCGTGGTAGTCCGTGTACTTGATCACGGTTCGAAGGATAGAGCAGTCGTCACGCGCTGCGGAGAGTATCTGCGCGCAGGCGAGCCCGATGAGTAAAACGATTGTCCGAAGCCGTCGGGCATCTTTCGTCTGCATCTGATAGAACCCCGGCCGTCGGTTCCTCAGAGCGAGACAGGGAGGCCCTCATGGGCGGGGTGCGGTTCGGCGGAACGCGCTTGGTAGATGGGCGATGCTGTGGTCTTTGTGCCTCGCTTGGGTTGGGGGGTGTGGGCTTCTTGGTGGTGTTGCTCGTGGCGTTGGCGCTCGTGCCGGCCGGCGCCTCGGCTGAAGCTCTTTGTACGGACACCTTCACGGGCGCGAGCGAAGCGACCTGGCAGACCCCAGCGAACTGGTCTACCGGCAAAGTGCCCACGTCCTCCGATGTTGCGTGCGTTGGTTCGGGGAAGTCGGTCAAGGTCTCCAGCGAATCTCAGGTCGCCGGGGTGCTCCAGGGGGAAGGAGACGTCGTAATCTCGGGTGGCTCGCTCGAACTCACAAACACCCTGGAAGCATCGAGTATCCGTGCGTTGACTTTGAGTAACGGTGGTACGTTGACCGGCGCGGCCACGGTTAGGGTGACTGGCTCGCTGGAATGGCCCAATGGCGCGATGTCCGGGTCGGGTACGACGGTCTTGGCGAGTGGTGCTTCTGGCTCTAAAGAAACGCTTGTAGAAGTGGCGCTGAAGCAGCGTACGTTCGTCAACGAAGGCACATTTACGATGACGCAAGGTGCCATTGGGATGCAGGAAGGCGCGGAGTTCAAGAACACTGGGACGTTCGTCGCAAACGCGGGAGGTTCACTCTTGACATCTCCTGGAGGAGGCACTGCGCCGTTGTTCCTCAATTCGGGCACCTTTGAGAAGACGTCTGACGAATCCCAATGTCTCTGTTGACTTTGAAAATCAGGGGACGGTCGATGCTGCGGCCGGAAAGATTTCGTTTGCGTCCGAACGTACCGTTGTGCTTGCGAACGGGAGCAAGTTGGAAGGCTCGGTTCTTTTCAGTGGGGCGAGCGTGACGGGATATGATTTTAGCGTGCCGAGTGGGACACTAACGCTCCGCGGTAGCGCGTTGACGATCCCTTCCGGCAGTTCGGCGACCGTGGGCAATCTCATTATGAATGGGGGTAACTTGGCTGGTGCCGGTACGTTGACGATCTCGGGTTCCTTTTCGTGGGAAGAAGGCACGATGTCGGGGATCGGCACAACGGTATTGTCTGGCGGTGCATCGACCATAGACGACCGTGGTGAGATTTATCTTTACGAACGTAAGCTAATCAATGAAGGCACATTTACGATTGCCAAAGGCTTGATCCTCGTGAAAAATGGGGGGTTGATCGAAAATACTGGTACCTTTACTGTCAATGCCGAATCGACTGTGCTGATATGCCACGAAGGCGGCTGCGGCGGTATTCTATTCGTCAACGACGGGGTATTCCAGAAGACGGAAGGCGAAACGGCCAGCGTGGAACTTTCGTTCGAAAATCAGGGTCTCATTCAAGAGGCAACGGGCAGCAGAATAAGGTTTTTGGAAGCTCGTCATATCGAATCGTCGGTCGGGTGGGGCGGCGAAGAAGACCCACAGGAACCAACTCAATGCGGAGAAAGCGAATCGGTTGGCTGTCAGTCGGGGAACTATTCGCAGACGCAGACCGATTTCTCGATTGCTGGCCGAGGGGTTGGTTTGGTTCTGAGTCGGACGTATAACGCACAGGCTGCTGCAGAAGGCATCAAAGGTCCCTTTGGCTACGGTTGGTCGAGTTCGTTCAGTGATCATCTCGTGAGTGAACCCGGCATCCACAGCGTGAGGCTTGTTCAGGCCGCCGGGAGCACTATCACCTTCCTCGAAGGCGCGGGAGAAATCTTCACTGCACCGGCGTGGACCCAGGACATACTCAGTGGTTCGTCGTCGTCCGGGTATACCCTGACGCTTGAAGACCAGACAGTCTACAAGTTCAGCGGTTCGACGGGGCGGCTGGAAAGTGTAACCGATCGCAATGGCAATGCGACGACGCTCTCCTACAACGGGAGCGGGAACCTCGAAACGATTACCGACCCGACGGGCCGCAAGATCAAACTTACGTATAACTCCGAAGGTCTCGTGGAAAGCGCCGAAGACCCGATGAAACACGTCATCAAATACACGTATGAAAGCGGGAACATTGCGACGGTAACCCAACCCGGTGAATCCGCGCTTCGCTGGCAGTTCAAATATGACGGGTCGCATAGGATGACAGAACTCACCGACGGGCGGGCAGGTAAATCCACAATTGAATACAACAGCTCCAACCAGGTGGTCTCCCAGACCGATCCGATGAAACGTACAACGAGCTTTGAATATGAAGCGTTTGATACAAAGGCGACCAACCATGCGACCGGCGATGTGAGCGTTCAATACTTTACGAGTAATGGCGTGGGCACTTCGACGACAAACGGGTACGGCACGGCGAACGCGACGACCGAAACCCGTGTTTTCAACGCTGCCGACGAGTTACTAAGCACTACTGATGGCGATTGGTACACCACGAAGTACGGCTACGACACGCACGGCAACCGCACGAGTATGATCAATCCAGATAACGATGAAACGAAATGGGAATACAATTCTACTCATGACGTGATCTCTACGACTACGCCAAACGGCGAGGGAACAACAATTAAACGCAAAAGCCACGGTAACCCGGAAGTCATCGAACGCCCCGCGCCCGGCGGAAAAACACAGATCACCAAATACAAATACGGCTCCCACGGTGAAGTGGAAAGCATGACCGATCCGCTGGAACACACGTGGAAATATGAATATGACTCCAATGGCGACCGTACCGCGGAAATAGACCCGGAAGGCAACAAGCGTACCTGGGAATACAACGAAGACTCGCAGGAAACGGCGACTGTCAGCCCTCGCGGCCACGTCAAAGCCGGCGAAGAAGAAAAATTCAGGACCAAAGTGGAACGTGATGCACAGGGCCGCCCACTCAGGGTCACAGACCCTCTTGGACACACGACGGAATACAAATATGATGGCGACGGCAACGTCGAAAAGATGACCGATAGCAACAAACACACCACGACTTACACCTACGACGGCGACAACGAGCAAACGAAGGTTGAAGCCCCCAACAAAACCATCACCGAAACGGAATACGACGGCGCCGGGCAGATCGTCGCCCAGACCGACGGCAACAAACACTCGACGAAATACAAACGCAACATGCTAGAGGAGATTGTCGAAATCACCGATCCGCTTGGGCACGTAACGAGCAAGGAATACGACGCTGCGGGGAACGTCGTCAAAGTCACTGATCCAGCAAAACGTACAACCACTTACACGTACGACCCGGCTAACCGTCTCACCGAAGTCAGCTATTCCAGCGGCAAACCGTCAACGGTCAAATATGAATATGACAAAGACGGCAACCGCGCTAAGATGACCGACGAGACAGGCACAACCTCCTTCGCCTACGACCAGCTGGACCGCTTGACCGAAAGCGAAAATGGCCACAAAGAAATCGTTAAATACGAATACGACCTTGCCAACGACCAGGCCAAGCTCACCTATCCCGGTGGCAAAGAAGTAACACGAGCTTTTGACAAAGATAGGCGCCTTGAAAAGCTAACCGACTGGCTCAAACACGAAACCAAATTCACGTATGATCAGGACTCGGAGCTCAAAGCGACTGTCTTCCCTGACGAAACTAAAGACGAAGATAAGTACACCTACAACGACTCGGACCAGATGACCGAAGTCAAGATGGTCAAAAGCACAGAAATGCTCGCTTCGCTGCTTTACACCCGCGATAGCGATGGACAGGTCAAAAAGACTACCTCCAAAGGACTCCCCGGCGCGGAAATTGCGGAAGCCACGTACGATGAAAACAATCGCGTCACGAAATATGGCAGCACCGAATACAAATACGACAAAGCCAACAATCCGACAAAGGAGGGATCGGCCGAAAATACCTACAACGAAGGGGACGAGCTCGAAAAAGGGACAGGTGTAACCTACTCGTACGACGAACTCGGAGAGCGCACAAAGACTAAACCGTCGACGGGTCCTGCGACCAGCTACGGTTACGACCAGGCCGGGGAGCTGACCTCGGTCGAACGACCAAAAGAAGGCGCAACCCCCGAAATCAAAGACAGCTACGAATACAGCGGCAACGGACTGCGCACCTCGCAGATAATCAACGGAACGACCACCTACTTTGCGTGGGACATGGCCGAAGAACTCCCACTGATCCTTGGCGACGGCACCAATAGCTACATCTACGGACCTAGTAGGTATCCCATCGAGCAAATCAACAATACCATAGAAAAAGCCCAGTATCTGCATCACGATCAGGCCTGGAGCACTCGGCTTATCACGGGGAGCGCGGGCACAGTCGAAGGCAAATGCACCTACGGGGCATACGGGACCCCGACATGTGAAGGAACCGCCACCACACCGCTCGGCTATGACGGTCAGTACACCGACAGCGACACCGGCCTTATTTACTTGCGTGCCCGATACTACGATCCGGCGACAGCGCAATTCCTGACAGTAGATCCGGCAGTCAGTAAGACCCACGAACCCTATGTTTATGTTGGAGATAGTCCGCTTGCGGTCATTGACCCAAGTGGCGAATGTGCGGCGGCCCGCACGGCGGCGCTCAACTCGACCGCAGAGGAATGTAAAAAGCTACTGGGTAGTATCGGTGTCACTGCGCGGAACCTGATAAAGCGCTTGCGACAGATGGAAGAGAACCGCCGAGGATTGTCACCTGCGGAGGTCAAAAACTACATTAAGACCTTTGAAGACAAGCAGCAGGCACTGCGTAAGAAGCTCAAAAAATGGAATTTGAAAAACTGCTCAGAAGAAATTGGGGAAACGCTCCCAGCGGTGGCGTGGGAGCTTTTGGAAATCAAAGTACACATCGTAATAGTTCCGGGGGTATGAGCACAAGAGAAGACAGTGACGACGATCTGGTAGCACGCGCGAGCGCAAGTTGGCTGTCGGCGCGCGCTGCCGGCAAGGCGCCAAGCGAATGGGTGCATGATCTACTGGGGGAGTGGCTATCGACCGGTCAGATCGAGTATATGTGCCAATTCATACTCAGACTGTGCGAAGTCGTCGACCCTGGCGACAGCGATATCATTGGGCTCATCGGTGCCGACCCGATGCTAGACCTATTTCTATGGTTTCCCGATCGAGCGCTTCAAGCGGTAGAAGATATGGCGGGCCAGCAGCCGATCGTGATTGATGCGCTATTTTCGATAGCCAGAGGGACGGGGTCGGACCAGTCACGCATTGAAGCGATACTTGCTCGTTACGGCAGGTCGTTGGATTGATCTCGAGCGGGCCCAACGCTGCCTGCACCCGACGGGACGCTACGATCGGTAGCGATGAAACTGGCCGTCGCCCCCGAAATGGTGGCCGTGATCGCGTGGCCCGCGCACACCGCGTGCATCGTGTTCGGCGACGGCGAGGTTCGCGACGTGGACATCTCGCCTCTGCTCGACACCCCGGCGGTCTCGCCGCTGCGCGACCCGGCTGTGTTCGAGCGGGTCACGGTGGATGAGCAGACCCGGCACGATCGCCTGGCCCGGGGACGTTGACCTCGATCCCGACGTGATCTACGCGGCGCTCGATCTCGGCCCAGGCAATGCGCGCGTGTATGTGCTCACGCTGAGCGTCGCTGCTTGACGACCCACCGCCCAAGCGGGGGATCAGGTCTCAAATGGAGCCGGCGGGGCCGGCTGGTCGCGGAGCTCGCCGATCTCCCCTTCGAGGTCGATGCCGGCGAAGCTGGCCGCGATCCGGGACCCCAGCTTTGTGGGAGACTGCTGCTCGTTGCGTACGGCGTTGCTCGGGATCTCGCGGACCTCCTGCTCGGTGCTGTTACCGTGACGACGCGCGCGCCGACGCAGTCTGGCCTTCACGTCGTCATCCAGTTGGTCGTGATCAGGGATCTTGGCCATGAACTCAGGATAGGACTGCTCCGGATCGCGATACAGCGACCTGCTACGCCGTGGCCGTGGCGTGCTGCTGAGCGTGTGCGTACAGCGTCTCGGGGGCGATGTCGGCGTCGTTGGGCCAGACGATCGTGCCGGCCTCGGCGTCCGCGCGGAGCTGCGCGAAGTAGGCTGGGTCGCGCAGCGGCCCGAACACGCCGCCGTAGTCGAGCAGGTACGAGAGGTCTACGTCGGCCGTGGTGCCGTCCTCGAAGCTGACGTGCACGGTGTACCCGTCTAGCGGCTGGGCCTCGGTGAGCAGGGGCGTGCTGCGCATGGCCGCAATGGTAGAGCGTTCAGCGCAGCGGCTCAATCGGGGCGAGTGGTTGGTGATGGCGGGCACGGACCCAGTTCTCGCGTAGTTCGGTCTGGTGCGCCTTCGCCCACTCGACCACGAGCCGCTGCCCGCGGGGCGGTAGCCCACCTGCGAGAGTCGCCAGGTTCTCGATATCGACGGTGGCCTCGTCACCGCCGTAGCTGGCGTGGAAGTGCGGACGCCCGCCGTGATGAGCCTCGTCGTGGTACATCCAGATCACGATCCCGTAGAACGCGCTGATCCGTGGCATCAGGCATCCCACCCGAGCCATCTGTAGGTTGGCTGAGCGATACGGGCGCCTTGCTGCCGGCGCTGACGGAGTGGCCGATTCCAGGACGTCATGGCCTCGCAGACTACTCACAACACCCGACGCCTCAGCCCAGGCTGTCCGCCGGTGCGAGCCCAGTCGCCGCCAGGCGAAAGGCCCCCCGGCCATGCGTCCAACCGCGCTTGCGACACTCAAGCGCGGGTACAGGCGGCCGATGCCCAGGCCAACAAGAGCCAGGCCGAGGTCTCAGGGCAGAGCGCAGAACGCGTGTGACAAAGCCGGTGACCTCCGCGAGCCGAAATCAGAATAATCGACGCACGGGGGAAGCATCGCCATCTGGGGCGATGAGAACCGCGGGCTGGCGCACAGAAACCGGATCCTAGGAGGATCAAAATGCTGTATCGACTGCGCCAGCGCACAGGCGATGAGGGTGGTTTCACGCTCATCGAATTGCTGGTTGTTATCCTGATCATCGGCATCCTTGCCGCAATTGCGATCCCTGCGTTCCTGAGCCAGAAGAGCAAGGCCGTGGATGCCGGGGCGAAGACCCTCGCCAGCACCGCTGAGACGACCGCGGAATCGTTCGCGACCGATCACTCTGGCAGCTATGTAGGCATGACATCGAAAGAATTGCAGGAATACGAAAAATCGATCAACCTGACCTGCGGCAAAGAAGCCTGCCTGCTGGAAACATCAAACCTCAGCGCAGAAACGTATACGGTGACCACCGAAGCGCCCAATGGAGCGCAGTTCGCGATCACGAGGAAGGCAAACGGAGAACTGGAACGCACGTGTAACGCAAAAGCTGCCGAAACACACGGTGGCTGCGTTGCTGGTGTATGGACCTCGTAGTGAGTGGTTACTAGGTTGAACGCGCTGATGCCACGAGCAAGACCGGCATCGCGTGTGGTTTAACAACGGGGGCGGCATATGCCGCCCCCGTTTGTCGTTCGTCAGACATCGGCGGCGCTCTCAAGCCCCAGCTCCCGCGGCCACCCCTCAAGCCCAACCCCACCCCGGTCGATCAACACCACATGCAGGCAGCCTTCGCCGGAGTGATGGGCGCCATGTTCGGGTCGTTCCTGAACGTGGTCGCCTTCAGGCTGCCAAGGCGCGAGTCGATCGTCAAACCGCGCTCGCGCTGCACCTCGTGCCAGGCGACCATCAAGCCGTACGACAACATTCCGATCCTCTCGTGGATCATGCTGCGCGGGCATTGCAGAAACTGTTCTGCTCGCATTTCACCCAGATACCCGCTCGTCGAGGCCGGGACCGCGCTGTTGTGCGCTGGCGCCGTGCTCACGCACGAGAGTGCGGCGGGAATCGCGCTGTCGGTGACGCTGATATTGCTGCTGGTGCCAGCGGCGCTGATCGATCTCGAGTACCGCATCATCCCGAACAAGCTGACCGGCTTCGGGGCACTGCTGGCGCTTGGGCTGGGGACCGCGCTCGATCCCGCCGGTGAGCCCACGCGGCTGATCGCGGGGGCCGCCGCCGGCGGCTTTCTGCTCGCAGCGGCGCTCGCGTACCCCGGCGGGATGGGGATGGGCGACGTTAAGCTGGCCGGGGTGATGGGGCTGTTCCTTGGCGTGGCTGTGGCACCCGCGATCCTGATCGCGCTGATATCGGGGGTGACAGTGGGCGCCGTGATCGTCGCTCGTAAGGGGGCGCAGGCGGGGCGCAAGACCGCGGTGCCGTTCGGGCCCTTCCTCGCGCTCGGGGGGATCGTCGCCGTGTTCGCAGGTCAGCCGATCGTCACCTGGTACCTGCAGAGCTTCGTGCACTGAAACGGGCGTCGATGTCTGCGCGCCGCCCAACACACACGCCGGACCGCCGCCATGGGGCCGGTCCCTCGGCGCGCAGGGTGGACGAATTGGCACCCGAAAAAATTGCCCCTATAGCGATGCGCCGCAAAGGTCGATGACGTCTCTGCCAATGCCGTCGTTTAGCGCTCTGAAGCCCAACCTCAATTTGAACGTCTCCCTCGGCCGCAAGGGTGGGACTGTCGTCGGGCTGGATGTCCAGCCCGGGTACATCGCCGCCGTGCAGGCGCACGTAAACGGCGGGATCGTCGTCGAACGGGCCGCGGGGGCGCCGCTAGCGCCCGACATCATGCGCGAGGGCGAGGTGCTCGACGAGCGCGAGCTGGGGCTGGCGCTGCGGGAGCTGTTCGAGGACGGAAGGCTCGGCAAGCGGGTTCGCGTCGGGCTCGCCAACCAGCGCACCGTGCTGAGGACGCTGGAGCTGCCGCCGGTCACAGACCGCAAGGAGCTCGACGCCGCCGTGCGCTTCCAGGCCGAGGATCAGGTGCCGATGCCGCTCGCCTCCGCGGTGCTGGACTACCACTCGCTCGGCGTGTTCGATACCCCCGAGGGCCAGCGCCAGCGGGTGATCGTGGTGGCAGCCCAGCGCGAGATGGTCGAGCGCATGCTGCGCGCCGTCAGCCACGCAGGCCTACGCGCCGAGGGCGTCGATCTCTCCGCCTTCGCCTTGATCCGCTCGCTGTACCGGCCCGGCGCCCTGCTCGCCGCCGCGCCGGGCGAGGGGGGAGAGGGGAGCAGCGCCGAGCGCGTGCTGTACCTGAACATCGGTGGGCTCACCAACATGGCGATCGCCGAGGGGACCCTGTGCCGCTTTACTCGCGTCGTCGGCGGCGGGCTGGAGGCGATGGCGAGCGAGATCGCCGAGCGGAAGGGAATCCCGCTTGTCGATGCCCGCGCGCAGCTGGCCGAGTTCGAGCTACCCCGTCCCGGTGCGGCTCCCGCGCAACCCGGGCCGATCGCAGCCCCTGTGCCGCCCGCGCCTGCCGCGCCTGCCGCCCCCGTGTTGCCCGACCCAGAGGCGGTCGAGACCTGGGCGCTTGCGCAGGACCCAGATGCGGAGCCGGCCCAGGCCACGTCCGCGCCGGACGCCGAGAGCGGGCCGACGATTCGCTTGGAGATTCCCGAGCTGGAGCTGGAACCGGTGCCCATTGCCCCGGCCGCCCCGCCCGTCGATCCCGAGGTGCGGATGGTGCTGGAGAACGGCATCCGCGAAATCGTCGGAGAGGTGCGTAACTCGCTCGACTTCCACCGCTCGCAGGAGGGCGGTGGCGAGGTAAAGAGCGTCGTGCTCAGCGGGCCGGCGCTTGACATGCGTGGTTTCACCGAGGCGCTTCAAGCCGACCTCGGCATGGAGGTGAGGCGCGAGTCGGTGCACTTTGCCGCCAACGCCGACGCGGATGCCACGCACTCGATCTCACCTCACCGCCTGGCGATCGCCACCGGTCTCGCCACCGAGGAGGCGCCCCGATGAGGGCCGTCAACCTGATCCCCACAGAGCAGCGCAAGGGCGGGGCCGTCGGCCGGCGCTCGCAGGGCGCCGCGTTCGCGGTGCTGGGGCTGCTGGTGGGGGCGGCGATTCTGACGTTCATGTATGGGATGGCCGACCACCAGGCGCAGAGCAGCAAAGCCGAAGCGGCGGCGCTGAGCGCCCGCGCCGCGACAGTGCAAGCGCAGGCCTCGCAGCTGACCCCGTACACCAGCTTCATGCAGATGCGCGAACAGCGCCTGCAGACGATCGCGCAGCTGATCAACAGCCGCTTTGACTGGTCCAGCGCGATGGGTGAACTGAGCCGCGTGCTGCCAGCGGGCGTATCGCTCAGCTCGTTGGAGGCGACGATCGCCTCGTCTGCCACCGCTAGCACGAGTTCCTCGGCGGCCGCCACACCATCGTCCTCGTCTCCCTCTTCTTCCTCCTCCGCCTCGTCATCCTCCTCGACGACCAGCACCAGCTCCTCCTCCGCCACTCCCGCGAACGGCACGGCCGTGGCGGCAGCGGCCGCCACCTCCTCGGCCACCTCCGCGACCCCCGCGGGCGCGACGCCGACCTTCACGCTCGCCGGCTGCGCCGTGAGCCAGACCGTCGTCGCGCAGACGCTGGTGCGCCTGCGCCTCGTCAGCGGCGTCAGCAGCGTGTCGCTGCAGAGCTCGACCAAGTCGAGCTCGGGCGGTGGCGCGAGCGGCGGCGGCGCATGCCCCTCCGATGCGCCCGTGTTCTCCGTCACCGTCGCCTTCGCGCCGCTGCCTGCGCCGCCGGCGACCAGCACCGAAACGCTTGAGGCGACGGCCGACCCCGGCTCGACCGCTAGCGCCGCGCCGAAGAAGCACGTCGTGTCGAGCGTCACGAAGGGAGCGAGTCGATGACCGGTCGCGATCGAATCGTGTTGATGGCGATCGTCGTGCTCGTGCTGCTCGGGGGTGGCTATGTGATGGTCGTCTCGCCCGAGCGCAAGCAGGCCACCGAAGCGCAGACCTCGGTGCAGACTGCCAAGGGGCAGCTGGAAAGCGCCGAACAGACGGCCGCGAGCGCGCGCGCCGCGCAGCGCCGCTACTCCGCCGCTTACAGCTCGGTGGTGAGTCTGGGTAAGGCCGTGCCGCCGGCCGACGAAGTGCCGTCGCTGATCTACGAGCTCGAACAGGCCTCAAACCAGCGCGAGGTGGACTTCAACTCGATCAGCTCCACCGCGAACGGCGGCTCGGGCGCGGCTGGGGCGAGCGCTGCGAGCGCGGCCGCCACGGCAGCATCGGGAGGCTTCACGTCGATGCCGTTCACGTTCATCTTCAAGGGCGGCTTCGCGGGGCTGGCGCACCTCTTCAACCAGGTTGAAGGCTTTGCGGTGCGGACCAACGCCGGTGGCCTCGCCGTCAGCGGCCGCCTGTTGACGATCCAGGGCGTCACGATCACGCCTGAAAGCGGCGGCTCGGCCGGTAACAAGACGGCGGGCGGCTCAAGCGCGAGCTCGGGCGCCCTCACTGCGACCGTCACCGCCACTGCGTACGTGCTGCCCGCCACCCAGGGGTTGACCGGCGGCGCGAGCCCGAGCGCGCCCAGCGCCGCGGGCGCCACCACCACCGCAGCGAGCGCCGGCGCGAGCGCTTCGAGCACCCCGGCCACCCCAGCCGTCGTGAAGGCGACGCCATGAACGAGCTCCTGCGATCGCTGAAGTCAGACCTGCTCGACCGGCGCATGCTGCCGATCCTGCTGGGGGTCGGCGTGCTGTTCGCCGGCGCCGTGGCATACGTCGTGCTGGCGGGGGGGTCGAGCGAACCCGCGACGCCCTCGGCGCAGGTGGGTCCGAGCCCGACGTCGGTGGCCCCGGGCCCCAACCTCGCGGTCACGCAGACGCCGGAAAACCCGCACGCGGCCGTGGCCGAGACGACCGACGGCGCGCGCTACCGCCACAAGCCCGGCACGCGCGATCCCTTCACGCCGCTGCCCTCGCCGAAGACGAAGAGCGAAACCACCGGCACGAGCTCCTCGGTAGCCTCGCCCTCCCCGACCTCGACATCCCCCAGCGTCGAAAAAAGCAGCCCCAGCTCGACCGGCACGGGCGGCGCGGAAACGACGCCCTCGACCCCGGTGAAGCCGGCGCCGAAGAAGAAGCCGAAAACCGTGTACCTCGTCACCGCGCAGTTCGGCCTGCTGCCCTCGACCACCACCGAGCTGGCGCAGCTGACCCCCTACTCCGACCTCAAGCGCCTGCAGCCGCTGCCCTCCAAGGACGACCAGCGGCTGATCTTCGCCGGCGCCCGCGGCGACGGCAAGGGCGCCGTGTTCGAGCTCAGCCGCGAAGCGATCCTCAAAGGCCAGGCGACGTGCATTCCGACCGCCTCGCAGTGCGAAGCGATCAACCTCGAAGTCGGCCAGAGCGAGGAACTGACCTACCTCGAACCGGACGGCCAGAGCGTGCCCTACGAACTGAAGCTGATCAGCATCACCAAGGAAGCGCCGACCGCGAGCGCCGCGCGCGTGCACCACCATCATCACCACCACAGGTAGACACAGCGGAACGACATATGCTGGCGGCGTGATCCTGCGCCTCACAACCGCCGGCGAGTCCCACGGGCCCGGCCTGACCGCGATCGTCGAGGGCCTGCCCGCCGGGCTTGAGCTGCACGCCGAGGAGATCGACGCCGACATGACGCGCCGTCAGCTCGGGCACGGCCGCGGCGGGCGGATGAAGATCGAGCGCGATGCGGCGAGCGTAACCGGGGGAGTGCGGCACGGGCGCACGCTCGGCGGTCCCGTGGCGCTGCAGGTCGCCAACCGCGACTACGCCAACTGGGAGGAGCGGATGAACCCCTGGCCGGTGCAGGAGAAGATCCCCGAGGTGCATCTGCCCCGGCCCGGCCACGCCGACCTTGTGGGCACCTGGAAGTACAAGCAGAGCGACGTGCGCAACATCCTCGAGCGGGCCTCCGCGCGTGAGACGGCCGCGCGCGTGGCAGGCGGCGCGCTGGCGAAGTCCTTCCTGCGCGCGCTCGGCGTGCAGGTGCGCTCGCACGTCGTGCAGATCGCCTCGGTGCGCGCCCCCGAGCGCGAGGGAGCCCTGAGTCTGGAGGACTTCGCCGCGGTGGACGACTCGCCGGTGCGCTGCCTCGACGCGGAGGCCACGCGCGCGATGGTCGCCGAGATCGACATGCTGCGCAAGGCCAACGAGTCCCTCGGCGGCGTGTTCGAGGTGCTCGCCTTCGGGCTGACGCCCGGCCTCGGCTCGCACGTCTCCTGGGAGGAGCGCCTCGACGGCCGCCTCGCGCAGGCGATCCTCTCGATCCAGGCGCTCAAGGGCGTTTCGATCGGCGCCGGCTTCGAGGTCGCCGGGGTGCCGGGCTCACAGGCGCACGATGAGATCTTCCACTCGCCCGAGCGCGGCTACTACCGCGAGACCAACCGCGCGGGCGGCCTGGAGGGGGGGATGAGCACGGGAGAGCCGTTGGTCGTGCGCGGCGCGATGAAGCCGCTGCCGACCCTCACCAAGCCGCTGCGCTCGGTCGATATCGCCACCCTGCAGCCGGCCGAGGCGCTGCGCGAGCGCACCGACTCCTGCACGGTCCCCGCTGCGGGCGTGGTGGGCGAGGCGATGGTCGCGCTGGTGTTGGCCGACGCCTACCGACGCAAGTTCGGCGGCGACCACATCGACGACGTCCGCGAGGCGGTGCGCGCCTACGAGGAGCGGATCGATTGGCGCCGCTGAGCGCCCGCCACGCGCGCGGCGTGGCGTCGCCGACGAGGTCGGTGTGACGTGGCGCGGTTGAACTCCGCTCGTGTACCGCGCGCGCGGCGGCAGCCGGCGGCGAGAGTGTGGTGACGTGGCGCTCGTCCTGATCGGCTTCATGGGCGCCGGCAAGTCGACCCTTGCCGGCCGGTTGGCGATGCGACGCGGACGCACCTCGATCGACGGCGACGCGCTGCTGGTGGAGCGTTTCGGCCACTCGGTGGCCCACGAGTTCGAGCTTCACGGGGAACAGGCATTTCGCACGGCGGAGGAGGAGGTCGCGTGCGGGCTGTTGGAGAGCGCCGACCCCCGCGACGCGATCGCGCTCGGCGGTGGCAGCGTGCTCTCCGCGCGCGTGCGTGCCGCGCTTGGGGGGCACACGACCGCGCTGATCGAGGTCGCGCCGGAGGTCGCGTGGGAGCGCGTACACGGTGGCGACGGCGCCGAGCGCCCATTGGCGCGCAACCGCGACGCCTTCGAGGCTTTGTACGCGCAGCGGCGTGGGATGTACGAAGAGATCGCCGATGTCCGGCTGCTGTGGGCCGAGTCGGCCTCGGGCGACTACCCCGTGTTTGTGGGCCACGGCCTGCTGGACGGTGCGCACTTGCCAGCCGTCTGGCCGCTCGACCGCGCCGCCTCGCGGCCGTTCTGCGTCACCGACGAGACCGTCGGTGAGCTGTACGGGGAGCAGGTGGGGGAGCTGGCCAAGACGATCGCGATTCCCCCAGGCGAGTCGGCCAAGACGCTCGCCACGGCCGAGCGCGTGTGGCGCGAGCTGGCGCACGCGGGCATGACGCGCGCCGACCATCTTGTGGCGCTCGGCGGCGGGGTGGTGGGCGACCTTGCCGGCTTCTGCGCGGCCACCTACCAGCGCGGCGTGCCCGTGGTGCAGGTCCCGACGACGCTGGTCGCGCAGGTGGACTCCGCCTACGGCGGCAAGACCGGCGTCGACCTGCCCGAGGCGAAGAACTACGTCGGTGCCTATCACCAGCCCGCGGCAGTGATCGTCGACCCCGACGTACTGCGCACGCTGCCGCCGGCGGAGCTGAGCGCCGGTTGGGTCGAGGTGCTGAAGACCGCGCTGATCGCGGGCGGGGAGCTGTGGGAGCGCGTGAGCGCCGAAGTGCCTGAGTCGCTGTCTGCTGGGTCGCCCTCTGCGCTGCCGCCCGCGTTACCGTCCTGGTCGCCTCCCGACGAGCGCACGATTCTCGCCTGCGCGCGGCTGAAGCTCGCGGTCGTCGCCGAGGACGAGCGCGACGGCGGCCGCCGCCAGGTGCTCAACCTCGGGCACACGGTCGGCCACGCGATCGAGACCGCGACCGCCTACGGGCGTTACCGTCACGGCGAGGCGGTCGGCCTCGGCCTGCTCGCCGCGCTGCGCCTCTCCGGCCAGCAGCAGCTCCGCGCGCAGGTGCGCGAGCTGCTGAGTGCCCGTGACCTCCCCGTGGCGCTGGAGGGCGTGGGCGTTGATGAGGTCGTGGCAGCCGTCGCCCACGATAAGAAGCGCCTGGGAACGACCAACACCCCATTCGTGCTCGTGCACGCTCCGGGCGACGTTCGGATTGGCTGCGAGGTGGCCCCAGAGGACCTGCGCGCCGCGGTCGCCGAACTGGCGTCTTAGTTTATTTTCCGCGCGCCAAAAGAAATCGTAATGCAATAGTATATATCGAAAGGGCTGGGGGTTTGTTATAAAAAATAAAAGCCCGATAGCAATGGCGCACGGCTTTAAAAAAGTTACACATACACCCCGCACCGACCGAGCATCCGCGTTCGAGGGCGCGCGCGCAGAAGATAGGCTGCTGCCAGGATGACTGACGCCTCCTACCGCATCGAGGTCATGCACGGAGTCAACCTCGACATGCTCGGCAGTCGCGACCCGACCAAGTACGGCACGCTGACGCTCTCCGAGCTGGAGCAGCACATCGACGTCTTCGCCGCCGAACTCGGCCTGCGCGCCCGCTTCTTCCAGACGAACTCCGAGAGCGAGCTGATCGAGCGCCTGCACCTGCTGCGCGACGACGCCGACGGGATCGTGATCAACCCCGGCGCCTGGACGCACTACGTGTGGGCGATCCACGACGCGCTGGAGATCGCCGCACTGCCGACCGTCGAGGTTCACCTCTCCGACGTGAAGGCACGCGAGCCGTGGCGCCGCGTGTCGGTGATCGAGGATCTCTGCGTCGCCTCGATCAGCGGGCAGGGACCCGAGGGGTACCGCGTCGCCCTGCAGCACCTGCGCGCCGCGCTCGACGAGGCGGCGGCGTGAGGAGCCGGGCGGGGGATCGATCGCCGTGGCGGTGAGCGAGCGCTCGCGTGCCAACCCCGAGGCCGAGCGCACCCACGCGCTGGTCGCGCTGCTACGCGAGCACGAGGACCAACCCGATCTGCTGGTGCTCACTGACCCGGTCAACCTGCGCTACATAACCGGTTTCACCGGCACCAACGGCCTCGCGCTGATCGCGGCCGCCGAGAGCGGACCAAAACTCTTCTTCACCGACTTCCGCTACGAAACGCAATCCGCCACCCAGGTGCCCGCGCTGTTCGAACGCGAGATCTACAAGATTGACCTGGTGGCGGCGCTTGCCGGGGAGCTCTCGCCGCGCGAGGAGTCCACGGGAGAGGGCGTCGAGGGCGAGACCGAGGCCGAGGAGCACGAGCCGCCGCGCACGAACCTCGCCGAGCTGTTCGCCGGCGGCGGACGGCTGGGCTTCGAGGAGGGCGCGATGACTGTCAAGCGCCATACTCGCCTGCGCGAGCTGTTGAACGCGAGCTGGGAGCTGATCCCCTGCGGCGGCCTCGTAGAGGAGCTGCGCGAAGTCAAGCAGCCGGCTGAGCTGGCGCGTATCCAAGAGGCCTGCGAGCTCGCCGACGCGGCGCTACGCGAAGTGCTCGAAGCCGGCCTCGCCGGCCGCAGCGAGCGCGACGTGGCGATCGATCTGGAGCTGCGGATGCGCCGCCTCGGCGCTGCGGGTCCTAGCTTTCCCTCGATCGTCGCCGCCGGCCCGCACGCGGCGCTGCCCCACGCGGAGCCGCGGGCGCAGGCGATCCCACGCGACACGCTGGTCACGATCGACTGGGGCGCGCTGCTCGACGGCTACTGCTCGGATTGCACCCGCACCTACGCCACCGGTGAGCAGCTCCCCGAGGGGGCGCGCGAGGTTTACGAGGTGGTGCTCGCGGCCCAGCTCGCAGGCCTGGCCGCCGTTCGCCCGGGCCCCAACGGCAAAGAGATCGACGCGGTCGCCCGCGCGGTGATCGAGGCGGCTGGCCACGGTGAGCACTTCGGCCACGGCCTCGGCCACGGCGTCGGCCTCGACGTGCACGAGGGTCCTCGCCTCTCACGCACCGCAGGTGAGCAGCCGCTGCGCGCCGGCACCGTGGTGACGGTCGAGCCCGGCATCTACATCCCCGGCCACTACGGCGTGCGGATCGAGGATCTCGTCGCCGTCGCCGACAGCGGCCCGCTGGTGCTCACCGGGCTTCCGAAGGAGCTTACGGTCGTCTCCTGAGGTGATCGGTCGCCGCAGGCGATCAGCCACCGCAGATATATAGGGCGGTAGGTGAGCCGCTGCCTTCGGCTCCCTGCCGCGCGCAGTGAGCGTGGATCCACACGACGCGAGGATCGTTGCTATCGACCGCCACTAGGAACGTGCGCACTTCGCCCGCGGCGATGTAGCGCTGGAGCCGGGCCAGGGTAGGGGAGGGGATGCCGCCCTGGAAGCCCCCGATCGGCAGCACCTCGCTGCCGGTTGCGAGGATGAAGGGCGCGGCCAGAATCGAGGAGTCGGTCGCAAGCGGGATCGGTGTGTCGTAAGTGGAGGCGAGCTGATCGACTACCTGTTCGTCGGCGATCGCCGCGCTGCGCGCCCGCGCACGCGAAAGCGTGGCGGACGCCGGCTCGTAAGGAGCCGCGAACGGGCCAAGGCCGCGCGTCACCATCAGCACGGCCGCGACCCCCGGGAGCAGCAGCGCGCAAACCACCGCGAACACGATCACGCCGCGCGAGGGCGCACCGAAGCCGCGGTGCAGACCGCGCGCGCCGGTGCCGTTCTGGGCAGGTCCGACGCTGCGGGGCGCGCCCGAGCCTTCGCTGAGGTCACGTCCGGCCGTGGCTGGGCGGTAGGGCGCCCACAGCGCCAGCATCCCCGCGAGGCCGAGCACGACGGCAGCAGGCGCCAACCATCCCGGCACCGCGGTGCCACCCTGCAACAGATAGATCCCGTAGCCCACGCAGCACGCAAGCGTCCCCGCGAGCGCCGCCGGCGCCGCTCGACGGCTGCGATAGCGCCATGCCAGCGCGAGGCCCGCGCCGCACAGGGCCGCCGTCGCCGGCGAGAGCGCAGCCACGTAGTAGGAGTTGGGGTAGCCCCCGCCGCTGAAGAAGGCCCACAGCAGGACCAGCCACGTCCCCCACAGCACCACCGCTGCGCGCAGTTCGTCGCGCCGGTCGGCGCGGGCGTGTCGGCGCTCGAGCAGGATCGCGACGGCCGCGATTAGCGCGGCTGGCAGCAGCCAGCCGTCATCGCGGCCGAAGACGCCACTCAGCAACCTGCCGGGGCCCGGCTCGACTGCGTGCGTCGGCGCCGATGCCTCTTCGGAGAGTTGCACGAGGAACGGCGCCGGGTGGCCGGCGCCGGCGAACACGTTGCTGCGGCCCAGGCGCGAGATCCCGTTGTAGTCGAACACCTGGCTGAACAGCGAGTCGTTCTGCGTGCCATCGACGTACGGACGCTCGTGCGCGGGCACCAGCGACACCACGGTCATCCAGCTCAGCGACACGACCACCGTCACCACGCCGGCGAGCGCCATATACCCCAGCCGGGTGCGCAGCCGCGGCGCCGCCGCCAGCAGGTAGGCCGCGGCGAGCGCCGGTAGCACCAGCCACGCCGTCAGCATCTTCGCCTGAAACGCAAGCCCCACCCACACCCCGGCCAGCAGCAGCGTGCGCAGTCGGGCGGGCGGGTCTTCAGATAGTGCAGCCGAGGTTGCGTCGGCGGCGAGCACCAACAGCAGGATCAGCAGCGAGTCGGCCACGTTGCCGCGGTTGAGCGCCACCGTCACCGGGCTCGTGGCGAGCACCGCGGCCGCGACGATCCCCGCCCCCGGCCCCGCGAGGCGCCGCATCGCGCGGTAGAGCACGAGGATCGTGAGCACCCCCTCGAGCACCTGCGGCAGCACGATCGCCCACACGTGAAACCCGAAGATCCGCAGCGACAGCGCCTGCGGCCACAGCGCCCCGGGCAGCTTGTCGACCGACACCGTGCCCGCAGGGTCGAACGCGCCGAAGAAGAAGTCGTGCCAGCTGCCCGACATGCTGCGCGCCGCCGCCCCATAGAAGTCCTCGAGCGCCGCCCCGTTCATCCCCCATCCGTAGGCCAACCCCGCCACCGCAGCGATCGCCAGCAGCGCCGGCCGCGCCCACGGCGGTTGATCAGGCGGCGAGCGCCAGAAGCGCACCCGCTCACTGACCAACCGCCCCGCAGCCTCCCGCATTCCCGAATCCTACTTGGGATGCTTCAAACCCGTGGGACGGCGTCCCACGGCCAACGAGCGCCGGTCTTTCCAACCGACTCCGCGCCCGCTACCCTGCGTGACCGTGGTCAGCACCAACCAGTTCAAGAACGGAAACCACATCGACGTGGAAGGCACGGTCTTCAAGATCGTGGAGTTCCAGCACGTCAAGCCGGGCAAGGGCGGGGCGTTCGTGCGCACGAAGCTGCGGCGGGCCTCCGACGGCGCGGTGATCGACCGCACCTTCAGGGCGGGCGAGAAGTTCCGCCCGGTGCGCACCGAGGCGCGCAAGATGCAGTTCCTCTACGCGGATGGCACCGACGCGCACTTCATGGACACGGAGTCCTACGAGCAGCTGGCGGTGCTCGAGAGCAGCTTCGCGGAGGCGCTGCGCTGGATCAAGCCCTCCAGCGAGGTGGACGTGTTGTTCATCGACGAGCAACCCTCCGACCTGCAACTCCCGAGCGCCGTCGACCTGGAGGTCGCTCAAACCGAGCCCGGCCTGCGCGGCGACACCGCCTCAGGGGGCGGCACCAAGCCGGCGACGCTCGAGACGGGCGCCACGATCAATGTCCCCCTGTTCGTGAACGTGGGGGAGCGGGTGCGCGTGGACACGCGCTCGGGCGAATATGTCTCGCGGGCCTAAGCGTCCCCACCCGGCCGGGCCAGGACGCCTAGCGGGCCGGCCTCAGATCCATCCGCGGGGACCCGAGCTCGACCCCGCGAGGGCCTAGGGTGCGCCGCTCCGAGCAGCGCCAGCAGGCGGTGTTCGCGCTCTACCAGCACGACCTCACCCGCTTGGCGCTCGCCGACACGCTCCCCGCGGGGGCCTCGCTGATGACGCGCGCGCTGGCGCACGCCGCGGCCGACCGGGCGCCGGAGCTCGACGAGGTGATCGATCGCCATGCGCACGGCTGGTCGGTGGAGCGCATCCAGCCGCTGGAGCGCAGCATTCTGCGCGTGGCGCTGATCGAGATCCTGCACCCCGACGCGACGCCGGGCGAGACCCCAATCCCCCCCGAGGGTGCGATCGAGGAGGCGGTGCGGAGCGCAAAGACCTTCTGCGGCGCGGACGCTCCGGCGTTCGTCAACGGGGTGCTGGCGGCGGTGCTGCGCGAAGTGCGGGAGAATGCCGCGATCCCATGAACGACGCGACGGACTCCCTCGATGAGCTGATCGGGCGCCTGGAACGCGCGGCGGAGCAGCTGCGCTCCGGCGAGCTCTCGACCGACGCGGCGGCGACGCTGGTGGACGAGTGCGCGGCGCTGGCCAACCGCGCGGGGGCGGAGCTCGAGCGCCGTGCTCGCGCCGAGGTGCTAGCGCCACCCCCCGGCCAGGACCCGCTGTTGTAGTGCCCGCTGGCAGCGCCCCCGAGGCCTCCTACCCCGAACACCTGCGGGCCGAAGTCGAGCGCTACCTGGAGAAGATGTGCTTCTCCGAGGAGGGCCTGACGGCGGGTCTCGACGAGGCGATGCGCTACTCGCTGCTGGCCGGCGGCAAGCGGATCCGCCCGGTGCTCGCGCTCGCCACCGCCCAGGCGGTGCAGCTGGAGCGTCGCGCGGTGCTGCCGCTGGCGGGGGCGATCGAGCTGATTCACACCTACTCGCTGATCCACGACGACCTGCCCGCGATGGACGACGACGGGCTGCGTCGGGGGCAGCCCACCTGCCACGTGGCCTTCGGCGAGGACGTTGCGATCCTTGCCGGGGACGGGCTGTACGCGGAGGCGTTCCGGCATCTGCTGACCCACCAGCGCGCTGCGCCGGAGCGGGTGTTGGCGGCGGCGGCGGAGCTCGCCGCGGCGACGGGTGCCGGGGGGATGGTGGGGGGCAGTACGCCGACGTGCGCGCCACCGCGCCGGCGGGGCCGGCTGGCCTGCGGCGTCTGCACGAGCTGAAGACCGGCCGGTTGATCGGGGCGTCGGTGCTGTGCGTGCTGACGTTGGGCGGAGTCGACGGACCTGCGACAATGGCGTTCAACCGCTTTGCGGCGGAGTTGGGCGTGCTGTTCCAGATCGTCGATGACATACTCGACGTGACCGGGACCGAGGATGCGCTCGGCAAGCCCCAAGGAAGCGATGAGCGTCACGGCAAGCGCACCTACGTGAGCGAGTTCGGAATCGACCAAGCTAAGGATCTGGCGGCAGAGTCTCACGCCACGGCGCGGGCGGCGCTGGCGCAGGCGGCGCACGCGGGCACCGAAGCGCCGCGTGACACGGGCGCGCTCGAGCGGATCACCGACTTCATCTACACCCGCACCTCATGAGCGACGACAAGCGCGACAGCCACAACGGTGCCAGATCAAAGCGCTCCCTGCTGAGCGCAGTCGAGGGCCCGCAGGATCTGCATGGCCTCTCCGAGGAGGAGCTCCAGCGCCTGGCGCAAGAGGTGCGCGAGTACATCATCGACACGGTCGGGGAGATCGGGGGGCACTTCGGAGCCAACCTCGGCACCTGTGAGCTCGCGGTGGCGCTGCACTCGCTGCTGGACTCCCCCCGCGACAAGATCCTGTGGGATGTCGGGCACCAGGCCTACCCGCACAAGGTGCTGACCGGTCGGCGCGACCGGCTCGACACGATCCGCCAGTACGGCGGTCTCGCGCCGTTCTGCTCGATCGGGGAGTCCCCGCACGACATCATGGGCGCCGGCCACGCCTCGACCTCGATCGGGTACGCCGTCGGCATCAAGGAGGGGATGCGCCACTTCGGCGGTGCGGCAGGGGGCTCGCACCCCGACGGCAAGGTCGTGGCGGTGATCGGCGACGGCGCGATGACCGGCGGCGTGGCATTCGAGGCGATCGGCCAGGCGGGGGGGTTGGGCACGCCGATCGTGGTGGTGCTGAACGACAACGGGATGTCGATCTCCCCGAATGTCGGCGCACTGTCGCGCTACTTCAACCGGGTGCGCCTGAACCCGAAGCTGTGGCACGCACGGGAGGGCGTCGAGGGGGGCCTCGCGCGCCTGCCCGGCGCCGTGGGGGCGGCGTTTGAGAAGCTGGGGCCCCAGCTGAAGGAGTCGCTGAAGGCGTTCTGGGCTCCGGGCCTGTGGTGGGAGGAGCTCGACTGGGCCTACATGGGCGTGATCGACGGCCACGACGTGCGCGCGTTGCGCGAGGCGTTGCGCGAGGCGCTGGCTGCCGGACGCCCGGTGGTGGTGCACATCGCCACGGTGAAGGGCAAGGGCTTCGCGCCGGCGGAGGACGGGGGCCTGGAGGGCATGGAGAAGTGGCATGCCGCGAAGCCGAAGTCGATCCTCAACGGCTCTCCGACGCCCGCACCCACGGTGTCAGCGGCCGTGGGGGCGAGTCCCGCCAAGGTGGACGGGAAGGCGCAAGCGGGCGCAACGCCGGCGAGGCCGCAGTACACCCAGGTCTTTGGTGAGGCGCTGGTGCGGGAGTGCGAACGCGACCGGCGTGTGGTCGGGATCACCGCGGCGATGAACTCGGGCACCGGCCTGAACATCCTGCAAAAGGCGCTCCCCGAACGCTACTTCGACGTGGGGATCGCCGAGCAGCAGGCGATCCTGTTCGCGGCCGGCCTGGCGCTCGAGGGGGTCAAGCCGGTGGCGGCGATCTACTCCACGTTCCTGCAGCGCGCCTACGACCAGATCGTGCACGACGTGTGCCTGCAGAAGCTGAACGTGGTGTTCGCGATGGACCGCGCGGGCCTCGTCGGCGACGATGGCCCCACCCACCACGGCGTATTCGACATCGCCTACCTACGCTGCCTGCCCAACATTGTGCTGATGGCCCCGCGCGATGAGGCACTGCTGGTGCACATGCTGCGCACGGCCCTGCTCCACGACGGGCCGATCGCGCTGCGCTACCCGCGCGGAGAGGGCGTGGGCGCGCCGCTGCCCGCGGAGCCGCGCGCGATCCCGATCGGCACCGGTGAGATCCTGCGCGAGGCGAGGACCGGAGCCAGCCCACCGCGCCGGGTGGCACTGGTCGGCTACGGCAGTGGCGTCGGCAAGGCGCTGGAGGCCGCGACGCTGCTGGAGGGCGGCGGCCTCGGCGTGACGGTCGCCGACGCGCGCTTTGCCAAGCCGATCGACGCGGCGCTGATGGCGCAGCTGGCCGCCGAGCACGACCTGCTCGTGACGATCGAGGAGGGCGTGCTCGCCGGAGGCTTCGGCAGCGCGGTGTGGGAGACCCTCAGCGAGATGGGGATCACCCCGAGGATCCTCCGTGTGGGCCTACCCGACCGCTACATAACGCACGGCAAGCCGGCGCTGCTACACGAGGAGGTCGGCTTCACGGGCGCCAAGATCGCCGAGCGCGTGGCGGCGGCGATCCTCGACCGCGACTCCGCGGCGGTGGAGGCGTAGGCCCGGGAAGTTTCGCCGGCTCCAGCGGGAGGTTCGCCGGGCTCCAGAGCCTTGCCGTGCGCGCTCGCGAACATACGTGCGGTTTGTCGCTTACGCAAAGACCCGAACATGTGTGCGCACTCTCACACACAACGCTGCCTGTAACGGGCATCATGCTTTTAGACCCGAAGTACAGCAGCATCCCTCCTCCCTCGAAACGGCCCGCTTCCCAGGCGGGCCGTTTCATTTAACCGCTTCTGGATGCGGGCTGAGCGGATACCGTTCGGGCGATGGGCAAGCTGCGGCTGGACACCCTCCTGGCGGAGCGCGGGCTGTTTGAGTCGCGCAGCCGCGCCGCCGCCTCGGTGATGGCGGGGGAGGTGCGGGTCGGGACCGCGGGCCGGCGCGCGGAGAAGCCGGGGGAGATGGTGGCGGCCGATGTGGAGGTGAGCGTCGCCGAGCGCCCGCGGTACGTTTCGCGCGGCGGGATCAAGCTTGAGAACGCGCTGGCGCGCACCGAGATTGTCGTGGCGGGACGCATCGCGCTCGACGTGGGGGCCTCGACGGGGGGCTTCACGGACTACCTGCTGCAGTGTGGCGCCGCCGCGGTGGTCGCGGTGGACGTGGGTTATGGAGAGCTCCACCACCGCCTGCGCACCGATCCGCGGGTGCACGTGCTGGAGCGCACGAACGCGCGCGCGCTGGAGCCTGCGATGCTTCCGGTCGTGCCCGACCTCGCGGTGGTGGACGTCTCGTTCATCTCTCTCACCAAGGTGCTGCCGGCCGTGCTCGGCTGCGTTGCCGCGCCCTACGACGTGCTGGCGCTGATCAAGCCCCAATTCGAGGCGCCGCGCGAGCGCGTCGGCAAAGGCGGCGTGGTGCGCGACGCTGAGGTGCGCCGCGCCGCGCTCGTGGCGGTGGGGCTCGCCACTGGCGGGATCCAGTCAACGACGGCCGTGCCGTCCGGCGCGGAGATTGGGCGCTCCACCGCCTCGCCCACGGCCGCCCCCGGCCCACCCGCCGCCCCCGGCCCACCCGCCGTCCTCGGCCCACCCGCCGTCCTCGGCTACCGTTCCTCCGGCCTGCCCGGCCCCAAGGGCAACCGCGAGACCTTCATCTGGCTGGCCGAGCCGGGGCGCCCCGGCGCAGCACAGAGCGCGGAGGAGATCGAGGCCATGGCCCACGGGGAGGAGAGGTAAGCGTGGTTGACCAGTCACTGACCCGCCCGCACCCGGAGGGTGCTCATCAAAAAAATCCGGATCCCGCGGGAGCCCCCGCCAAGCACATCGCCGTCCTCACCCACCGACGGGTCGAGGACACCCACGCGGCCCTGGGGGCGCTGATCGAGCGGGCGCACGCGGCCGGGGCGACGCTGCGCTTTGACCCGGAGGAGACGGTCAAGCACAGCCTGCGCGCGGGGCCGGGGGTCGAGGTGGATGCCGAGATCGGCGAAGGCGCCGAGCAGCTCTGCATCGTGCTCGGCGGCGACGGCACGATCCTGCGCGCGCTGCAGCTCTACGCGGGCAGCTCGATACCGGTGTTCGCGATCAACTTCGGCGAGATCGGCTTCCTCGCTACCGTCGAGCCCGAGGAGATCGAGGACGGTGTCGCCCGTGCGCTCTCCGGGCGCTTCGAGCTGCTGCGCCTCCCCGGGATCGTGCTCGCGACGCCGTGCGGCGAGGAGACGGCGATCAACGACGTCGCGATTCACCGCCGCGTGGGCGAGCGAGTGGCGGAGCTCGCGTACGCGCTCGACGGCGAGGAGGTTGGCTCGGTGCGCTGCGACGGGCTGGTGCTCGCCACACCCGCGGGCTCGACCGGCTACAACCTCGCCAACGGCGGCCCCGTGATGGCGTGGGGCGTGAAGGGGTTCGTGGTCTCCTTCATCGCGCCCCATTCGCTTACGGCCCGCGCGCTGGTCGTGGCGCCAACTGACCCGATCACGATCCACAACCGCTCGCGCGAGCCGTTGGACGTTTCGGTGGACGGCCGTCCCGTCTGTGAGTTGGGCCCCGACGAGCACATTCGCGCCCGTTTTGCCGACGGCGTCGGCACGATCGCGCAGCTCCCCGGCTCCTCCTTCTATCGCCGCCTGCGCGAGAAGTTCGGCCGGCTCGCGCGCTGAGCTCCTGCCGTGGGCCGACGTCGCCTAACTCAGGCCCGTCCCGCCAAGCGGGCCTGAAGTGTCGCTCGCTCGCTGAGCGGCCTCAGGCGGCGCTGCGGACCACCGCCGGCAGGCCGTGATCGCCGGTGCGCTGCAGCGAGTCCACGAAGCCGTCGAGCTGCTCACGCGAGAAGCGCCGCTGTCCACCGGGCGTGCGATAGCAGTCGAGGTGCCCAGCGTCCGCCCAACGGCGGATGGTCGCCAGCGACACGCCCAGGTAGCGCGCGGCCTGTGAGCTGGTGAATACCAGCTGGCGGTCGCTGTGTGGGAGTTGCGGTGGGGCGAAGGGCATCGGAGGGTCCTCTTCGATTCGAAGGCTCGGGGCCCGTGTGGGCGACGTGTGGGCTACGGGGAGGGCTCCGGATGTCGTCTCGGCGCCTCTCATCGAGTGTTTCGGCATCCGCGCCCCGGAAGTTGAGCGTCGCGCACCTTTGTGGACGTTTGCCCGACGTCGCCGCGGGAGGTGTTCACGCCGCGGCTGCCGCTCGAGTATGCGGGCCTCTCAAAAGTCCTGCATATGCAAGAAATACTGCACTTCGCAGCGAATATCCGATCAAAGCTAGACATTTCGTCCAATGCTGGTACTATCGTGCGCAAACCTACTCAATAGTTAGGGTTGCGGTTGCCCTGGAGAAGGAGACCATTGTGACTTGGCTTCGCTAAAGCCGTATCCGAGGTCGCTCAGCGACCGAGGCCGAAGACGTCGCGCTTGTCGGTTGCACATCGATAGGCGCGGCGTCTTCCGTCTCTTAACGGAGCTCAGCCTGGGCGATCTTGCGCGTACGCCGGCCGAAGGCCAGCTCAGCCTCGAAGTCCGCGTCGTTGCGGTATGGCAGCGAATGGGCGTCCTCGCGGTCGAGCATGGCGATGAACTTGTTTACGAGTTCGCTGTCCAGCTGGCGCCCAGCTACCCGGCGCAGCTCGGCCATAGCGTCCTGCGGGGTCATGGGCGAGCGATAGGAGTCGCGTGCGGTCAGCGTGTCGTAGGTCGAGCAGATCGCCAGGATGCGGGAGGCCAGCGGGATCTCGTTGCCGATTAGTCCGGCCGGGTAGCCACTGCCGTCGACGCACTCGTGGTGGTAGAGGATCGCGTCCGCCACGGGCCCATAGCCGTCGAGCCTACCCACCAGCATTGCTCCATCCTGCGGGTGGCGGCGGATTACTGCCCAGTCCTCATCGGAGAGGATCTCCGCGTGCAGGATGCGATCGGGCAGCGCGAACTTCCCGATGTCGTGCAGTAGGCCGGCCGTGTGCAGGAGGTCTTGTTCGGCCTCATCTCCACCGGCCTCCTCCGCGAGCATGCGGGAGTAGCGGGCCACCGTGGCTGCGTGTCTCGCGGTCGTGCGGTCGCGCAGCGCGAGCGTCTCTACGAGCGTGCTCAGCACGCCGAGCTGCAGCGAGGCGAGGTGGATCGAGCGCGCTTCGAGCTGGTCTGCGCGATCCTCCGAGCGCAGCAGGGCGATCATCAGGTATTGGAAGATGAGCAACACCAGGATCGCGCCGAACAGGCTCGACAGGCCTAGGTTGGTATACGCCACTGCGAGCATCGCCGCGAGCGCGCCTGCGGCCACCTGTCCCGGCAGCAATGGGACAAACAGATCGCGCAGCTGCCCCATCAGCGAGCGTCCTTCGGTCACGCGCACGTCCACCGCCACGAGTGCAAAGTTGAGAACGTTGGTCACCATAAAGACCGCAAACACCACCAGCGCAAAGTCGGCGCTCTTGATCGCGTGCTGGTCGCTCACGGCGTGCACGTTGCCGATCAGCCCACGGACCATGAGCCCGCCGATCACTGTGAACGTTGCGTGCGCAGAGAGGTTGTTCAACCACAGCGCAGGGGATACCCGCCTGGTTGCCGAGCTGAGCGCCATCGCCGCGATCCCGACCAGCACTGCCGGGGCGGGGCCGAGCAGACTCATCGCCAACACGACAGCGATGAATGACCCGGTCAGGTGCTGCCCGCGGATCTTCACGATCAGGCGCTGCCCGACCAGCGCAAGCGCCAGCAACAGGCCGACCAGCGTCAGCGGTTCCCATTCTTCGGAGCGCGACATCCAGGCGGCCGCACCGATCGCGCCTACAAGCAGAGCTCCCTCGGCCAGCCACAGCAGTCGTCTATTTGAGATCCACGTCACTGTGGTCCTGAGACCGACCCTTTCGATGTTGTCCTTAAGGTGCCAAGGACACGTTGGACGGTGCGGAATCGCTCTCCGCGTCCCGGATCGGGGGCGCGGCCTGTGGCAGCGAGATTCGCAAGAACGCTGCTGTGGTCGCCACCGCGCCAAGGCCGACGACCAGTAGCGCACCCCGAGGGGAGCTGAGAGCGGCAACCGCGCCGCCGAGAGACAGGCCGATCGCCGGGGAGATCGCTCCGAGCGATTCGACCGCGCCCATCATGCGCCCATGCAGATTCGGGGGTGTCAGTTGCTGCACAGCGCTGATCAGGGATGCCCATTGTACGCCTTGTCCTGTGCCGCCCACGACCGCCGCCACACAGGCCAATGCCAGGGAGGGCGCGGCTGCCAGCCCGACGTACGCCAAACCGACCGCGAGCGCACCGCCGGTCAGCATCGCTCCCAGTGGCCGCGTGACAGCACGCGCGAACACGAGGCTACCCGCCACGACACCGACTCCCCAGCTTGCCAGCAGCAACCCATAGCCGGTGCTGCCCACGTGCAAGGCAGACTTTGCATAGGCGACCTCGACGGGGGCCGCCGCCTCGAAGAAGACGAGCGCCAGCGCCTCGGTGAGCAGTAGTCGCCGTAGCATCGGCACCTCGCCGATGTGCCGCCTGGCAGCACGCAGACGTGCGCGTACCGAATCTCCGCCTGCTTCCTCGATGTGCGGGTGCAGGCTGATCAACAGCGCGCCACAAATCAGAAATGACGCTGCGTCCACCAGCAGCGCTGTCGTGGCTCCCGCGCCCGCTACCACCAGGCTGCCGAGGGCAGGTCCGAGCATGAACGTCGCCGAGAACCCCACGTTCAGCAGGGCGTTCGCCGCGCGCTCGGCCTCGTTCACTGCGTCCTCGTTCTGGTACTCCAAATCGTCTGCATCGAACTGCACGGGCACCTCCGCACGGGCTGCGCGCGCGAGCTCGGCGCGCAGCAGCGCGCTCGCCGCGAGTGCCGCGGTGCCGTCCAGTGCCACCAGTAGCAGCACCGCGGGAAGCCAGAAATGCCACACGAGCACCGCCAGCACGCTCGTGACGGCGGCCTCGAAGAAGTACAGCCCGCTCAACTCTCCACGGCGGCTCGATGCCTCTACCCGCGCGACGACCGCAGGCACGATAAATGCCGGCAGGACCTGGCCGGCAAGGAACAGCGCGGCTACCGCCAGCGTGTTGTGCGTCTCGTCGAAGACCGCAATCGCAAGCGCGACGAAGCCAAACCACGTGCCGAGGCGATTGATCGTGTACGCGGCGACGATCTTGCGCAACCGCGGTGACCGAAGCGTCGAGCGCACGCCGCCACGCTAGCGACTGGGTCGTCGGAGAGCGATTCCTCTGGACGAGATGGTGGATTTCGTGCAGGCGAAACCGGGGACCGGGCGCTACGCGGGTACTGTCAGCCGGCAGCGGCCACAGGTCGGCGAGCGCGGGGTGGGAGAGGTCGGTGAGCACCGGCACGGCGCCGCGGCGCGATCACCAGGCGAGCGGAGGGGCCTCGTGGGGAGCGCGCTGCTCGGCGAGGCTCAGCGCCACGACGGGGAGGCTGGGGTGGCGGCTGCCCAACATGTGCATCAGCGATTCGGCGGAGACGTCGTCGAGGTCGCCTGCCAGCATCACGACGCTGCTGGCAGGTGCCCGCTCCAGCACCTCCGAGACGGCGCCCGCCTCGCCAAGCTGGGCGCCGGCCGGCAGCGACTCACTGAGGTCGTGCAGGACCGCCGCGCGCTGTGCGGGGTCGGCGCCCGCGACCAGAATTCGCGAGTGCTTTTTGGCGCTGAGGGTTGCGGGGCTCATGTCGGCACGTGGCTCATGTCGTCATGTAGCTGGTGTCGATCAGTTCGGCTTCGCCGACGATCCCTAGTTCCGCGTCAACGTTTCGGCTGGCCGACAGGCGCGCGAGCGCCGACAGGGCCACGAACGCCACCGCGGCGAGCGCCAGCCATACGAGTGCAACGCCGAGGAGCGTCATCGCCGCTCACCCGGCTTTGCTTGTATTTGTGTGCTGCGCATCGTGTCACCTCTCGGTGTGCTTGCGGCGCCGTTGCCCATCGCTCGCGGTGTACGTGAGCCGCTCCGGACGTGGGTGCCGTTTGAATAAGTCACTGCACACGACATGATGCGGCCTGCGCGGGCATTTGTCTGCCGTCCGGATGGTGCCGATCGTGTCGTCCCAAAGGTGCCGATCGGTGTCGTCCCGGGGGTGCAGATTGGGCTGGGTGGGGGAGTTGAAGAGCGTATAGGCGGAGCCGGTGGGCGGGTCTTTGAGCGCGCTGGCGGAGCTGGTGGCGGGTCACAGAGCGCTCGGGCAATGCCGTTTGCCGCCTAGGCGGCCGCTACGGTGTGCGGATGCAAGCAGGCACGCCTGGGGTGGATCGCCCGATCGAGGTGATCATCGCCGACGACCATGCCGTCGTGCGCGACGGGATCCGTACCGTGCTGGAGCGCGAGGCGCAGGAGTTCGTCGTGGTCGCCGAGGCGGCGGACGTGCCGGCCACGATCCGCGAAGTGCGCGCCCACAAACCGGACCTGCTGACGCTCGATCTGACGATGCCCGGCGGTTCGAGCCTCGCCGCGTTGCCGCAGTGCTTCGTCGCCCACCCGCCGCTGGCCGTCGCGATCCTGACGATGCGCGAGGACCCCGAGTACGCCCGCCAGGCGCTGCGGGCGGGGGCACGTAGCTATGTGCTCAAGGAGGCCGAGCCCTCCGAGCTGTTGCAGGCTTTCCGCCTCGCCGTCGCCGGCGGCAACTACCTGCATCCGCGACTCGGGGCGTTGATGGCGACCGGCGGGGAGAACGCGCAGGAGGGCGCGGCGCTGTCTGAGCGCGAGCGCGAGGTGGTGCGGTTGATCGCGCTGGGCCACACCAACCCGCAGATCGCCGAGCAGTTGCACGTCGCCGAGCGCACCGTCAAGACCTACCGCGCTCGCGCGATCGAGAAGCTGGGCTTCTCCTCGCGCGCGGAGCTGACCGCATACGCACGGCGGCTGGGCCTCGTCGATTAGACGGCTGAAGACGTTCTCAGGCCGCTGCCGGGCGGCCGGTGAGCGGCACCGTGAGGCGCACCGTGGTGCCCTCGCCGGCCTCGCCGCAGCCGCCCGCACCCAACTCCAGCTCGCCGCCGACCAGCTCGGCGCGCTCGCGCATCCCGGACATGCCGAAGCCGCCCTCCAGGCCATCGCCGCGTGGGCCGAGGCCGGCGCCGCCGGCGGGCAGGCCACGGCCGTCGTCGGCGACCGCCACGCGGACCGTGGAGCCGTCGCCGTTCTGCACCACCGAGACGACCGCCCGCGAGGCTTGCGCGTGGCGGGAGACGTTGGTCAGGGCCTCCTGCACGACGCGGTAGATCGTGCTCTCGAGCTCCGCGTCGAGCCGCTCGCCGGCGGGCGCCAGCGCGATCTCCGTGCGCACCTCTAGGCCGTCGATCGCGTGCGCGCGGCGGGCGAGCGCTTCCAGCGCGGGCACCAGGCCGAGGTCATCCAGCGCCGCGGGGCGCAGCTCGGTGATCAGGTGACGCAGCCCGTCGATCTCCACGCCGAGCCCTTCGAGCACCGCGTCGACGGCCTCGGCGAGCGCCGCCTCGTTGTGGCGGTCGCGCGCGTCGGCCAGTTTCAGGCGCAGCGCGCCGAGACCCTGCACCGTCTCGTCGTGGATCTCGCGCGCCCAGCGGGTGCGCTCGCGCTCGCGTGCCTCCATGCCGAAGCGCAGCCGCTCGATCTCGACCGAGCGCTCGGCCGCCAAACGTTGCGCGACGCTTGCCGCGAACGCGGCCAGCGCCTGGCGGTCGGGGCCACGGAAGCCGCCGCCGGCGCGTAGCGCGATCACGAGGCCACCGCCGTGGCCCTCCATCAGCAGCGGCTCGACCAGGGCGGCGCGGGCCTCCAGGCCAAGTTCGTGCAGCCACGCCGCCTCCGACCCGCGCGGGCGGTCGAGCGCCACCGGCTTGCCAGCGAGATAGAGGGCGCCCAACGCGGAGCCCTCCACCGGCATCACCCGTAGCCGCGGCGTGCCGACGCCGGAGGCGGCGGCGACGCGCAGCTCGGCGCGCTCCTCGATCACCATCAACAGCGTCGTGGCGTCGAGCAGCGCGAGGCCACGGTCGGCCATCAGGCGCAGAAGCCACAGCTCGGAGCCGGAGAGCATCCGGGAAACCTATCCGCTCGGGGGGTCGCATCCGCCGCCGCGACAGTGGGTGCCATCGGCCCGCCGACGGCGATCGGGCTCCACCCACCAGCCGTCGGCGACAGCGCCGACAGACCACCAGACGCGAACCCTACCCCTCGGCGATGTGCACGCGGCCGTTCTCGGAGCGCTCGAGCTGAGCCGCCACGCGCGCGTCGCCGAGCAGCGCCCCCGCGCTCATCCCGGTGCGCCACGGCGCGAGCCCGACCGCGACCGCCAGCGAGCGGCGGCGGCCGGAGGATTCGAGCTTGATCGAGCGTAGACGCACGAGGATCCGCCGCGCGACGAGCTCCCCACGCGGCAGGTCGGCGCCCGGGAGCACCACGAGCAGCTCGCCCTCGGAAGGGCGCCCGACCCGGTCGAAGCGGCGCAGCTCGCGGCGCAGCGCGAGCTCCACATACGCAAGCACCCGTTCGACCAGCAGCTCGCCGTGGGTGTCGCGCAGCGCGGGCAGACCCGCGATGTCGAGCAGCAAACAGCTGAGCGGGGTGCCGTGGCGAGCCGCGCGGTTGACCTCCTCCTCCAAGCGCTCGCACAGCGCGCCCTCCGAGAGGAACTCGATCGAACCCCGCGGGGGGCGCTCGGTGTCACTGATCTCGCGGGCGACCATGCCGGGTACGGGGGGAGCGGGCAATCACGTATACCCAATCAACGCAAGTTTACGGGCTGGCCTCACGCGGGGCACCACCGCCGGGCCGCACGCCGATGGGGAGGGGAGTGGTCATTGGAGATCATCCGCGCGGCGCAACGTGGCAACCAGGGTCGTTGACGTGGGGCCTCCATGCCCCACGTCCGCGCGCGCCGCGGAGGATCAGTCACAACGCGGGGGGATCCGCCGGCTCGGCCAGCCACGTTCGCATGTGGTCGACCTCAGGTGCTCGCAGCGCGTCCAGCAGCTCAATCGCCTCGCGGATGTGTTGCTCGCCGGTGGCTATGTCACCTGACTTGCGCTCGACCAGTCCGATGTTGCCGAGGGTCCGTCCCTCATGACGGCGGTCGCCGAGCTCGCGGAAGATCGCCAGGGCCTGTTGGAGGTTCGCGATCGCCTCGCCGGGAAGCCCCTGGTCGCCTGTATACGGCGGCGAGGTTGTTGAGTGTTTGCCCCTCGCCATGGCGATCGTCGAGCTCACGGCAGATCGCCAGATCCTGGTGGTAGTTCGCGATCGCATCGTCTTGACGGCCCACCTCGCGGTAGACGTTGGCGAGGTTGTTGAGCGCCATGCCCTCGCCGAGGCGGTCGCCGAGCTCTCGGTAAACCGCCAGTGCCTGTTCGTAGTTGGTAATCATCTCGTCTTGACGGCCCACCTCGCTGTAGACGTTGGCGAGGTTGTTGAGCACTTTTCCTTCGCCGTGGCGGTCGCCAAGCTTGCGGTAGAGAGCCTGTGCCTGCGTGAAGCCTGCGATCGCGCTCTCCCAGCAGCCCTGGTTGAAGTAGAGGATTGCGCGGCTGTTGAGGACCTCGGCCTCGGTCTGGGGGTCGCCGGCTTCGCGGGCGGCCAGCAGCGCCAGCTCGTGGGCTCGGATCCTGTCCTCCCAGTGGCTGCGGAGCGAGAAGAAATCGATGAGTGAGTAGGTCAGGACGATGACGCTGTTCCAGTCGTGCGCCGCGGCGCACTGCTCGATCGCCGCGACCAGGCTCCTGCGTTCGGCTTCGAGCCACACGAGCGCGTCCGTGTGCCGGGGGTCGCCGGTCCCGAATACGAGCTTGGCTGCTTCGGCGCGCTCGCGCAGCCAGGATGCGGCGTGGCCGACGATCGCCTGGCGATCCAGGGCCGGCTCGGCGTCGAGGCGCTCGTTCGCGAAGAGCCGGACCAGGTCGTGGAAGCCATAGCGGTCAGCGCCGATGGCTTCGAGCATCTGTGCTTCCTGCAGACGATCCAGCAGCTGCTCGATCTCGCGTAGATCGGTTGCCTGGGCTGCGGTCGCCAGCCCGGTGGAGAAGTCCGGGCCGGGCAGCGCCGCGAGCAGGCAGAGCAGCTGTGCCTCCGCAGGCGCGAGATCCTGGTAACTGACGGTAAAGGATGCTCGCACGGCCTGGTCTTCCAGCTCGAGCTCGCCGAGCCGGTTGCACTCGTCCTCCAGCCGGTCAGCCAGCCATGCCAGCGTGTGGTGCGGGTTATTCTTCAACCGGCCGCCGGCAATCCTCACGGCGAGCGGCAGCTCGCCACAGTGGCGCACAATCCGCAGCGCGGCCTCGCGCTCGAGCTCGACCCTCGGCGGGCCGACGATCTCGCCGAGCAGCTCCACCGCGACATCGAAATCGAGGACTTCGACTTTGTGCGAGCGCGCGCCCGCCAGCCCGCCGAGCGGGCGGCGGCTGGTCACGATCACGGCGCACGTCGGCGAGCCCGGCAGCAACGGCCGGATCTGAGCGAGGTCCCGGGCATTGTCGAGCACGACCAGCGCCTTCCGGCCCTGCAACCACGAGCGGTAGAACGCGGCGCGCTCATCGTCTGACTCCGGGTACGGTTCCTCCACGCCGAGCGCCCGCAGAAAGCCGGTTAGCGCCTCGCTTGGCGCGAGCGGCGTCCCTTGCGCCGGCCCCTAGGTTGACGTAGAGCTGAGCGTCGGGGAACTCTCCTTTGACCTCGTGAGCCAGGCGGAGCGCCAGAGCGGACTTCCCGACGCCGGGAGCGCCGTGGAGTGTGACTCGCGCTCCGGCGCTTTGTCCCTGTGCGGGCGCGCTCCAAAGGTGTGCTGCGAGCTCGGCCAGCAGGCTCTCGCGGCCGACGAAGTCTGGTATGTCGGCCTCGAGCTGAAACAGCGCCTGCGGTGCCGCGTGCGAGTCGAAGTACAGATCTCGTGCCTGCCCGACGTTCACCAGCTTCTCGACGCGGGCCTGTCCGTCGATCGAGGTGGCGAGTGACGGCTCGGTCTGCTCCCGCGGCCCCTCGCGCTGCGCCCTGTCGCTCACCGGCCGCTCGCCATCCTCAGAGGTTGATGTCGCCGGCCTGGCCGACATTCACGATCTTGCCAACCCGCGCGTTGTCGCGCGCCTCTGTGATGAATTGGCTTACGCGGGGGTGGTGCGCGACCTCGGCCACGAGCTCTTGCAATTCGTCTCGGAACGCCCCGCCCCCGTCCCCGCTCACGCGCTCGTCGATCGCGGCAGCGAGCTTCTGCACACTCGCCTCATCCGCCGGCGAGCGCTCGACTGCGGCGAGCGCCAGTGCTGCCTGAGGCTCGTCGGTGAATCTCCTGCGCACCGCCCCAACCAGCCGGCCGAGCGCGTCGGCCGCGGTGCCGCCCAACTCCTCGGCCGCGCCCCCCAACGCCTTGGCGAGCAGCGCAGCCACACTTAGCGAAAGCGGATCCATCGCACAACCTTCCACCGACGTTCAGTTATACGAGACTGGTCAATCTCGCGGCAAATTAGCACCCGTGTCGGCAATCCGTCGGTACCCGCTGATACACCTGCATGCGTGCTGCAAGAGCTGCGTGTCGAGAATCTGCTGCTGATCGAGCGGGCCGAGCTGGAGCTGGCGCCGGGGCTGAACGTGCTCACAGGCGAGACCGGCGCCGGCAAGACGGTGCTCGCGCACGCGCTCGATCTGCTGCTCGGGGGGCGCGCACGGTCGGGCATCGTGCGACCCGGCGCCGGCGAGGCGTATGTCGAGGGGGCGTTTGCGCTGTCCCCGGAGCTGCTGGCACGCCGAAGCGGGGGGACACTCGCCTCCGGCGAGCATCCCCCGTTCGGCCAGCACGAAGGGGAGCACTGGGAGTTGCTGGCCGCCGACGCCGAGGAGATCGTGCTGGCGCGGCGCGTGGGGGCCGACGGGCGCACCCGGGCGTACCTAAACGGCCGCACCGTCGCCGTCGCCGACCTACGCGCGATCGGGGAGGCGCTGCTCTCTTTCTACGGCCAGCACGAGCACCGCAAGCTCACGCTCGCGGCCGCGCAGTTGGAGATCCTCGACGGCTTCTGCGGCCCCGCGCAGGTCACCCGACGGGCCGCGTGTGCGGCTGCCCATCGCGAGGTGCGCGAGCTGAGCGAGCGGCTGGAGAGCCTGCGTGAGCTGGATGGCGCGCGCGAGCGGGAGCTCGACCTGCTCGAGCACGAGCTCGCCGAGATCGACGCGTTCGCTCCACAGGAGGGCGAGCAGGAGCGGCTGCGCGGCGAGCGTGAGCGGCTGCGCCGCCTCGATGCGCTGCTCGCGGCCGCCGCCGGGGCCGCCGAGGCGCTCGCCGGAGGGCAGGGCTACGACGGCGGTTCCGACGCCCCCGGGGCGATGGCATTGGCGGCCGGGGCTGCGGCGCGCCTCGATCCCCTCGCGGGCGTGGATCCCGCGCTGGACACACTCACCGAACGCGCCCACACGCTGGCGATCGAGGCGGAGATCTCGCCGGCGAGCTGCGCGACTACGGCGAGCGGCTGGAGGGGGAAGCGGCGGGCGCGGGGGAGACCGGCGATCACGCCGCCGGTGGGCTGCAGGCAGTCGAAGAGCGCCTCGCCGCGTTGGAGCGTCTGCTGCGCAAGCACGGCCCCACTGTGGCCACGGTGCTGGAGCACGCTGAGCGCGCACGCGAGCGACGCGAGCAGCTGGCGGGAGCGGCGGAGGCGATCGAGGAGGTCGGAGGGTGCCTGCGGGGCGCACGGGCGACGCTGCAGACCTGCGTGATGGAGCTGCGGGCCGCGCGTGAGGCTGCCGCGCCGCGCCTGGGCGAGGCGGTGCGCGAGCAGCTCGCTGCGCTGGCGATGCCCGACGCGGCCTTCACGGTGGAGCTGTCCCCGCGCGAGCCCGGGGTGGCCGGCGGCGACACGGTCGAGCTGATGATCGCGCCCAATCCCGGCGTCCCCGCCGCCCCGCTGCGCGAGATCGCCTCCGGGGGCGAGCTCTCGCGCGTGATGCTGGCGTTGATGACGGTCGCCAACAGTGGCTCGGAGGCGACGCTCGTGTTCGATGAGGTAGACGCCGGCATCGGCGGGCACACCGCGCGCGCGGTGGGGGAGCGGCTGCGCGAGCTGGCGGGTACGCGCCAGGTGCTGTGCATCACCCACCTGCCGCAAATCGCCTCGCTCGCCGCGCGCCACTTCACGGTCGTCAAGGACGCCACCGCCGGGAGCACCAGCACGCGGGTGGAGCGCCTCGGCGAGCCGGAGGTGCTCAGCGAGCTGGTGCGGATGCTGGGCGCCCCCGAGCGCGACCCCTCCGCGCGCCGCCACGCGCGCGAGCTGCGCAAGGCGGCTTGAGCGGGATCGTGTGGGCCGGCTCGGAGCGTCTGCGAAGGAATGCTTCGCCCGCCTTTAGCACCCGCCCCTGGCTTCCGCGGGTTGTGCGAGGACTGGCGGGCTCTCCGTAGCGGCCCGCCAGAGTTCCGTGGGGCCGGGGGCTAGACTCTCAAAGCAGGACATGAGCCGCCCCGCGCCAGACCGCCACGCCGACCCGCCGGCCAAGACCCGGTTCATCTTCATCACCGGTGGCGTCGTCTCCTCGCTGGGGAAGGGCATCGCCGCGGCGTCGATCGGACGGCTGCTGGTCGCGCGGGGGCTGACCGTGGGGCTGCAGAAGTTCGACCCCTACATCAACGTCGACCCGGGCACGATGTCCCCCTACCAGCATGGGGAGGTGTTCGTCACCGAGGACGGCGCCGAGACCGATCTCGACCTCGGCCACTACGAGCGCTTCACCGACGCCAACACCTCGCGCGCCTCCAACGTCACCGCGGGCGGGATCTACGACACCGTGATCCGCCGCGAGCGCCGCGGGGACTACCTCGGCGGCACTGTCCAGGTCGTGCCGCACATCACCGATGAGATCAAGCAGCGCATCGCGCTGATCGCGCAGTCCAGCGACGTCGACTTCGTGATCACCGAGGTCGGCGGGACCGTCGGGGACATCGAGTCGCTGCCGTTCCTGGAGGCGATCCGCCAGTTCCCCGTCGACGTGGGCCGGCGGCGCTGCATGTTCATCCACCTCACGCTGGTCCCCTACATCGGTCACGCCGGCGAGCTGAAGACCAAGCCCACCCAGCACTCCGTCAACGAGCTGCGCCGCATCGGGATCGCCCCCGACATGTTGATGTGCCGCTCGGAGGGCTCGCTCTCGCAGGAGATCCGCAAGAAGATCGCGCTGTTCGCCAGCCTGCCGCCGGAAGCGATCGTCTCGGCGTGTGACGTGGACAACATCTACAAGGTGCCGCTCACCTTCCGCGCACAGGGCGTGGACGACTGCATTCTCGAGCACTTCGGTGTGGAGGCACCCGCACCGGACCTCGCCAGTTGGATTGAACCGATCGAACGGGCCGAGCGGGCCAGCGGGAGGGCGGGGGAGCGGACTGACGAGCGCGCTGAGCGGGCCGGCGGGGGAGCCGGCGAGCCGAGCGGTGGGTGCGCCGAGAACACCGTGCGGATCGCAATCGTCGGCAAGTACGTGCAGCTGGAGGACGCCTATCTGTCGGTCTGCGAGGCGCTGCGCCACGCCGCCGCGCTGCAGGACGCCCGCGTGCAGATCGAGTGGGTGGACTCCGAGCTGCTCGAGGGCGCCGGTGCAGGGGCCGGGCACGCCCGCGAGGATCGCGAGCATGCCCGCGAGCTGCTCGGCGCCGTCGATGGGATCCTGATCCCGGGCGGCTTCGGTGGGCGTGGGATCGAGGGCAAGATCGTCGCCGCCCAAATCGCGCGCGAGCAGTGCATCCCCTACCTGGGGATCTGCCTCGGGATGCAGGTCGCCGTCGCCGAGTTTGCACGCCACGTCGCCGGCATGGAGGGCGCCAACTCGACCGAGTTCGATCTCGAGACACCGTTCCCCGTGATCGACTTGCTGCCCGAGCAGAAGGAGATCGCCGACCTCGGCGGCACGATGCGCCTCGGGGCCGACCCGATCAAGTTGCACGAGGGCTCCCGCGCGCGGGCGATCTACGGCGAGGCCGTCGTGTACGAGCGCCACCGCCACCGCTACGAGGTCAACAACCTGCTGCGCCGCCAGCTGCAGAATGCCGGCCTCGGCATCTGCGGCACCTCACCCGACGAGCGCCTGGTCGAGACGATCGAGCTGCCCGGGCACCCATTCTTCGTGGCTTCGCAGTTCCACCCCGAGTTCAAGTCCCGCCCCGAGCGCCCCGCGCCGCTGTTTCGCGAGTTCGTGGCCGCCGCGCTGGCGCAGGCGGGCGCGGACGATGGACAGGTGGGCGCTCAGCTCGCCGAACCCGAGCGATCGCGGATGGTCGCTGAGAACCGGTGAGCGCTGCACCTCGCGCTGACGAGCTGGAGCGCCGTTACCTACACGACATCTTCGCCGAGCTCTGCCGTGCCGAGAGTCCCTCCGGCCACGAGCGCTCTTGTGCGCGGCTGATCGAACGGGAGCTCGTAGCGCTGGGAATCGAGGTGCACGAGGACGACGCTGCGGCGGTGGCGGACTCCGATTGCGGCAACCTGCTCGCGCGGATCGACGCCCCGCTCTCCCCGGGAAGCTCCGCGGGTGAGCAGCCGTGCATCCTGTTGTGTGCGCACATGGACACGGTGCCGCTGCTCGCCCCTGTGGAGCCGGTGCTGCGCGATGGCTTCTGGGAAAACGCCAACGAGGGGATCCTCGGCGCCGACAACAAGGCCGCCATCGCCGTGTTGCTGGTGCTCGCCCGCCGTCTGCATCGCGATCGCGCCGGCACCCGGCGACCCGGCGTCCACGGATCCGGGGGCCTCCCAACCGCAGGCCCCCCACAGACGGGCCGTCTCCCCGAGGCCGCCGGTGCGCCGGTGGACATCGAGCTGTTGTTCACCGTCGGGGAGGAGCGCATGCTCGCGGGCGCCCGTGCGTTCGACCGCTCCCGCCTGCGCAGCCGCTTCGGCTATGTCTTCGACCACGCCTCCCCGATCGGGGAGGTGGTGCTCTCGGCACCGACCCACCACCGCCTGCAGGCGACCTTCCGCGGCGCCGCCGCCCATGCCGGTGTGCGGCCCGAGCAGGGACGCAGCGCGATCCTCGCCGCCGCGCGCGCCGTCGCCGACATGCGCCTTGGGCGGATCGACGCGCACACGACCGCCAACGTCGGGACGATCGCCGGCGGCTCGGCGATCAACGTCATCCCCGAGCGCTGCTCGATCCTCGCCGAGGTCCGCGCCCAGCGCGAGGAGCGCGGCGAGGAGATCTTGGCGGAGCTGCTGGACTGCATCCACGAGGCCGCCAACCTACCCGAGTGCGAATGTGACGTGGACGTCACCGTGCAGCAGATGTTCACGGGCTACCGTACCCCAGCTTCCGCACCGGCGGTGCGCGCCGCCGAGCGCGCACTGCGCGCTTGCGGGCATGAGCCGGTGCGGATCGCAAGCGGCGGGGCCTCGGACGCTAACGCGCTGATCGCCGCCGGCCTGCCCGTCGTCAACCTCGCCAACGGCACCGAGCGCAACCACGAGCCCGGCGAGCGGGTCAGCGCCGCGGCGCTGGAGGCGACGCTGGAGATCGCGCTGGGTCTGCCGGCGGCAGTTGCCGCCGACCGAAGCCGGTAGACACGCGCCTGTGGCGCGAATCCCCGTTTCGGCCAGCAGGAGTAGCTCCACAGAGGGCGAAATGCCCAGCCGTGAGCATCACAGCCCCCAGCGCGAGCATCGAGAGCCTCGCGCTCGACTTCCTCGCCTATCTGGAGCTCGAGCGTGGGCTCTCGCGCAACACGCTGGAGGCTTACCGCATCGATCTGTTGCAGTTCGGCGAGTTTCTGCGCCGTCGGGGCCTGATCGCGCTCGAGGTTGGTCATCGCGACCTTGCCGCGTTTCTCTCCGAGCTCGCCGACGGCACCCGGGAGCGGCCTGCCGTGGCACCCGCCACGCTGCAGCGTAAGGCCGCCTGCCTGCGCTCCTTCTACCGGCATCTGCGCCGCGAGGGTCTGCTGGATCACGACCCCACCGCCGAGCTGCGTGGGCCGCCCCGTCTGCAAAAGCTGCCGCTGGTGCTCACGCGCGAGGAGGTCTCGCTGCTGCTACGCCAACCCGCGGGGGTTGAGCCGCTCGCGCTGCGCGACCGCGCGCTGCTGGAGGTGATGTACGCGTGTGGGCTGCGTGCCTCGGAGACGATCGCGCTGGAGCTCGGCGACGTCGACCTCGATGAGGGGATGCTGCGCGCGCGTGGCAAGGGCTCCAAGGAGCGGATCGTGCCTGTAGGGAGCGCCGCTGTCGCGGCGCTGCGTGCCTGGCGCGAGCGTGGGCGCCCCAGGCTGGAGGGTGAGGCCAGCGGGCATGCGCTCTTCCTCAACCACCGCGGCCGGCAACTCACACGCCAGGGCCTCTACAAGATCGTGCAGGCCCACGCCCGCTCCGCCGGGCTGGCCGAGCGCATGAGTCCGCATACGCTGCGTCACACCTTCGCCACGCATCTGCTCGCCGGCGGCTGCGACCTGCGCTCGGTGCAGGACATGCTCGGCCACGCCGACCTTGCGACCACCCAGATCTACACCCATCTCTCCTCCGAGCGTTTGAAGGGCGTCTACTTCAGCGCCCATCCGCGCGCGCAGCGCTGAGCACCTACCTTCTGACGCACTGCGCATTCTGCTCGGCCCCCATAAGCTGGGGCCTTGCCCGAGCTCCCCGAGGTCGAGACCATTCGCCGCCAGCTTGCCCCCCTGGTCGAGGGTCGGCGACTGCTGCGGGTTGAAATTCTCGACCCGCGCTGGTCGCGCCCGCTGGCGCCCGAGGAGCTGGCTGAGGCACTGGTGGGGCGGCGTGTCGAGCGTCTGGACCGGCGCGGCAAGTACCTGCTCTGGCGCCTCTCCGGTGAGGTGTTCCTCGCTCAGCATCTGCGCATGACCGGTGCGGTTCTGTGCGAGCCCTCGCCGGAGCCGGCGCACGTGCGCGTGCGCATCGAGTTGGGCGCGCCGAGCACAGCCTCGGTGCGGGGAGGTCGTCTGCCAACCGCGTCCACGCAGCCGCGCAGCCCACGGCGGCGGCGCCTGGTGATCGCCGATCCCCGCCGCTTCGGTACCGGCGAGTTGCTGCTGGGAGAGGAGACGATGGAGCGCTTCTTCGCCGCGCGATTGGGGCTTGAGCCGCTGGACGAGCGCTTCACGCCCGAGCACCTGCGAGCACTCGCGCGCGGACGCGCGGCCCCGGTGAAGGCCTTTCTGCTCGACCAGCGCCGTATTGCTGGAGTCGGCAACATCTACGCCGACGAGGCGCTCTTTCGCGCCGGCATCCACCCGCTACGCCCTGCGGGGCAGCTCTCGCCCGCCCAGTACGCACGTCTGCGTGAGGGCGTGATCGAGGCGCTGGACGAAGGGATCGACGCGCGCGGGGCGACGATCGACGACTTTCGCCACGTGGACGGGGTGCGCGGCTCCTTTCAGGATCGCTTCCTCGTGCACCGCCGCGAGGGCCTGCCCTGCCCGCGCTGCGGACGCACGATCGTGAAGCTGGTCGTCGGCGGGCGCGGCACCTACGTCTGCGAGCGCTGCCAACCACGCCCGCGGGGCGCCGGCCGATCGTCGCACGGTCGGCGGCTGGGGCGTTGAGGGGATTCGCGCGCTCGTAAGAAGTGCGGATTTGCGTGCTCGTGAGAAGTGGGGATTCGCGCGCTCGTGAGCGCGAGCCGGGGCGGCTTATGCCACCAGCAACTCGTCCAGCCGGCCGTCCTGCGCGGCGGCCCGCGTCTCGTTGAAGCCCCCGACCAACTCGCCGCCGACGAGCACCTGGGGGAAGGTCATCATCCCGGTTTTCGCCGCCAACTCCACGCGGCCCTCGGGGTCCTTGGCGAGGTTGATCTCGGCGAACTCCAGCCCGCGGGAGCGAAGCAGGCCCTTCACGCGGGCGCAGTAGCCACACGGCTCGGTCGTGTACACGGTGATCTTGCTCATTACTTCACAAAGTATAGCACCGGTGTAGAGGCGGGAGGCCCGTTAAATACCGAGAGCCCGCACTGAGCGGGCCCTCGGCAATCGCATGAGGCGATGTCCTACTTCTTGTGCTTCTTGACCTTCTTGAGCTTCTTCTTTCGCTTGGTGGCGACGTGCGCCTTGCCGTTACCACTGCCCGTGCCGGCGAGCGAGCCCGCGAGCGGGGTCACCAGCGGCTTGGCCAGCGTTTCGATTTCTGTTTTGCGTTTGGCCAGTTCCGCTTCTCGCGCTGTCGTTGCTTCCGCTTGTTCTTTCGCGCGCCTCGTGTTGGCAGCTTCGATTTCTGCGGTGGTCTTTTTTTCTTCCGCTTCCTTTTCGGCTTCTCTTTTGTGCTGTTTTTCTTCAGCGGCGGCTTCACGCTTGATGCGTGCTTCTTCGGCCGCTAGTTCCCTGGCCTTTTGTTTTTCTTCCGTCGCTTTCGTTTCGGCTTCGCGTTCGGCTTTTGCTTTCGCTTCCGCCGCGGCTTTTTCTGTGGCCGCTTTTTCTTCTGCTTTCACTTTTTCTTCTGCGGCTTTCTTTTCATCGGCAGCTTTTTCTTCGGAGCCGATGTTGCCCGTGAAGCTGACGGTGTGATCGCGGACGATCGCCTCGTCTTCGTAACGGACCGTCATGTCGACCGACGGCGAGGTGCTGTTGACCACATCGATCGCGGCCAGGCCTTCGTCGTTGGTCGTTGCGCACAGCTCACTGGTGCCTTCGAGGTATGAGTCAGTCACCTCGCTGCCACCAAGGTAGACATTGCTGCCCTTGCCCAGCAGCTCGCCGGGATCTGACAGGTGGTCTTCGTCGGTGGGGTTTTCGAACCGGTAGAGCCCCGCTTCCTGTTGCGCATGGAAGCACACCTTCTCGTCGACGATCGGATTGCCGTCGATGTCCTGCGCCTTGGCGACCACAATCCGCACGTTCGTTTCTTCTTTGCCGTTGCCCTTCGGGAACGCGTAGAATTCCTTTTCCCACAGTGAGTGAACCTTCTTGACCACTGTGTTCGAGGTCTCCGGGCCGAAATCGACCGGTTGGTACGGATACACGACCGTGGCCGAGATCGCGGATTCGCCGATGGTTTCTTTGTATAGGCCTTTCAGGTCACAGCCGCCGTCGGCATTCTTGACGATCTTGCCCGTTTCGCTTTCGCCTTCGGCTCCACCGAACACCGGGATGTGGTTGAAGTAGAACCCATCGCCCGGGGTGTAGGACACGAGCACTTCGCCGCGCTCGTCCGTGTAGAACGTTTCATTCAACGAACCACTCGGAGTCTGGTAGTAGACCGGACCTTCCTCGCCGCCAAAGTTACGCCTGAGGCAGCCCGTCGATTCCGCGGAGCGCTCGCCGCTGGTGTGCACCGTTTCCCAGAACGTGTACGGGCCTTCTTTGTTGAGGAACCCGGGGAAGTCGCCCCCGTGTTTGGGCCCGTCGACGCCTGAGGCCTGCGACACCGGACGTTCGGTGGCCGGGATGTAGGCGCTGTAGTACGGGTTGTCCGAGTAGATCTGGGACTTGGTCGCGCCTGAGATCTGACCCACGCCGCCGAGGCTCGAGCCGCCTTCGTTGGCCGCGAGATGCACATCTACGCGGATCGCCGGCATCGGGGCGTCGTCGGCGTTGAGGATGCCGTTACTGAGGAGCGTTTCGGGGGTCTCTGGATCGAACGGCCCCACCACGCCTGAGTTCGGGCCATTTTCCGGGCTTCCGTGGATGTCCCACAGATCCGCATTGGTTCCCGGCGGTTCCAGTTCTTCGGAGCTGCTCGCCAGCGCGCTGGCGAGGGTCGGCCAGCTTTCGGGCAGGGTGTAGCTCGCTTCGGGAAGCACGTTGTGCAGCAGCGAGGTCGGTTCCACCGGGAAGCTGCCAGTCTCCTTGACCTGGACAAGACCCTTGTCCGCGTTGGATTCGGGTTCGGAGAAGGGCGAGGGCGCGAATTCGCCGTTACCTGAGGGGTCGCCCCCGTAGGGGAGCTCGGTCAGTGTCGGCGTGTTGGCCGTCAGCCAGATCACGATGAACTGGTGCGAGTAGACGATCGTGCCTGCGTCGTTGGTGACGACCGCCCTGATCCGCGACAGACCGGGGCTCAGCGACTTGTAGTCGACCTTTACGCAGCCATCGCCGCTTTCGGCCTGGGGGCTTCCTTCACTCGGGGCGAAGAACGCCTGCGTGCCCGATTCCAGTTCGGGGATCTCGGCCGCTTCCGGCTTGCCCGACCAGTCCTCCAACCGGAAGTTGGCGAGCTGGCCTTCGTCTTCGCTGGTGTTGATGGCCGGGTCGCACGCCACGAGGCGAACGTGCTCGCCGACCCACGCCACGTACGGGACGTTGGCGCTCTGCGGGCCGTCGGATTCGGGCGTGAACGTTGAGGCCGGAGCGGCAGCGGCACCAGCCGTGAGCGTGCCAAGGGCCAGCACCGCCGCTCCTACCGCGGAGACGAGCCCCGCGATCATTTTCCGTTTGCGTTTTGGTCGCATTGTGTGCGGCCTCCTCCTTGAGTGGGGGTGGTGTGCCGTCCGTCTGGCACGAGGTGTGAATGTGTTTACGATGGGCCCACGAGGGGTATTCCATCGTCGCGGATGCTATGGGCATTCCGCACTTTGCACAATCATCATGTGGGGTAGTTTTTTACCCCGCTCGTAGGGGTGGGTGGAGCGCCACCCCAAAGGCTGTCGTGCTCGATTGAGTGCTCACCTTCGGGGGCCGTCAAAGGGCCTTGTCCGATGGTCTGCATCGCCTGTACGCGGTTGTGCACGCCCAGCTTGGAGTAGATCGTTCGCAGATGAAACTTGACGGTGTTCGATGAGATCGTGAGGTGACTCGCGATCTGCTTGTTACTCATCCCCGATGCGAGCAGCGCGAGAATCTCGCGCTCGCGGGCACTCAGCGTGGCGAGCGGGTCATCGGCCTGGGCAGAAGCCGACTGCCAGCCGGCTGGCATCACCGCGCGGCCCTCCAGCACATTGCGCAGCGCGAGGATCGTCTCCTCGACGGTGTCCGAGGTGAGCACCACGCCCTCGGCGCGCTCCTCGATTGCGCAGCGCACCACGGTCGGTGTAGCGAACTCGCACAGCAGTAGGATCTTCAGGTCTGGGTATGCGAGCTTGATCTCGGTGACCGTCTCGGGGCCTGTGGCGGGGTCGTCGGTGTAGACGATCGCGGCCTGTAGACGGAGCCTGGTGGTACGCATCGCGACGCCAAACTCGCGCCAGCTTGGGTAGACGCCGATCACTCTGCAGCCGCCTTTCGTGAGCATCCAGGCGAGCGCCTCGGCGACGAGCGTTTCGGCTCCGCCGACGATCGCGATCCTGGGATCAGGTGCCGCCACTTGCGATCTGCGCGTGCAGGTTGGCGGCCTCGACGCGATTGCGCACCCCCAGCCGCGCGTAGAGGGCACGGATGTGAAACTTGATCGTGTTCGGGCTGAGGTCGAGGGCCAGCGCGATCTCCTCGTTGCGCCGGCCGGCCGCGATCAGCGCGAGGATCTGACGGTGGCGGGGGCTCAGGCTCGCCTCGCCCGCCCGTTGCGCGGGAAGCAACTGCTGCCACCCGGCCGGCAGCACGGTGCGCCCCGTGGCGGTATAGGCGAGCGCGGCGAGTATGTCCTCGGTGGAGTAGCTCTTGAGCAGGACGCCGCTGGCTCGGTGATCGATCGCGCAGCGCACCACTTCCTCGCCGGCGGTGCGGCAGAGCAGCACGACCCGGGAGCTAGCCGACCTCGCGCTCAGCGTCTCCATCGCGGCGCCGCACTCTCCGAGCTCGCCGCCGTCGCAGTCCAGTAGGAGCACGGCGGGAGCACGCTTCCATTCCGTCATGAGGAACTCGGCTGCGGTTGCGAACGCGCCCAGTACCTGTAGCCCGTCCTGGGCGGTGAGCAGGCTGGCGGTGGCGTCGCGCAGCAGGCGCTGCCCGCCGATCAACGCGATCGTGATCGCGGGCCGAGGGCGATCCAGGCGGGGGCGACCCCGCCATTCGGTGGGTAGGCCGGCGGAGCCCTCAGTGGGCAGGGGCGGCCCGGGCAGGACGTCTAGGCCTGACATTGCATCCGTCTCATCCGGTTTCTCTGGGCGGTATTTCGAGCTTCCGTGCTGCCGGCTGATTGTGATGGCGCTTCCCCGCCACCGCCAGCTGTCGCCGTCCGCCATCCACCGAGCTGCTTGCCTGCCCGAGCGTCACAGGGGCTGGGGGACACGATCCATGTCGTGGCATGGATCTAGACGATTACTCCAGTCGGAATGTATATCACGCAAAGTGAGAGGATGCGTTGCGGTCGCCGGGGCGATGCTTACACTCGCGGTCGATATGGCTGGACCAGTGAAGACCGAGGCCGTGGTGCTGCGGTCGATCCGCTACGGGGAGGCGGATCGGATCCTGCATCTGTACACCCCCCACCGCGGGCGGGTGAGCGCGATCGCCAAGGGGGTACGGCGTGCCCGCAGTCGCTTCGGCGGACGGCTGGAGCCGTTCTTCCGCCTGCGCCTGGAGCTGCACGAGGGGCGCGGCGAACTGCTGACGGTCACCGGCGCTCACACCATCGACGGCCACCCCCGCCTGCGCGAGGACGCCGACGCGCTGGACGCCGCCGCGCGCGCCTGCGACGCGGTCGGGCGGCTGTTTGAGACCTCAGAGCCACATCCCGGCGTGTTCAACCTGCTCTGCCGCCAGCTCGCGCTGCTCGACGCGCGGGCCGGAGGCGCTACCCGCGCGGGGGCGCTGCAGTTCCGCCTGAAGCTGCTGCTCGCGGCGGGCCTTGCCCCCCACCTGGGGGCGTGTGCGCACTGCGGGGAGCGCGAGCACCTCGTGGGCTTCTCCGGCGCGGCGGGCGGGGTCGTGTGCGGCGCCTGTGAGGCGGGGTCGTTCCCGTTGGAGGAGGATGCCCACGGCTTCATGACTGAGGCGCTCGGGCGGGCGCTCGCGGAGGCCCCGGAGGCGCCCGAGCGCGCGCTCGGGCAGGTGGAGCGCGCAATCTCCGAGACGCTCGAGCACCATGCCCACCTGCGGCTGATACCGGCCGGGGGGCGCGCTGGCTGAGCATCCGCCGCTGTGGGTCATGCGGGAATGAGCCCGGGAGCGGTGCTCCGGGGGTCTTGCGCAATGGCAGTTCCGTGGTGCTCCAGTGGTCCTCGCGCGATGGTCGCGAGGCCAATTGCCTGTATCGTGCTGGCCGTGGACGAGGGGTTGCCAATCGCATACCAGCTGCTCGATGACGGCGTGCCGGTGCTGGCATCGGACGGCACCCCGGTGGGGACCGTGCTGTGTGTGCTGGCTGCCCCCGAGGAGGACGTCTTCCACGGCCTCCTGATCACGACCTCCAACCATGGCGTGCGCTTCGTCGAGGCGGATCTGATCGCGTCGATCCACGAACGCGGCTGCGACCTGCGCATCGACACGGCCGCCACGTTGAGCCTTCCCGAACCGGAGCACAGGGCACCCGTGTACAGCGAGAATCCCGACAAGCAGCAGCGCTGGCACCACTGGGTCCACCGCATCACGGGGCGCAACGACTGGAATCGGCAGCGCTGAAGGCGGCCTGCTCACAGCTGAGGATCGCCGGGCGCGGTGCCACAATCGAGCGATGGGCACCATAGCGCGCCAACAGACGGTGGCGGCGGCCTTCGCGGCGCGCCGCCAGGAGCTAGAGGAGTTGACGCTCTCGCCACGCGCGGCGCGCTCCTACCCACCGCGGCGCGCACGCGCCGAGGCCGACTGCTCGCTGCGCACCCCCTTCCAGCGCGACCGCGACCGGATCGTGCACTGCAAGGCGTTCCGCCGCCTGAAACACAAGACGCAGGTGTTTGTGGCGCCGATGGGCGACCACTACCGCACGCGGCTCACGCACACGCTGGAGGTGACGGGGATCTCGCGCGCGGTGGCGCGCGCGCTGCGCCTCAACGAGGATCTCGTGGAGGCGATCGGGATGGGCCACGACCTCGGGCACCCGCCGTTCGGGCACATCGGCGAGGAGGTGCTGGACGCCTGCCTACGCGAGCGCTTCGGCGGAGGGTTTCGCCATTACGAGCACTCGCTGCGGGTGGTGGAGTGCCTCGAGCGCGACGGCGCGGGCCTCAACCTCACCGAGCAGGTGCGCGACGGGATCGCACGCCACTCCAGCCGCGCCCCCGAGCCGGCGACGCAGGAGGGGCGGATCGTGCGCGTGATGGATCGCGTGGCGTACATCAACCACGACATCGACGACGCGGTGCGCGCCGGCCTACTGCGCGAGCGCGACCTCCCCGCGGAGCCGATCGCCGCGCTGGGGCGTTCGGGCTCGGCGCGGATCGACGCGTTGGTGCACGACATGGTCGAGCGCTCCGAGCGCGCCGGCGAGATCGTCCAGGGCGATGAGGCCGCGCGCGCGATGGGGCAGCTGCGCGAGTTCATGTTCGAGCGCGTCTACCTCGGCCCGGAGGTGCGCGCCGAGCGCGAGCGCATCATCGGGGTCGTGAGGGCGCTGTTCGAGCACTACGTCGCGCACCCCGAGCAGTTGCCCCGACCGGCCGTCAGCGGGGAGCACGCCGCGTCGTTGCCCGCCGCGGCGGCGAGCGAGATAGGGGATCCGGACCTGGCGCAGCGGGTGACCGACTACATCGCCGGGATGACCGACCGCTACTGCATCAGGGCCTACACCGACCGATTGGGAATCGGCCAGCAGGTGCCGCGGGCGTTTGCGCGGTGATCGCCACCACCGTCCGCCTAGGAGTGGCGCGCGGAGCGCGGCAGGTGGGCCTGCGCGGGGCCGGGCGGCGGCCGAGGTGCGCGAGCGGCTAGCGTAGTTCCGATGGCCCTCTACACCCGGGAGTCTCGCGATCGCGTGCGCGACGCGGTCGATTTCGTGGAGCTGGTGTCCGCGCGCACCGATCTGCGGCGTGCGGGCGCCAACAGCTTCACGGGCCTGTGCCCGTTCCACGACGAGCGCAGCCCGTCGTTCGACATCGATCCCACGCAGAAGCTCTACTACTGCTTCGGCTGTCAGGCCGCCGGCGACGTGTTCACGTTCGTGCAGGAGACCGAGAGCGTCGACTTCAACGGGGCCCTGGAGCTGCTCGCCGACCGCTGTGGCGTCGAGCTGGAGCGCGAGCGAGAGGACCCGGGCGAGGCCCGGCGCCGGCGTGAGCGCGAGCGCCTGCTGGAGCTGCTTGCCCGCACGAGCACCTATTACGAACGCTGCCTGTGGGACGGCGACGAGGCCTCACATGCGCGCGAGTATCTAGCGGGTAGGGGGCTGCGAGAGGAGGCCCTACGCGAGTTTCACGTCGGGTACGCGCCCAGCGCCTGGGACCGCGTGCTGAGCGGCTCACTGCGCGGGGGCTTTACCGAGGCCGAGCTCTATGCAAGCGGACTGGCGCAGCGCTCGCAGCAGAACGGGCGACCCTACGACCGGTTTCGCGCGCGGATCATGTTCCCGCTCGCCGACCTGCGCGGGCGCGTGCTCGGATTCGGTGCCCGCGCGTTGCGCGAGGACCAGCGGGAGGGCGGGGGAGGGGGCGGAGCCCAAGTATTTGAACACCTCCGACAACACCGTCTATCACAAGGGAGCGCACCTGTATGGCGCGCATCTCGCGCGTGCGCACGCCGCGCGGGCGGGGCAGACGATCCTCTGCGAGGGTTACACCGACGTGATCGCTCTGCACCAGGCGGGGATGCGCAATGCGGTGGGATTGATGGGCACCGCGCTGACGCCCGAGCAGGTGGGAGGGCTCGTGCGGATGGCCCCCACCGTGCTGCTGGCGCTCGACGCCGACAGCGCCGGACAGGAGGCGATGCTGCGCGCGGCGACGCTCGCGTCCAGGCGCAAACTGGAGCTGCGTGTCGTGCCGCTGCCGGCGGGCACCGACCCGGCCGACTTGCTCCAGCGCGAGGGGGCCGCGGCGATCGAGCGGACGATCGAGGCGTCGGTACCGTTCGTGCGTTTTCGCGTCCAAAGAGTGTTGGACAGCGGCGACCACGGTAGCCCCGAGGGCCGCGACAAGATGCTCGATGAGCTACGCCCCGTGTTTGCCACGCTGGCGCCCAGCGCGTTGCGGATGGAGCTCACCCGCCTGGTCTCCGAGCGCCTGGACCTGCCGGAGAGTCTCGCCGAGCGGACCCTGGCGGCGCGCGGAGGCGCTGGGAATGAGCCCACGAGCTCCGCTCCTGGCGAAAGCGGTGGACGATCACGCACGCCCCGCGCGGCGGTAGTGTCGCGCGGAGAGAGCACCGAGCGAGCGTTTCTCGCCCAGTGCATCGTCGAGCCGGAGGCGGGTGCGCAGGCGCTCGCCGAGCTCGACCCCGCCGAGCATTTCACCAGCGACGTGTTGCGCCGCGCGGCTCTACACCTGCGCGAGCATCTCGCCACACCCCGGTACGGGCCTGCCCGAAGAGGACCCCGCGCTGGCGGCGCTGCTGGCCGAGCTGGTGGTGCAGGCCGGCCGGGAGTCACCCCGGCCAGGGATGCTCGAGTCCCAACGCATGCAGCTGGAGCTCGCGCGCCTGGACCGTCGTATCCGGGCCGCGCGTGCGCAGGGCAGTGGTGAGGTCCAGCGATCTCGCGCGCCGTTCGCGCGGAGGTCAAGCGCGCATTCGAGTCGGCCTATGAGCAGGCGCTGGCGGAGACCGGGGGGTAGGTCTGATATTTCTTTCGGGGTAGGCCCGATCTGGGTAGCTCAATCGGCAGAGCATTCGGCTGTTAACCGAAGGGTTGTGGGTTCGAGTCCCACCCCCAGAGTCTCAACAAGCCCCGCGGCGGTGTCCGCGGGGTCATGAAAATCCCACCACGCGGCCAGCTCACGAGCGCGGGCGCGAATCGACCGGTCATCGAGCGCCCGTTCCACGGCGAGGCGTAGAGGCCGGGGCGAAACGAAGCGGCGGGGGAGGCGCACACCCGCGCCAGCCCAGTCCAGACGCGCGGCGTTCTCGCTCATGTCGCCCGCGACCGGGCAGGCGACCACTGCGCAGCCGCTGGCGAGCGCGCGCGCGAGGGTGCCGTGGCCGGCGTGGCAGACGACCACGTCGCAGTGGGGCATCGTGCGCGCGTAGGAGAGCCACGCGACCACGCGCGCGTTCGCGGGGACCGGCAGCGGGGCCGAGGGGAGGCGGCGGTTCCAGGTGGCGAGCACGCGCACCGGAGCGTCCGCTAGACCTCGTAGCGCGGCTCCCAGTAGACGATGCTCGGGGTCCTGGGCGGTGGAGGGAGCGATCAAGATGAGCGGGTCGTTGCCGGGGGGAGCTCAACATCCGCGGTGGGGGGCTCCCAGATCAGCGGGCCCACCACGTGGGTGCTCATGCCCCAGTCGTCCTCCCGTCCGTCTCCGCTCAAGCCTCCCCACCCGCCCGCGGCGGCGCGCGGGTACTCGAGCTGGGGGAAGGTCCCCACCAGCGCCAGCTGCCCGGCTGATGCCGCCGTGGACGTAACCGAGTGCTGACAGGCCGAGTCGCTCGCGCACGGCGTTGAGGTCCTGCCGGCCGCGCTCCAGGCCGTGCTCAACAGGACGCGTGGCGCGCCGCCAGAAGGCGCGGCCGAGCGCGGTGCGCGGCAGGCGGGCACCGATCGAGTAGATCGGGGCGCCCGCAGGGGGTGGGGGTGCACGTGGGGGATTAGAGTTGCGACGGGAACCTCCTGGAGCTCGGCGGCGAGCGCAGGGGCGAGCGTGAGGATGTCGGCGACCACGACCTCCGGCGGAGCTCGCGCACCAGCGGGAGGGTGTCGCGGGTGGCGTGCACGACGGCCTCGTAGAAGTCGAGCGGCTCCGGTCCATTCGGGAAGACGTGGTACTCGGGTGCGGCGGCGAAGCGCACACCCTCCGCCTCCACGTGTGTGCGCCAGCGCTCCCACGTCTGCAACGTCACCTCGTGCCCGCGCGCGGTCAGCGCGCGCCCGAGCGCGATCATTGGGAAGGCGTGGCCCGGATCCCCGAAGGCGCCGAGCAGGATCCGCCGCGGCCCTATCGCGTCCATATGCCCTTTGTCGTTCCCTGCCCCGGTGCGATCGAATCGGCCGCGGTGCGCGTTGCGAGCCCCATCCCCATATCCCAAACAATCCCCGCTCGTGCCTCGCAGGGGCTTTGCCCTACGCCGCGGCCAGCTCCGCCACCAGGCGCAGCTGCGTGAGGCGCTCCTCGGCGGTGAACGCGAGTGGGGTGATTCCGAGCGTGCCCACGCCCGCGTCGCGGAAGACGGCGAGGCGCTCGCGCACCACGTCGGGGGGGCCGCAGAGCGAGACCGCGTCGATCAGCGCGTCGGGGATCGCCGCCATCGCCTCCTCGCGCTTGCCTTCGAGGTAGAGGTCCTGGATCGTTTTGGCCTCCGCCTCGAAGCCGTAGCGCTGGACGAGGTTGTTGTAGAAGTTCTGCTTGCGCGAGCCCATCCCGCCGACATACAGCGCGATGAACGGCCGCGTCGCGTTGCGCGCCGCCTCCAGGTCGTCGGTGACGAACGCATTGACGGTGGGTGCGATGTCGAAGCCATCGAGCGTGCGCCCGGCGCGCGCCGCGCCCTCCTCCAGCAGCGGGCGCAGCTCGGAGACGTGCTCGGGGGAGAACAGCGTGGGGATCCAGCCATCGGCGATCTCACCTGCCAGCGCCGTGTTCTTCGGGCCGATTGCCGCGAGGTAGATCGGGATGTGCTCCTGCACCGGGCTGATCGTCAGCTTCAGCGCCTTGCCCGGGCCGTCGGGGAGCGGCAGCTCCAGGGTCTCGCCTTGGAACTCCACGCGTTCGCGTGCCAGCGCCATCCGCACCACCGCCACGTACTCGCGCGTGCGCTGTAGCTGTTTGGCGAAGCGCTGCCCATGCCAGCCCTCCGCGACCTGTGGACCGGAGGAGCCGATCCCGAGGATCATGCGCCCGCCGGAGAGCTGGTCGATCGTGGCGGCGGTCATCGCGGTCATCGCCGGCGAGCGCCCAGGCATCTGGAAGATCCCCGCGCCGAGGCGGATCGTCGAAGTCTGCCCGGCCAGCCACGCCAGCACCGTGGCGGTGTCTGAGCCGTACGCCTCTGCCGCCCACACCGAGTCGTACCCGAGCCGCTCCGCCTCCTGCACGATGCGCAGCTGGTCCTCCGAGGTGAGGCCGAGGCCCCAATAGCCGATGTGAACGCCGAGCTTCATGCGCAAGTTTCCTTTCAGGGGAAGGGGATTCGTTGCCGTGCGCGACCCGGTGCCTTACGCTGGACGCGCCCGCCGGCCGGTGGCCGCTGGCACTGACAGCCTATGCCAATCCGCTCCTCCCGCCCCACCCGCACGATCCGCGAGTTGCGCCTCGCGATCGAGTGCCTGCCCGTGGGCACCCGCGAAGCGATGCTGGAAGGGGTGCTCGGTAGTCCCCGCATCATCGTCGGCGCCTACACCGACGGCGAGGGTGGAGTGTGTCCGATGCTCGCCGCCCACCGTCGCGGCGGGCGCACCAACTTCCTCTCCTTCGCGCGCTCCTGGGACCGCTTCACGCTCGCGCGACGCCGGCGCCCCGCCACCGCGCACGAGCTCTCCACGCTCGTCGCCCTGCTGCGCGGCAGCCTGCTCGATGAGGAGCGTGTCGATCTCGCCGAGGCGATCGACGAGCACGCCGCGCTGCGCGCTCGTCATGAGCGCGCCGAGCGCGAACGAGCTCGCCCGGACGCGATGCTCGTGCCGGAGCCGGGCGGTGGCGAAATCAGCGCGCGGCGTCTGCGCGCCCCACGCTGGTTGGGCCGCCGGCGCGAGCACCCCTACAGGGCGTCGCCCGGGCGCACGAACATCATCTCGGGCACCACACACGCGGGGGAGACGCGCAGTAGGTAGCGCACCGCCTCGGCGATGTCCTCGGAGCGGATCATCTCCTCGGGTGGGACCTGGCCCTTGACGAAGTCGGTCATCGGGGTGTCAACGAACGCGGGGCACAGCGCGGTTGACTTGATCCCATCGCCGCCGAGCTCCTTATTCATTGCTTCCGTCCAGCCGACCACACCGTGCTTGGAGGCCGAGTACACCGACAGCCACGCCTCCGCGCGCTTGCCGGAGATTGAGGAGGTGTTGACGACCAGCGCGTTGCGATGCTCGGCGCCGGCCGCCCGCAGCAGCTCCACGCATTCGCGGTAGAAGATCACGATCGAGCGCAGGTTGACATCGAGTTGCATGTCCAAGCGCTTGGTTTGGATCTCCGCGAGCGGAGCGCCGATCCCCACCCCCGCGTTGTTGACCAGCACGTCCAGCCGCCCATACCGCTCCCGGTGCGCGGCCACCACCTTCTGGATCTCCTCCTCGTGGGACAAGTTCGCCGCCACCCCGTGCACGTCGAAGCTCGCCTCGGTGAGTTGCGCCACCGCGCCCTCGAGCTTCTCCTCGCGGCGCGCCGCCATCGTGACCCCATATCCCTCCTCGCCCAGCACGCGCGCGATCGCCAGTCCGATCCCGCTCGAAGCTCCTGTGACGATCGCCGCTCGTTTCGCCATCTCTACGCCTTCCCTCGTGGTTGTCATGGATGGAATACAACCATTCGGGGGGTGCTATCCGCGTTGCGAGTAGCAACCTGCCTCGCAGCGATCGGTCATGATTCTCGGGTGAGCGTTCTTATCGTCAAGGCGTTGCTGGCGCCGTCGTTCGTGGTGGGGGCGTCGGTTGTCGCCCGGCGTTTTGGCCCATGGGTCGGTGGGGTGGTCGGCGGGCTGCCGGTGGTAGCCGGGCCGATCCTGCTGGCCTACGCACTTGCGCACGGCCGGGTATTTGCTCAACACGCGGCCGCTGGAACGCTGCTCGGACTGCTGTCGCTGACGGCGTTCGTCGTGGTGTATGGCCGCCTTGCCGCCCGCGCCCGGTGGTGGGTGTGCATGCTATGCGGGTGGCTTGCGTTTGCCATCGGCACACTCGCGCTCGACGGTGTGGCGGTGCCGGTCGCCGTCGCACTCTTGCTCGCATGTGCGGGCTTCGCCGCCGGTCTGCTGTTGCTGCCTGCCCCAGCCGGTGACCGCGTCGCGATCGCTTCCGTGCCGGCCTGGGACCTGCCGGTCCGCGCGGCCTGCGCACTGGCGCTGGTGCTCGCCCTCACGACGGCCTCGGGATGGCTTGGTCCGCAGCTCAGCGGGCTGCTCGCGCCGTTCCCGGTGATCACCACGGTGTTGGCGACGTTCACGCACACCCAACGCGGAGCAGGTGAAGCGGTGCGACTGCTGCGCGGCATGCTCTCCGGCTTCGTCGGGTTCGCGCTGTTCTGCTTCACGCTCACGATCACACTCGATGCGTCGGGCGTCGCCACGGCCTTCCTGTTCGCGACGGCGGCTGCGCTGGCCGGACAGGCCGCGATGATCGTGCGCGCGCGGCGGGTCGCCGCGGAAGTGCAGGCTTGAGGAGCCGAGCCGAGCCGAGCCGTGGGCGGGGTGTTTGAGCGGCAGGCACTATCCCGACGGGTCGCCGGGCTCGTGCGTATCCAACTCCTCGATCCGCAGTAACAGTGCGATCGGCTGCACGCCGAGGCCGTCGGCGAGTCGCAGCAGTTGGTGATAGCTGGGATTCCGGCGGCCGCCTTCGAGCGCCACGAGGGAGGTGAGGTGGAGGCCGGCAGCGGCGGCGAGCGCCTCGATGCTGAGGCCGCGCTGCACGCGCAGTTCGCGAATTGCGCGCCCCAGCAGGCGCAGGTTCTGCTCGCGGGATCGACGGCCGGGCACGACGAAGAAAAACCCCCAAATTGCGTGAATACGGTTGTCTGCATCACGTATTCCGCGCAATTGCCCTTTTACCTTCTACGCCGATGCGCAAGGGTGTCATTCGACATGCCGCGCGCCCGCAAATCGACCCCGCCAACCACGGAGCTGGCCGCCATGAGTTGGGCGATCGAAAGGCTGATGGCGCGTCGGCCCGGCATCACCCAGCAGGACGTCGCCGAGGCCGCGGACATGGACAACAAACAGATCAGCCGCTACGTCTGCGGACGGATCGCTCCCAACTATCTCAACATGCTGCGGCTCTGCGAAGGGCTGGATGCTACACCAGTCGAGCTGATGGCGCTCATCCAAGAGTTCAAAGCCCGGGAGGCGGCGCGTGCACTCGGTGCCGTGTCTTCGTAGATGGTGCGCTCAGCCGATGCGCCGGCACGCGCAGGCGCCGACAAGCGGCTCCATGCGGACGTTACACGGCCATCGCATCCCGTCTGGGATGCGATGGCCCCATCGCCGTGACGGCCGACGGGGCCATCCACTGGTCTCTGGCTGCTTTTCAGTGGGCGAAGAATTCAACGCCCACGACCGTCGCCATCGTGGCGTAGCCGGCTGTCGTGGGGTGGATGTCCGCTTCGGGGCTGGTCGGGTTGTATGTTCCGCCTGGACACATCGCGGTGAGTGTGCAGATCGTCGGCAGGTCGAGCTCTTCGGATCCGCCTAGCACGATGTAGGGGTTGAACAGCGGCTCAGGGTTGGCAAAGCTCGTGTCCGAGACTTTCGCCGCGACGCCTGCCAGGACCGTGTTGAGCGCAGCGGCTGTCTTGTCGCCACCCGGTGCCGGCAGCACCAACGGGTACGGGTTGTAGAGGCCAACGAGCACGATCTGCGCATGCGGTGCGGCCGCCCGCAGCTGCGCCAGGATCGAATAGACGTTGCTCCCGATGTGTGCGAACTTGGCTTCGATCTGGGCTGGCGTGCACGTGAACGTCGCGGGGAACCCGCATGTGCTGGCGAGGAACTGGAGCACGTCGTTGGCCCCGATGTCGAGCGTGATCGGGCTCACGTTCGGGTTTTCTTTGAGGATCGCCAATGCGTCGGCGAGCTGCGAACTGTACGGCGCGTAGGAGTGGTGTAGGAACGCGTAGGGGAATGGCGTACCCGTCGGCCCCCCGGCGCAGTAGCCCGCCACGCCGGAGCCGTTGATGAAGGTTTCGGTCGTCTCGCCGGGGCAGCCGTCGTTGATCACCTGCAGCCGGGGATTGAAGATTTTCAGTGCCGCCGCGAAGTCATCGACGTAGCCTTGGTCAAAGGTCGAAGGTTCGATATAGCCTTTTGTTTCCAACTCGTGCTTGAACTGCGCCGCGTGGTAGCCGTAGGCGAGCGAGTCACCGAGCGCGAGATAGGTGCTGCCGATGTTCGCGGCGCTGGCCGCCGCGGTGAACGCGAGCGATCCAATCGCAGCGATCAAGCCCACGAGCAGGCGCATACGGGCAAAGCTTCTGAAGGACATGAGGCAGGCTCCTCCTTTGCATGTATAGATTGAAAGCAAGGCCGCCCGAGATTTGCTCTGTACGCTCGGACGCGTCCGCCAACGCAGCCTACCTGATTATCCCGTTCATCGGATCGGTTTCGACTCTCGTCGTGGGTTTCCGAAGACCAAACCCAAAGCTGTAGTGGCTTTAGTGATCACGGCAGACGATGTTTCGCTGTCGAATTCGCTTTTCGCGCGAAGAAGCAACGCGGCGGGATATAGACTTCGAGTCGTGACGCTGCCACATCTCGCGGGTGACGAGCGGTCAGGACGAGGAGCACGTCGATCGCCGCGCGTCCTTGCATGTGGCGAGGAGGAGGTGCCGGTCCGCAACGACGAAGGAGGTCTTGATGCGCAAGCTGATCTACTCGATGACTGTGTCGCTGGACGGCTACATCGCCGGACCCGATGGCGCGATCGACTGGTCGGTACCCGAGGAGGAGCTGTTTCGGTTCCACCACCAGCAGGTGCAGGAAATCGGTGTGCACCTCTGCGGACGGCGGCTCTATGAAACGATGGTCTACTGGGAGACCGCCGAGGAGAGTCCGCTTGTCGCTGAGCACGTCGAGTTCGCCCAGACCTGGAAGGCCCTGCCGAAGGTTGTGTTCTCCACGACGCTGAAGAGCGTGGTGGGCAACACCAGGCTGGCCGAGGACGGCGTCGGCGAGGAGGTCTCCAGGCTCAAGGAACAGCCCGGAAAGGACATCGGCGTCGGCGGCGCCGGTCTCGCCCGCGCGTGTATGAAGCTGGAGCTGATCGACGAGTGGCGGTTGTTCGTCAGTCCTGTCCTACTGGGCGGCGGCACGCCTTACTTCCCGCGCTTGGAGAACAAGCTCAGCCTCGAGCTGATCGAGACACGCACGTTTGGTTCTCGCGTCGTTTACCTTCGCTACGGACGCTTGTCAGACGGCCTGTAGCTGGTCGTCGGCACCCGCGCTCCGGAGTGGGACCGAAGAGAAACGGTCCAAGCGCCCGCTTGACGGGTTACTGCCGTGCTAGGAAGGAGTCATTGCCCTCCATGGCGCGGCGCTCGTCGCTGTCACGAGTTGGGCGGCGTGCTCTCTAGCAAGACTACTGGGGGATCGTACCGATTCGGCGGTCGCGGTCTCGACGTCGAAGATGACCCCGTCGTCGAGTGTGATCGCGGCGATCTCGCACGTCGCCGTGAGGATTGTCTCCGTATCGTTGGCGAGGGTATGTGCTTGCAGGTCGATGTCGCGTGTCGGCCGGCGCTCGTCGAAGGCGGCCAGCAGGACTCCGCCCTTCAACACGAGCTGCTCGGTGAACCGCGAGCTCGTCAGCCGGTCTAGGAACGCCTCCAGGATGTAGAGCTGCAGCAGCTCATCGACGGGGCGATGGTTCTCGCGTGCGAGCTTGCGCAGGTCGAGATAGACGCGACCCGGTGCTGGCGCGAGTTGGAGCGCTCACAGCAGGACTTCCAATGCCTTGCGGATTGCCGGCTCCGCGCCGGCAAAGTGCTTAGCGGTCTCAATGAGCTGCGCGGGACTTGCGCCCGGTTGGCGCAGCCATCGGCGCAGTGCCTCCCATGCGATGTCGCTGCCTTGGAGATGGCGGATTCGGACGACGTCGACGAGCGAGCGCTCGGCGGAGTAGATGCCCAGCGAGGTGCGCGCGTCGATGTCGAGCGTCTCTCGGCCTACGTCAAAGGTCTGGGGGTCGAACTGGTGCAGGCGGCACGGGGCTTTTAGAGCTGGGCGGGTATTTCCGCGCGGGATCGCGATATCGATCGCAGCCGGAATCGAGTCGATGAGCTCGTGACGTGCGAGCGCCGCCTCTAGGCAAAGCGTGGCGCGCGGGACACGCACGGCGATCTCGATCAGGTCGAGGTCAGCAGGTGGGGCGTCGGCCCACCGGTAGACGCCGCCGCCCAGCGCCAGGATCGCTCCGGCGTCGCGCAGCCCATAGATGCGGGTGTCGCTCAGACCCGCCTCTTTGGCCTCGCGATAGCTGAACGTATCGTCGAGCAGCTCGCGTGGGTCGGCCGTCGTCATAGAGGTGACTATACCCATCCACTAGCGATGTGGGTAGGATTACCTCGGTGCCATCATCGAATGCTTGCGGCAAGGAGGTCAACCACAACCGCCCAGCGTTGCCACTGCGCTTGCAGTTCCGGTCCAGCGGCCCAAATCGTCGGTCAAGCGATCTCGTGGGTCGACCGGCCACGCGCCGCGTGCGTAAGAATGCGCGCAATGCCTGAGCTGCGCTTCACGACGCCGTCTGGTGAGTTGGGCGGCTACCTTGCCACGCCGAGCGGGGAGGGGCCGCACGCGGGCTTGGTCGTCATCCAGGACGCGCTCGGGCTCTCCGACGACATCCGCGCGCAGGCCGACCGGCTGGCGGCGGCCGGTTATCTCGCGTTCGCACCCGACCTGTACTCGGGCCGCGGGATCCGCTGCGTGGTGGCGACACTGAGCGCATCGCGCTCGGGCAGCGGGCCCGCCTACGAAGAGATCGAGGCGGCGCGCAAGCTGCTGGCCGAGCGCGAGGACTGCACCGGGCGCATCGGCATCATCGGCTTCTGCATGGGCGGCGGCTTCGCGCTGCTGTGCGCGCCGCGCGGCTTTCAGGCCGCGTCGGTCAACTATGGCGAGGTGCCCAAGGACATGCAGCGGCTCGCTGGCGCGTGCCCGGTGGTCGGCAGCTACGGCGCCAAGGACCGCATCCTGCGAGGTCGTGCGCAGCGGCTTGAGAGCGCGCTCGACTCGCTCGGCGTCGCGCATGACGTCAAGGAGTACCCGCAGGCCGGCCACAGCTTCCTCAACCGCTTGAAAGTCGGGCCGCTGATGCCGCTGCTGCATGTGACCGGCTTCGCCTACGACGAAGAGGCGGCCGAGAACGCCTGGCAGCGGATCCTGGCGTTCTTCGGCGAGTACCTGAGCTAGACGGGCACTGTCTCTGCGGGCGCGCGGCCCGGTGCGGTTCGAGCAGCGCACTGAGCACGATGCGCGGTCCGATCGCCAGCACGGTGATCGCGGCTGAGGGGCGTGAGAGTCACCACGCTCGCTTCGCCAAGCCGATGCAGAAGTGTCCGAGTCCGGGCGTGTCTGTGCTCGTGCTCGTCCATTGCACGAGTGTCGGAGCGGTCGATTGACGCGCTTGCTTTTGCGCTAAGGCGCGACGGCGGTGCTCTTCGGGTCGACCAGGATCTTCGCGTGGGTCTCGGGATCTCCGAGCGCCTCGAAGGCCCCGTCGACGCCGTCGAGTCCCACGGTGCCGGTGACAAGAGGACCGGGGTTCACCTTTCCCTCGGCGAGCATGTGAAGCGTGTCGCGGAACTCGACGGGGGTGTAACCGAGGACGAAGCGCAGGTCGATTTCCTTGTTGATCGCCATCGCCGGCCTGATCTTGTCCATACCCATACACACGCCGACGACGACCACGCGGGAGAACAGAGGCGCACTCGCGATCACCTGGTCGAGCACCCCGGGCACGCCCACGCATTCGAAGATCACGGGGCTCTTGGGCTTGGCCAGGCCGAGCGCTTCGGCCGCGCGCCAGGTGTGATGCCAGGGAATCGGCAGCCGCTGCATTTTGCCCATACCGTCAACTGCGAGGTCGAGGGCGCCGGGAATCGAGGTGAGGTGCCCGTGCTGCTCGGCCGAGGCGTGGGGCGATTCGTGTGCTGGGTCGACGACGACGTCAGCGCCGCTTGCCCTCGCCAACGCGCGACGCCCCGCGGAGAAGTCGCTCGCGATGACGGTGCGCACGCCGTGTGCCTTGAGCATGCAGATCACCGACAGGCCGATCGGCCCGCAGCCGATGACGACCGCGACGGTGCGCTTCTTGACCTCACCTCGGCGCACGGCGTGCCAGCCGACTGCCATCGGCTCGGTCAGCGCGGCGACTTCGGGCGCGAGGCCATTTGGTACGGGAACGGTGAGAGACTCCTGCACGAGCATCCGCTCGGCATAGGCACCGGGAGCCGCCACCGACAGGCCGGTGGCGTGGATGTCCTTCCCGACACGCAGCAGAGGCAACGAGACCACCGTCGTCCCCGTCGGCACCGACCGACGACAGGAGGGGCCATGTTCGACGATCTCACCGCAGAACTCGTGCCCCATGACGACGTCCTGGTCGGAGCGCATGAAGTCCGCATAGCCGGTCTCCAGAGCCACGTCTGCCATCTCGGTGCAGTGATGGCGAGCATGAAGGTCTGATCCGCAGATGCCACAGCGAAGGACATCGATCAATACCTGCCCCCTTTCGGGGGCCGGCGTCGGCAGATCGAAGACCGTCAACTGGCCTTCTTTACAGTTCACGGCCTTCATCGGGCACCCGCGACGGTCGATCCGGCGAGCACGCGCAAGAGCTCGACCCAGCCCGACCCGGGAAGGTCGGGCTCGACGGCACGCTGCACCCCGGTGCCGAGTCCGAGCGCGAGGATGATGGTGCTCAGCGCCTCGGGGTCGATCGGGAAGTCCTCGCCGAGCCGCGCAGCGATCACTTCGGCCCAGCCCGCGCGAAGGCGCGCGTGGCGAGCGGCGGTGGCGGCCTTGTAGGTGTCGTCGTGAGCGCTGAATGCCGCGAGCTCTATCTCAAAGCGCGTCCACTGCGGTTCGCCGATGGTGTCCTGCGCCCACGCAGCGAGCACGTCAAACCACTCGTCGAGGCTGTCTGTCTCCTCGAGTGAATGTCTGAGATCGCGCGCCATGCGCTCGTACAGCTCATCGATCACGGCGATCCCCATCGCGGTCTTGCTGGGAAAGTTGGAGTAGACCGCGCCGCGGGTGAACCCTGCGTCCTCGCCGACCTGCTCGAGGGAGGTGACCTGGAAGCCGTCGCGCAGAAACAGGCGGGTGGCCGCGTCGACGATCAGCGCTCGGGTTCGCGCCTGGGACTCTGCACGCGTTAGACGGGTCATCGTGAGAACGCGTAGTCGTCGAGGTCGAAGCGGGCGCTGCGCCAGGCCGCCTCGAGCGAGAGGCTGGGCCGGAACGGCGCGTCGCCGTGCTTGTCGAAGTAGTAGCTGTTAGCGTTCGAGCAGGCGCCCCGGAAGAAGACCTGGTTGTGGCGGCGCCCGAGCATCGACTCGAAGTAGCGATGGTTGGCCTCGGGCGTGATCTCCACGCGCGTGGCGCCTTCGCTGCGCGCCCGCTTCAGGCAGCGCACGATGTGACGCATCTGGGTCTCGATCAGACCGAAGTAGGACTGGCCGTTGAACGCGTAGGGACCGAGGATCGAGAAGGAGTTCGGAAAGCCGGGGACGCTCACGCCCTCATAGGCCTGCAGCCGGTTGGCATCCCACCACTCCTCGAGGTCAACACCACCCGCGCCCAGCATCTCGAATGCCGGCAGGTTCCCGGAGTCGAACACCTTGAACCCGGTTGCGAGGACGAGCACGTCGAGAGGATGCTCGACCCCGTCGCTCGTGCGAACGCCCGTCTCGGCGATCACCTCAATGGGGGTGGTTTCGAGCAGCACGTTCTCCCGGTTGAAGACGGGGATGTACTCATTGGAGAAGCTCGGGCGCTTGCACCCGAGGGAGTACTTAGGCGTGAGCTTCTCGCGCACGACGGGATCCTTGACCTCGCGGAGCATTTTGCGAGCGGTGGCTTCGCCGCGGGCGGTGAGGCTCGGGAACTGGCCGGCGAAGTGGGCGGCGAGCACGAAGGTGACCTCCACGAAGGCCTGACTGGCCCAGCGTGTGGCGAGCTCGACGCCGGGCACCGAGCGCAGTGCCCGGCGCACGCGCGGACTCATCGGAGCGTCGAGCTTGGGTAGGCACCAAATGGGAGTGCGCTGGAAGACGGTGACCCGCTCGACTTCAGGGGCGATCGCGGGGATGAGCTGGATCGCTGAGGCACCCGTGCCGATCACCCCGACGCGCTTGCCGCGCAGGTCGACCGAGTGATCCCAGCGCGACGTGTGCATGGTCGTGCCGGCGAAGGAGTCGAGGCCCTCGATCTCGGGCGGTTTGGGCTGGCTGAACACGCCTGTCGCACCGACCACGAATCGCGCGGTGATCTGCTCGCCGTTAGCGGTCTGGATGTACCACGCGTGGGCGTCCTCGTCGAACCTCGCCCCGACCACCTTGGTGTTCAGCTGGATGCGATCGCGCACCCCGTACTTGTCCACGCAGTGCTCCGCGTAGGCCTTGAGCTCCATCCCCGGCGCGTACACGCGCGACCAGTCGCTGCGCTTCTCGAAGGAGAACTGGTAGCTGAAGGACGGGATGTCGACCGCTATCCCCGGGTAGGTGTTCCAGTGCCAGGCGCCCCCGACACCGTCCCCGGCCTCGAGCACGACGAAGTCGCGGAAGCCGGCCTGGTCGAGCTTGATCGCCGCCCCGATGCCCGAGAAGCCGGCACCGATCACGACGACCTCGTGGTCCATTGCGATATCCGAAGTATCCATGTGCTCAAGGTATCGAGAACGCTCGCCGAGCGCCGCGGCGGCGCTGGCCACGAGCGCCCACCTGGAAGGCTGCGGCAGTTCCCGCTCACGCGTATCTCCCGACCACGATTGAAGGTCGTCGCAATCTGATCGCGTGCATCTACGTGGGTTCCGTCGATCATGAGGTTTTCATGTTCTTCGGCCCTCATCGCAGCGACAAGCGCGAAACGAAACGCGCGGCTGCCGACCCAACGAAGCTCCTCCGCCGATGCGCCCGCATCCGCGTTGGAGGAGGCATCTCTGCACAGGCACACGCCGCTT
>CAVYWG010000011.1:0-370718 GCA_963772075.1 uncultured Solirubrobacterales bacterium | reverse complement strand
CGCGTTTCGCCGCGCAGGGCCCGGTCGTGACCGGCCGGGTGTCTGGCTGCAGTGCGCCGCCGCGGGGTTGTGCGTGCTGGCCGCGGCGGCGGCCGCGGTGAGCTTCAGCGCGCAGTACCGGCTGGTCTACGCGGCCCGGCGGCTGGTGCTGATGCCGCACTGGAGGCCGCGATCCCCGATGCCGCCGCGCTGGTGTTCGCGTGCCTGGGGGTGGCGCTGCGCTACACGGCCGGCACGCGTCCGGGCCGGGGCGCGCGAATGTGGCGTCGGCGGGCGCGAAGCGTGTTCATGAACGTGATCGCGGCTGCGCCGGGCTGGCGGGATCTGGCGGTCTGGACGATGCCCCCGCTCCGCCTACGCGCTGGCCAGCGACACGCTGATCAGTGTCGTCCGGGCCTGGGTGATCGCCCGCCACTCCGAACCAGCTGCCGGGCTGGCGGAGGAAGCCACCTTGCTGGCGATGGCCGGAGGGCTGCTGCGGTGGCTGCTGCGCTTGAGCATGGCCCCGGCCTCCACGCTGCATGGGTTCCGCACCTGGGTGCTGGAGGAATGCCCGGTCGCCCCCGGCCGCGCCGCCCGGCCAGCCCCGCGCGTCCGTTCCCGCGCCCAAGGCGGCTGCCGTCCCGCCCCCGGGCAGCGGGCCACCGCGGCGAGACCAATGGCCGCGGCGAATGGCAAGCAAGAGTCGCTGTTCACCGTCGATTGGGTACCGGCGCCGAGCGGGCGCGACGCGGTCGCGAGTCCGGTCGCCGATGCCGACCCCAGCGCCGGCGTGAGCCCTGACCCGCGATGTGTGGTGTTGGGCGATGGTGAGGCGGTGCGCGAGATCGTGGAAATGGGTGGCTCGCACGAAGTATTTGCGAGTCTGGCGGCACTGGGCGAGGCATTGGAGGAGCGCGGCGGAGTAACGCCGACGGCCGACCCTGCTCGGTCTGTGCTCGTGAACGTCGGTCGCGACGAGGACAGCGATCTACCGGGGCAGGCGCGTCAGACGCTGGGCAAGGTGTTGAGCGTGTTGCAGGAGTGGCTTGCCGACGAGCGGTTCTCTGATTGGCGACTGGCGGTCGTGACGCATGGCGCAGTGGTGGCGAGGACCGGTGAGAACGTGGACAGCTTGATCGGGGCTGGAGTGTGGGGCTTGGTGCGCTCGGCGCAGGCGGAGCATCCCGGAAGGATCACGCTGGTCGATATCGATGGGGCGCAATCGTCGTGGGAGGTGCTGCCGAGCGCGCTCGCGCATGAGGGTGAGTCGCAGCTCGCTCTGCGTGGGGGCGAGGTGCTCGTGCCGCGGCTTGTACGCGTGCCTGCCGGTGGCGTGACGGCCTCCTCGGGCGACGAGGAGAACAATGCCAATGTAGGCGAGGAGGCCTTCGATCCCGGGCGTTCGACGTTGGTGACTGGTGGAACGGGCGTGCTTGGTGGTCTGGTTGCACGGCATCTGGTGTCCGTACATGGGGTGCGCAGTCTGGTGTTGACGAGTCGGCGGGGCCTTGATGCACCGGGGGCGGTGGAACTGCAGTCGGAGCTGGAGAGGTTGGGCGCCAAAGTCGTCGTGCAAAAGTGTGACGTGAGTGACCGAGAGCAGGTGCAGATCTTGCTCGACCAGGTGCCGAGTACGTTTCCGCTCGGTGCGGTTGTGCATGCGGCGGGCGTGCTCGATGACGGTGTGATCAGCTCCCTTTCGCCTGAGCGTTTGGAGCGGGTGTGGGCGGCCAAGGCCGACTCGGCGTGGCATCTACACGAGCTGACCGCCGGAATGGATTTGGACGCGTTTGTGCTCTTCTCGTCGGCGGCTGCGACGCTGGGCTCCCCGGGGCAGGGCAACTACGCAGCCGCGAACGCGTTCTTGGACGGGTTGGCTGCTCACCGCCGGGCGCAGGGGCTGGCTGGCGCGTCGCTGGCGTGGGGCTTGTGGGGGCACGCCAGCGAGCTGACGGGCGGGCTAGATGAGGCCGACCGGGCACGGATGGAGCGCCTGGGTTTCTTCGCGCTCGCCGACGAGGAAGGTTTGGAGTTGTTCGACCTTGCCCGGCAAGCGAAGCTCGCGCAGTTGATGGCCGTACGATTGGATCTTGCGCTGGCTCGCAGGCGAGCCAGCGAGGATCTGCTACCGCCGCTGCTTCGCAGTGTGGTGCGCGTAGCCTCGCGGCGCGGCGCCGATCGCGGCTCTCTGATGCGTCGCCTGGCCGCCCTGCCTGAGCGCGAGCGCGAGCGTGCCATATTGGAGTGGGTACGGAAGGAGGTGGCGGTCGTCTTGGGACACGCCGGTGCTGGTGCGATCGATCCCGAGAGTACGTTCAAGGATCTTGGATTCGACTCGCTAGCGGCGGTTGAGCTACGTAACAGACTCAATTCCGCCACCAGACTGAGCCTGCCAGCGACCCTGGTGTTCGATCATCCGACCCCGAGCCACGTTGCGGGCTACATCTGGGGGCAGATCGGGACCGCTCACGACGTCGGTCGCGAATCCAAGGAAGCCAACGTCAGAGCCGCATTAACCTCCATTCCCCTTGCACGCCTACAGGAGACAGGTATGCTGGATGTTCTACTGCGATTGGCTGCGTCCGACGACGTAATCTCACAATCGCCCAGCGCGCTTGCCGAGAGGGATGCCATTGACGAGATGGATGTGGAAGGCTTGGTGAACGCTGTGTTGGTTCGTGAAAATGGGGACACACAATGAGCATCTCCGAGGCACAGGTGGTCGAGGCTCTGCGAGCTTCCGTCAAGGAGAACAGTCGGCTGCGACAAGAGAATCAACTCCTGCTCACGGCAATGCGGGAGCCAATTGCGATCGTGGGCATGAGTTGTCGCTACCCAGGCGGTGTGAGCTCACCGGATGACCTATGGGATTTGGTGGCTGGCGACGGGGATGCGATCAGTGGCTTTCCAACGAACCGAGGGTGGGATCTGAATGCGCTCTACGATCCCGATCCCGAACATTTGGGAACGAGCTATACGCGTGATGGAGGGTTCCTGCATGACGCCGCCGACTTCGATGCCGGCTTCTTTGGTATGAGCCCTCGTGAGGCCGTGGCGACCGATCCCCAACAGCGTCTGCTGCTGGAAGCGTGCTGGGAGGCGTTTGAGGATGCGCGTATAGGCCTCGGCGCTGTGAGAGGCAGTCGAACAGGGGTATTCGCGGGATTGATGCATCACGACTATAGCCTGGGGTTGGCGCGAGTGCCCGCCGACCTAGAGGGGTATTTGGGTATGGGTGTATCGGCGAGTGTGGCGTCGGGTCGGGTGGCGTATGTGTTTGGTTTGGAGGGCCCGACGGTGACAGTGGACACTGCTTGCTCGTCGTCGCTGGTGGCTTTGCATCTGGCGTGTGGGGCGTTGCGAGCAGGTGAGTGTTCACTGGCGTTGGCTGGGGGCGTTACGGTGCTCGCGACACCGACGGCATTTGTGGAGTTCTCGCGTCAACGAGGGTTGGCCGCCGACGGTCGTTGTAAGTCTTATTCTGACACAGCGGATGGAACCAGCTTCTCTGAGGGCGTGGGCGTGTTGGTGTTGGAGCGTTTGTCGGACGCGATGCGTAACGGTCGTCGAGTGTTGGCGGTGGTGCGTGGTAGCGCCGTCAATCAGGACGGGGCGAGCAACGGGTTGACCGCACCCAACGGCCCGTCCCAGCAACGGTTGATTGAGCAGGCGCTGACGAGCGCTGGGTTGTCTCCCGGGGACGTGGATGCGGTGGAGGGGCATGGGACGGGCACGACGTTGGGGGATCCGATCGAGGCACAGGCGTTGTTGGCGACGTACGGGCAAGGTCGTGCCGAGGACCATCCTTTGTGGTTGGGGTCGATCAAGTCGAATATTGGCCATACGCAGGCGGCAGCGGGCGTAGCCGGCGTGATCAAGATGGTCAAGGCGATGGAGCATGGAGTGCTGCCAAAGACCTTGCATGTCAATGCCCCCACAAGCCACGTCGATTGGAAGAGCGGGCGGATAGGGTTGTTGACCGAAAAGGTGCCATGGGAGGCGCGCGACCGGCCTCGACGTGCGGCGATTTCGTCGTTCGGTGTGAGCGGAACGAATTCCCACGTGATTCTCGAGGAGGCGCCACTGCCAGTGCAAGACCATCGGCCGACTGGGCATGCCGGATCGATGCCGGGCAACGATGGTCGCGATGGTGGAGATGCTAGTGCACAGCGCGTCATGGATATTGGTTTGGCCCGTGCAGATGGCGGTGTGGTGTTGCCGTGGGTATTGTCGGGTAGGAGCGAGAGGGGATTGCAAGGCCAGGCAGCCCGGCTGCGTGAGTTTGTTGAGAGCCGGCCCGCGCTTGATGTGGTGGATTTGGGGCTGTCGCTGGGGGGGCGTGCGGTGTTGGAGGATAGAGCTGTGGTGCTGGGATCATATGCAGCGGATTTGTTGGATGGGCTGAAAGCGTTGGAAGGTGGAGAATCGGCACCTGGTGTGGTACGGGCGGCGGCTGGTGGCGGAACCGGGAGCGGTGGTGTGGTGTTTGTGTTTCCTGGTCAGGGCTCGCAGTGGGTGGGCATGGCGGTGGAATTGCTGGACTGTTCGCCGGTGTTTGCCGAGCACATGGAGCGTTGTGGTGAGGCGTTGTCGGGTATGGTGGATTGGTCGTTGGGTGGCGTGTTGCGGGGTCTTGAGGGCGATCCTGGGTTGGATCGGGTGGATGTGTTACAGCCGGTGTTGTGGGCGGTGATGGTGTCTTTGGCGCGGTTGTGGGAAGCGTTTGGGGTGCGTCCCGCGGCTGTGGTTGGCCATTCTCAGGGAGAGATCGCGGCCGCGTGTGTCTGCGGTGGCTTGTCGTTGGAGGATGGGGCGCGGGTGGTGGTGTCGCGCAGCCGTGCCTTGGTGGGGTTGTCTGGCAGGGGTGGGATGGTGTCGGTGGGGTTGGGTGCGGGGGAGGTTGAAAGCTGGCTCGATCGTTGGGATGGTCGGCTGGGTTGCGCCGCGGTGAACGGCCCGCGTTCGGTTGTGGTGTCGGGGGACGTGGAGGCGGTGGAGGGTTTGGCGGCAGAATTGGTTGATGGGGATGTGAGGGCGCGTGTCATCCCGGTCGACTACGCGGCGCACTCGGCGCATGTCGAAGAGATTCGGGAGGAGTTGTTGAAGGGGTGTGCGGGGATCGCTCCCCGTTCGGGCGATGTGCCATTTTATTCGGCGGTGACGGGTGGCGTGCTCGATACGGCTGGTTTGGGCGGGGAGTATTGGTATCGAAATTTGCGTGAGGTGGTGCAGTTCGATCGGGCGGTTCGGGCGGTGTTGGCTGGCGGCGGTGAGGGGGGATTCGTCGAGGTCAGCCCGCACCCGGTGCTGACTGTCGCTGTGCATGAAATTCTTGAGACTGGTGCACAGGATGGGGCGGTCGCTTCACCTCCTTATCCGCCCCGTGGTGGTGGTGTGGTAGTGGGCTCATTGCGTCGAGAAGAAGGGGGCCTTGGCCGGTTCGTGAAAGCGGTTGGGGAACTGTGGGTAGGTGGCGCGGATGTTGATTGGGAGGGTGCATTTGCGCGCACGGGTGCGAAACGCGTGGGGTTGCCGTCGTATGCGTTTCACCGTGAACGGTATTGGCTTGGAGCCGAGTCGGGGGTGGGTGACGTGTCTGCCGCGGGGCTGGTATCGGCGGAGCATCCGTTGTTGGGAGCTGTGGTTGGGTTGGCGGGCGGCCGGGGGTTGGTGCTCACAGGTCGTCTCTCGTTCGAAAGCCATCCATGGCTTGCCGATCACGGTGTGGCGGGCGTGGTGTTGTTGGCGGGCACTGCGTTCTTGGAGTTGGTGTTGCACGCCGGCGGGCAGGTTGGGTGCCCGGTGGTCCGAGAGTTGGTCTTGCAAGCACCGCTGGTGCTGGATCGAGAGCATCCGGCGCAGATCCAGGTCGTGGTGGGGGAGCCCGACGAGGGCGATGAACGTCGGGTGGAGGTGTATTCATGTGTGAACGCTGGTGCGGCCGATTGGGCAGGTCGGGTTGACGGCTCGGGGGATGCGTCGAGCGGTGACTGGGAGTGGCTGTGTCATGCGAGCGGGGTCGTCGCCGGGGAGAACTTGACGGATGCCGATGTGGGGAGGCATGCGAGTTCGGATGGCATCAACGAAGGGAAGACAGTCGACATCCGTGCAAAGGAGCTGGCGGGTACGTGGCCGCCGCCGGGCGCGTTGCCGGTCGTGCTCGATGACGCGTACGAGCGCTTTGCGGACATTGGGATTGAATACGGTCCCGCTTTTCAGGGGTTGCAGGCCGTGTGGCGTCGCGAGGAGGAGGTCTTTGCGGAGGTCTCGCTAGCGGAAGGTCAGATTGGGGAGGCCGAGTTGTTCGGTTTGCATCCGGCGTTGCTTGACAGTGCGCTTCATGCGGCTGGCGTCGCGCTGCTGCGAAACGGGGATCGCGCTGAGGGTGAGCGCGCGATCCATCTGCCCTTCTCCTGGGGTGGGGTGCGGCTGGGCGCTGGCGGCGCCTCGCGGCTGCGCGTCGGCCTAAGTCGAATTGTGGAGGGCGATGGCGAGGGTCAGCGCGGGGGTGAGGGTCCGCTTTCTTTGGTCGCGGTCGACGATGCGGGCGAGCTCGTGATGTCGGTCGGCTCGTTGCTCACACGTGAGGTCTCTCCAAAGCAGCTTGCGAGTGTGCGCGACCCGCTGGAGTCGTTGTTCTCCGTCGAGTGGGCGCCGGGTCCGGGCGTGGCAGGCGCGGCGGGCGAGGGCGTGGTCAGCGCGGAGCGCGCGACGGGACGGTACGTCGTGGTGGGGGGGAAGGCGTCAGAGGTGGCACGCAGCGTCGCCGAGCTCGAGCTCTTGGGGGAGCGGTTCGAGGAGCTCGCCACTCTGCGGCTGGCCTTGGACGAGGGGAGGGATCTGCCAGCAGCGGTGCTCCTTGATCTTTGTTACCCCGGAGGGGACGGATCTGAGTTGACCGGCGACTGGATGGTCGGTACGGACGTTCCGGAGCGCGTGTCGGAGGTGGTATGTGGCGCATTGGGCGTGGTGCAGGACTGGCTTTCCGAGGAGCGATTCCGCGAATCGCGGCTGTACGTGGTCACGCGTGGGTCTGTCGCAGCGCGCGACGGCGACGACGTGAGCGACCTGGCCGGCGCCAGCGTGTGGGGTCTGGTGCGCGCGGCGCAGTTGGAGCATCCTGGCGCGATCTCGATGATCGACGTCGATGGCCACGACGACTCTTGGCGCGCGTTTGACCGTGCGATCGCGGTAGACGAGCCCCAGGTCGCCGTTCGTGCGGGAGAGATCTTGACCCCGAGGCTCGTGCGCGCGACTGGGTCGAGCGCTGGCGCGGCGGAGCCGGAAGGGCCGGCGTCTTTGCCGGAAGGGCCGGCGTCTTTGCCGGAAGGGCCGGCTCCTTCGCCGGACGGGCGCACCGTGTTGATCACGGGCGGCACCGGCGTATTGGGTGGTCTGCTGGCACGACACCTGGTGGCCGAGCGCGGTGTCCGCAGCGTCATGCTGGCGAGTCGGCGGGGTTCCGAGGCGCCTGGCGCACCGGAGCTTCAGGCCGACCTGGAAGCGCTGGGTGCAAGGGTGACCATCGTGGCGTGCGACGTCAGCTCCAGAGACGAGGTGCGCGAACTGCTGGAGCAGGTACCGGACGAGCTGCCGCTGGGCACGGTCATACACGCCGCGGCAGCTCTCGACGACGGCGTGATCGCGTCGCTGACGGCAGAGCGCATGCAGCGGGTGCTCGCCCCGAAGCTCGACGCCGCATGGCACCTGCACGAGCTCACTCGTGACATGGATCTACAGGGGTTTGTGTTGTTCTCATCTGCCGCAGGACTGCTGGGCTCCCCGGGGCAGGGCAACTACGCCGCCGCCAACGCGTTTCTCGATGCGCTTGCCGCCCACCGGCGTGCGCAAGGATTGCCCGGTCTCTCGATGGCTTGGGGGCTCTGGGAGCCCGCCAGTGGACTCACTGGTGAAATTGACGAGATCGCGATGTCGCGCATGCGGCGCTCGGGTATACGCGCGCTGTCGGCCGACCAAGGGCTTCGGCTGTACGATGCCGCACTTGCGCTTGGCGGGCCACTGTTCCTGCTAGCGGGCATTGACGTGGCGGGGATCCGCCAGCAGGCGAGAGCCGGGCTGCTCCCGGTGCTCTTGCGTGGTTTGGTGCGAGACGTCGCTCCACGTACAGCCAGCGCCGGGTCGCTGGCGCGTCGCCTGGCCGATGTGCCAGAGGCTGAGCGCGAGGAGCTCGTCGTGGAGATTGTGCGCGCCGAGACGGCCGCCGTACTGGGGCACGCGAGCTCGACGGCGATCGACCCTCAACGAACGTTCCAAGACCTCGGGTTCGATTCGCTCACCGCGGTGGAGTTGCGCAACAGCTTGAATGCTGTCACCGGATTACGGTTGGCGGCCACCCTGGTCTTCGACTACCCGCGACCTGTGCAGGTTGCCGGCCACATATTGGAGCAGATCGGTCGCGGCGGTTCGAAGCCAGAGGCTCTCGTGGACGCTGACATCGACACGTTGGCAGCCCGGCTTGTGACGATTGCCGAGGATGAGCGAGAGCGGGGAAGGATCGCGTCGCGCCTGCAGGCGCTCGTCGATGAGTTCCGCGGGATGTCGCCGGCGGAGGACGGTGCGCTTGTTGCCCAGAGAATCCAATCGGCCTCCGCCGAGGAGGTGCTCGACTTCATCGACCGCGAGTTGAGTAGTACTGAAATTGGCCCGGCGCACCATGCATGATACATTCACCAAAATGAGCGAGGACGACCGCAAAATGGCTGAGGACGAGAGACTCTTGGGGTATCTCAAGCGGGTTACCGTGGAGCTGCATGACGCTCGCCTGCGTCTTCGAGAGGTGGAGAGCCGATCGCGTGAACCAGTGGCGATCGTGGGCATGAGTTGTCGTTATCCGGGTGGCGTGACTTCTCCCCAGGGCCTGTGGGAATTGGTGGCGGACGGTGGCGACGCAATCGGAGAGTTCCCTGCGGATCGCGGGTGGAACTTGGAGAATATCTTCCATCCCGATCCCGACCACTCGGAAACCTCATATACGCGCATGGGCGGCTTTATTCAAGATGCCCCCGAGTTCGACGCCAATTTCTTTGAAATCAGCCCGCGCGAGGCGTTGGCTACGGATCCCCAGCAACGTCTGTGGTTGGAAGCGTGTTGGGAGGCATTTGAAGACGCGGGTATCGACCCCAGCGACTTGCGTGGGTCCCAGACTGGTGTGTTTGCGGGGTTGATGCATCACGACTACGGCATGCTGGGAGCAGCGGCACCGGGGCTGGAGGGTTATCGTGGCACGGGCATGTCCGCGAGCGTCGTGTCTGGCCGGGTTGCTTACGCTTTTGGCTTGGAGGGACCGGCGGTGACGGTGGATACGGCATGTTCGTCGTCCCTCGTGGCATTGCACCTGGCGTGTGCGGCGGTGCGTTCGGGTGAGTGTTCGCTGGCGTTGGCGGGAGGTGTGACGGTGCTCGCGACGCCCACGCTGTTTGTGGAGTTTTCGCGTCAGGGTGGGTTGGCTCGTGACGGACGTTGCAAGTCGTTTGCGGACGCCGCAGACGGCGCAGGCTTCTCGGAGGGCGTGGGCGTGGTGGCGGTGGAACGTCTCTCGGATGCGCACCGCAACGGCCGCCGCGTGCTCGCGGTGGTGCGTGGCAGTGCGGTCAACCAGGATGGTGCGAGCAATGGCCTGACAGCGCCGAACGGGCCGGCGCAGCAGCGAGTGATCAACCAGGCGCTCGCCTCGGCGGGACTTGCGGTCACGGATGTGGACGTGGTGGAGGCCCATGGGACGGGCACCATGCTGGGAGATCCGATCGAGGCGCAGGCGTTGCTCGCGACTTATGGTCAGAGTCGAAGGCGCCCGTTGTGGCTCGGGACGGTGAAGTCAAATATTGGTCACACCCAAGCCGCGGCGGGAGTGGCCGGCATAATCAAGATGGTGATGGCGCTCCAGCACGATCGGCTGCCCCGCACTCTGCATGTCGATGCCCCCTCAAAACAGATTGATTGGGAGAGTGGCCAGGTCGAGCTGTTGGTCGAGGAGGTGCCGTGGGCACCGGGTGACAGGCCCCGGCGAGCGGGTGTGTCGTCGTTTGGAATCAGCGGCACGAACGCGCACGTGATCCTGGAGGAAGCACCCCTGCTCGCCGCGCCGGCGATCGGAGATTCACAGCTAGATGATACGGGCGGTGAGAGGGCCGATCGCCAGAGTCCGGAGGTGGCTGCGCGCCGGGATGCGGAAGCAGATGGCGACATGCGGCGGGAGCGCGTCGGGGTCGCCCGCAGCGACGAGGTGTCGGCAGGCGACGGGGTGGTTGCCTCTGGGCCAATGGTGGCAAATGATGTGGTGCCGTGGGTGTTGTCGGGTAGAGGTGCGGACGGGTTGCGGGGTCAGGCGCAGAGTTTGCGTGAGTTCGTGGCTGGAGATCGCGGGGGCGATCCGGTGGGTGTGGGGGCCTCTCTGGCCGCTCGCGCGCAGATGAGTCATCGCGCGGTGGTGTTGGGGAGCGGGCGCGAGGATTTGGTCGCCGGCCTCGGGGCGATCGTCGAGGGGCGGCCTTCGGCGGGTGTTGTCGAGGGGGCGGCTGGTGGCGGAACCGGGAGCGGTGGTGTGGTGTTTGTGTTTCCTGGTCAGGGCTCGCAGTGGGTGGGCATGGCGGTGGAATTGCTGGACTGTTCGCCGGTGTTTGCCGAGCACATGGAGCGTTGTGGTGAGGCGTTGTCGGGTATGGTGGATTGGTCGTTGGGTGGCGTGTTGCGGGGTCTTGAGGGCGATCCTGGGTTGGATCGGGTGGATGTGTTACAGCCGGTGTTGTGGGCGGTGATGGTGTCTTTGGCGCGGTTGTGGGAAGCGTTTGGGGTGCGTCCCGCGGCTGTGGTTGGCCATTCTCAGGGAGAGATCGCGGCCGCGTGTGTCTGCGGTGGCTTGTCGTTGGAGGATGGGGCGCGGGTGGTGGTGTCGCGCAGCCGTGCCTTGGTGGGGTTGTCTGGCAGGGGTGGGATGGTGTCGGTGGGGTTGGGTGCGGGGGAGGTTGAAAGCTGGCTCGATCGTTGGGATGGTCGGCTGGGTTGCGCCGCGGTGAACGGCCCGCGTTCGGTTGTGGTGTCGGGGGACGTGGAGGCGGTGGAGGGTTTGGCGGCAGAATTGGTTGATGGGGATGTGAGGGCGCGTGTCATCCCGGTCGACTACGCGGCGCACTCGGCGCATGTCGAAGAGATTCGGGAGGAGTTGTTGAAGGGGTGTGCGGGGATCGCTCCCCGTTCGGGCGATGTGCCATTTTATTCGGCGGTGACGGGTGGCGTGCTCGATACGGCTGGTTTGGGCGGGGAGTATTGGTATCGAAATTTGCGTGAGGTGGTGCAGTTCGATCGGGCTGTGAGCGCGGTGCTGGGTGACGGGGGTGTGGGGGCGTTTGTGGAGGTCAGTCCGCATCCCGTACTGGCGGTTGGGGTGCACGAGACGATCGAGGAGGCACGAGGCGGCGAAGACCGCACGATCGTTGTCGGGTCCCTGCGTCGCGGTGAGGATGGCGTGCGGAGTTTGCTCGCCTCGCTGGCCGAGCTCTGGGTTGTCGGATTCCCGGTGGAGTGGGGTGCCGCGCTTGGGGGACGGGACGATCCCACGGTGCGGCTGCCCACCTATGCCTTTCAACGTGAGCGCTATTGGCTTGGGGATCTCGGGCCGGTGGACGGCGCTCTCGGTGCTGTCGGCGGCCATCCGACTGGACATCCACTGGTGGCGTCGATCGTGACGCTGGCCGAAAGCGACGGACTGATTTTGACGGGCCATGTGTCTCGGCGTACACAAGCGTGGCTCGCCACTCGTGCGCTGCTTGGTGTGAGGACGCTCTCGGCCGCGGGGCTCCTTGAGTTGGCGTTGCACGCCGGCCTCCAGGTGGGGTGCCCGATCGTGGAGGAGCTGTCGCTCGAGGAGCCGCTCGTGGTCCCCGAGCAGGGCTCGGTGCAGGTGCAGGTCTCCGTGGGTGCTCCCAGCGCGGACGGGCGACGCGCGCTCGGTGTCTACACGTGCGCCGACGGCGAGGAGCTCGCCACGAGGACGTGGACTTGCAACGCCCGCGGAGCGCTCGCGCCCGCGGACGCTCGCTCCGTGGCTGGTCAAGGGGGCGCTCCCTCCACGGATGGGCCCTGGCCGCCGAGTGGCGCCGAGCCCCTTGACATCGAGGAGTTGCACGACCGGCTCGCCGGCATCGGCGTGGAATACAGCTCGGCCTTCGCCGATCTCCTGGTGTGGCGGTGCGGGGACGAGCTGTATGCCGAGGTTCGCCTACCCGAGGAGCACGTCGCCGACGATCGCTTCGGCCTACATCCGACGCTGCTCGAGCCGATCCTGGACGCGGTGGCGCTCCTGCGGCCGGGTCCCGACGGCGACCTGCCGCCGTCGCATCCACCGCGAATGCCGTACGCGTGGCGCAACGCATCGCTGCACGCCGCCGGAGCGTTGTCGCTGCGCGTCCGCGTGTCGCCGGCGGACGCCGACTCGGTGTCGCTCGTGGCCAGTGACGAACGCGGTCTGCCGGTGTTCGACGCCACGCTCGAGTTGCGCGATGTGCCTGTCGAGCGCCTGGCGGGCGGGGGTGGCGGGGCAGTACACCGTTCTCTGTTCTCGCTCGCTTGGCGCGCGATCGAGCGGCCGGCTCCCGTCCGCCTCCCCATCCTGAACATTCTCGGCGCCGACGACGGTCATCTGGTCGGCGCGCTGAGCGAGGCGGGTGTCGAGGCCGAGTTCATCGTCCACCGCGATCTTCACTCGTTGGCCGAGGCGCGCGCCCTGGCCGCGGGCGTCAACGGCAATGGGGCGGTTGGTGCCGACGACGGGGTGGTGCTGGTCGACGTGGGCGCGGAGGGCCGGTTGACCGACGTCGCCGCCGATGCCCACGCGGTCGCGGGACGGGTGCTCGAGCTGGCTCAGTCGTGGCTGGCCGACGAGCGCTTCGCCGGCGACCGTCTGGTGGTCGTGACGCACAGGGCGATCGCGGCTCGGGGCGAGGACCCCGTAGAGGACGTCGCCGGTGCGGTGGCATGGGGCCTGATCCGCTCGGCGCAATTGGAGAGCCTCGAGCGCCTCACGCTGGTGGATCTCGACGACCACCGCGCATCCTGGCGCATCCTCCTGGCGGCGGTGGCGGGCGACGAGTTGCAGATGGCTCTGCGCGAGGGCGAGATCCTCGTGCCCCGCATCCGTCCTGCGAAGCCGTCCGTGGAGCCGTCTGCACCTGCGTTTGACCCGAGCCACACGACGCTGGTCACCGGGGGTGGCGATCTGGGGGCGCTGCTCGTACGTCACCTGGTCGCCGTGCACGGGGTGCGCAGTGTCGTGGTGGCGAGCCGTCGCGGCGCCGATGCCGAAGGCGCGGCGGAGCTGCGGGCCGAGCTGGAGGGGCAGGGTGCGCGCGTGGAGATCGTGGCGTGTGACGTCGCCGATCGCGCGGGTGCGCGCGCAGCGCTGGCAGCGGTGCCGCGCGAGTTCCCGCTCGGTGCGGTGATTCACACCGCGGGAGCGACTGACGACGGCATGATCGGGTCGTTGACCACGGCGAGCCTCGACTCCGTGCTGCGGCCCAAGGTGGACGGCGCCTGGCACCTACACGAGCTGACCGAGAACGTCGAGCTGTCGGCGTTCGTGCTGTACTCCTCCGTGGCCGGCGTGACCGGCACGCCTGGGGCAGCCAACTATGGCGCCGCGAACGCGTTTCTCGACGCGCTCGCCGCTCACCGTCGGGCGCGTGGGTTGAAGGGCACGTCGATCGCGTGGGGGTTGTGGGAGCAGCCCACCCGCCTGACCAGCAAGGTGAGCACCGCTCACCTGGACCGGTTGAGCCTTGGCGGGGTTTTGGCGCTGTCCTCCGAGGAGGGCCTCAACTTGCTCGATCTGGCTACTCGCAGCTCGGATCCGTTCAAGATCGCCCTGCGACTGGACTTTGCTGCGCTGCGTACGCAGGCCCGCGAGGGCGTGCTCGTACCGCTTCTGCAGGACCTCGTCCGGATTCCCCTGCGGCGCGTGTCGGAAGGTTCGGGCGGGCTCGCGGCGCGACTCGCCAGCGCCTCCGAGAGCGAGCACGAGGAGATCGTCCTGGCGTTCCTGCGCGAGCAGGTCGCGGTGGTGCTTGGGCACGACTCCCCGGAGGGAGTCGACGTCGATCTCACCTTCAAAGAGCTCGGGCTCGACTCCCTCGGTGTCGTGCAGCTGCGCAACCGGCTCAACAGCGCCACCGGGCTGGCGCTGCCGGCCACCCTCGTGTTCAATTACCCAACCCCGGCTGCGCTGGCAGCCCACCTGCGCGATCGGGTCATGGTCACGGGCTCCCACCGCTCGCTCGACGCAGGCGTGGGGGAGCTCAGGCAGGCGCTGCTCGCGCGGAAACTGGGCACCGAGGAGCGCGCCCGCATCGTCTCCGGGCTGCGCGCCATGGCGGCCGAGCTCGACGGCGAGGACAGGGTGGCACCCGCAAGCGATGCGGTCGAGCGGATCGAATCCGCCACCGCCACCGAGCTGTTTGAGCTTTGTGAGAGCGAGTGGGAAACCGTACCGATCTCCGACGACGGCCGGTCGTAGGCATGAGCGCGTCGAGGTCGTCCATGTTTCGATTGCGAGTTTCGCAAACGTATACGAACAGAAAGGATGCAACGGATGTCTAGGTCTGACGATCAGAGGGGTGGCGCATCCGGTGAGCGAGACGCAACCTCCGAGGAGCAAAAAGCGGTTACCTATTTGAAGCGAGCTCTCGTCGATCTCAACGAAGCCCGTCGACGGCTGCAGGAGTCCGAAAGCCGTTTCACCGAGCCGATCGCCATCGTCGGCATGGGTTGCCGCTATCCGGGCGGCGTGCAGTCCCCCGAGGACCTGTGGGAGCTTGTGGCCGCGGGCAGGGACGCCATCTCCGGTCTGCCGGAGGATCGTGGGTGGGACCTTGACATGCTGCGTAGCTTCGATCGCGAGGCTTCGAGCCTGGGCGGTGGCTTCATCGACGGGGCGTGCGACTTCGACGCCGAGTTTTTCGGGATCGACGACGTCGAAGCGCGCATGATGGATCCCCAGCAACGACTGCTGCTCGAAACGGCGTGGGAGGCCTGTGAATATGCCGGGATCGATCCCGGCGGGCTCAAGGGGAGCGACACAGGCGTGTTCGTCGGCGTCGGCGCGATGAACTATGGACTCTGGCTGATGGGAGCCGTGCGCGAGAGCGCGCAGGGTCACTATTCGCTGGGCAACACGAGCTGCATGATCGCCGGCCGACTGGCCTACGTGCTAGGTGTCCAGGGTCCCGGCGTAACGGTCGATACCGCCTGCTCGTCGTCCTCGACGGCGTTGCACCTCGCGTGTCAGTCGCTGCGTCAGCGAGAAAGCTCGTTGGCGCTCGCGGGGGGTGCGGCCGTCATTGCGTCGCCATGGATGTACTACGAATTCGATCGGCAAAACAACATCGCGCTCGCGCAGGACGGACGCTGCAGATGTTTCGCCGACGGAGCGGACGGGACCGGCTTCTCCGACGGTGTCGGCGTGGTGGTGCTCGAGCGCCTCTCGGACGCGCAGCGGCTCGGCCACGAGGTGCTGGCCGTGGTGCGCGGCAGCGCGTGCAACCAGGACGGTGCGAGCAACGGCCTGACGGCGCCCAACGGCCTGTCCCACGAGAAGGTGATTCGCCAGGCACTGAGCAACGCGGGGATCTCCGCCGGCCAGGTCGACGCGGTCGAGGCACATGGCATGGGCTCGGTGCTGGTCGACCCGATCGAGGCGCAGGCGCTGATCGCCTCCTACGGTGGCGATCACAGCCCAGATCGGCCGCTGTGGATCGGATCGTTGAAGTCGAACGTGGGCCACACCCAGTCCGCGGGTGGGGTGGGCGGGGTGATCAAGATGGTCATGGCGATGCGGCACGGCCTGTTGCCGAGGACGCTGCACGTCGATGCTCCCTCACGGTTCGTGGACTGGTCCACCGGGGCCGTGTCGCTGCTGACCGAGCCTGTGCAGTGGGACACAGAGGGCGACCGGCGCCGTGCTGGCGTGCATTCGTTTGGCATGAGCGGCACCAACGTGCACATCATCCTCGAGCAGCCCCCACCTGCGGAGCCGGCCCCATCGGCGAGCGGTCGACGGACGTCTCGCGGAGGGCCGAGCGAGGTGCCGGTGCCGTGGCCGATCTCGGGTCGGGGCGAGGAGGGATTGCGCCGGCAGGCCCAGCGTCTGCTCGAGTTCCTCGCCGCTCGGCCCGAGCTCGACATAGCCGACGTGGGTGTCTCCCTGGCCGCTCGACCCAACATGAGTCGCCGTGCCTTCGTTCTCGGCACCGGCCGCGAGCAGCTGCTGAGGGCTGTGGAGGAGGTGGCCTCCGGTCGCTGGTCGGTCGAGGTCTCCATGGGCATCGAGGAGTCTGGGCCAGCGGGTGCTCTCGCATCGCTGGGACAGAGCTGGGTCGCGGGCGCCACCGTCGACTGGGCGCCGGCGTTCGCGGGGCTCGACGCGCGACCGATCCGACTACCTACATACGCATTCGATCGTCGGCGCTGCTGGATCGATCGCTCGCCCGTGTGGGCGTCGGACGGCCCGATGGCGCGGCTGCGCGAGTCACGGTCCGACGGAGCGTCTTCGGCTGCGCTCTCTCCGAGTCCTGCCGCGGTCCACCAGAACGGGGTGAGCTAACCATGTCGCCGACCCCCGTCGGATGCGTATCCGTGAACGGTGACATCGTCGAGCCGGAGCGGGCCACCGTCTCTGTCCTCGACGCCGGTTTCCTCCTGGGAGACGGGCTCTTCGAGTCGATGCGCGTCACCCACAGCGTTCCCTATCTGCTGGACAGACACCTCCGACGGCTGTTCTCTGCGGCGGCCGAGCTCGAGTTCGCGAACATGCCGTCGGTCGATTCGGTGAGCGAGCAGGTGCTGCGGGCCGTGCGGCACGCAGCGCTCGACGAGGCCTATGTGCGGGTGACCATCACCCGCGGGACGGGCGGCGTGGGGCTCGCGCCGCCACAGGGCCCTCCCACCGTGGTCGTCGCGGTCCTGCCCACTCGGCCCCTCCCCCGCGCGGACAGCGGCATCGAGGCCACCCTGCTGTGGCAGCAGCGGGAGCGTCGCGCCGCCAAGAGCACGAGTTTGCAGTCGGCGGTCCTGGCCCGGCGTCGCGTCGAAACCAGCGGGGCCGACGAGGGTATCTACGTTTCGGAGAGCGGCCACGCGCTCGAGGGCGTTGCCTCGAACGTGTTTGCGGTCGAGCGCGACCGGCTGCTGACGCCGCATGAGTCGGAATGCCTGCCGGGCATCACGCGCGCCAGAGTGCTCGAGTTGGCGCGGGGGCACGGTGTGGAGGTACGCGAGCTCCCGCTCGAGCTGGATGGGCTGATGCGCGCGGAGGAGGTTTTCGTGACCAACGCCGTCCAGGGCCTTCGCGCGGTCAACGCCGTGTCCGGAGCCGCAATCGCTCGCCAGGGACCCGGGGGTCTTTTCGACACGCTGCACCACCTCTACGCGCGGGATCGCGTAGGCGTCCTGGAGGAGGTCGGGTGATGGGACCTGCTCTGCATCGGCACACGACCTTCGAGGAGCAACGCGGCCGCGTCGACTGCTGGAGCGTTGCCCGGCATCTGGAGGATGAGCGCTTTCTCTTCCTGCTCGACAGTGCCGACACAAACGCCGAGTTGGGGCGCTGCTCGATCCTTGCCTGGCGCCCTCGGTGGGAGTTCCTCGCCAAGGACGGAGTGGCCTGGGCGGGACCGCCCGGCGCCGTCGAGTTGCTGGGGGGGCCGGTGCTCGCCGAACTCGATCGCACGCTCGCGGCCTTCTCTACGGCCGCGGCGGCTACCGACGTGCAGGAGGACGTGCCCTCCGTTTTCCGGGGCGGCGCCGTGGGCTTTCTCGCCTATGAGCTGCTGCACGAGATCGAGGCGGTCCGCCCGAGCGACGCACCCGACCTTGGCATCGCGGACTGCCATCTGCTTTTCTGCGACGTTGCGCTCATCACGGACGAGATCGCAGGCCGCAGCTGGATCCTCAGCAATGGCTGGGGTGACACCGCGGCAGCAAGCCGTGAGGACTCCCTGACGACGCTGACGCTGGCTCGCACGGCGTGCGCGGGCGTCGTCGAGCCCGCCCACCGGACGGGGCCGGCGGCTGATATGCCCAAAGGACGGCGCTTGCACAGCCGGGACCTCGAGCGGCACGGCATCAGGCCGGCGACGGCGCCCGAGCGCTATCTCGATCTCGTGCAGAGCGCGCGTGAGCACATCTTCGCGGGCGACGTGTTCGAGCTGTGCCTTTCCCAGCGCTTCGACACCGACTTCGATGGGCGTGGTGTCGACCTTTACGAGGCGATGCGCTCCCTCAACCCAGCGCCGATGGGGGCCTACTTACGATACCCGGAGCTCGAGGTGCTGTCCTGCTCGCCCGAGCGTTTCCTGCGCGTCGACGCTGGACGCTGGGTGGAGACGCGGCCGATCAAGGGCACCCGTCCGCGCGGGCGGGACGCGCTCGAGGACGAAGCGCTTGCGGTCGATCTCGCGAGCGCGCCCAAGGACAGCGCGGAGAACGTGATGATCGTCGACCTCGCCCGCAACGACCTGGGACGGGTTTGCGAGTTCGGCACCGTCACCGTGCCCACCCTCCGCGTTGTCGAGCGCTACCCCTCTGTTTTCCAATTGGTATCGATCGTACGAGGGCATCTGCGCGAGGAGACCACGCCGGTCGAGCTGTTAGCGGCCGCCTTTCCGGGTGGGTCGATGACGGGTGCGCCGAAGATCGAGGCGATGCGCTTGATCAGCGCCATGGAGGATTCGCGGCGGGGCGTCTTCTCCGGCGCAATCGGGTACATCAACTACTCCGGAGAGCTGGATCTCAACATCGTCATTCGGACGATCGTCAAGCGCGGCGAGGCCCTCTCCTTTCATACAGGCGGGGCTGTGACATCGGACTCGGTGCCAGAGGATGAGTATCAGGAGACACTCGACAAGGCCTGTGCGCTCGTATGGGCGATCGAGACGGTGAGGTCCACGGCGAAGGTGAGCGTGGCGGTGCGATGAGCAAACCGCTTGTGGTCATCCTGGACAACTACGATTCGTTCGCCTTCAACCTCTACCAAGTTGTGGGAGAAATCACGGGCGCCGCCCCGATTGTCGTGCGCAACGATGCGCTCCTTGCCTCCGAGGTGTCCACGCTCAAGCCGACCCACGTCATCGTCTCACCGGGTCCCGGGGATCCTCGGCGCCTGGAGTACTTCGGTATCTGTAGAGAGGTGATCACGCAACTTGGAGCGCAGGTGCCGCTGCTCGGCGTCTGTCTTGGGCACCAGGGGATCGCGGCGGCCTTTGGCGGGGAGGTCGTCCGCGGTCCTGTGCCGATGCACGGTAAGACAAGCCTGATCGTCCACGACGGGCAGGGTGTATTCGATGGCATTGACTCGCCACTGGAGGGCATGCGCTACCACTCGCTGGTGGTCTCCAAGGATCGGCTGCCACCGGAGTTGATCGTGACGGCCACGACTCCCGATGGCATCGTCATGGGCCTACGACACCTCGTGTATCCAGTCCACGGAGTGCAGTTTCACCCCGAGTCGATCGGCACGCCATTGGGTGCGCGACTGATCGCCAACTTTCTCTCGATGTGAGCTGTGCTGTGAGACCCCATCCGTCGAACCCGATGCTCATCTCCTGGCCATGCGCACTCAGGTAGCCATCATCGGCGCCGGTCCGGCTGGCCTGTTGCTCGGCCGTATGCTGTCGTTGGCCGGGATCGCCACGGTGATCCTAGAGGCGCACAGCAGGCAGTATCTCGAGGAACGGATCCGTGCAGGTTTGCTGGAGCATCCCACTGTGCAACTGCTCGGAGAAATCGGGCTCGATCGCCGTATGCGGCAAGCGGGCTCGGTGCATCGCGGGTTCGAGCTGCGCTTCGACGGCAAACGTCGGCAGATCGACACCGCCGAGCTCTCGGGCGGCTGCGAGACGGTGCTGTATGCTCAGCAGGAGATCGTCAAGGATGCGATTGCGGCGCGTCTCGCCGACGAGGAGCCGCTGTACTTCGAGGTCTCCGATGTGCGTGTCGAGGACATCGACACCGCTGCTCCGGTGGTCCACTACAGGCAGGCCGGCGAGCAGCGCACATTGGAATGCGACTTCGTGGCCGGGTGCGACGGCTTTCACGGAGTCTGTCGCCCCCTGATTCCCAAAGACGCGATCAAGACGTTCTCGGCCGATTATCCGTTTGCGTGGCTTGGCATCCTGGCGACCGTCCCGCCATCGTCGACCGAGCTCATCTACGCCGCTCATATGAAGGGCTTTGCGCTTCATAGCATGCGCTCGACCGAGCTCAGCCGCTTTTACCTTCAGGTTCCCGTGGAAGAATCCTTGACGCATTGGCCTGATGAGCGCATTTGGGAGGAATTGAGCGCTCGCTTCGCAACCGACGACGGCTGGGAGCTCGCGGAGGGTCCGATCATTCAGCGAAGCATCACGGCGATGCGAAGCTTCGTGTGCGAGCCTATGCAGTTCGGACGCCTGTTCCTTGCAGGCGACGCGGCGCACATCGTGCCACCCACTGCCGCCAAGGGCCTTAATCTCGCAGCGGGGGATGCCCGGCTACTCGCCGACTGCCTGATCGATTGGTATGAGCGCAGAATCCGTGCGGCGCTGGAGCGCTACTCACAGATGGCGCTGCGCCGGGTTTGGTGGGCGCAGGAGTTTTCGCGGGCAATGACATGGTTGTTGCACCACGAGCCCGAAGATGTCTTTGGCGGCCGGCTCAAGCTTGCCCAACTCGGGCGGTTGTGCGCTTCCGAGCCGGCGGCTGTGGCATTCTGCGAACAGTACGTCGGACTGCCGTTTGTACGGACCGGCGCAGCACCGGCAAGCGTATACTAGATTGTGTTGAGTTCCCAAAAGGAGGCGATATGATCCGTGAGATTGGACAGATCCGCAGCTTGGGGCATAGACCCGCTCTGTCGACTGTTGGCCTGCTCGTGTGCGGCGCGCTTGCGGGTGTCCTGTTCTGTGGGGTGGGCCGCTCGCACGCCACCGGGGTTGCCGAGTTGGCTCACAGGATGACAAGCGCCCAGGCGGCGAAGATCGAATCAGTGAACGAGACCGTGTCGATGCGTGTTACAAAGATTCAAAACACCACGATCAACGCCGAAGGACGGTCCTCCACAGGACTAATCGTCGGCAGTCTCAATTTCGACCTGACCCTTCTGAACGCCTCGCACGGCAAGGCGAACTTCGTTGCCGCCAGCAGCAGTGGGACGGTGCGGGGGGTGGGTCTGTCGAACTATCATGCCTCTGGCGCTACCGCTTATTTCAAGGGGACTATTACATCTCTGGTTGGGACGGGAAAGTACGCGCACTTCAAGGACCTCGGCATGTCCTACTCTGGCACATTGAACCGACGCTTGTACCGTGTCTCGGTGACGCTTGTGGGCAGGGTCAGCAGGTGAGCTTCGTGGGCTCGTCGATCAGGGGGCGCGTGGCGCTGCGGCCAGCCGATCCTCGCTCAGGCCAATTTTCCGATGGAGACGCCGTAAGGGCTTGGGCGACCACCAGTTTCTCTCTCCGAGCAGGCGCATCAGCGCAGGAACGAGCAATGCTCGCACCACCGTGGCGTCGAGCAGTACGGCGACGGCGATCCCGAGGCTGACCTCGCGGACGTTGGGGAGGCGTGAGGTTGCGAGCGAGCCCACCGCCACACCCAGGAGCAGCGCTGCGGTTGTGGTGATGCGTCCGGTCCGCTCGAGGCCAAGCGCGATCGACTGCTCGTTGCCGACACCTGTCTCATGAATCTCACGGATGCGGGCGATCATGAACACGCCGTAGTCCATTGAGATGCCAAAGACCACCACTGCGAGCAGTACCGGTTGTGCGATTTCGATAGCGCCCGGGCTCGGGTATCTGAACAGCGTACGCAGGTACCCATGCTGGAAGACGAGGACCAGTACCCCAAAGCAGGCAGCCAGGGTTAGCGCGTTCATGAGCAGCATCTTGGGTGGCAGCACGACCGAGCCGGTCAGTAGGAAGATCGAGAGAGACGTCGTGACTATGACCAGCAAAGCAATAAGAGGCAGATGTCGATCCAGGCTTGCTTTGAGGTCCATGAACTGGGCTGTCAGGCCGGTGACCTCGATCTTGAACGGGGTCTGCAGATTGCGAATGCGCGCGACGAGCTGCTGGGCCTGTGCGCTTTCGATGCCGCCGGCAGAGGTCACGTAGATCACCGCAGTGTGTTTCTTGAGGTGCTGGACCGGTGTCACGGAGGTCGTGCCGGGGAGGTGTTTGAGCGTGTTGCGGTAGTTGGCGAGTTGGCTGCTGGGGGCGTTGAGGGCGACGACTGGAATCGTGCGTTCCGGGTTGGTGTTGAAGTCGGCGTTGAGCGCGTCGCTGACCTGATGCACGCTTGTGGAGGTGGGCAGCAACCACGCTCCAGCGGGGATCAGCTTCATGCCGAGTGCTTGGGCGCCGAGTGTCAGCAGCAGCGCGGAGGCGCCGATTGCGACGGTGATCGGCCGTCGCATCACCGCCGAGGCGAAGCGGAACCAGCGGCCGTCCGACGCTGGGCGCGCGGCCGCGTGTGGGCGCTGAAGCCAGGCCGGCGCGAAGCTGTTGATGCGTGGGCCAAGCAACATCAAGATCGCCGGGAGCACCGTGAGCGCGGCTGCGCACACAGTGAGGGTCGCCGTCGCTCCGCCCAGGCCCATCGAGTAGAAGTACTGCTGTGGCAGAACGAGCAGCGAGCACAGCGCCGCGACGACGGTCAGCGCGCTGAACAGCACGGTTCGGCCCGCGGTCGCCATCGTGCGCGCGAGTGCGTCCTGTGTGCGTGGGGTGAGCAGCAGCTCTTCGCGAAAGCGCGACACGATCAGCAGGCTGTAGTCGATCGCGAGGCCGATGCTGAGCGCCGTGATGATGCTGAGCACTAGGGCAGAGATGGGTAGCAGATGGCTCGTCAACCCCAGACTGGCTCGGGTCAAGACGATCGCCGAGGCGCCGACGACGACCGGAAGCACCGCGGCGACGAGTCCGCGGAAAAATAGAATCGAGAGGATGAGGAGAATTGGGAAGGAGAGAAGCTCGGCGCGAAGTGCGTCGTGGTTGATCGTTTCAATGCCCTGCGCCGTTCCGAGGTCGGCGCCACCCACTTTCACCCCGGCACGGTGGGCGAGCAGGTGTGACAGATGCTGGGCCTCTTCGATACGGGTTCGTTCCGGGCCAGACCGAAACTCGACGGCCAGGTAGCCGAGCGAACGATTGCGCGACAAGAACCTTGTACCACCTTCGAGGGCGCTTGTCACTTTGCCGACCGCGTGATCGGATTCAATGGTTTCTTCCACTTGGTGGATTTCTAGTCCGCCGGAGAGCTGCTGGAGCAGCGCCGCCGTCTGTCCCTTGGCTTGGCTTTTGTGTTGCGCGAGCGGGACGAGTGCGATGAAACCCGGGGTCGGTTCGTTGCCGGTCGCTCTTTGGATCAGAGCGTCGGCCCGGCTGCTTTCGGAGCTGGGGTCTTCGAGGCCGAGGAGGCCGAAATGGTTGGCGACCCCGAGGGTGGTCACTGCGCCAAGGACGACTATCCCGACCGCCACCGCCAGGATGGTCTTCGCGCGTCGAGTAGTAAGATTGGCCACCCACCCCCACATGCCGGCAACCATACTGCAAACAGGTGAGAGCCCCAAATTAGGTCTGGGCCATCGGGGCGGGCGGGATGCCGGCCTGCTTGCGATTGGGGATTTGCACGTAACCCATCCTGAGAACCGTCGCGTCGTGGAAGGCCTGCAGGCGCACTCGCGAGGGGACTGGCTGATCGTGTGCGGTGATGTCAGCGAGATCAGCACGGACGTGGAATGGGCGTTGGGCCTGTTGCGTGAGCGCTTCGCCACGGTCGTGTGGGTCCCCGGCAACCACGACCTGTGGAGCACGCCGGAGGATCCCCTGCGGCTGCGCGGTGAGGCTCGCTACCGCCATCTGGTGGATGTCTGCCGGCGTCTGGACGTGCTCACGCCCGAGGATCCCTACCCCGTATGGGAGGGTCGGGGCGGTCCGGTGACCGTGGCGCCCCTGTTCGTGCTCTACGACTACTCCTTCGGCGCCAACGTGGCGCCGACCAAGCAGCAGGCGCTCGCACGCGCGTACGCCGTCGGCGTGGTGTGCAGCGACGAGCTCGTGCTGCACCCCGACCCACACCCCAGCCGGGAGGCGTGGTGCGCGGCGCGGGTGCGCGAGAGCGAACGGCGGCTTGCGCTGCGCGACCTCGCGCTGCCGACGGTGCTCGTCAACCACTTCCCTCTCCTGCGCGCCCCCACGGCGATCCTGCGCCACCCCGAGTTCGCACAGTGGTGCGGGACCGAGCGCACCGCCGACTGGCACGTGCGGTACGGCGCGCGCGCGGTGGTGTACGGGCACCTGCACATCCCGCGGGTCACGTTCCACGACGGCGTGCGCTTCGCCGAGGTCTCGCTGGGGTACCCCCGCGAGTGGCATCGCCGCGGCGGTGCGCGCGCGGTGCTCCACCGTGTGCTGCCGCAGGCGGGAGAGCCCGGCGCGGCGGTCTCCGACCGCTCGCGCCACCCTCCGGGCGAGGAGGCGGCGCGGTGAACGGGGAGTCTGCGCGCCTCCCCGCGGCGGTCCGGGGCGGGGAGGCGAGCGCGGCGATCGCCGAGCTGCTGCCCCGGGAGGCGGTCGTGGCCGAGACCCGCGCGGAGCTGCTGGAGGTCGAGCTGTTCCCCGAGGAGGCCGCCGCGGTGGCGCGCTCGGTCGAGAAGCGCCGCCGGGAGTACGTCACCGCGCGTGCGTGCGCGCGCGCTGCGCTCGCTGCGCTCGGCGTGCCGCCGGTCCCGCTCCTCAACGGCGAGCGCGGCCAGCCGCTGTGGCCCGGGGGGGTCGTCGGCAGCATCACACACTGCGCCGGTTACCGCGCGTGCGCGGTAGCGCGGGCGGCACAGGTGGTGGGAGTGGGCATCGACGCCGAGCCGCACGCGCCGCTGCCCGCGGGGGTGCTGGGTCAGATCGCCCGAGCCGAGGAGCGTCCCCGGCTCGCGCAGCTGGCCGAAACCGAACCGGCGGTCCATTGGGATCGGCTGCTGTTCTGCGCGAAGGAGGCGGTCTACAAGGTGTGGTTCCCGCTGGCCGCGTGCTGGTTGGGCTTCGAGGACGCCACGCTCACGCTCGACCCGATCGGGCGCGCCTTCCAGGCACGGTTGCTGAAGCCCTGGCCGAACACGGCAGCGGCTCTCCCGGAGATCCTGGAGGGTCGGTGGCTGGTATGCGAGGGGCTCGTGCTCAGCGCGATCGCGCTTCCGGCATTCGCTGGCATCAAGGACGATGACCAGTGAGATCGCGCCCGCGCGAGCCGCCCCCGGCGGCGTTGTGGGCGGCGCGCCGCGCCCCGCCAGCTGGGTCTATTCGCCGCGCCAGCGCGGCGGGCGTTTCTCGGTGAACGCGCTCATCCCCTCGCGCAGGTCGCGAGAGTCGAAGGAGGCGCGCCGCAGCTCGATCAGCTCCTGCTCGACCTCGCCGTCCAGCTTCCCCTCGGCGCCCAGCAGCGCTGAGATCACGCGCTTGTTGCCGAGTTGCGACAGCGGCGCGTTGCCTGCCAGCTCGCTCGCCACATCAAGCGTTTCGCGCTCCAGCTCCTTCGCGGGAACGGCGCGGTTGACCAGCCCCCACGCGAGTGCGGTGTGGGCGTCGATGTAGCTGCCCAGCAGGAACAGCTCCCGCGTGCGCGCCGCGCCGATCGCGTCGATGAACCGCCGCAGCCCGGTATGCGAGTACACCAGTCCCAGCTTGGCCGGGGGCATGCCCAGCTTGATCCCCTCGCTCGCGACGCGCAGATCGCACGCCAGCGCGAGCTCCAGGCCGCCGCCGATCGTGTGCCCGGGCAGCGCCGCGACGGTCGGCCACGGGAACGCCTGCAGCGCGTCGATCGCCGCGGTGAACGGATGCGCAACCAGCGCCTCCGCCCGCTCCTCGAACTCGGCGTCGGGGATCTCGCCGATGTCGTACCCGGCCGAGAACATCCGGCCTGCGCCCGTGACCACCACGCAGTGCGCGTCCCCTCGCGAGTCGGCCAGCTCGCCGAGTGTCGCGGTGATCGCGTCGAGGATCGGGTGGTCGAGCGCGTTGCGCTTGTCGGGGTTGGAGATCGTCAACCGCACGACCCCCACCGCCGGCTGGTCGACCAGCAGCTTGCCGTCGGCCAGCTCCCGTCTGTCCATGGTATGGGCCATCCGGCCAGAAGGCTAGCCGCAATGACCGCGCCCGGGCGGCGTCGCTACTCCAGCACGACCAGCGTGTCGCCCTCGTTGACCGCCTGGCCCTCCTCGCAGCGGATCTCGACGACAGTGCCCGAGTCCTCGGCCTCGACCGGCATCTCCATCTTCATCGACTCGAGGATCGCCACCGTGTCGCCCTCCTCGATGCGGTCGCCGACGGCGCACTCGATCTTCCACACGGTGCCGGTGATGTGAGCCTCTACCTCAGCCATGCGGGCCTCCTCCGGATGCGGTTGCCATGACCGCGAGACAATAGCCTTTGCGCACGATGATCCTCGCAATCGACCAGGGCACCACGGGCAGCACGTGCATCGTCTTCGACGAGCGCGCCGAGCCGGTGGGGCGGGCCTACCGCGAGTTCGCCCAGCACTTCCCGCAGCCGGGCTGGGTGGAGCACGACGCGGCGGAGATCTGGGAGGTGACGCACGCGGTCGCCGGCGAGACGCTGGCCGATGCCGGGGTGCGTCCGGGAGAGCTCGCCGCGGTGGGTATCACCAACCAGCGCGAGACGGTGTGCGTGTGGGATCCGGCGACGGGGGAGCCGTTGCATCGGGCGATCGTCTGGCAGGACAGGCGCACGGCGGAGCGCTGCGCGCAGCTGCGCGAGGCGGGCTATGAGGGGTTGATCCGCGCGCGCACCGGGCTGGTGCTCGACCCGTACTTCTCGGCCACGAAGATCGAGTGGCTGCTCGAGCACGTGGAGGGGCTGCGCGAGCGTGCGCTTGCTGGCCGGGCGCTGTTCGGGACGGTCGATTCGTGGCTGATCTTCAAGCTCACGGGGGAGCACCTCACCGACCCCTCGAACGCGTCGCGCACGATGCTCTACGACATCGCTGCCGGGCGCTGGGACCCGGAGCTGCTGGAGTTGTTCGGCGTGCCCGAGCGCGCGCTGCCGCGGGTGTGCGCCAGCGCCGGCGCGCTGGGCACCACACGGCCCGAGGCGCTGCACGGCCACGCCGTCCCCGTGGCGGGTGTCGCGGGCGACCAGCAGGCGGCGCTCTTCGGCCAGGCGTGCGTGGACCCGGGGATGGGCAAGAACACCTACGGCACCGGCTCGTTCGTGCTGCTGAACGCCGGCTTCGCCGCGCCCGTCCCGGCGCCGGGGCTGGTGAGCACCGTGGCGTGGGGCGTTGGAGCCGCGCCCGCCCCGGCCGACGACGCCCAGCCCGGCGTGGCGCCCGGCCCGTCGGGGGAAAACCCCCCACCCGGACTGCAGCTTCCCCACGCGCTCACCTACGCGCTGGAGGCGTCGATCTTCGTCACCGGCGCGGCCGTCCAGTGGCTGCGCGACGGCCTTGAGATCATCGCTGACGCGGCCGAATCCGAGGCGCTCGCGGCCTCGCTGGCGTCGAACGAGCAGGTCTACTTCGTGCCCGCGCTCACCGGCCTGGGCTCGCCGCACTGGGACCCACACGCGCGGGGGACGATCGTGGGTCTCACGCGCGGCTCGACGCGGGCGCACCTCGCGCGCGCGGCCCTGGAGGCGATCGCTTACCAAACCGTGGACGCCGTGCGCGCGATGGAAGCCGGAGCGGGCATCGAGCTGCACGAGCTACGCGCCGACGGCGGGGCGACCGTCAACCGCTGGCTGATGCAGTTCCAGGCCGATGTCCTCGACGTGCCCGTGCTCGTGCCCGAGGTTTCAGAGACCACCGCGCTGGGGGCCGCGCTGTTGGCGGGCGTCGGCGCCGGGCTGTGGACGCTCGCCGACGTGCGCGCGGGCTGGCGCGAGCGCACCCGCTTCGAGCCGCGCATGTCCGAGGGCGAGCGCGCCTGCCTGCTCGCGGGGTGGCACGCCGCGTTGGATCGTGCGCGCAGCGGGGGCGCTTGAAGCGCCCCTGGCTCGTGCCGCGCGCTATCCTTGACCTATGGCGATAGATGTAAAGAAAACAGAGGGCGGCGGCAGGCGCAGCGCGGGCCGCTCGCGGGTCTCCGGCAAGCATCAGATCACGATCCCGATCGGGGCGTTCGGCGAGGCTGGGTTGCGCGAGGGGGATGTCGTGCAAGTCAAGGCACAGGGGCCCGGGCGTGTTGTGATCGCGCGCATGGATGACCTCGTCGATGAGTACGCGGGTGCTCTGAGCACGGGTGGCGAGCTCGGCCGAACCGTCCGCGGGCTGCGCCGAGAGTGGGATTGATCCTGCTCGACTCGACGGTGATCGTCGGCTTCCTGGACGCCGACGATGCTCTGCACGAGGTAACCGTCGCCAGGTTCAAGGAGATCGTGGGCGGTCATCCGCTGGTGGCGTCGGTCATCAGCTACGCGGAGGTCATGACCGGTGTCACGCTTGGGCACCACCCCAGGGAGGGCGTGGACGGTTTCTTCGACGCCTTGATCACAGATCTCCTGCCGGTCGACAGGCCCATCGCGGCACGCGCCGCGATGCTGCGGGGCAAGCGCAAGTCGTTGTCGATGCCCGACGCGCTAATCCTCGCCACGGCGGACCTCCAACCGGAGATCGAAACGGTTCTCTGCGCCGACGGCGACTGGCCGAAGGTCAAGGGGCTCAGCTGCCAGATGGAGCTGTTGAAGGTCGATTGACCCAAAGGCGAGGACTCCGGGTCGCCGGCTTCTCATGGCCCGACCGGTGCGGCGGGTCCGTCAGAGCGCCGGTAGGCCGCCTGTTGTTCGTCTCATACGCTCATCGTGTCATCGCGTAGGAGCCGTCCGCTGGTGTGGCGTGGCGCTCAAGGGCGCCGCGCTGACCCTGGCGATGAAGACGCCGAGAAGAGCTCGACACAAAGGCCGGCGCGTAACCTTGCCGGCCCCGCGAGGTAGAGCAGTCAGACTGGTGCAGTGGGCAATAACAACCCGATCCGGCGGGGGAGCGTAAGAGAGCAGATGAGCGAGCTGGCCCCGATGCGCGAGCAGGTGTATGCAGACCCGCGGCCGAAGGAGCACTTCGACCGTTTCCACGAGCGCGCGCGCACGCGCGAACCGGACTGGTGCTACGAGCTGACGCGCTTCATCACCTCGCTGTACGCGTACGCCGGCCTGCGCACGCGCGCGATCGCCACCGACAACGTGCCGGGCGCCGGCGCGGTGATCCTCGCGCCCAACCACTTCTCGTTCATGGACCACTTCCTGATGGGCTGCTACATCCGCCGCAAGGTGCGCTTCATGGCGAAGTCGCAGCTCTTCAAAGGGCCGATGCAGTTCATCTACACACACGGCGGCGTCTTCCCGGTGCGCCGCGGGGCGCGCGATGAAGAGGTGTTCACCACCGCCAACGCGATCCTCGCGCGCGGGGGGGCGATCACGATGTACTGCGAGGGTGGGCGCTCGCGCGACGGCCGCCTCGCCGAGCAGGCCAAGCGCGGGATCGGGCGCCTGGCGCTCGAATCCGGCGCGCCGGTGGTACCGATCGCGATTCACGGCTCCTCGCGGATCCGCAACTGGAAGCGCCTGCGGCTACCGTCGATCACCGTGCAGTACGCGCCGGCGCTGCGCTGGGAGCAGGTGGCTGACCCCACGCCCGCACAGCAGCAGGCCGTCGCTGATGAGATCCTCACGGAGATCAAGCGGCTGTACGCCGGCCTCGAGCAGCACGGACGCCGGGGCGCGCTGCAGCGCGTGCGTGAACAGCGCCGCGCCGCTATGGCGTCTGGTGCGTCGCGTACTGTTGACACTGCATGACCAACTCAATCGACGTCGGGGCGATCATCCGCCGCACGTTTCAGATCTACGTGGACCAGGCGCCGGTGCTGATGCCGGCAGCCGCTGTGGTGTTCGTGATCAGCTCCGTGTTCGGTGTGCTGCTGATCGCAGCCTCGGCGGGGTTGGCGTTCATCGCGCTGATCGTCAGCCTCGTGGCGACCACGCTGTTCACCGGGATGGTGGTCGAGCTGGTGTCGGACGTGCAGGACGGCAAGCGCGACGCCAGCGCCGGGCAGCTGCTGCGCGCGGTCACGCCGGTGCTCGGCAAACTGATCCTGGTGGGCATCGTCGCCGGCGTCGGCATCCTGATCGGCTTCATCCTGATCGTGATCCCCGGCCTGATCCTCGCCACGCTATGGTCGGTGGCCGCCCCAGTGGTGGTGCTCGAGCGCCCCGCCGGTCTGCGCGCGCTGGGACGCAGCCGCGAGCTGGTGCGCGGCAACGGCTGGAACGTGTTCGCGGTGATCCTGCTGCTGGTGATCCTCGTCGGCCTCGTTGGTTCCGGGGTCGAGATCGCGGCCGACGCCGCGGGCACCGCCGTGGGCCTCGTGGTGCGCGTGATCGTCGGCATCCTCACGGCCCCGATCTCGGCGCTCGCCGCCGCGGTGCTGTACTTCGACCTGCGCAAGGCGCATTCCGAAGCGGCGCCGCCCGAGGAGCCGCAGCTCCCCGGGTTCCAGACGGGCGGATTCCCGCCCGCGGCGCCATGAGGCTCTAGCTCGTCATCCCCACGAACTGCCCGCCGGTGACGTTCAGCACCTGGCCGTGCACGTAGTTGGACCACGGCGAGCAGAGGAAGAAGATGCCTCCCGCCGCCTCCTGCGGGGTGCCGGGGCGCCCCAGCGGGATCAGCATCGAGGCCATCTGGCGCATCTGCTCGGGGATCCCCAGCTGGACTTTCTCGCCGCCAATCTCCATCGTGTTGTCCTCGACCTTGGCGGCCGTCAGACGCGTGTCGATGAAGCCGAACGCCACCGCGTTGACGTTGACCTTGAACTGGCCCCACTCCTTCGCCAGCGTCTTGGTCAGGCCCGTGATGCCAGCCTTCGCGGAGGAGTAGTTGGCCTGCCCGGCGTTGCCCATGGTGCCCGAGATCGAGGAGATGTTGACGATCTTGCGGAACACCTCCTTGCCCTCCTCGCGCTCCTGCTTGGCGGGCTCGCGCAGGTGCGGCGCGGCGGCGCGGATGATGCGGAAGGGGGCGACGAGGTGGATGTCGAGCATCGCCTGGTACTGCTCGTCGGACATCTTGTGGATCGGCGCGTCGATCGTGTAGCCGGCATTGTTGACGATGATGTCGATCTTGCCGAACGCGTCCACGGCGCTCTGCACCAGCTGGTCGGGAACGCCGGGCTTGGTGAGGTCGCCGGCGAACACCGCCGTCTCGCCCGCGATCTCCTCAGCGGCCTGCGTGGCGACGTCGCCGTCGAGATCGTTGATCAGCACGTGCGCGCCGTTTGCGGCGAGCAGCTCTGCGGTGGCGCGCCCGATGCCGCGCGCGGACCCTGTGACGATGGCGGCTTTGCCGTCGAGAACTCCCATGGTATGTGTTGCTCCTTTCAGTGGTTCGGATGCCGGAGGTTATCCGTCCCGAGTCCGAGGAGCGGCGTGAGGAGTGCCCGGCGGGGATGACGGTGCCGAAGTCCTGGGTGTACAGCGCCCCGGGCTGCCCTTCGGCGAGCGAGGCGGGCGGCCGCGGCTCGACCCCGACCCCGGTTTCGCGGTAGGAGCCGTCGAGGATGTTGGCGCGGTGCCCGGGCGAGGCCATCCAGGCGCTCACGATCGACTGTGGCGTGGCTAGCCACATCGTGCCCCACGCGATGTTCTCCCCGACCACGTACCCGTCCTGCGAGTTGGCGAGGTAGCCGCTGGCGCGCATTCGGTCGAGCGGTGTCGAGCCGTCGGGGCCGAGGTGGGAGAAGTAGTCCTGTTCGGCCATGTCGCGGCTGTGTGCCTGTGCGGCGTGCGCGAGCTTCGCATTGGCCACCAGCGCGCCCTCGCCGTGATGTTCGCGTTCCTGATTGATCAGGCACAGCACCGCGGCGCGCACCTGTTCGACGTTGCCGGAGTTCGGCGTCAGGTTGGCGTTAGCGCAGGAGGATGCTGCGGCTGAAGCTGGCAGCATCGCCACGGCCACGGCCGCGATCGCGCACAGGCAGGCCGCGCGGGCAGGCAGCGACATGATGGGCGGGCGTGCCACGTGCGTGGCATCGGCTCGCGAGCGCCCGCGCCTGAATGGTGGGCGGAGGTGTGGACACCTCTACTACTTACAGAGCCAGCACGCGCCCCAAGATCTCACTCATGATCTCGTCGCTGCCGCCGCCGATCGGCCCAAGCCGGGCGTCGCGGGCGGCGCGCTCGACCCAGCCCTCGCGCATGTAGCCGGCGCCGCCGTGGATCTGCAGGCAGGCGTCCATCAGCTCGTAGGAGGCGCGTTGGGTGAGCAGCTTCGCCATCGTGACCTCCTTCAATGGTTCCTCGCCGGCCATGAAGCGGCGCAGCGCGTCGTAGGTGACGCAGCGGCAGGTGTACACCGAGGTGGCCAGCTCGGCGAGCTTGTGGCGGGTCACCTGGTGCCCGGACAGCGGCCGCCCAAAAGCGGTGCGCTCGCGCGCGAACTGCGCCGTGCGCTCCCACGCGAGGCCCATCGCGGCGCACGCGCCGAGCGCCATCGCCAAGCGCTCCCACTGGAAGTTGGCCATGATCAGCTTGAAGCCCTCGTGCTCGGGGCCCAGCAGGTTGTCCTCGGGCACGAACACATCCTCGAATGCGATCGTCGCCGTATCGGAGGCGGCCCAGCCGAGCTTCTGGAGCTTAGAGGAGCGCACGCCCTCGCCGCGCTCGACGATCAGAAACGAGATCCCGTGGTGGCCGCCCTCTGCGGTCGTCTTCACCGCGGTGACAAGGAAGTGCGCGCGCACGCCGTTGGTGATGTAGGTCTTCTCGCCGTTGACCACCCAGCCGCCGTCCACCGGCGTGGCGAGCGTGCGCAGCGCGGCGACGTCCGAGCCGGCGCCAGGCTCGGTGATCGCGAGCGCCCCGATCTTCTCGCCCCGGATTGCGGGCACGAGGTAGCGCTGCTTCTGCTCCTCGGTGCCGAACCTCCAGATCGGCGGCGTGGCGATGTTGACGTGTGCCCCGATCCCCGCCGCGGTGCCGCCCGAGCCGGTGCGCGTCAGCTCCTCGATCAGGACCGCGTCGTGCAGGTAGTCGCCGCCCTGCCCGCCGTACTCCTCCGGGTACTTGAGGCCGAGGAAGCCGTGCGCGGCGAGCTTGGGGAAGACCTCATCCGGGAACCATTCCGCGCGCTCCCACTCCTGTGCATGGGGCGCCAGCTCGCGCTCGACAAAGCGCCGGATCGAGTCGCGCAGCTCCTCGTGCTCGTCGGTGAAGGGGGGCGTGGGGTTGCTCATGGGCGACGCGATGGTGCAGTTCCAGTCGGCGCATGCGCCGACTGGCGCAGCCGCACATGTGCGGCTGCGAGCGGGTCGCGCATGCGCGACCCGAGCAAGGCCGCATGCGGCCTTGCTACCCGCGCCGCATGCGGCGCGGGTCCGCTCATCCGCTTTAGCTCAAGCATGCGGCGTTGCGTGTCCGATCAAAGCCCGTAAGACCGCCCGATCACCTCGAGCATCACCTCATCCGTGCCCGCGCCGATGCGGTTGAGGCGCAGGTCGCGCCACGCCCGCTCGATCCCGTACTCGCGCATGTAGCCGGCGCCGCCGTGGATCTGCAGGCACTCGTCGGCCACCTCGCAGGCGATCCGCGAGGCGTACAGCTTCGCCATCGAGATCTCGCGCACGGGGTAGTCGCCGTTCTGCTGGCGCCACGCGGTCATGTACACCATCTGACGGGCCGTCTCGATCTTCGTCGCCATCTCCGCGAACTTGTGGCGGATCACCTGGAAGTTGCCGATCGCCCGGCCGAACGCGGTGCGCTCTTTGGCGTACTCCAGCGTGCGCTCGAAGCAGCGCTGCGCGCCCGCGACGCTGCCGGCGGCGCCGATCAGCCGCTCGCCCTGGAGCTCCCACATGATGTGGTAGAAGCCCCGCCCGACCTGGCCGAGCACTGCAGACTCGGGCACGCGCACGTCCTGGAAGGCCAGCAGCGCGGTGTCGGAGGCGTGCATCCCCATCTTCTCGAGCTTCTTCTCGCGGACCACGCCGGGTGAGTCCATCGGTACCAGGAACAGCGTGAAGCCGTCATAGCCGGCGTCCGCGTCGGTCTTCGTGACAAGCACGATCACGTGCGCGCGGTGGCCGTTGGTGATGTAAGTCTTCGACCCGTTGATCACGTATTCATCGCCGTCTTTGGTGGCGCGCGTCTTGATCCCTTTCACGTCGCTGCCCGCGTCGGGCTCGGTGATGCCGAGGCACAGGATCTTCTGCCCCTTGATCGCCGGTTCGACCCACTCGCGCTTCTGCTCGTCGGTGCCGAACGCGAGGATCGGGGGCATCGCCATGTCGGTCTGCACTGCCACCCCCATCGCCAGTCCGCCGGAGTTGGCGTAGCCGATCGCCTCGGCCAGCACCAGCGCGCTGTAGTAATCGCCGCCCTGGCCGCCCCACTCCTCGGGCTTGTCGAGGCCGAGGAAACCCAACTCGCCCATCCGCGCGAACACCGAATCCGGGAATGTTGTCTCCTCCCATTCCTCAGCATGCGGCGCCAGCTCTTTGGTCGCGAAGTTCCTGATCGACTCGCGCAGCTGTTCGTGCTCGTCGGTGAACAGGAAGTGCTTGCGCTTGGCTGCGAAGTCCGGCTTCAGTACGGGCTCGGCGGTGGCGGCCATCGGGGGGCTCCTTGTCTCGTGCGGTCGCGTCGGGGCGCCGCGGGCGTGGGTTCGGTCGGCGTGCGATCGCTTGTGCCCGCAGAAACTAGCGCTTCAGCCAGGAAAAGGAAAGCGGGCGGGAGGGGTCGCGAGTGTTCCTTCCTAAGGCTCGCGTAGCCTGAAGACAATGAGCTGCACAAGACCACGGAGTAGGTGCGAGGAGGTGCTTCAGGGCGCTAGAATCGCCCAATGCCGACGGTGATTCTCGATCCGCTCCCGGTGGAGATCGATGAGCTGCTGGATCGTCGGCGGGAGCTCGGGCTCGACAGCGCCGACGAGATGTGGAAGGGCGTACTGCACGTGAACCCCGCCCCGTACGGTGCCCATTCCGAGATTTTGCAACAGCTTGCGGAGTTGCTTGGACCGCCGGCGCGTGCGGCTGACCTCATTCCGGCCATGGGGGACTTCAACCTCGGCACTCAGGGGGACTACCGCGTGCCCGACGGCGGCCTGCGTCGCCGGGGACCTCGTCGGCTGTACTACCCCACCGCGGCGCTCGTCGTGGAGATCGTCTCCCCCGACGACGAGAGTTGGGCGAAGCTGCCCTTCTACTCCGCCCACGAAGTCGAAGAGGTCCTGATTGTCGATCCCAAGAAGCACGAGGTGCAATGGCTCGCGCTGCGCGGCGATCGCTACGAGCCGATCGAAGGCAGCGGACTGATCGAGTTGGGGCCCGCGGAGCTGGCCGAGCGAATCGAATGGGAATAGGCTCAGCGAGCACTCTCCGGATCGGAGCCCTCGGTGATGTCTGCTCGGTCCCCCGAGCCGCCGCGTTCACACAGTTGATATAAGCTGGCGCGCTCACCAATCGGGAGGACTTGAGATGCGGGGAACGTGCGTGCTGTTCGGAATCGTGCTGGCGCTGGCTGGGGCGTCTGGGGTGGCATCTGCGGCGGAACCGGCGCCTGCCCCCGCCCTCGCGCATCCGCCGCTGCCCCCATCGCTGGTGGGGCTCGAGCAGAAGGCGGAAGAACTGAAGGTGACCAGCCTACGCTTCGTGGCCCAATCGTCGGTCACCTTGCCTCGCAGCGACCACCAAGCCTTGCGTGTTCTGAAGGCACTCGGAGCCGACTCGCAGATCTCCGGGGAAGAGACATTCTCGCCGGCGGCTGGGAACGTCACCTTCAGCCTGCTCGGGCATCCGTTCACGTTGCGTGTGGTCGGCAAAACCACCTACGTCTATCTGCGTGCGCTGGGCCGAGTGGACCACGGTCGGCCGTGGATCAAGCTCGGCCGCGATGGCTTTGCCGAACTGATCACCGAAGAAAACGGGAAACCCCTCAAGCCATCCAAGACTTCTGCACCGACGATCGGTGCGCCGGCGCTGGCGGAACCGCCGTTCACGGGGTTGCGCAAAACGCTGGCGGGAGCGGAGGAAGTGCGCGAAACGGGGACCGCGACGCTCTACGGGCAGCCGGTCACGGACTTCCTCGCGATCCTCGAACCCGAACAGCTCAAACGCGAAAGCCTGGCGTCCATGTCGCATCTGCTGCCTCCCCGCCAGTTACCGACCGTCACCATGGAAGTGTCGCTTGCGCAGAATGGCCTGCCCGTGCGTACGGTGATCACCACGCACGACAAAGGAACGACGGTCACCGCCACGGTCAACATCCCCGCGATCAACTTTCCGCTTGTGATCGAAGCGCCGCCGGCCTCGCAGACGGTCAATGTCGCTCAGTTGCGGAAGCTCGAACGGCGAGCTCGCCGTCACCACCACGCGAAGCGCAAGCAGTAGAGCGAGCCCGGGTTGGCGCCTGGCCAACCAGCCAGCCCGGGGGCGCGGGTGCCGCGTGGGCCGGGTACGATGCCCAGCGTGCCCGAGCCCCCCGCCCCGGAGTCCGCGCCTGCGCCTGATACCGCCCCGCCATCCCCGCTCGTGCCCGACAGCCAGTCGGGGGGGCCGTGCTCTACGACGTGGCCGGCGGCGTCGCCACGATCACGCTGAACGAGCCCGCCACCCGCAATGCGCTCTCCGCTGAGCTGCTGGGCGGGCTGATCGCCGCCCTCGAGCGGGCGGGCGACGAGGCTGAGGTGCGCTGTGTGGTGCTGGCCTCATCGCACGAGAAGGTGTTCTCCTCCGGCGCCAACCTCGGCGGGTTCGCCGGCGACGTGCCGCTGGTGTACAAGCACTTCGGCTCCGAGCGCTTCGTGGGGTTGTTCAAGCTGATCTGCTCTTTCCCCAAGCCCGTGATCTGCGCGGCGCGCGGGCACGTGCTCGCCGGGGCGCTGGGGATCGCGCTGGCGTGCGATCTGATCGTGGCATCCGAGGACGCCACGTTCGGCACGCCGGAGATCAACGTGGGGGCCTTCCCGTTCATGATCATGGCGTTGATCTACCGCAACGTGCCGCGCAAGCGCGCCTCCGAGCTGCTGCTGCTCGGCGAGCGCTGGTCGGCGCAGGAGGCGCTCGCGGCGGGGATCGTCAACAAGGTCGTGCCCGCGGAGGAGTTCGACGCCGCCGTTGCCGAGTGGGCGGGGAAGCTGGCCGCCAAGTCGCCGCTGATCATGCGTCTCGGCAAGGAGGCGATGCGCCGCCAGCTCGACATGCCTTTGGATGATGCCCTCGACTACCTGCGCGCGCAGCTGTCGCTCGCGCTCTCCACGGAGGACATCGTCGAGGGTGTCACCGCGTTCTTCGAGAAGCGCGACCCGGTGTGGAAAGGACGATGATGAGCGACGACGCCCCAACCGATGCGCCCGATGCGCCGGTGGCCGAGGCCCCGGCCGTTCCGGCCGCCGCGCCGGCTGAGCCACCCACCTCCCCGCTGCGCCCGCTGGTCGAGGACCTCGAAGCCCGCCGCGCGAAGGCGATGCTGGGTGGCGGCGAGGAGAAGATCGCCAAGCAGCACGAGCGCGACAAGCTCACCGCGCGCGAGCGGATCGCGCTGCTGATCGACGCGGGCACGTTCGTCGAGCTCGGCATCCACGGCCGCCCGCACTCCGCGCAGCGCGCGATGGACGGCGTGGACGCCCCCGCCGACGGTGTGATCACCGGCTACGGCAAGATCGACGGCCGCCTCGCCGCGGTGTGCGCGTACGACTTCACCGTGATGGCCGGCTCGATGGGGATGACCGGCGAGATCAAGGTGACGCGTCTGCGCGAGCTGGCGCTGACGAAGCGGATCCCGTTCGTGTGGCTGCTGGACTCCGCCGGCGCGCGCGTGCAGGAGGCCGCCGGCGCGATGTTCGCGGGCTCCGGGCACCTGTTCCGCGAGGAGGTCGTGGCGAGCGGCGTGATCCCGCAGGTCGCCGCGCTGATGGGGCCGTGCGCCGCTGGCACCGCGTACATCCCGGGCCTCGCCGACTTCGTCCCGATGGTGCGGGGTCGCGGCTCGATGGCGCTCGCCGGCCCCCACCTGGTGCGCGCCGCCGTGGGGGAGGACGTCACCCAGGAGGAACTGGGCGGCTCGCGCGTGCACTGCCGCAAGTCGGGTGTGGGCGACATGGAAGTGGCCGACGACGAGGAGTGCATCGCGCGGATCAAGGAGTACCTCTCCTACTTCCCCTCGCATTGCGAAGAGGCCCCGCCGGTGCGGGCGGTCTCCGGGGCGGGCGGGGATCCGATCAACCGTGCCGAGGAGGCGCTGCTGGATGTGCTGCCGGAGTCCAACCGCAAGCCGTATGACATGTACGAGGTCATCAAGCTGATCGTCGACGACGGCGACTACCTCGACATCAAGCGCCAGTGGGCGAAGACGATCATAACCTGCTTCGCGCGCTTCGGCGGGCGCCCCGTGGGGATCGTCGCCAACCAGCCGCGGCAGCTGGGGGGGATCCTCGACAACGACTCCGCCGACAAGGCCGCGCGCTTCGTCAACCTCTGCAACGCGTTCGGCGTCCCGCTCCTGTTCATCCAGGACGTGCCCGGCTTCATGGTCGGCACCAAAGTGGAGGCCGAAGGGATCATCCGCCACGGCGCCAAGATGCTGTACGCCGTCGCCAACGCCACCGTGCCGAAGATCACGGTCATCACCCGCAAGGCGTACGGCGCCGGCTACTACGTGATGAACGGCCGTGCCTACGAACCCGACCTGATCGTCGCGTGGCCCTCCGCCGAGATCTCGGTGATGGGCGCCGAGGGCGTCGTCGAGATCGCCTTCCGCAAAGTCGTCGAGGAAGCGGAGGACCCGGCGGCCAAGCGCGCCGAGCTGATCGAGGGCTTCCGCAAGCAGTTCGACGTGTACATCGCCGCCGGCAACGACCTGATCGACGACGTGATCGACCCGCGGGAGACGCGTGCCGTGATCTGCCGGGCGCTGGAGATGTCCGCGGGCAAGCGGGTCGAGCGGCCTTGGAAGCGGCATGGGGTGGTTCCCGTATGAGCTACGGGTTGTCCCTACGCCGTCTCGGCTGTGCAGGGCAAGCTGGGCAAGGACGCAGGGAGCGAAGTGTGCTTCGCACACGAGCGACCGAGGACGCCGATCCAGCGCAGCCATGCGCAGTCGAGACATGAGCGTCGAGGACCCCGTCGTCATAACCTGCGCGATCTCGGGCGTGCTGGCCAACCGCGAGCAGTGTCCGGCGATCCCCTACACCCCCGCGGAGTACGCGGCCGAGGCGCGGCGGATCGTCGACGAGGGCGGCACGATGATCCACATCCACGCGCGCACACCCGCGGGCGGGCCGAGCTTCGAGGTGGAGGATTACAAAGCGATCTCCGACGCCATCCGCGCGGAGGTGGGTAACGCAGCGATCGTCAACTTCTCCACCGGCGCCATGGGGGTGAGCGTGGAGAAGCGGGTGGCCTACCTGCGCGAGTGCCGCCCCGAGGTGGCGGCGCTGAACATGGGCTCGATGAACTACGCCAAGTACTCGCGCTCGCGCAAAGACTTCGTTTTCAACATGGTGTTCGCCAACCCCTTTGGCGAGATCATCGAGCTGCTCGGAGCGATGCGTGAGCTGGGCATCAAACCGGAGCACGAGTGCTTCGACTTTGGGCACGTCGGCAGCCTCGAGCCGTTGCTCGACATGGGCGTGCTGGAGGCGCCGCTGCACGTTGACTGCATCATGGGCGTGGTCGGCGGGGTGCCCCCGGGCGCGCGCAACCTTGCGGCGATGGTCGCCAACATCCCGGGGGTCGAAGACGGCGCCGGCGGGCAGGGCGGGTCCAAATCTCACTGGGCGGTGATCGGGATCAGCCGCCGGCAGTGGGAGCTGGCGGCCGCCGCGCTCACCCTCGGCGGCTCGATCAGGGTCGGCCTCGAGGACAACCTCTACCTCCCGGATGGCGAGATGGCGCGCTCCAACGGCGAGTTGATCGCGAAGGCGCGGCAGATGACCGAAGACGTCGGCCGCCGCCCGGCAACGGTGCAGGAGGCCCGCGGCCTCTTGAACATCCCGCAGCGCGATGGCTGACCTCCCGCTGGCGGGCATCCGCGTGCTCGACCTCTCCCGGCTGCTGCCCGGCGGCTTCTGCTCGCTGCTGCTGGCGGACTTCGGCGCGGAGGTGCTGAAGGTGGAGGACACCGGGATGGGCGACTACATCCGCTGGTCGCCTCCCTACGTGGAGGGCGCCGAGCAGAGCGCCAAGTCGGCGCTGTTCCTCGCGCTCAACCGCAACAAGCGCTCGATCCGCCTCGACCTCAAGCGCGATGAGGGGCGCGAGGCGCTGCTGCGCCTCGTGGCCGAGCACGACGTGGTGCTCGAGCTCATTTCGCCCCGGCGTGCTCGACCGCCTCGGCGTGGGCTACGAGCGGATGCGCGAGGTCAACCCCGGGATCGTGTACTGCGCGATCTCAGGCTACGGCCAGACCGGCCCCAAGCGCGATGCGTCCGGACACGACATGAACTACCTCGGCCTCGTCGGCCTGCTCGGGCTGACGGGAGAGCGTGGCGGCCCGCCCGTGCAGGCGGCCGGCCAGATCGCCGACCTCGGTGGCGGCGCGCTGATGGCCGCGTTCGGGATACTTGCGGCTCTGCGCGAGAGGGATGGAAGTCCCGCCCACCCCGCCCCGCGATCTCCCGCTCCCACGGCGAGCGCCGGTCGTGCCCGGTCGGCCGGAGTCGGAGAGCCGACCCAACCGGCGCGCACGGGTTCGGGGCTTGGCCAGGTGGTGGACGTCTCGATGGCCGATGGCGCGCTCTCGTGGCTGGCGATGGTTGCCGCCGCCCACTTCGCCGACGGCAACGCCCCCCACCGCGGCGAGCTGCTGCTGGCTGGCTCGGTGATCTGCTACCGCCCATACGAGTGCGCTGACGGCTGGGTCACGCTCGGCGCACTGGAGCCCAAGTTCTGGCAGGCGTGGTGCCGGGGCGTCGAACGCGAGGAGTTGATCGAGCGCCAGTTCGAAGCCCCCGGCTCCGACGCCCACGCGCAGGTCGTCGAGCTCTTCAAAACGCGCACCCGCGCGCAGTGGGAGCAGTTCGCGCGCGAGCACGACTGTTGCCTGGAGCCGGTGCTGGAGCTCGACGAGGCGCTCGACTCCGATCTCGTGCGCGCCCGCGAGATGGTCGTCACGCTCGACCAGCCCGGGGTGGCGGGAGGTGTGCGCCAGCTCGGTGTGCCCGTCAAGCTGGAGCGTACCCCCGGGGCTCACGATCGTCTCCCCGGCCCCGCGCTGGGCGAGCACACCGAGGAGGTCCTCGCCGCGGTCGGCTACTCCGCCGATGAGATCGTCGCGCTGCTGGAGTCGGGCGCCGCTGCTGGGCCTGCCGCGACGGCGGGGCAGGGCGCTGCGTTCCGGGCGTAGCCCTACCACCGTGCGCGGTGGTGCTCCACCACGCCCATGCCGTGCGAGAGCTCGATCCCGCCGGGGAGAGTGCCGCTGAAGGTCCCGAACGGCGCGCGGTAGTCGCTGCGCACCAGCAGCAGGCTCTCGCGACGGCTGCGTTGTGCCTCGGCGGTGAAGCGCAGCGAGCCATCGGCTGAGTCGATCCGCGACAGGTCGGCCGCGAAATGTACGGCGGCCACCTCGTGCGACTTGCCGGCCACCCACACCGCGCGCTCGCTGTCGGCCGGGGGGTCGTTGACACCCTCGACGAGATTGAACGCCAGCGGCGTCCCGTCAGAGTCCACGCCGACGCCGGCCGCCCACCACCACTCGGTCACGCGCGCGTGGTAGCCGGCGGTGTCGTCCACCACCGCCAGCGCCTCGATCTCGCGTGGGGGGCCGCCGTCAAGGGCCACGGTGCCGCGTGCGGGGATCCCCGCCTGCTTGCGTGTCCACACGTAGCCTCGGCCGTGGGGGCACTTTGCCTCGATGCCCGCGTCTTCGACGAGCGTGAAGTCGAGCGCCACGCCGCCGTCACGCACGCGCAGCCTCCCCGGCGCGAGCTCCACCGCGCCTCGGCGGGCGAGCGTATGCGTGCGCTCACGCAGTCGGCGATCCTCGCGCGAGACGACCGCCCAGAAGGTCTGGCGCGCCGGTCCCACCTGCACGGTTGCCGCACACGCCATCAGCTCATCGCAGAAGATCCCCAGATAGCGCCAGCGCTTCAGCGGGCGCGCGCCGCGAAACAGGGGCATGTGGGCGGGCGGAACTGGCCCAGCCAGCGCTATGCTTGGGGCTGTTGACTGACTAGTCAATCTATTCTGTGGGGAGACGCTCATGGAAGGGAGTGCGCTTTTGAGGGTCGCCGCGGTCCAGCTCAACTCCACGGCCGAGAAGGCCGCGAACATGGCTGCCGCCGATCGCCTCACGCGTGCTGCCGCGGCGGATGGGGCGCGTCTGATCGTACTCCCGGAGAAGTGGAGCGTTCTCGGTGCCGACGAGGACCTGCGTGCCGGAGCCGAGACACTCGGCGGTTCTGCCGTCTCGTGGGCGCGTGCGCTCGCGCGGGAGCTTGCGATCGACCTCGTAGCGGGGTCGATCGTGCAGGCGCCCGCCGCGGATCGAGGGGCGGCGGGCGGGAAGCTCGCCAACACCTCCGTGCACGTCGATCCGCAGGGGGAGGTGCGGGCGGTGTACCGCAAGCTGCACATGTTCGACGTCGAGGTCGAGGGCCGCTCCTACCGCGAGTCGGCGGTTACCGAGCCCGGGGAGGAGGTCGTGCTGAGCGCCACCGCCGACGGCGTCGAGCTGGGGATGTCGATCTGCTACGACCTGCGCTTCCCCGAGCTGTTTCGGGCGCTCGCGCTGCGCGGCGCCCGCGTGGTGGTGCTGCCGTCCGCCTTCACGCTGCCCACGACCCGCGACCATTGGGAGATCCTCGTGCGTGCGCGGGCGATCGAGAACGAGGTGTTCGTGATCGCCGCCAACCAGGTCGGCCCCCACCCCGGCGGGCACCATTCAGGGGGGCGCTCGATGATCGTCGACCCGTGGGGGGTCGTGCTCGCGAGCGCTGAGGATCACGAGGGCATTGTCGTGGCGGACCTCGACCTCGATCGGCAGGTGGAGATCCGCGCCCAGCTGCCCGTGCTCGCGCACCGTCGCCCGCAGGTGTACGGCTCTCCGGTGGAGGCGCACGCGTGAGTGTCGCTCGCGCCAAGAACGGCCCCGACAAGCGGCGCATGATCCTCGACGCCGCCGTACGCGTGTTCGCGCGCCAGGGCTTCCACGCCTGCCGCGTCTCGGACATCGCCGACGAGGCGGGGGTGGCGTATGGCCTCGTGTACCACTACTTCGCCTCCAAGGACGAGATCCTCGACACGCTCTTCCTGGAGCGCTGGAACGTGATGCTCGAGACGATCCGCGCGGTGGACGCGAAGGACGAGCTGGGCGCGCGCGAGAAGCTGCACGAAATCGCCTCCTTCATCGTGGACTCCTACCGCCACGATCCCGATCTGATGAAGGTGATCATCGTCGAGGTCACTCGTGCGGCCAACTCCTTCGGGCAGACCCACCTCGCGCAGATCCGCCAGGCGTACGAGCTGATCGCCGAGATCGTCACCTCCGCCCAGGCGCAGGGTACCTTCAAGGCGGAGATCGACGCGCGCTTTGCGGCGATGTCCTTCTATGGCGCGATCGAGCAGATGCTTACCGGCTGGATCTTCGGGCTGCTGCCCTGCGAGGAGGATCAGTACGAGCGCGCCAAGTGGCTGGTGGTGGAGACCGTGTGCGGCGGCCTGGAGACCCCTCGTGGCGGCGATTTCCGGAGGGGGACGTCAACGACGACCACCGTTGGCAATACACTCCCCGGATGATGGAGAACGAGATGGTCAAGCGTTTGATGTGGTCGGGCATGCTCACCGCGCTCGGCGCCCTCGCGAGTGTCCTCGTGCAGCGCGCCGCGGGCGTGGTGTGGCGGCGGGTGTTCGACGAGGAGCCTCCGGAGTGAGCGCGGCGGGACCCGGATCCACCCCTAACAACCCGCGCGAGGGGCAACAGCCTCAAAACCTCGCCACGGCGATCACCGACGTCTCCGAGCGTATAGCGGTGCTGGTGCACGAGGAGGTCGAGCTCGCCAAGGCGGAGGTCACCGAGAAGGCCGCCAAGCTAGCGCGCGGTGCGGTGGTGGCGGTCGCCGCCGGTGTCTTCATGGTGACCGCGCTCTTCTTCGTGCTGATCGGCTGCGCCTGGCTGCTCTACTACGCCCTGCCGATCGGTGGCGACTTCACGTACTTCTGGGGCTTCTTTGCGATGGCCCTGATCCTTCTGGTGCTCGGCGCGCTCGCGGGGTTGGTGGCCGCCAAAGTCGTCAAAAAAAGCTCTCCACCGGTGCCCACGATGGCAATCGAGGAGGCTCGCCTGATCCGCGAGACGATGGGCTCGGGCTCGGGGCACGACGGCACAAGGGGGATGCAGTGATGGCGCAGCGCTCGCCCGCGGAGATCCGCAACTCGATGGAGGCCAACCGCGCGGAGCTGGCGGTGTCGATGGAGCGTCTGCACGTCGAGGTGGCTCGGCTTACCGACTGGCGCGCCCACGTCGAGCGTCACAAACGCGAGCTGCTGATCGGCGCTGCCGTCATCGGTCTCACGCTCGGGATGCGCAGCCGTCGCCGGCGCCGTCGGCGCTAAGAGGGTGGCGCAGCCGGCCGTAGGCCGGCTGGCCGAAACCGGGATGCTGGCCGAACGGGGGATGCTCGCCGGAGGCGAGTGTCTCCCCGCTTCGGTCGCAGGCGCGTGTCCCCCGGCTTCGGTCGGGCCCCTCGTTTTCAAATCAAGCCAACAGCGCGCGGGGGATCCCGCCGACGCCCACGAGGCCCGGGCCCACGTAGGTGCCGATCACCGGGCCGACCTCGGAGACGAACAGCGGCTCGGAGCCGTAGATCTCACGTCCGTGGTCGATCAGTCGCTGGGCCTGGTCGGTGGCCTGGATGTGCTGCACCACCCAAGCATCCGAGCCGGCCTCGCGCAGTTCATGCATGTACTGCACCATTCGCTCGAACGCCCTGCCGGCGGTGCGCACGCGCTCAACGGGCGTGATTTCGTAGCCCAGCGTGAGGATCGGCTTGATCCGCAACGTGCCCCCCAACCACGCCTGGGCCTTACCGACGCGCCCGCCGCGACGCAGGTACTCCAGAGTGTCGATGCAAAACCAGATTTTTAGTGCGGCGCGTGTCTCGCGGATGCGGGTGATCACGCCCTCCTTGTCGGCGCCGCCGCGTGCTGCCGCCGCACCAGCGAGCGCGAGTAGGCCGAGTCCCCCGCAGGCCGTCTCCCCGTCGAGCACCTCGACGCGCTCGCCCATACCGCGCTCGGCGAGCAGCCCGCGGGCCTGTCGGGCCGCCTCGCTGGTGCCGGAGATGCCTCCCGAGAGGTGCACCGAGACGATGTCCTGCCCTGCCTCCAGCAGCGGCTCCCACACGGCGAGGAAGTCACCGATCGACGGCTGCGAGGTGGTGGGCAGGTCGGGGTTGGCGCGCAGTTGCTCATAGAAGGCATCGAAGCTCTCCATCTCGCTCTCGCGCTGTTTGTCATCGCCCCACCCCACGTACAGGCTCACCTGGTGGATGCCTTCGCTCGCCGCCAGCGCGCGCGGAAGGTATTGGGTGGTGTCGGTGACTATGGCTACCGGGGGCATGGGGTCGGCACCCTACCGCAACCGGCCGTGCGCCCCTCCGGATCTCTCTACTTCAGCGCCTCCGCAAGCTCGCCGGACTCGAACATCTCGGTGACGATGTCACAGCCCCCGATCAGCTCGCCTTCGACGAACAGCTGAGGGATTGTGGGCCAGTTGGAGATCGCCGAAAGCTCCTGGCGGATGCGCGGATCGGGGAGGACGTCGACAGCGGCGAACGGGGCGTCCAGCGCCTGTAGCGCGGCGACGGTGCGTCGCGAAAAGCCACATGCCGGCGCGTCGGGGCTGCCCTTCATAAAGAGCATCACGCGGTTCTCTGCGATCGCCTGCTCGATCGCCTCGCGAATCGGGTTGGGCCCACTCTCCGCGGGTCCGGTGTTGGTGTCGAGATCGTTCTCGATCATGGGAAGCGGCTGGTGTGCCGGCATTTGAAGGCTCCTGGTGTCGGGTGGGGTAGGTCGGCTTGGGTTGGGTTGGGCTCGATCGGTCAGTCGGCTTGTGTCTTCAGCGACAACGCATGGATCTCCCCGCCGATCTCGTCACCGAAAACCGCGTAGACAAGGCGGTGCTGCTCGATGCGGGTTTGCCCCGCGAACGCCTCGGCGGTGACGGTGGCCTTGAAGTGGTCGTTGCCGCCGCTGACCTCCGCGCGGGCGCCTGGGATCGCGGCCTCGATGCGCTGCTTGATTTCCTCGGTGGTGGGCATGGGATGAAAGAAGAGGGGCTCGACCGAAGCCGGGTGACACGCGCCTTCGGCGCGAATCCCCGTTTCGGCCAGCCAGCCTTTCGGCCGGCTGCGCCACCCTCTTGGCTTAGGATAGCCGCCCACAACGCAGCGCTATACTTTGGATAGCAATGGTCGCATTCACCGACAAGGGAGCCGAGAAGGTACGCGAGTTCCTCGCCGCCCAGAGCGCCGACGTGACGCTCGCCGGGCTGCGCGTCGGGGTGCGCGGAGGGGGCTGCTCGGGCTTCCAGTACCAGCTCGCCTTCGACGAGCAGCGTGAGAACGACGCCGTGTTCGAGAGCCACGGGCTGAAGCTGCTGGTCGATCGCTCGTCCCTGCAGTACGTGTACGGCTCGGAGATCGACTACGAGGAAAGCCTCCAGGGCGCCGGCTTCAAGGTCAACAACCCCAACGTTGTTGCTGCGTGTGGCTGCGGCTCGTCCTTCCGGGTGGCCGAGGAGGAGCAGGTCTCCGCCGTCTGACTGAGGGCGGCCAGGCTCGGTCGCGGCCTGGCCTTAGGTTGCCCCTCCGCTTCGGGCGAAGAGGATGTAGGTCGGGGGGAGGCAGCTCTCGTGGTCCGCGATAACCGATTTATGTCCTCCGTGATTATCTTTGTAGGCATAGAATAAATTATCTTGACAAGGATTATCTCGTCAGGCATAATTGAGCCGTGGCACGTTCGGGCAAACCGACCAACCCCTTCCGTTTCGGTGCGCTGGCGCTCGACGAGGCGTTTACCGATCGCGAGGAGGAGCTCGAGGAGCTAACTGCCGACGTGCGTAACGGGCAGGACGTCGTCCTGTTCGCGCCCCGACGCTACGGCAAGTCATCGCTGATCTGGCGGGTCGCTCAGCAGCTCGTGGGGGAGGGCGTGCTGATCGCGCAGGTCGACCTGATGCGTACCCCCACCAGGGAGCGGCTGGCCGAGCGGCTCGCCGCGGCGATCTACGACGAGATCGCCTCGCCGCTGTTCGGTGCCCGCGAGCGCATGCGGATGTTTGCGGGACTACGGATCGCACCGACCGCGACGATCGACCCCGAGGACGGGTCGCTGTCCTTCAGCTTCGACGCCCGCGCTGCGCGTGAGGACCTCGACGCCACGCTCGAGGGGCTGCTCGCGCTGCCGGGCCGCCTCGCGGCAGAGCGCGGCCGGCGCGTGGCATTGGTACTCGACGAGTTCCAGGAGGTCGTTGAGATCGACCGTGGCCTGCTCAAGCTGATGCGCTCGGTCTTCCAGGAGCAGCCCGAGGTGGCGCACCTTTACCTCGGCAGCGCGCGGCACATGATCGAGCGCATCTTCAACGACGAGCATGAGCCATTCTGGCGCAGCGCCAAGCAGCGCGAGCTGGGCCCGATCCCGCGAGAGCCGTTCGAACGCTATGCCGCCGCCGGGTTTGCCGGCGGCGGCAAGACGCTCGACTCCCCGGCATGCACCGGGGTGCTGGACGCCACCGGTGGGCACCCCTACGCCACACAGGAGTTGCTCTACTTCCTCTGGGAGGAGACCCCCGCCGGGGAGAGCGCCGGAAGCAAGCGTCTGGAACGCGCCCTTACCACGACGCTGCGCTCCGAGCACGCGCACTTCAGCCTGCTGTGGTCGCGCACCGCTGCCGCCCAGCGGCGCGTGCTGCAGGCGCTCGCCGCCGAGCAGCCCGGACGACCGCTGAGCAGCGAGTATCGCCGCCGCCACGCGCTACCGGCGGTCGCCACCGTGCAGAGCGCCCTCGCCGCGCTGGCCGACGCCGAGCTGGTTGCGCGGATCGGCCGCGGCGAGTACCGCATCGCCGAGCCGTTCCTCGCGGAGTGGATCAGGCTCCACGAGAGCTGAAGGACGGACCGCCCCGCTCATCGGGTTGCGCCCTGCTCGTTGTCCAGGGGGACCTGCTGGATGGGCTGGGGCGCGGCGGGGCTACGCGGGCTCGTTGTCCAGCGAGCGCCACAGATAACGGCAGGCCAGCGTACGGTGCGGGCGCCACGGCTCGGCGATCCGCTCCATCTCGGGGGCGTCGGGGAGGGCGTCCAGCCCATAGGCGCGCTCGATTGCGCGACGGATGCCGAGGTCCCCAACCGGCAGCACGTCGGGGCGCTGGAGGTGGAACATCAGGAACATGTGCGCCGTCCACATGCCCAGGCCCTTGACCGCGACGAGCTCCGCGATCACGGTGTCGTCGTCCAGATCGTCGAGGCGCTCGAGCTCCAACTCGCCGGAGAGCACATGTTCGGCCAGCGAGCGCAAGTAGCCGACCTTCGCGCGCGACAAGCCGGCCGCGGCGCGCAGCTCTTCGGGCTCGTCGGCCAGCACTTGCTCGGGTGTCGGCGTGCGGCCGTCGAAGCGCTCGGTGAGGCGCCCATAGATCGAGCGCGCCGCCTTTGTGGAGAGCTGCTGCCCGACGATCGCGCGCACCAGCGCCCCATAGTGGTCGGCGGGGCGCCCGGCGCGCGCGTCATTCAGCTTGGGGCCCACCGCCGTGATCACTCCGGCGAGCACCGGGTCCGCCCGGCGCAGGTGTGCCAGCCCCTTAGGCAGAGGGCAACGCCGCCTCCAGCGCCACCGGCTCGCCATCGAGCGCGTTGAGCGCGCGGGGCAGCGAGGTGGCGATGCAGGTGAAGCTCGGCGTGTCCCTGACGGTGTAGCGCGAGGCCTCGGTCGTGCGCAGGCGCTGCACGAGGTCGAGGAACGTGCCCACGTCGTCGGTGTCGAATGCGACCACGAACTCCTGGTCGTCAAGGCCGAAGGAGTACGTGGTGTGGTTGTCCACGCCCGGGTATTCCCGGCCCACGGCGATGTGGCCCTGCATGATCCGCCAGCGCTCCTGCGCGGGCAGGCCATACCACTCGCGCGACTTCACGAACGGGTACACGAACACGTACTTGCCGCGGAACGCGCGCGGGTTGGTGCGCTCGTCTTCGGAGTACTCCGAGCTCTTGCGCATCCCCAGGAACGAGTAGGGGGTGCTCGCCCACTTCATCAAGCCGCTCTGCAGTAGCACCACGTGGAACTCGTGGATGCGATCGAGGTTCTCGGCCTCGGAGATCAGCAGCAGCTCCGCATCGCCGCGGGTGCCCACCAGCGAGAAGCTCTGCAGCAGGTGCCCGTCGGCGAAGTCCTCGCACGCGGCCACGAACTCCCGCTTGTCCTGCGCACGCTGTTCGGCACCCAGGCGTCGCCACGCCGGGTCGAGCTGCAGGAAGGTGTACTTGACGAAGTGGCGCTTGCTCACGCTCACAGGCTAGCGACCCCTTCATCTGGACCTCGCGCAATGGCAAGGCGCTATGGCTGCGCAGGACGGGCGGCTGGTGCGTGACACTCGAAGCGCGGGTGGGAGCGGCGACCGCGGGGAGATGCCGGTGCCGGAGGGGTTAGAGTGGGGGCGTGCGGATCGCACTCGTCTCGCCCTACTCTTGGACCTATCCGGGCGGCGTCACCCGTCACATCGAGGCGCTCGCCGACGAGCTGCAGGCGGTCGGTCACGAAGCGCGCATCCTCGCGCCGTTCGACCCCGACGATGCGCTTGCGCGCCGGATGCACCGTGGGGCTTGCCCGCAGCCGATGTCGCTGCCCGACCGAGTCGTGCCGCTCGGGCGCACCGCGGGGTTCCCGGCCAACGGGGCTATCTCCAACCTGGCGCCGACAGTCGATTCGGTGCTCGCGCTGTGGCGGGAGCTGCAGACCGGCGGCTACGACCTCGTCCACGTGCACGAGCCCGTCGTGCCGCTCGTCGGCTGGTATGCCCCCAACTGCGCGGGGGGCCTCCCAATGGTGGGCACCTTCCACAGCTTCTCCGAGAATGCCTTCACCAACGGGATCGGGGTGGCGCTCGGGGCACGCCGGCACATCAACCGCCTGCACGCGCGGATCGCTGTCTCCGAGGCCGCCGCGTGGACGGCGCGGCGCTTCTTCGGCGGGCGCTACCGGATCGTACCCAACGGGGTGCAGCTCGACCACGATCGTGAGATGCCGGCGCCGGTGTGCGCGGGCGAGGAGTTGCGCATCCTGTTCATCGGCCAGGCCGTTGAGCGCAAGGGTTTGTCGGTGCTGCTGCGCGCCTTCGAGGCGCTGCGCGAGCACGTGCCCGCCACGCTCACGCTGGTGGGGGCGGCGCCGGAGGAGATCGCTCCGCTGCTGCTCGACGACCGCGGGGTGAGCGCCTTAGGGAAGGTGACCGAGGATCAGAAGATCGCGCAGCTGCGCCGCGCCGATGTGCTCTGTGCGCCCTCGCTTGGCGGCGAGAGCTTCGGGATGGTCCTCACCGAGGCGTTCGCGGCCGGCACCCCGGTGGTGGCGTCGGACATCGCCGGCTACCGCGACGTGGTGCGCGACGGCGTCGATGGCCTGCTCACCCCACGCGGCGAGGCGCGGGAGCTCGCGGAGGCGCTGCGCGTTTTGGCATTCGATCCTGCCCGGCGCGAGCGGATGGCGGCCGCCGCCCGTGAGCGGGCGGAGCGCTTCGCCTGGCCCCGCGTCGCCGCGGAGGTGCTCGATGTCTACGAGCAGGCGCTCGCCGTGGGTCGCGCCGACGGGCCGGCTCCCAGCAGATCGAGGCGGTTCGCCGTGCGCTTGGGCCTCGTCCCCGCCGACCTGCTGCCGCGGGTGCCCGCCCAGCGCCTGCCGAGCCCCGAGCCGGCGCTCGCGGTTGCGCCGGTGCGGCGTGCGTTGCGCGTCGCCCGTCGCGGCGCGCTCGCCGCGGTGTCGCTCGTGGGTCTGGCGTTGGCGCTGACCGCGCTGTCGCGGATCGGCTTCGGCCGCGTGCTCGCCAGCCTCGTCGCCTCCAGCCCCGGGCTGATCGCCGCCGGCCTTGGCCTGATGTGCCTCTCGATGGTCGTGCGCGGTCTGGCCTGGTACGCGATCCTCAGGGCCGCCCCCACCTGGCGGTCGGTGCGGCGACGCGACGCACTGCAGGGGACGTTCATCGGCGTGCTGATGTCCGCCACGCTGCCCGCCCGCCTGGGCGAGCCCTCGCGTGCGCTAATCGTCGCGCGCCGCCTCGGGCGCCCCCGCGAGACGCTGCCCGTGGTGCTCGGCACGATGGTGTCGCAGACACTGCTCAACCTGCTCGCGCTGGCGCTGCTCGCGGCCGCGATGCTCTCCGGCGTGCCGCTCTTGCACGGCCACGACGGGGCGCTGGTCGCCGCCGCCCTTGTGCCCGTGGCAGCACTGATGCTCGTGCTGCTCACTCCCGTGCTGCTGCCCCGCTCCGCGACCTCGCGCTACGCGCGGCTGCACTCGCTGGTGCTCGGGTTGCGACGCTCGCTGCTGCGTATGCGCGAGGGGTTGCGCATCTTCCGCCAGCCGCGTCGCGCGGCGGTTGCCACGACGGTGCAGCTCTCAGCGTGGGCACTGCAGTGTGCCTCCTGCTGGCTGTTGCTGATGGCGCTCGGTCTCGACCACCGCGTCGGGATCGCCGGTGCCGCGGGCGTGCTGTTCGCGGTCAACGTCACCGCCGTCGTGCCCGCCACGCCCGCCAACGTCGGCATCTTCCAGGCCGCCTGCGTCGCGGTGCTCGCCGGCGCCTACCACGTCTCCACTCCCGACGCGGTCGCCTACGGGATCATTCTGCAGTCGGTCGAGGTTGCCGCCGCGGTGATCATGGGTATGCCCGCGCTGGTCAAGGAGGGCCTCTCCTGGAAGGAGGTCCGCCTGCGTACGCTGCACGCCACGCCGGTGCGCCTGCCGCCGCTGCCGGGCGGCGGCGCCGGCAATCTCTCGCGGGTCGAGGGGTAGTCAACAGCCCCTAGGAGGGTCGTGGACCAAGCGGAGCAAGGACGCAGTGAGCGAAGTGTGCTTTTGCACACGAGGGATCGAGGACGCAGCTCCGCGCCGCGTCCACGGCCCTCCTAGGCCATCGCCGGCTCGTCCTCTGCCTCTACGGCCCCGTCTGGTGGGTCCTCGTCGCCGAGCTCGCCGAACAGCGAGGGGTCGCTGTCGGAGCCGCGGATGACTGCGTCGGGCGAGCCGTTGGGCAGCAGGCGCCCCTGGCGCGTGCCGAAGTAGATCGCCTGTGGGTGGTGGGCGATCAGCGCGAGCGTTGACTGCTCTGGCTCGGGGGCGTAGCCGTCGGTGATGTGCATGCCGATGTCGGCGAGGCCGAGCAGCTTCTCGACCTTCAGGTGCTCGGCCTGCTCGGGCACGGCGGGGTAGCCCCACGAGTAGCGGCGCCCCTGCGTGGACGGGATGTCGAGCATCGTCCTGACCTCGTAGTGCAGCCACTCGGCGAGCCCCTCGGCGGTTTGCACGCCGAGCCCATGCACGAACAGTTGCTCGGCGAACTCGCCTTCGGCCTCGAGCTTGGCCATCAGCTCGGTGACCTCCGAGCCGACGGTGACGGCCTGCACGGCGATCACGTCGAGCTCCTTCGGCGGCTGGCCGGTAGGGGAGGGCTTACCATCGGGGTCAATCGCGGGCCTGAAGAAGTCGGCGAGGCAGATGCGATCGCCCTTCGGCTGGCGCGGGCACACGAAGCGTGTCAGCTCGGCGGCGGGATCGGCGGGGTCCAGCGTGGCGCCGGGGCCGGCGACGGCCGGATCGAGCACGACGATGTCGTTGCCGAGCGCGTAGCACGGAAAGAAGCCGAGTAGCGCGCGCGGGTGCAGGTAGCTCTGCTCCTTCCACATCCGCTCCAGGCGGGGGCGGAAGTCGTCGCGCAGAAGCTCCTGCCAAGCCTCGCCTTTGACGCCCTTGCCGCCCCAATGGAGCTTGAACAGCACGTGGGTGTCCAGATGCCGGTAGACCTCGTCGAGGTCCACGGGGATCTCCCGTACGCCCCAGAACGGCGGTGTTGGCACCGGCTCATCGGTGCGCGCGGCGGAGCGCACCGAGTCATCGGCGAAGTTCAGCTCCTCTTCGGGCGCGTCGCCCTTGGCGCGGAACTCGGTGGCGCCGGCGAGCAGCTTTTGCACGAGCGCCCCGCGGGCGTCCTCGTCGATCAGCTGATCCATCACCGCGAGGCCCTCGAACGCGTCCTTGCAGTAGAAGACGCCCGGTTCGTAGACGACATCTGAGTCTTTGCCGCCCGGGTACAGCGCGCGATAGCCGAACGCGCGGTTGATCGCGGCGCCGCCGATCAGCACCGGGTAGGGGAGGCCCTTGGCGTGCAGCTCCTGGATGCACGCGGGCATCTGCTTGGAGGTCGAGACGAGCAGCGCGCTCAGGCCGATCGCGGTGGCGTCGTGCTCCTGGGCGGCGTCGAGGATCGTCTGGATTGGCACCTGCTTACCGAGATCCACCACGGTGTAGCCGTTGTTGGTGAGGATCGTGTTGACGAGCGACTTGCCGATGTCGTGCACGTCGCCGAACACCGTTGCCAGCACCACGGTGCCCTTCGTGTAGCCCTCGATCTTGTCGAGGTATTTCTCCAGCTGCGCCACTGCGCGCTTCATCACCTCGGCCGACTGCAGCACGAACGGCAGGATCAGTTCGCCGGCGCCAAACTTGTCGCCGACCTCTTTCATCGCCGGTAGCAGCACCTCGTTGAGTGTGGGCACGGCGCCGATCTTCTCGACGCTCTTGTCGATCTGGTCCTCCACGCCATCGCGGCGGCGGCGCAGGATGTGGAAGTGAAGTGCCTCCTCGGGCTCCATGCCCTCGGTCGGGTCGGTAGATCCGGTCCCGCCCGCCCCGTCCTCGGGGCCCTTGGACTCGAAGTGCTCGATGAACTTCTCCAGGGCGTCCTCGCGGCGGTTGAACACGAGGTCGTCGGCCAGATCCCGCTCCAAGTCGGGGATCTCCGAGTAGGGCGTGATGTGGTTGGGGTTGACCATCGCCAGGTCGAGGCCCGCCTGCACGCAGTGGTGCAGGAACACGGAGTTGAGCACGGCGCGTGCGCCGGGGGAGACGCCGAAGGAGACGTTTGACACCCCCAGCGAGGTCTTCACGTCGGGGATCTGCTCCTTGATCGCTTTGATCCCGGCGATCGTCTCCACAGCCGAGGGGCGCCACTCCTCGTCACCGGTGGTGAGTGTGAATGTGAGGCAGTCGAAGATCAACAGCTGTGGGTCGAGGCCGTGCTCCGCGCAGCAGAGGTCGCGAATGCGCTTGGCGATCTCGACCTTGCGCTCGGCCGTCTTCGCCATCCCAACCTCGTCGATCGTCAACGCGATCAGCGCCGCGCCGTGGGCGAGCGCGACGGGGACGACGCGGTCGAGCTTGGCGCGGCCGGCCTCGAGGTTGACCGAGTTGACGATCGCCCGGCCGGGGATCTGCTCCAGGGCGCGTTCGATCACCTCCGGCTCGGTCGAATCGATCTGGATCGGGGCGGGCTGCGTTAGCGACACCTTCTTGGCGACGAGCCGCATCTGTTCGTCCTCGTCGGTGCGCTCGGTCAGCGCGACGCACAGGTCGAGCACGTGCGCGCCGCCGGTCACCTGATCCTCGGCGATCTGCACGAGCCCGTCGTAGTCGTCCGCCAGCAGCAGCTCCTTGGCCTTGCGCGAGCCTTGCGAATTGACGCGCTCGCCCACCATCGTCGGCGCCGGCTCCTGTGCGAGCGGGGTGGCGGCGATCATCGAAGAGAGGTGGGGGGGGCGGGGGGCTGGACGGGGGCCGACCGCGCGCGTGGTAGAGCTACCTGCCTGTGCGCCCGTCGCTGAGCTGCCTGTGCGCGCGCCCGCACGACGGCCAACGCGCTCGGCGATCGCGGCGATGTGCGCGGGTGTTGTGCCGCAGCAGCCGCCAACGATCCCCACGCCGTAGCGCTCGACGAACTCCTTCAGCGCCTCCGCCAGCGGCTCGGGCTTCTCGGGGAAGATCGTCTCGCCGTCGGGGCCCTGCAGCGGCAGGCCGGCGTTGGGGATGCACGCCACCGGCACCGGGCAGTACTCGCCCAAGAAGCGGATCGCGTCGCGCATGTCCTCGGGGCCGGTCGAGCAGTTGAGGCCGATCACGTCAACCTTCAACGCTTCGAGCGTCGTCAGCACCGCGGAGATGTCGGTGCCGAGTAGCATCTTGCCGCCGTTGGGCAGCAGCGACACCGAGGTGTGGATCGGCAGCGTGCGCCCGGTGCTCCCGAACGCCTCGCGCGCCCCGAACACCGCGGCCTTCACCTCGAGGATGTCCTGCGCGGTCTCGATGATGATCAGGTCGGCGCCGCCGTCGATCAGGCCGGCCGCCTGCTCGGCGAACACCTCCGCCAGCTCGCCGAAGCGAATCTGCCCGAGCGAGGGGTCCTCGGAGGCGGGCAGGTAGCCGGTCGGGCCGATCGAGCCGGCGACGAAGCGGTGTTCGCCGGCGGCCTTGCGCGCGATTTCCGCGGCCCTGGTGTTGATCTCGACGGTGTAGTCAGCCAGACCCCACTCGCCGAGCTTGATGCGCGAGGCCTGGAAGGTGTCGGTCTCGAGGACTTCGGCGCCGGCGTTGAGCATCGAGGCATGCACGCCCTCGATCACGTCGGGGCGGTTGAGCACCAGCGCCTCATGGCACTTGCCCTGCAGCCCGCCGTAATCCTCGGCGCTGAGGTCGAACTGCTCCAGGGTCGCGCCCATGCCGCCGTCGTAGATGACGACGCGGCTGTGGATCGCCTGCAGGAAATCGCGCATCACAAGGATGCTACTAGCGGTCCCGTGGGCCTCTGGCGTGCTGGTTCCGCGGGCCTCTGGCGCTGCCTGCGATCACACTCGGGCAGCCCAACGACGGTTCACAACTATTTACACGCCTGCACGGTCCGCCCGACGCAAACTGCCCGCTTGGGACGCGCCCGTCGTCCGTTTGGAACGACAAGCCGGTCTCACTCTTTGGGACGCCGGTCAACCACTCTTCCAAGCACCGTGAAACTCGGCGAGCGAGCGGGCATTCTGCACAGCCACTGCCGGGCCGTTGCAGTTCCCTTCAGCCCCCTCTAGCCAGGAGAGGACCTCCATGCCACATCCCACCGCCTCCATCACAGAGCCAGTCGTTGTGCACGCCTCTTCCCAAGCTACCCGCCGGCGCGCAACTCCAAACCGCTCCAAGCGCGCCGGTCACACCGTGGTGGCCGTCGTGGGGCTCGGCTACGTCGGGTTGCCGACCGCGATCGCGCTGCGGGGCGCCGGTTGCCGGATCGTCGGGATCGATGTCAGCGGCCCCCGTCTGAGCGCGATCCGGGGCGGGGAAGCCGAGCTGCTGGAGTCCGAGCAGCGCGACCTGGCTCGGCACCTGGCGAGCGACGGGTTTGTGCTCACCAACCGCATCAAGGCCCTGGACGCAGCGGACCTCGTGCTGATCTGCGTGCCCACGCCGGTCGACGAGCAACTGCGGCCCGATCCGCGGATCCTGCGCGAGGCGTGCGCCTCGGTTGTGCGCCACGCTCGCCCCGGGCAGACGCTGGTGTTGACTTCAACCACCTATGTGGGCACCACCCGCGAGCTGCTCGCCGAGCCGCTCGCCGAGCGCGGGCTGCGCGTCGGCGAGGACGTGTTCGTGGCGTTCGCCCCCGAGCGGATCGACCCCGGCGTGAGCGACCACGAGCAGCTGAAGACCCCGCGCGTGCTGGGCGGCGTCACCGAGGAGTGCGCGACGCGCGCCGCGAGTGTGCTGCGCCACACCTGCAAGCGCCTACACCGCGTCTCCTCGCCCGAGGCGGCCGAGCTGGTGAAGCTGCACGAGAACACCTTCCGCGCCGTGAACATCGCGCTCGCCTTCGAGCTCGCCGACGCGTGCGAGACGCATGGGCTCGACCCGATCGAGGTGATCGAGGGCGCCGCCACCAAGCCCTACGGCTTTATGCCGCACTATCCCTCCGCCGGGGTGGGGGGCACTGCATTGCGGTCGATCCCCACTACCTGCTGCACGACCTGCGCGAGCGCGGGCGGCCCGCGAAGATGGCGGAGGAGGCGCTGCGCAAGCTCGCCGGTCGCCCCCGGCATGTGGCGTGGCGCGCCCACGAAGTGCTGGTCGGGCTGGGGCGCCCCCTGCCCGAGGCTCGCGTGCTGGTCGTCGGCATCTCCTACAAGCCCGGCGTTGCCGACACGCGCGAGTCGCCGGCCCTGGAGATCGTCGCTCGCCTGCGCGCCGAGGGCGCTCACGTCGACTACCACGACCCGCTCGTGCCGGCGCTCGAGGTGAGCGGTGGGCGCCTAATCGGGGTCGAGTCGCCTGCGCCCGGGGAGTACGACCTCGCGATCCTCACCACGCTGCACCCCGACCAGGACTACGCCTGGCTGGAGCGCTGCCCCGCGGTGCTCGACTGCACCTACCGCCGCCGCGACGCCGGCCGGCTGCGCTTCACGCCCTGAGCCGATGCGCGCCCGCAAGATCACCACGCACCGCATCCTGAAGGGGCTCGCCGGCCTCTACCTGATGCTGCTGCTCGCCGCTGTGATGGCCTACAAGGCGGCCTTCGCGGGGCTGCTGTTCACCAACGTGTTCTTCGGTATCTACTCGCTCACGGTCGCGGCATACATCGTCTCGCGCTTCGTGTTCAGCCTCTTCTACCGCACCCGCCCGGACGTCGGCGTGGAGCCGCAGATCGCGATCGTGATGCCGGGCTTCAACGAGGAGGAGGCGATCGCGGACTCGCTGCGCTCGCTGCTGGAGCTCGACTACCCGCCCGAGAAGCTCGAGCTGGTGGCCGTCAACGACGGCTCGACCGACCGCACGCTCGCGGAGATGCAGCGCGTCTCGGCCGAGTCGGCCGGGCGCGTGCGCGTGATCGACTTCCCGCAGAACCGCGGCAAGCGCGCGGCGATGGCGGCCGGCATCCGCGCGACCTCAGCGGAGGTGATCGTGTTCGTCGACTCCGACTCCACGGTCGAGCCGGCCGCGCTCAAACTGCTGGTGCAGCCGCTCGCCGACCCGCGCGTCGGGGCGGTGTGCGGGCACGCCGACGTGCTCAACGTGCGCGACTCCTGGATCACGCGCATGCAAGCGGTGCGCTACTTCGTCGCCTTCCGCGTCGTGAAGGCTGCCGAATCGGTGTTCGGCGCCGTCACCTGCTGCTCCGGCTGCTTCTCCGCCTACCGGCGCGAGGCGATCCTGCCGCGCCTGGAGTGGTGGGAGAACCAGACCTTCCTCGGCGTGGAGTCCACCTTCGGCGATGACCGCTCGCTGACCAACTGCGTGCTGCGCGACTGGCGCATCCTCTACGAACGGCGCGCCGTCTCGCACACGATCGTGCCCGTCGGCTTCCGCGCCTTCCTGATCCAGCAGACCCGCTGGAAGCGCTCGTGGACGCGCGAGTCGCTGCTGGTCGCCAAATTCATCTGGCGCAAGCACCCGGTCGCCGCGCTGTTTGCGTACATGAGCATCCTGCTGCCGCTGCTCGCGCCGATCGCCGCGCTGCACTCGCTGGTGTGGGCGCCGCTGGTAACCCACCACGGGGTGCTGCCGCTCACCTACCTCGCCGGGATCTACGCGCTGGCGCTCGTCTACTCATTCTACTTTTTGCTTTTCCAAGACCGCTACAACGTGCTGTGGCTGTACGGGATCCTGTTCGTCTTCTTCTACCTCGGGATCATGCTGTGGCAGACCTACTACGCGATCGCCACCTGCCGCACCGCCGCCTGGGGGACGCGACCCGCCACGGCCGGTCTCGGCGCCGGGGGCGAGGGCGGGTAGGCAGCGATGGCGCGTGGTATCTCACGGTGGCGGCCGGTGGCCGCCGGGTTTTCGCTCCGAGGGTGGCGCGGTCGTCCCGATGTTGGAGAGCCGGGGCGGGCGAGGCGCGCGTTGGCGATGCTGCTGCTGCCATTCTCGCTGCTGCCGATCGTGCTGCTCGCCCCTTCGCTGGTGCGCGCGCCGGAGACGCTGGCGGTGCGCTTCGAGCGGATGGTCCTGCCAGCCCACGCCGCCGTGCACCGTGCGCCGGCGGAACCGGCGCGCTATCCGCCGGGCGCCTCGCGCTTGGAGCGCGACATCTTCGCGCCGGTTGCCCGCATCCTCACTCCGCAGGTGGGCGTCTCACCGCTCGCCGAACACCAGACGCGCGAAGAAAAGATTCATGCGCCGATCATCCTGATCACAGGTGAACCAGAGGGCGGCGTGCGGTGAGTGGTTTGCTGGTTGCCACGGTCGCCGCGATCTCGCTGGCCGCGCCCGCCCACCACGGGCATCCCGCAACCGCGCGCCGGCCCGCCCACCACGGGCATCCCGCAACCGCGCGCCGGCCCGCCCACCACGGGCATCCCGCAACCGCGCGCCGGCCCTCTCACCACGGGCATCACAACGCCATGCGCCCGCCCGGCCGGGTGCGGGGGGCGCGGGTGCTCGCCGACACCAACACCGGCGTGCGCATCATGTGGAGTTCCGCCCGACGCGGCTCGGCCCCGATCGAGGGTTACCGCCTTCGCTGCGACGGCGTCGTCGCCGGGCAGACGCCAGGGCACGTGTATGTCGTCAAGTTCAACCTCTACCGCGCGCACCGCATCACGGTGACTGCCGTCGATACCCGCGGACGCCTCGGCCGGCCCAGCAGGGCGCTGCGGATCGCCGTACGCATCGTCCGGGGCGGCAAACGGGCGGCGGCCGTCGCCGGCGACAGCGGTCCCGGCGTGCCCGGTCAGCTCACCGTCTCGGAAGTCAGCGAAGCGGGTGCCACGCTCTGGTGGACGCCCGCCACCCCCGGCTCGGCGCGGATCATCGGCTATCGCGTCTACCGCGATGGCGCGCTGGTCGGACAGACGACGCAGGATTCGATGCGCCTCACCCGTTTGTCATCGCTGCGCACCTACCACCTCGCGGTCGCCGCCGTCGACGCCGACCACCGCGTGAGTGCACGCACGCCCGAACTGGCCCTCACCACCTCCCACACCCCGCCGGAGGGCCCGGCGCTGATCTCCGCCGAGCACGTCACCGACACCTCTGCCACGCTCTCCTGGCAGGCGGGTATCGCCAACAGCGGGCGGCTGGTCGGGTACCTCCTGTTCGAGGATGGCGTCCCCGAGCGTGTCGTGGCGGCGCAGGTGGCCACCGTCACGCTCGCCTCCGAGCGTCATACACATTCACTGTGCGTGCCCTGGACTCCTACGGCTATCTCAGCGCGCCCGCGCCCGAAGTGGGGGTGTTCACCACCCACACGCCGCCCTCCACGCCGGGCGATCTGCACACCACCGAAGTGACGGCCTCTTCAGCCATGCTCGCGTGGTCGCCCGCCACACCGGTCAGCGGCACGATCGTCGGCTACCGCGTGTTCCGCGACGAAATCCCCGTCGGCCAGGTATCCTCGCCGGAAATCTCGCTCTCCGAGCTCGCGCCCTCCACCAGCTACAAGATCACCGTCGTCGCCGTGGACTCGCTCGGGGCGATCAGCGCCCCCACCGCTGCGCTCACGTTTGAAACCTCCGATCCGCCGCCCACGCACGGCAACGTGCAGGCCTTCCTGCTGGCCTCGACCGACCAGAGCTTCTTTGACCTCGAGGCTCACTACCAGCAGATCGGGGTGGTGTATCCGACCTACTTTGAATGCGGCGCCGGCGGCACCGTCACCGGTAAAGATTGGCCGCTGGTCACCGGCTGGGCGCGGGCGCGTCAGGTCGCGGTGATGCCGCGCCTGAACTGCCAGAACCCCGCCGACGAGGCTCAGATCCTCAATGAACCGGGCGCCGGGCAGAACATGATCAACCAACTCGTGTCGCTGTGCGAAAGCAACGGCTACGCAGGCGTCCAGATCGACTTCGAGGGTGCCTCCCCGAGCGAGCGCGAACCCTTCACCGCCTGGATCACGGCGCTGGCCGCGCGGCTGCACGCGATCGGCGACAAACTCTCGACCGTCGTCACCGCCAAGTACTACAACGTCACCACGGGACGCGCGGCGATGTACAACGACGCCGCGCTCTCGGTCCCCTCCGACTACATCTTCGTGCTCGACTGGGGCCTGCACTGGACGACCTCCACGCCCGGCGGGCTGGCCGAACTGCCGTGGTTCACGAAGATCGCCGACTACACCGCGACGATGCCCAACAAGAGCAAGTTCATCCTTGGGATGCCGATGTACGGGCTCGACTGGCCCAACGGCGGGGGCTCGGCCAACCCCGCCACGCCGCTGGAGTTCGACAACGTAATGGCGGAGCAGGGCGAGTTCGGGGTCTTGGGCGAATGGGAACCGACGGCGGCCGAACCGCACTTCTCCTACACCGACTCCAGCGGCGTGCGCCACGATGTTTGGTACACCGACCAACAGTCGCTTCAGGTGCGCGCCCAGCTCGCCGAATCGCTCGGCCTCGGGATCGGGCTATGGCACCTCGGCAGCGAGGACCAGTCGATCTGGGAACTGCCGCAGCTGGGCGGTTGAGGGTGATCGCGGCGTGTGGAGTGAAGGGGTTGCGATGACCTTCGCGGCGACCCGGCCTCGGTGGTGGGCGACCTCATCGGTGCTCGTGCTTGTGCTGAGCTTGGTGGCGCCCGCCGCGCCGGCCCACGCCACCAGCCCCGTCGCCCCCCCGGCCGACCCCGAAGGGGGGGAGGCCCATCCCAACCTCTTTTCTCCGTTGTCGCTGCAGGCGTTTCTGCTCACGGGCGCCCCCGACTCGTTTGCCGATCTGCAGGCGCACGTCGGGGCAATCGGGGTGGTGTACCCGACCTACTTCGAATGCTCGCCGAGCGGTGAAGTGGTGGGTGCCGCCGACACTGAAGTCGATGCCTACGCCGCCGCGCATGGGCTGGTCGAGATGCCGCGCTTCTCCTGCCAGGACGGTGCGCTCGTGCATCGCATCCTCACCCAGCCCACGCTGCGCGCACGGGTGTTCGCGCGGTTGGTGGGGCTCGCGGATGGCCCCTCCTACGCCGGGCTCAACCTCGATCTCGAGAACGACGGCGCCCGTGACCGTGGGGCGCTCGCCGCGTTTGTGGCCGCGCTCGCCGCGCGTCTGCACGCCGAGGGGCGCGAGCTGGTGGTGGACGTGGTTGGCGTCACGCACGAAGCTGTGCCTCGTCCCGCCGCCGGCTTCTACGACGATCGCGCGCTGGCCTCTGCCGCCGACGCCGTGTTCGTGATGGCGTGGGGCCCCCACTGGGAAGGCTCCGGGCCTGGGCCGATCGCGCCGCTCGCCTTCGTGCGGGGCGTCGCGCGTTACGTGGCCTCGCTGCCGCAGGCCCGTCGCTTTGTGCTCGGGGTGCCAATGTACGGGTTGGATTGGCCGATCTCCGGTGGGCCCGAGCGCTCGCGCGGTGGCGGGAGTGGTCGTCGTGGCTACGGTGACGTGACGGCGGGGTCTTCCCGGGCCACCGCGTTGCAGTACGCCGGCGCGCTCGCGCTCGCCCAGTCGGCGGGCGTCGCACCGGTGTGGGAGCCCTCCTGTGCTGAGGTGACCTTCACCTACGTTCGGGGCGGCGTATCTCACCGCGTGTGGTACCTGGACGCGCGCGCGATCCTTGCTCGCATCGCGATTGCCCGCCGCTACGGGCTCGCCACGGGGGTGTGGCGTCTGGGCGAGGAGGACCAATCGCTGTGGAGTGGGGTAGGAGGCGCGCTATATCTCACGCGGACTGGACGCTTGTTCGATCATCCCGTACCTCGATCAAGACGGGCAGCCGGCGACCGAAAGTACCCACACACGCGCGGGGACGTATGGACGACGTCGCGCTCGTGGACCACCACCCTTGTGTGAAGGAGGCCACGATGCCCAGCTCGACCCAGACATCAACCCGTTCGCAGCCCCCGGGTCCCGGGGCTCGGGCCGCGGGAACGACAATGTTCGAGATCACGCAGCGCCCGCTCGACGAGCGCACCTGCGTGATCACAGTCGAAGGCGAGCTCGACCTCTCGACGGCGCCACGCTTGAAGTGGATGCTGCTCGATGCGTTGGGGGCCGGGCACAGCCAGCTGATTCTCGACCTCTCGGGCACGACCTTCATGGACTCGACTGCGCTGGGCGTGCTGGTCGCGGTCAAGCGGGGGCTCGGCGCCGGTGAGCGGCTGGCGGTCGTCTGCCCCGAGAGCGACGTTCTGCAGATCTTCGAGTTCGCCGGGATGGATGGTGCCTTCACGATCTTTTCCGAGCTCGACGGGGCACTCGCAAGCGCGCGGGACCATGACGCGCCGCTCGGCTAACCGACGCAGACAGTGGGGCGCGATCGCGGTCGGCTGTGCGCTTGCCCTGACCTACATCCCGATCGCCGGCGCCCAGCCGGAAGGCCACGGGCAGCGGGGCTCGGGCTCGGGCGGCCGTTCCCAGCAGGGCGCCGAAGGTGCCGAACAGCGAGGTGCAGGCCAGGAACGGTCGCGCGGCGGGGGCGGCGGGGGCGGCGGCGAGCAGCGCGGCGGGGGTGGGCAGCAGGGCGCCAGCGAACCGCAGAGCGGCGGCGGACAGCAGGCCGGCGGACAGCAGGGCGGGCAACCTCAAGGGCAGGGGGCTCAAACGCAGACGCAGCCAACGCAAACGCAACCGGAAGCCGGCGGTCGCGGAGGGCAACGCGGCGGCCACGGTCAATCCCGCGGCACGGGTGGTGGCGACCGATCCGCGGGTGGTAAACAGGATCAGGCGAGCGCCGAACCGGGACGTGGCGTGGGGAAGGCACAGGGCGACACAGGCAGCCGCGAACAACGCGGCAGCGGGCAGCAGGAAACGCAACAGCACCCCACCAACCACGAACGACGGGATGCGAAAGGTCGCTCGCAAGCCACGCCCGCGGGCAACTTGAGCTCGGGCTCCACCGGTTCGACCGCGACCACCACCTCGTCGCCTGCGTCGTCGCCTGCGCCCACTGTCGCCACGACGCCGAGTGCGGCCGTCTCTTCGAGTATCCCCACGACCGCCGCGACGCCGACGACTGCGGCAACGCCCACGCCGGCCGCGACGACCTCGCCACAGGCAAAAGGTGGCGCTCAAACCGGCGTTCCCACCCACCACGGTGCGGACCACGCCGATCGCGCCCACCACCAAGCCGCGCGGCGGGGAGGCCACAGGGGGAGTGCTCACCGCGTGAGGGGGCACCCCACCGCGTCCTCGCCGCGGGCGCTCGCCGCCGCCGCGGGCACGGGCAGGCTCGGGCTGCGGGCAGGCGCGACGCGGGGTGCGCGCCAGGGGGCTTCACAACCGCAGCCCGCATCTCACGTGCGTACCTCGCCGCTGGTCACCACGATCACCACGATCGCCGACGTCGTGCCCCTGCCGGTGAGGTTCCTGCTCGGGCTGCTGTTGTCGCTCTCGCTTGCGCTTGGCACGCGCTCGTGGCTGGCGGCGATGCGCGCACGGCGCCTGGAGCGCCAGCGCGGGGAACTGCTCGAGGACGTCGGCCTGCTGCAGGCTGCGCTGCTACCGGAGACGCCCGCGCACCTGGGCGCGGTCGGCACCTCGGCGGCCTACCGCCCCGCAGACGGGCCCGGCGCGGGCGGCGACTTCTACGACGTGTTTGCGCTCGGCGACGGCCGGGTGGCGGTGATCCTCGGGGACATCTCCGGCCACGGCCGCCAGGCGCTGCCGCACACCGCGCTCGTGCGCTTCACGCTGCGCGCCTACATGGAGGCTGGTCTCTCGCCGCGCGTTGCGGTGCAGACGGCCGAGAGCGTGCTGGAGCGCCAGCTCGGCGGATCGTTCGCGACCGTCGTGGTGGCTACCTATGACCCGGACGAGCGCACCCTGGTGTACGCCTGCGCCGGTCACCCGCCGCCGCTGGTGGTCGGTACGGCTTCGGGGGGATCGAGCGACTTGGGTAAGCCGGTTGGATCGGGAAGGTCGGCGGCAGCGACGGTGTCGTGGGGGTCCGTGGGGCTCGGGGAGTCGATCGTGTCGCTCACGCCCACCACCGTGTGCGCCGCGCCACCGATTGGCGCGGGTATGCGCACCGGCTCGCGCCAAACCACGGTGGCGGTGCCCGGCGAGGCGCGGGTGTGCTTCTTCACCGATGGCGTCACCGAGGCGCGCACCGGCGGGGAGCTATTCGGCGCGGGACGGCTCACCCGCGCGTTCGCTGGGCTGGGGTCGGCGGCGGATGCGTCCCAGCTACTACAGCGCGTGGCCGAAGCGACCGATACACGTTCTGACGACATGGCCGCATGTGTGCTCAACATCGCAGGGAACCCCGCCGCGCCGGCGGTGCTGCTCGAGGAGGTCGAGTTCGACCGTGAGACGCCCTCCAACCGCCGCGCCGAGCAACTGCTGCTCGCCTGCGGAGTGCGGCGGGATGAGATTCCCGAACTGATCGCCAACGCGCGTCACGCCGCGGGCCAGGCGGGGACCGCGATCCTCGAGCTGAGCCCTGCCGCCGGCGGTGGGCCGCCGAGCGTGAGGCTGCGACGCGACAGCGTCACCCATCTACCGACGGCGCTCGTGCGTGGGCGGGCTGGGGTGGGAGTCATGGTGGGGGCGACACCGTGAGCGCCACCGCGACGCTCGCCCCCGACGCGGCGATGGCGCTCGGGATCGCGGCCACCGCGATGCCGTTCGCGCGCACCCCCGAGGGCGAGGCCGAGCGCTGGCTACGGGTGCTGCGCCTGCACGGCGAATCGGGGATCGCACTGCAGGCGCTCGGCGTCAGCGAGGGCGCCTTCGAAACCGAGGATGGCGAGGGCCACGAGCGCGAACCGCCCGCCCCAGCTTCCGCGGCGGGCGGCGCGCGACGGGATCCCGTCGCGCTGGTGAGCGAGCAGGCCGTCGAGATCGCCGCGCAGCGCGGCGCTGGGGGCGTGGGCACCAAGGACCTGCTCCTCGCCGTAATGCGCATCTACGGCGAGGAGTTTGATCGCGTGCTGCGCGCCCACGGCACCGACCGCGCGGAGGTGCTCGCGCGGCTGGCGGCTGGGGATCGCCCGCACGCTTAGACGTTGGGCACGGAGGCCCAACGGCCACCACCGCGGGTTACACGGCGACCCGCGCGGACGATCCCGCCCAATCCCGCTTTCATATTCACGCCCCCTGACGGTCGGAGGGCAAGCCTGGCCAGGACGCAGGGAGGGAAGTGTGCTTTGCACACGACCGACCGAGGACGCCGCCAGGCGCCGCCATCCGACCGTCAGGGCTACTTGATGAACAGCATCTCCGCGTACTTCGGCAGTGGCCACAGGTCGTCCGGCACGATGCCCTCGAGGCGATCGGCGACTTCGCGCACGTCGTCCATCGCGGGTAGCACCTTGTCGCGCATGTACACCGCCCACTTGGGCGCGGACTCGTCGGGCTGGTTATCGGCGAGGTTGGCGTCCTCCAGCTTGACGAGGTTGTAGTGCAGCTCCTTCACCAGTGGCTCGACCTCGGCGATCAGCTCCTGCAGGCCGGTGGCCTTGAGTTCATTGAGGTAGCGCACCGCCGCCGGCAGCAGCATCGTGCGCGCGATCGCCGCCGCGGTCTCGGCCTCGATGTTGAGCTTCACCGCGTACTGCTCGGTGAACACCTCGTAGCGGGACTTGAGCTCCCGCTTGGAGAGCACCTTGTACTTCTTGAACAGCGCGACGGTGCCTTTGTCCACCAGCCACGGCAGCGCGTCGGGCGTCGAGCGCAGGTTGGCGAGGCCCCGTTTCTCGGCCTCCTTGTGCCACGACTCGGCGTAGTTGTCGCCGCCGAACACGATCCGCTTGTTGGCGGCATAGCTCTCTTTGACGACTTTCGTCAGCGCCTTCTTGAGGTTGGCCCCCGAGCCTTTCATCGCGGCGGCGAGCTTGTCGGCGAGGTCGTCGATCGCCTCGGCGACGATCGTGTTGAGCACGGTGTTGGGCAGCGCCAGCGACATGCTCGACCCCAGCGCGCGGAACTCGAACTTGTTGCCGGTGAACGCGAACGGCGAGGTGCGGTTGCGGTCGCCGCCGTGCAGCGGCAGCGGCGGCAGCACGGGCGTGCCGAGGCCGAGGAACGAGCCGGGTTTGGAGGTCTGCGCCTTACCGGCCTCGATCGCCCCGAAGACCTTCTTGAGCTCGGAGCCGAGGAAGATCGAGATGATCGCCGGAGGCGCCTCGTTGGCGCCGAGGCGGTGGTCCTGGCCGGGTGAGGCGATCGATGCGCGCAGCAACGCCTGGTGGGCGTTGACCGCCTGGATCACGGCTGCGCAGAAGAACAGGAACTGCAGGTTCTCGTGCGGGGTGTCGCCGGGCTCGAGCAGGTTGGCGCCGGTGTCGGTGCCCATCGACCAGTTGTTGTGCTTGCCCGAGCCGTTGACGCCGGCGAACGGCTTCTCGTGCAGCAGGCACACGAGGCCGTAGCGGCGCGCCACGTTCTGCATCACCTGCATCGTCAGCTGTTGGTGATCGGAGCCGACGTTGGAGTTCTCGAAGATCGGCGCCAGCTCGTACTGGTTGGGGGCGACCTCGTTGTGGCGGGTCTTGACGGGCACGCCCAGCTTTGCCAGCTCGCGCTCGGTCTCCAGCATGCACGCGAGGATCCGCTCGGGGATCGAGCCGAAGTAGTGGTCATCGAGCTCGTGACCCTTGGGCGGCTTGGCGCCGAATAGCGTGCGCCCGGTGGTCAGCAGGTCGGGGCGCTCGAAGTAGTACTGCTCGTCGATCAGGAAGTACTCCTGCTCGGGGCCGACGGTCGTGAACACCCGCCGCGCGTCGTCGACGCCGAGCAGCTTCAGCGCGCGGATCGCCGCGCCGGAGAGCGCGTCCATCGAGCGCAGCAGTGGGATCTTGTGGTCGAGCGCCTCGCCGGTCCACGACGTGAACGCCGTGGGGATGCACAACAGCGCGCCGTTGGGGTTCTCGAGCAGGAACGCGGGGGAGGTGGGGTCCCAGGCGGTGTAGCCGCGGGCCTCGAAGGTAGCGCGGATGCCGCCGGTGGGGAACGAGGAGGCGTCGGGCTCGCCCTGGATCAGCTCCTTGCCGGAGAACTCCGCGATCGCGGTGCCGTCGCCGACGGGGCCATAGAAGGAGTCGTGCTTCTCCGCGGTGGAGCCGGTCAGCGGCTGAAACCAGTGCGTGTAGTGCGTGGCGCCCTTCTCCAGCGCCCACTCCTTCATCGCCTGCGCGACGGCGTCGGCCAACGAGGTGTCAAGCGCCTCGCCGCGCTCGAGCGTCCGCTTCAGCGCCTTGTACACGTCCTTGGGCAGGCGCTGGCGCTGCACGACCGGGCTGAACACGTTGGCGGCGAACACCTGGTTGCCGGGGATGGTGAGGTCGAGCGAGCCGAGGGCGCTGCCGTTGGCGCTCCACTGTGCGGCTGTGACGTTCTGCTGGCGTGTCCTGGGCATGGGGGGGTTCTGTTCCTCCTCGTCGCGATCGGTATGAGTGGGCGCCCGAAGCCGGTTTGGGCGTCGCCGCCGGCCCTGCACAGGCCCACTCCTCCGAGGATCGGGCCGACCATGCATCGTAGACCCCTGCGCGAGCCCGGGTATCGCCCCGTTGGCGAAATCCCGCGTGCGATCTTTCGACAGCGGGCCAATGGGGGCACCCGCGGGCGTCCTTCGAGTGGTGCTGAGGGCGCGCGTGGAAGGAGTCGTATTTGGGATCATCCGCGTGGGTCGGTGTGGCCACGTGGCGTCCGGGCGCCGGGCCTCCCTGCCCGGCGGCTGGGGGCATGTGTTCTACTTTTTTAAAGGCGTGCGCTATTGCGCACGGATCGCAGATTATTCGACACACCCTACCGACCGTCGAGGGCTCGTGGTGGCCGGGTGCTTCTCTGGCCTACCCTTCCGAGGGGACGTACGGCCCGGCGACGACCTTGCCGGTCGCCGGGTCCACATGGCTCGGCGGCGGGCGGTCGGCGACATTCACCGCGAAGCTACCCGTTGGTGGGGAGCCGTCGGCGAGCTCCGCCTGGGCCCTGCCGTTGAGGCCGGCGTAGACCCGGTAGGAGACCCTGTATGCCCCCGGCTTGACGGGCGACACGCTCCACACAAAGCTGCGCGTCGCTCCTGGCGCCAGGGGACCGAGCGCCCAAACGTTGTAGTCGGACGTCGTGCCGCTGCCGGGGGGATCCACCTCCACCGTTTCGACCGGCTGCTTGGGGACCTGTCCAGGGCCCTGGTCGACGACCCAGACTGGGCGTCGGCGGCTGGCTAGGTTGGGGTAGTCGCTGAGGTAGTCGAACGAGGTCACCGCCACGGTCACGTCGGGCAGCGTGCGTGCGCTGGTGTTGCGTACGACGACCACCATCTGCGCCGGCCGAGCTACGGCCTGGTCGGCGGGGAAGCTGGCGTGCGTGACCGCCACTGTGTAGTGCCCCTTCGTTTCGGAGGCGTCCTGGTGGCGCGATTCACCGCAGCCAGCCGCGAGCACGCCCGCCAATGCTCCGCCTACGCCGAGCGCCACCGCCTTGACCATGCGACTCCCCCTCACAGCGCTGTCACGATACCAGCGGGGGAAGCGGCGGACGGACCTACACGTGAAGGAGTTGCGGCGAAGGGGTGGCGCGACGCCACCTCATCGCGTAGAGTTCCAGTACCGGCGTACACTGCCGGTGTACTGTCCACCCGAGGAGGGGTAGGTAGCGCAGTGGTACGTAGTGCGGCGGAGCGGGCGTTCCTCCCAACGAGGAACTTCATCGAGGAAGTCGGCGACATGATGATCCTGACCGGCAGGACCATCCGGTCGGCGCTGCGACCTCCCTATCCATATGGCGGCGAGTTCGTCTCGCAGTTCCTGTTCGCGCTGCGCCTGTGCTGGTTCCCGCTGCTGGTGTCCACGGTGTGCATCGACTACGCCGCGCCCGGGTTGCAGGCGGCCAACTTCCTCACGCTGTTCGGTGCGCTGGACCGCCTGGGCGGGTTCTTCGTGCTCGGGGCGGTGCGCGAGATCGGCCCCGACGTGACCGCGATCGTGCTCGCCGGGGTCGCGGGCACAGCGATCACCGCCGACCTCGGCGCGCGCAAGATCCGCGAGGAGCTCGACGCGCTGCAGGTGCTGGGCGTCGATCCGATCAAGAACCTCGTGGTGCCCCGCTTCCTCGCGTTGATGCTTGTGACCGGGCTGTTCAACATCTACGCGATCCTGTTCGGCATCTTCGGGGGCCTGCTCGCCGAGATCGTCAACGGCTATCCACTGGGCCCGTTCTGGAATAACTTCTTCGCGAACGCCGACACGACCGACATGTGGGGCTCGGTACTGAAGGCGACGCTGTACGGGGCGATCATCGCGATCGTGTGTTGCTACAAGGGTATGACCGCCTCGGGCGGTGCCGAGGGCGTCGGCCGCGCCGTCAACCAGGCGGTTGTCGTCACCTTCCTTGCGGTGTTCGCGTTCGACTACGTCTTCGAGCAGACGCTGCTGGCCACGCATCCACAGATCCTCGTGATCAAATGACGGCTGGTGCGCGATGAACGAATGGCTAGCGCTGCCCAGGGAATGGATCGCCGCCTCTGGCGAAATCGCCGGTTTCGGTGGCAAAGTCGTCGGCGACGTCTACAGCCTGCGCGTATTCCGCTTCTTCGGCGAGACGCTACGCCAAGCGGGCATCCTGATCATCTCCTCGACGCTGATCATCTGGTCGCTGATGTTCATCCTCGGCCTGCAGTGCGGGATTCAGGGCGCCTACTTCACCGAGGCCGCGGGTGCACCGGCGTATTCCGGCGTGTTTACGGCGTGGTGTGACCTGCGCGAGATCATCCCCTACGCCTTCGGCTACATGATGTCGGCGAAGGTCGGCACGGGGATCGTGGCGGAGCTGGGCGCGATGCGTATCTCCGACGAGATCGACGCGCTGGAGGTGATGGGGATCGACTCCCTGACCTTCCTCTGCGCCACCCGCCTGCTCGCCGCCTGGATAGTGCTCCCGTTCATCTACCTTGCCGGGATCGGCGGCGCTTTCCTCGCCTCCTACATCGCCGTCGTGCAGCAGGTGGGGGTGGTCTCCTCCGGTGGGTATGAGCTGATCTTCTGGCAGTTCCAGAACCCCCCCGACTTCCTCTACAGCCTGATCAAGGCGATGGTGATGGCTACCGCGATCGTGTTGGTTGGCTGCTACTACGGTTACAACGCCTCCGGGGGGCCCGTAGGGGTTGGTACGGCCACGGCCAAGTCAATGGTTATGAACATCGTGCTAGTTCATGTGATCGGAATGCTAGGAACCCAGATCTTCTGGGGTGCCAACCCGCGCGCCCCGATCGGGGGCTGAAGTGGCCGTCGAGCACGACACGATCGACGAGACCGAGGCGGAGGACTTCCGCTACCACTCCGGCTCCGGCCGTCCCAGCGACGCCCCGGACGCGATCGAGTTCATCGATGTGCATAAGGCGTTCGGCTCCAACCGCGTGCTGCGCGGGCTCAACCTCGGCATCCCGGAGGGCCAGGTGTCGATGATCCTCGGCCCCTCTGGTACCGGCAAGTCGGTGTGCATCAAGCACATCGTCGGGCTGCTCTACCCCGACCAGGGCGACGTGATCGTCGCCGGGCAGTCGATCCCCTCGCTCTCCGACGACGACCTCTTCGAGTTGCGCAAGAAGTTCGGCGTGTTGTTCCAGGACGGGGCGCTGTTTGGCTCGCTCAACCTCTACGACAACGTCGCCTTCCCCCTGCGCCAGCACACCGAGAAGGGCGAGGATGAGATCGCGGAGATCGTCACTCGGCGCTTGCGCGAGGTTGGCCTCGGCGAAGCGAACGAGAAGATGCCCAACGAGCTCTCGGGCGGGATGCGCAAGCGCGCCGGGTTCGCCCGTGCGCTCGTGCTCGACCCGGAGATCGTGCTGTTCGACGAGCCAGACTCGGGCCTCGACCCCGTGCGCACCGCGCTGCTGTGTGAGCTGATCAAGGAAGTGCACGCCGAGAACGGTGGCACCTACGTGGTGATCACCCACGACATCCTCTCCGCACGCCGTGTGGCCGAGCACATCTCGATCCTGTGGCGCGGGCGGATCGTGGAATCGGGCCCCGCCGACGAGCTGTTCGCCTCCGAAAACCCCTTCGTGCGTCAGTTCCTCTCTGGGGAATCGGCCGGCCCGCTGGGGATGGAGTAACTACGGGTGTCGCGGCTCTCGTTGGCATGATGAAATACCACTGCAATCGGGGTTGTGGGTGCTGTATAAATTTTGAAAGGCGTGCGCGATAGTAATACGGAATTGTAGGGGTATGTATAACTTCTGCGCACACCTTCCAGATTTTTAATACCCACCCGCCTCCACAACTGCGCCCCCACGCCGCAAGTCTGGCTAGCCTCTCTTCGTGAGCATCGCTCCTCATCCTGGCACCGGCGCCCAGCCTGGCACCGTCGCAAAACTCCTCTCCGCTCTTGCCGGTGGCGCCGCCCGCCGCCCGTTGCTGGTCGTGGCCGTAATGACCCTGCTCGGGCTGGGCGGCGCCGCGCTTGCGCTGAGCCTGCGTCCGAGCGCCGCGACCGACACCTTCGTCGGGCGTTCCAGCACCGCCTACCGAGCTACACAGCGCTACTACGGCTCGTTCGGGGAAGAGCCCGTGGACGTGCTGGTGAAGGGCAACCTCCAGGACATGCTGCTGAGCGCCGACATCGACCGCCTGTTGGGCCTCGAGGGGTGCCTCGCGGGCAAGGTCCCGCCCGCCGGACTGCCGCGCGAGGGTGGGGTAAACGGCCCCTGCGCACAGCTGGATCGCCTCGGCACCGTGAAGGTCGTAATCGGCCCGGGCACGTTCGTCAACGAGGCCGTCGAACAGATCGACGGGATGCTCACCACGCAGGGCAGCCGAGCGGAGAAGGAGGCCGCCCAAAACGAACGGGCTGTCAGCCGCCTCGCGCTCGCCCAGGGCCGTGGCGCCGCCGAAGCGAGCCGGCTCGGTAAAGAAGCGGGCACGATCACACGCGAACGCTACGCCCAGCAGCTCGAGCTGCTGGGGGCCGAGTACGGCCTCAGCGCGCCGCCCACGCTCAACGACCCGAGCTTCGTATACACGCTCGTGTTCGACAACACCGCGAAGCTGCCGGGCACCCCCAAGCAGCGTTTCGCCTATCTCTTCCCCGGCCGTGAAGCGGCGCTGATCTCGGTGCGCATGAAGGCGGGGCTAAGCGAAGCGCAGCGCACGCGGACGATCGCACTGGTTCGCCGCGCGCTCACGATGCCCCAGTGGCAGCTGCAGCATGGCGAGCACTACCTGCTCACCGGCCAGCCCGTGATCGTCGCCGAACTCACCGGGTCGATCACGCACTCGATCGAGCTGCTGCTGGTGGCGGTACTGCTGGCGATGGCGCTCTCGCTCGCCCTGGTCTTCCGCGGGCGCCCACGGCTGCTGCCGCTGGCGGTCGCCGTGCTCGCCGTTGCGCTCACGTTCGGCGCGCTCGCCGCGGTGGGAGCCTCGCTGACCGTCGCCCAGGTTGCGGTCCTGCCGGTGCTGGTGGGGCTCGCCGTCGACTACGCGATCCAGTTTCAGTCGCGCGTGCTGGAGGCTCGCGCGGCGGGGGCGCCGGACGCGCTGGCCGAAACGGGGATGCGAGCCGAGGGCGAGTGTCTCCCGGCTTCGGTCGAAACGGGGATGCGAGCCGAGGGCGAGTGTCTCCCGGCTTCGGTCGAAACGGGGATGCGAGCCGAGGGCGAGTGTCTCCCGGCTTCGGTCGAAACGGGGATGCGAGCCGAGGGCGAGTGTCTCCCGGCTTCGGTCGCGATTCGCCGTGCCGCCGCGGCCGCGGGACCCACAATCGCGGCCGCCGCCGCGGCCGGCGGGGCCGCGCTGCTGGTGATGACCCTCTCGCCGGTGCCCACCGTGCGGGGCTTCGCCGTGCTGCTGGTCGTGGGCATCGCGATCGCTCTGTTCTGCGCGCTCACCGCCGGATCGGCTGTGCTGGCGCTCTCGGGGGCCGCCATGCCGGCTGGGGCCACCGCTCTCGTCGGAGCAGCCGCTTCCACCGGGGTCGCCGGCGGCGGGCCACGCGTGCGCGTGGGCCGGTGGCGTCCTCGCGCCAGCCGCCTCGGCGCGTGGTTGGTCTCCTCTTGGGGCGAGGCGCAGGAGATGGTGCGCGAGAATCCCCTTACCCGCCTGCTCTCCAGGGCCGCGCTCGGGTACGCGGTGCGCAACCCCGGCCGCGTGATCGCTGTCGGCCTCGCGCTGGCCGTGCTCGGCTGGGGGCTCGACACGCAGACTCGTGTCGAAACAAACCTGGAAAAGCTGGTGCCCCAGAGCCTGCCTTCGCTGCGTAGCCTCGATGCACTCGAGGGTGCCTCCGGGGTCGGCGGGGAAATCGACCTGATGGTGTCGGGCAAAAACGTCGCGAGCCCCAAGACGATCGAATGGATGGGCCGCTACCAGAACACCGTGCTGAAGCGCTTCGGCTACACCTCCACCCGCGGCTGCGGCCGCGCCCGGCTGTGCCCGGCCTTCTCGCTGCCGACGCTGTTCGAAGGTGGTGCGATTGGCGCGAGCGCCGCCACCACGACGCCTGCCTCCCCCTCCAAATCCTCATCCAAATCCGCGACGCCCTCGGCGCCCAGTTCCTCGGCGCCCAAATCCTCGACGCCCTCTACATCCAAAGCCTCGACGCCCAACCCCACCACCCCGAAGCTCACCGCCGCCGCGGTGAATGGCCTGCTGCGGACGATCCCGCCGTACTTCTCCCAGAACGCGATCACCGCCAACCGGCGGGTGGCCACGCTCGCATTCGGCATCCGCCTGATGCCGCTCGCCGAACAGCAGCGCGTGATCGACGCGATGCGCGCCGCGCTGCACCCACCGCGTGGGGTGAACGTGCAGCTGGTCGGTCTGCCAGTCCTCGCCGCGCAGTCGGGCGCGCTCGTGGCCTCGCCGTGGCGGCGCGTGCTGACGCTGCTCGCGGGGCTGGCCGCGGCGGCGCTGGTGCTGCTGATCGCCTTCCGCGGCGATCGCCGGCGGGCGCTGGCGCCACTGCTGCCGGTGCTGCTGGCTACCGGGTGGTCGGCGCTCGTGGTGTTTGCGATCAGGGTGCCGCTCAACCCGATGTCGGTCACACTCTCCGCACTCGTGATCGCGGTCTCCACCGAGTTCAGCGTGCTGCTCTCCGAGCGTCTGCGCGAAGAGCGGAGCGCCGGCCGGTCGCTGTCTGAGGCGCTGCGCGTCACATACGCTCGCACGGGCGCCGCGGTCGCGGCCTCGGGCGTAACGGCGATCGTCGGCTTCGGCGTACTGATCCTCTCCGACATCAACATGCTCCGCGACTTCGGGGTGGTGACCCTGATCGATCTCAGCGTCTCACTCGTCGGCGTACTGGTGGCGCTGCCCGCGGCACTGCTGCTCGCGGAGCCCGGCGAACTGGCGCGGCGGGGAATCACCCTCCGGGCGGGCGGGGCACGATTCCGCGCGCGTCGTGCGCGCCCGCGCCATGAGCCAGCCTGAGCGATCGTCGCGGTTCAGCGGGTCGGCCCGTCGACCGGGCTCGCCTGAGCGACACGGCGGGCTGTTCACCACACCGCGGCAGGGTCGCTGGATCGGGTTGCTGGCGATCGTGATCCTGGTCCTGATCACGATCAACACGATCGTCACCCCGTCCAACGGCTTGGCGGGGATCGCGCCCGGCCGGCCGGTGCCGCCCTTCGCGGCACCGCTCGCCACTAGCGACCTGCAAGGCTCCGTAAACACCGCCGCGCATCCCGACGAAGACCCCGCCAAGCACGCGGCCTGCACGGTGAGGGGCCCACGCATCCTCAACATCTGCCAGCTCTACGAACGGGGCCCGGTGGTGCTGGCGCTGTTCGTCGACGCGAGCGCCTGCAACGGGGTGCTCGGCGAGATGCAGACGCTTGTCCGGCAGTTTCCGGATGTGCGCTTCGCCGCGGTGGCGATCAAGGGCGAACGCGCGTCGCTGCGCGCGCTGGTGCGCTCCCGCGGTCTGACGTTCCCGGTCGGCGTTGACAGCGAAGGAGAGCTACCGGGGCTGTATGCGATGGCGAGTTGTCCCCAAGTCACCTTCGCCTACCCTGGTGGGGTCGTGCAGAGCAAAGCCCTGCTTACCACGCCCTCGCCCGCCGTCCTGCGCCAGCGCGTCAGCGAGCTGGTGGCGGCCGCCGCCGCGCACGGATACAGGACGCCGCGGTGATGGGGGCGAGCGGGTTCCAGAGCTGGGCGGGCGGGATCCAAATCCCCGGGAATCGCGACTCCGGGGCGCCGCGGTGATGGCCGAGCCCTCCGCCTCTGCCTCGCCCGCCGGACACGATCGCAGCGAGCGGCCCGAGCCCTCGGCCTCTGCCTCGCCCGCCGGACACGATCGCGGCGAGCAGCCCGAGCCCTCCGCCTCTGCTTCGCCCGCCGGACACAATCGCAGCGAGCGGCCCGAGCTCGCGCGGGGCTGGTGCGAGCGCGAGGTCGCCGATGAGCTTCCGGGGCTGCACCTGCTCCACACCCACGCGCACGTTGCGCGCACCCTCCGGGACTCCCCGCCGGCGGTGAAGCGGCGCTTGGCGGTGCTTTCCAACCGCTGGGGCGGGGCTCACGCGGTCGGCCTGCGACAGCGCCCCGTGCCGGCCGCCTACCGCGTGTTCTTCCGGCACATCGGGCTCGATCCCGACGTGGTGCGGACGCCGGTCGAGGAGGCGATGTTCGCGCGGATGATGCAGGGCGGCTTCCACTCCAACCACCTGCTCGCCGACGCGCTGCTGATCACACTGGTGGACACCGGTGTGCCGGTGTGGGCGTTCGACGCCGCCGTGGTCGAGTGTCCGCTTGGCGTACGCGCCAGCCGGGAGGGCGAGCAATTCGGGGGCTTGCCTGCTCGTGCGTCCAGCCGCTTGCCAACCAACCAGCTTGTCGATACGCCCGCCGACCTGCCTGCTCGGGGGGGGGCCCGATCCGCCAGTGCATCCCTCCTGCCGGTGGGCAGGCTGGTCGTCGCCGATGCCCATCGGGCGGTGGCGGTGCTGTTCGGCGCGATCGCTCCCGGCTACGCTGCCGACGTCGGCGCGGACGACGTGGTGCTATTCACGCTGCAGGTTCCCGGCGTGCCCTCACTGCACGTGGAGGAGGCGCTGTGGATGTGCCGCGCGATGCTGGAAGGCCCACGGTAGAGGTTCGTCGCGGATTCCACTACGGATGGGTTTCTGGAGCCCGGGCGCTGGTAGAATTCGCGAAAGGCTAGGGTCGAGGAGGAGTTGGGCAAGTGGTCGCAATGGAGCAGATCACGATCGATCGCGAGACATCGCTCACCCCTGTGGGGAGGGAGGCGCGGGCTGCACCCGAGCGCGGTGCACCCGAGCACGCATACGCTCTGGGCGAGCGTGGCGCACGCGAGTCGCTGCGGGCGCAGGTCGCGAGGCTGGAGGGCGAGCTTTCGGGGGTCGTCGCCCGCGGCTTCCCGCATGTTCACCCCGCCGCGCTCGGGGTCGCCGGGTACGCCGGTCCGCGGCTGCTCTCCCTGGCCGAGCTGGAGCGTGAGCGCGACCGCCTAGTGGTGTGCCTGCGCTGCGCGCAGGCACAGGCGCGCGAGCGCGCGGAGCTCGAGTTGCGCGCGCGCGATCAGCTGGAGCGGATGCGGTTGGAACCGGGCCGCTACAAGTTCGTGCGTCTGCGGGTGACCGACCTCGGCGAACGCGGCTGCGGCGTGTGGGAGGTTCGGCCCCGTCTCGGCCTGATCGGGATGCTCGCCGGGTGGTGGCAGCTGAAGCTCTCATCGGGCTGTCCGTTACCGCAGCCGCGCGCCCCCGGCGCGCGGCTGACCGGGGCACGACAGAACACCTCATCGCCGCGGGTGCGGGCGCCGCGTCGCCGGCGGGGTCCAAAGCCCCGCGCAGGAGGCCGGCTCACCGGCTGAGCGCAGGTAGGGCGCCCTGCTCGCGGCAGATCGTGGCGAGCGTCTGTCTTTGTCGGTCGGTGAGCGAGCCGAGGGTCTTGGTTTCGGAGATCTGCAGCTGCGCGAGCAGCTTGCGGCAGCGGCTCTCACCCCACCGGCGCTGGCTCATCAGCAGGTCGGCGATCGTCATGCTGGCGGCCTCCCAGGGGCACTGGAGGATCACGTCGGCAGCCGGGCGCTCCCCGGTGGCGATTCGTCGCTTGAGGTCGGCGCGGGCGAGGCGCACCTTGTTGGCGCGCTCCAGGGCACGCATGTATTGAGGTCCGGCAGGGGCCAGCGTCGCTGTCGCGCTCATTGGATCTCACTCCCCGTTGCCGCCGCGGGGGCTCCACCGCAGCGCACAACATACTTGCTTGATTTTTAACGAGTAGCGCGCCTGCAACGTGGCTCATTGCTCGCTCACTGGACATCCCACCTGTCCTCGGCACCCCTCTACCGGCGACACGGAGCGAGTTCCGAGCGTTGATGCAAAGCGCTCCATCAAGCTACGCCAGCGGGGCGCCGCGGTCAATACATTTCAGACAGATCGTGCGCTAAAAGCGACCTTTTTCTTGTCTCACGGCATTCGTGAGGATCGCTCTAGCGTGATCCCGCTAGCCCCCTCGCCCGTCCCCCGCGCGCCACCCGGCAGTGGACCGTGCTCGGCCTCGAAGGCACGCTTGACCCGGGCGAAGGCGTCGAGTGCGCGATCGATCACGGCCTCGTCGTGCGTGGCCATCACACTTGTGCGCAGCAGCGCCCCTCCGGGCGGCACGGCGGGGTGCAGCGCGGTGTTGACGAACACGCCCTCGTCATACAGCGCGCGCCACAGTAGCGCCGCCTTCCAGTCGTCGCCGACGAGCACCGGCACGATCGGGGTGACGATCGTCGGGGCGCCCTGAGGGTCGAGCCGCACTCCGGGTGCGGCGCCCGTTGGGTGGGGCGCCTCGCCGGTGGCCCGCGGGTTGGGTGCCGAGGCCCGCGCGGCCATCACGCTGGGCCGTTCGGGCAGCGGTTGCGGCGCCACCACGGCGAAGCCCAGCTGCTCCAAACCGTCGCGCAGGCGCCACGCGTTCTCGAGCACCCTTGCCAGCAGCGCCTCGCCGTCGGGCGAGCGCAGCACGCGTAGCGCGGCGAGCGCGGCGCCGAGTGCGGCGGGCACCGCGGACGCGGTGAAGATGAAGGCGCGCGAGTAGTAGCGCAGGTACTCCAACACGTCGGCGGGTCCGGCCACGAAGCCGCCGCAGGAGGCCAGTGACTTTGAGAAAGTGCCCACACGCAGGTCCACGCGATCCTCCAGGCCGAGCAGCTCGGCGGTGCCGGCGCCGCGCGCCCCCAGCACCCCGGCGCCGTGGGCCTCGTCCACCATCAGCCGCGCGCCGTGGCGCTCGCACAGCTCGACGATGTCGCTCAGCGGGGCGATGTCGCCCTCCATCGAGAAGACGCCGTCGACGACCACCAGCACGCCGCCGCCGTCGCCTTGTGCGCGGCCGAGCATCTTCTCGAGCTTCTCCAGCCGGTTGTGGCGGAAGGGGCGCAGCTTCGCGCGCGAGAGCAGGCAGCCGTCGAGGATCGAGGCGTGGTCGCCGGAGTCCGCGATCACAGTGTCGCCGACGCCGAGGATCGTGCCGAGTGTGCCGAGGTTGGCCTGGTGCCCGGTGGTGAACACCAGTGCGTCCTCGCTGCCCATCCACTCGGCGATCTCCGCCTCCAGTTCGAGGTGCAGCGGCGTCGTGCCGTTCAGCGGGCGGCTGCCGGTGAGGCCGGTGCCGTAGCGGTGCAGCGCATCCTGCGCGCCCGCCAACACGCGCTCGTCGCCGGTGAGGCCGAGATAGTTGTTGGAGCCCAACATGATCCGCTGCGCGCCCTCCATCTCCACCACCGGCATCGCCGGGGAGGTGAGCACATGGAAATAGGGGAGGATGCCGGCCTCGCGCCCGGCGGCGAGGATCTCAGCACGCTCGTGGTGGCGGGCCTTGGCGAAGACGTCGCGGGGGGCGGGCTGGCTCTCGCCGGTGGTCGGGGGAGGCGGTTGGCTCTCGCCGGTGGTCGGTGGTGGGTTGGTGCCGATGGCCATGTGGTCGCAGGCGCGTTGGGTGTAGGGTGCCGTGGCTGTGAGCGTCGAAGTCAGCCCGGTGGCGGGCGGGGGCGACCTGAAGCGGTTCGTCGAGGTGCCCTTTCGCCTGCATGCTAACCACCCGCTGTGGGTGCCGCCGCTGAAACTCGAGCGGCGCATCTTCCTCAACCGACGCCTGAACGCCTTCTTCAGTCACGGCGAAGCCGAATACTTCCTCGCCCGCCGCGCCGGCCGTGTGGTCGGCAGGATCACCGCACAGATCAACCACGCCTTCAACACCCAGCACGACTCGAAGTGGGGCTGGTTTGGCTTCCTGGAGTTCGAGGAGGACCTGGAGGTTCTCCAGGCATTGCTCGACGCCGCGCAGGCGTGGCTGCGGGAGCGCGGCTGCGAGCGGATGGTGGGGCCCGCCGACTTCGCGATGAACGACGAGTGCGGCATCCTGGTCGAGGGCTTCGACGTGCGTCCGATGATCCACCAGCCGTGGCACCCCCCCTACTACCAGCAGCTACTGGAGGAGGCGGGGATGAGCAAGGCGATCGACCTGCTGATGTGGAAACTGGAGGTGACCGAACGCGACCGCGTGCTGCCGGTCATCTGGGAGCTCGCCGACAAGGCCCAGAGCGAGCACGGGATCCGCGTGCGCCCGATGCGCCGCCGCCAGCTGCGCAAAGACATGGAGTTCTTCGGCGAGGTCTACAACGAAGCGTGGTCGAAGAACTGGGACTTCGTGCCGTACACCAAGAAGGATCTCGACGCGCTCGCCCAGGAGCTGCAGCTTGCCTTCGACAAGCACTGGTTCATGATCGCCGAGCGTGAAGACACCGGTGAGGTCGTCGGCATGGCGATCACCATCCCCGATCTCAACCAAGCGCTGGAAAAGATGAAAGGGCGCCTGCTGCCGCTTGGCTGGTGGCACTTCCTGCGCAAGGGCTCCATCATGACCCGGGTGCGTGTGGGTTGGCTGGGTGTGCGGCCCGAATACCAGCACACCGGCATCGCGGCGAAGCTCTACCAGATGCACTTCGACGCCGCCGAAGCGCGCCCTCAGAAGGGCGGCGAGATGGGCTGGATCCTCGAGACCAACACGGCGATGAACCGCGGCATGGAGGCGATGGGGGGGCGCGTGGTCAAGCGCTACCGGATGTACGAGCGGGTGTTCGATACCCCGGCTCCGGAGACGCCTCCCGCTGACGCGGCGCTGGCCTCGGCGTAGGGGTCCGAGGCGCTCCGTACACTTCGGCGCGTGAGCGACTCGCTTCAGCCCGACGCGCCCCGATCTGGCGGCGGCGACACCGAGGAAGTGGACGCCGTCGTGGTGGCGCCTTCGGCGCGGCCGCTGCCTGAGCGTGCGGAAGCCCGCGCGGTGGTGCCAGCCGTGCAGGCCGTAGCCGTGGCCGCCGGCAGCTTCGTCGCGGGTGCGGCGATGGTTGGGCTTGCCCACCGTCGTCAACAGCGCCGCGAGCTTGTGCGAGCGGGCGCACGACGCGGCCTCGTGCGGGGCGGCGGGCGCCGGGCCGCGAGCGGTGGGCGCGGCTCGCGCGGCATGGGCGAGCTCGTGCAGATCGTCGGCAGCCGCTCGCTGCTCGTGGACGTGCACCTGCTCGGTGGCCGCAACTAGCGTTGTCGAGGTGCGGCCTCCGTGGCCGTTCCGCCTGCCGGCGCACGGCGGCATGGATGGGGTGCTGCGCCACCGCGGGGGCGTGCTCGAACGGCTGCTGCATCACGGCGAGCAGCCGGTGGTGGTGTGCGTCGCGCAGCCCTCCGCCGACCGCGTGGTGTTCGATGCCAGCGCCCCCACCGGCGAGGCGGCCGAGTATGGGATCGCGCGGATGCGCTTCGCGCTCGGGGTGGACGAGGACCTGCGCGCGTTCCACACCCGCTTCGCGCGCGACCCCTTGATCGGAGAGTCGGTGCGCCGCCGGCCGTGGCTGCGGGTGCGTCGGCGACCCGAGCCGTGGGAGGCGCTCGCGTGGGCGGTCTGCGAGCAGCTGATCGAGTTCGAGCGCGCCGCGGCGATCGAGCGGCGGATCGTGCGGCGGCTGGGGCGGAGCGGTGGCGACCTGCGCGACGTGCCCACCCCGGCGGCGCTCGCGGGCGTGGCGCCGGCGTTGTTGCAATCGCTCGACCTCGGCGGCGCGCGGGCGCGCACGCTGGTGCGCGTGGCGCGCGAAGTAGCGCGGGGGCGGATCGACCTGCATTCCCCTGATCACGAGCGCACCTGGCGGCGGCTGCGCGCGATCCCGGGCATCGGCCCGTGGACGGTGGAGATGCTCGCGCTGCACGGCCAGGGCCGCCACGACCAGGTGCCGGCGGGTGACGTCGGTCTGCTGAAGCTGGTGGGCCGCGCGCTCAGCGGCGGCAACCCTCACGCCCGGGCAGAAGAGGCTGAGGTGCGCAAGTTCTTCGCCCCCTACGAGGAGTGGGCGGGGTTGGCGGTGGCGCACGCGATGAGCGTCTGAGCAGTGCCCCGAACCTCGCAGCGGAGCGAATCGACCGGCTAACGACCGTCGGCGGATTCGAACCTGTCCAAATCCGCTTGGAGCTCCGGGGTCAGAGCCTCGCGGCGCAAGGCCTCCCATCGCGCGGCGAGCGCAAGTCGGTCGCGTCGGGACTTGGGCTTGGTGCCGGTGACGAGGCCGTGAGACTCGTCGTGAGGTTGTGGATCGCGCGAGACCACTTGTTCCTCCTGTGTGACGAAGGCGGTCGTCAGCGCGACGAGATGATGGCTTGGTCTCCCGTCAAGTACCGATGACGGGGGGAGGTCTTTGTCTTCCAAGACATCCCCAAGGTGTACCGACAACTCGTGGTCCTTGAACACATTTTTGTTTGGCCGCAGGCGTTTTACGTTGTCGTCCCAAACAATCTGATCGACGTGGACACGCAGATACAACTCGGTTGCATCTGCGATTGGCGCGTCTGCCGCGATCACGTCGCGCTGAGTCGAGTAGCCACCCGGAGCACCTCACTCAGCGCGTCGCTCAATGGACGTTCCGCCGTGTCGCCGTTTGTGTGGTCGACGCGAGAAACGCCGGGCTCGTCATCGGAAAACTCAACCTCCAGATCGATGCCGCCACGATGCCACTCCACCTGAATACCTCCGTCTGACAAGGGCACGATCGATGGCTCGTGCACACTGGGTGCGGCTGCGGCCACAGCAGCCAGAAATTTCACTGCGGCCAGCGCCATATCCGCAGCGACGGACTTCGCGCCATAGCTGTCCCAACCTGGTGCCAGCGAAGCCAGATCTTCGAGTCTGTCGATTGCATCGCGGAACCACGCCGCGGCGTAACCAACCTTCATCGTGACCACCGGCGCCGCCGTTCTTGAAGTAAGAGAACTGCTCGAAGGTTCGTAGGAATCTACGCGCACAACGCGATCCAAGAGGTACTGCGGACGTGCTTCAGCCGTTGTCATCGAGCCCCCATTCCTTGTGCCTCTCTGGCGTTGTGGTGTCTCTAAAAGTATTTACGATGAGGCGGCGCCCCTCGTCAAATACATCCAACACCCCGGCCAAATCCGGAGATCGCGGCTGACCGATCACCCGGAGAATCACGTTGTATCCAAGTGACCTGTCGTCGGTGTACGCCGGGTTCGCGGTAAGGTAAAATCGACCAAAGGGAGCGCCATCGCGCACGAGAAGGAAACGGTCGGTTAGGATTGTGTTGTCAGGCTTAGGCAGCAGTTGCGATTTGTACGGCACAAGACGGCGCAAGACGGTGGAGAGATCGGGGCGAGGCTCCCCTGGGTTTCCAAACGCCACAGGGTTGATGTACGTAACCTCACGCCAAGTCGGGCGAGCCGTCTTCTCGAGTTTGGTGCAGCGTCTATCGACAAAGGTCGAGAATACGGACTCGAATCGATCTCGGACGTACGGATACCGCGGATAAGCCGTCTCGTCGGTTGGGCCTTTTCGCCAGTTGAAGCCGAAGCGATCGGGCTGAACCTGGACCAGCTCGTTTTCTCCGGCGCCGAGGAACCAATATCGCGAAGCCTGAGGGCCGCCAAGCACCTGGAAGGATATGCTCGGCGGACTCGGGACCTCAAACGTCTCGGCCAATGGCGGGAGTGGTGGCTGTAGCGTTACTTCAGGAAAGTCGGCCTGGATGGTGGGCCAGAACTTGCTGAGCGTTGTGGTGTCGTCGGTGACGGGCTCGGCGAACTGGACAGCCAGGGCAACCTCCGCAACGGGGGGGCGCTTGAAGTTGACGATGTTCTCTTGAGGAGATGCCAAGGATGGGCTCGGGTTGAATACCTGCGGGACTGGACTCTCGCCCTACGATAGTTCTACTCGATGTTCCTAAGCCGGACCTCAACATCCGCAACGGTGCCCACCTTGCGATTCTAGGCCGCCTGAGAGACGCAGCTAGCATACGGGACCGAGCGGGCGGAACTTCTGAGTATCGTGGGACGGGGGGCGATGCAGCGATGCCACGGCGCCTTGCGGGATGGCGGCCCTGCGCTATGGCTACACCGTAAGCGCCGCGGCCCCCGTGAACCGCCCTGCGCGCAGGTCCCCGAGGGCGCCGTTGGCGTCCTCCAGCGGATAGGCGGTTACCTGCGTCTTGATCGGGACGTGAGGGGCGAGGGCCAGGAACTCCTCGGCATCGCGGCGGGTGAGGTTGGCGACCGAGCGGATCGTGCGCTCCTCCCACAGGTCGGCGTAGGGGAAGGAGGGGATGTCACTCATGTGGATGCCGCCACACACCACGGTGCCGCCCGGCGCGAGGGCGCGCAGCGCGAGCGGGACGAGCGCGCCGTCGGGTGCGAACACGATCGCGGCGTCGAGCGGCTCGGGCGGCGACTCGTTCGATCCCCCGGCCCACTCGGCGCCGAGCTCCAGGGCGAAGGTCTGGGCGGCGATGTCGCCGGGGCGGGTGAAGGCGAACACGCGCCGGCCCTGCCAGATCGCGACCTGGGCGAGGATGTGGGCGGCGGCGCCGAAGCCGTACAGGCCGAGGCGCCGCGCGCGGCCGGCCATCCGCAGCGCGCGGTAGCCGATCAGCCCGGCGCACAGCAGCGGCGCGGCCTGCGCGTCGGGGTAGCCGGGCGGGATCTCGAAGCAGAAGCGCTCGTCGGCGAGCGTGTACTCGGCCATGCCGCCGTCGATGTCGCGCCCGGTGAAGCGCGCTAGCGGACACAGGTTCTCGCGGCCGGAGCGGCAGTAGGCGCACTCGCCGCAGGTCCATCCCAGCCAGGGGACGCCGACGCGGCGACCGTCTGACTCCCACCGTGGCAACGATCTGGTGGCCGAGGATCCGCGGCGGTGCGGCGATCGGCACCTCGCCGTCGAGCAGGTGCAGGTCGGTGCGGCACACCCCGCAGGCGTGCACCCTCAGCAGCAGCTGGCCGGGTGCGGGCACGGGGGTCGGGCGCTCGACCGCCCGCAACGGTTGGCCCACCTCCTCGAACACCATCGCGCGCATGGTTGGCTACCCGAAGAACAGCTCCGCTGTGGCATACAGCTCGGGATCGAGCAGCTTCGGGGCCGCCAGCGCCTGCGCGAGGTCCACCTCGGCGATCCGCGCGCCGTGCAGGGCGACCATCTTGCCGAAGTGGCCGCTGGCGACGGCGTACATCGCGGCGACGCCGAAACGGGTGGCGAGCACGCGGTCGAACGCGGTCGGGGTGCCGCCGCGCTGCACATGGCCGAGGATCGTGACGCGCGTCTCGTAGCCCGTGCGCTGCTCGATCTCGCGCTCGAGTGTGACGCCGATCCCGCCGAGGCGCGCGTGGCCGAAGGCGTCGGTGGTGTCGCTGCGCAGGGTAAGGGTGTCTGTGGCGTTGCTGGGCGCGGAGAAGGTGCCGGCGGCGTTGCCCCGCACCCTCTGCATCGTCCCCTCGCGCGGGGTGGCGCCCTCGGAGACGACGACGATCGAGAAGGAGCGCCCGCGCTGGTGGCGGCGGCGTAGGTGGGCGCACACCTCCTCGACGTCGAACGGGCGCTCGGGCACGAGGATCGCGTCGGCGCCGCCAGCGATCCCGGCGTGCGTGGCGATCCAGCCGGCGTGGCGGCCCATCACCTCGACGACCATCACACGGTTGTGGGACTCCGCCGTGGTGTGCAGGCGGTCGATCGCGTCGGTGACGATCTGCACAGCGGTGTTGAAGCCGAACGTGACGTCGGTGCCGCCGAGGTCGTTGTCGATCGTCTTCGGCACCCCGACGATCGGGATGCCCTCTTCGTGCAGCAGCAGGGCCACCCCGAGCGTGTCCTCGCCGCCGATCGGGATCAGCGCGTCGACTCCGCGGCGCTCGAGCGTCGCGCGGATCGCCTCCAGGCCGCCCATATCCTCGGCGAACGGGTTCGTGCGCGAGGTGCCGAGGATCGTGCCGCCGCGCGGGAGGATGCCGACGGTGCTGTGCAGGTCGAGCTCGATCGCCTCGTCCTCCAGCACCCCCGCCCAGCCGTGGCGGAACCCAAGGAAGCTGTGCTCGCCGCGCGCCAGCCCGCTGCGCACGGCGGCGCGGATCACGGCGTTCAGCCCGGGGCAATCTCCGCCGCCGGTGAGCAGACCGATGCGCGCCATCGACCACAGGGTAGGGCCTTGGAGGACGCTCTTGCCCTGCCGTCCCTCGCCCCCGTCTCGTGGCCCGCCCACCTTTGCGCTGCCGAGTCCGCCGTGCCGCCCGCAATCACCCCGCGGGGGTGACGGCCGCTCATCTCGCAAACCGCGAAACTTCTCGCTGGATGCGGGGCGGCAGGTCATCACCATGATCGTCAACGTCGCCCTGCTCGGCGCGAGCTGCGCGCTGAACCCCGTGCTGCTCGCGGTCGTGCTGTTGACGCTCGCCTCCGAGCACCCGAAACGGATGCTCGGCGCCTACTTCGCCGGCGGCTTCACGTGGAGCGTGGGCCTCGGCATCGGCGTCGTGACCGTGGCGAGCGACGCCGAAGCGTTCGGCGGGTCCTCCTCCTCCTCGCGGCCGATCTTCGACCTGGTCGTCGGCTGCCTGCTGCTGGCGGGTGCCTTCCTGAAGGGCACCGGCCGCGCGGATCGCTTCAAAGCGCGGCGGGCCGCCGCCAAGCCGGCCCCCGATCCGGGCGAGCCGAGCAAGCCGCCGCTGAACGAGCGGCTGTTGTCGGGGCCGGCCTCGCTCGCCTTCTTCGCCGGCGTGGTGTTGAACTTCCCGAGCATGCGGTACATCGCGGCGATGAAGGAAATCGTCGTGGCGGAAGTCTCCAAACACGAGCAGGTGCTCGCGATCCTGCTCTTCAACGTGCTGATGCTCTCACCGGCGATCGTCCCGCTCGCGATGCTGTCGTTCCGCCCCGAGGAGACCAAATCGGCGATCGCGCGCCTCGATGCGTGGATGCACACCAACGCGCGCGTCCTGATCACGGGGGTGCTCGCGGCGCTCGGTACCTATCTCGCGATCAAGGGCATCGCGGTGCTGGTGTGACCCCACCCGCGATCAGGCTGGTGCTCTCGGACGTCGACGGCACGCTGGTGACGAAGGCGAAGGAGCTGACTCCCCGAGCGATCGCTGCTGTGCGGGCGTTGGGGGAGGCCGGCATCATGTTCGCACTGACGAGCAGTCGCCCACCACGGGGCCTGGCGATGTTCGTCGAGCCGCTGGCGCTGAGCATGCCGCTGGGGGCGTTCAACGGCGGCGCGATGGTCGAGCCCGACCTGACGGTGATCGAGGAGCGCTCGATCCCCGGCGAGTTGGTGGGCGAGACGATCTCGCTGCTGGAGTCCTTCTCGCTCAGCGCGTGGGTCTACCGCGGCGAGGCGTGGTACGTGCGCGACCTGCACGGTCCGCGCGTCGAGCACGAAAGCCACACCGTGCAGTTTGCCCCGACGCTGGTGCCGAGCTTCGAGGGGCTGGACGACGGGGTCGCCAAGATCGTCGGCGTGAGCGACGACCACGATGCCGTCGCGCAGGCGGCGTCCGCGGCCGCCGAGCGCTTCGGCGAGCGCCTCTCCGCCTCGCGCTCGCAGCCCTACTACCTCGACGTCACCCACCCCGAGGCCAACAAGGGCAGCGTCGTGCGCTTTCTCGCGGCCCGCTACGGCATTTCGACGGAGGCGATCGCAACGATCGGGGACGCCGGCAACGACGTGGCGATGTTCGCCGCCTCGGGCCTGCCGATCGCGGTCGGCAACGCCGCCCCGGAGGTGCAGCGCGCGGCGCGGCTGGTGAGCACCTCCAATGAGGAGGAGGGCTTCGCCAATGCGGTGGAGCGGTTCATCCTCGGCAGCAGCTGACCACCGACGTGGGGCATGGAGGCCCCACGCCCTAGCGCCTGAGGGAGAGGTTGCCCGCGCGGACGATCACGCACTACCCAACGGCTACCGCTGCGCTCGGTACCGGCGGATCAACGCGTTGGTCGAGCTGTCGTGGTCCAGGTTCGGCTCGGCCTCGCTCTGCAGCTCGGGGACGATCTGCTTGGCGAGCGCCTTGCCGAGCTCCACGCCCCACTGGTCGAAGGAGTCGATCTCCCAGATCGCGCCCTGGGTGAAAACGCTGTGCTCGTACAGCGCCACGAGCGCGCCGAGCGTGCGGGGGTCCAGGCGCGTGGCGAGGATCGTGTTCGTCGGGCGGTTGCCAGGCATCGTGCGGTGGGGGACGATCGCCTCGGGGGTGCCCTCCGCGCGGACCTGCTCTGCCGTCTTGCCGAACGCGAGCGCCTCGGCCTGGGCGAAGACGTTTGACATCAGCAGGTCGTGGTGCTCGCCGAGCGGGTTGTTGCTTTGGGCGAAGCCAATCAGGTCGACTGGGACGAGCTTTGTGCCCTGGTGCAGCAGCTGGTAGAAGCTGTGCTGGCCGTTGGTGCCCGGCTCGCCCCAGTACACCGCGCCCGTCTGGTAGTCCGCCTCGGCGCCCGCGAGCGTCACCTGCTTGCCGTTTGACTCCATCGTTAGCTGTTGCAGGTACGCGGGGAAGCGCTTCAGGTACTGGTCGTAGGGCATCACCCCGTGCGTCTCGGCGCCGAAGAAGTTGCCGTACCACAGGGACAGCAGGCCCATCAGCACGGGCAGGTTCTGCGCGAACGGGGCGGTGCGGAAGTGCTCGTCGATCGCGTGGAAGCCCGCGAGCAGCTCGGTGAAGTGCTCGGGGCCGATGCTGAGCATGGTGGCGAGCCCGATCGCCGAGTCCATCGAGTAGCGGCCCCCGACCCAATCCCAGAAGCCGAACATGTTCTCGGTGTCGATCCCGAACTGCGATACCAGCTCCGCGTTGGTCGAGACCGCGACGAAGTGCTTGGCGATCGCCTCTTCGTCGCGACCACCTAACCCTCCCCCTCCCAATCCCCCTATCAACCACTCCCGTGCGGAGCGGGCGTTGGTCATCGTCTCGACCGTCGTGAACGTCTTCGAGCTGACAACGAACAGTGTCTCCTCGGGCTCGAGGTCGCGCGTCGCCTCGACGAAGTCGGTCGCGTCGACATTCGAGACGAAGCGAAACGTCATCTCGCGCTGGGAGTAATGGCGCAGCGCCTCATACGCCATCACCGGGCCGAGGTCCGAGCCGCCGATGCCGATGTTCACCACGTTGCGGATCGCTTTCCCGGTGTGGCCCCGCCACTCGCCCGTTCGCACCCGCGTGGCGAAGGCCGCCATCCGCTCCAGCACTTCGTGTACCTGCTTGACCACATCGACGCCCTCGACGATCAACGAGGCGCTCTTGGGCATCCGTAGTGCGACGTGCAGTACGGAGCGGTCCTCCGAGACGTTGATCCGCTCGCCCCTGAACATCGCCTCGATGCGCGCGGCCACACCCGACTGCTCCGCGAGCTCGACCAGTAGCTTCAGTGTCTCGTCGCTGATGCGGTTCTTGGAGTAGTCCAGGTACAGCTCCGCGCCCTGCGCCATCATCCGCTCCCCACGTGCCGGGTCTGCGGCGAACAGCTCGCGCAGGTGCATCCCCTTGATCGTCTCGTGGTGCGCGGCGAGGGCCGACCACGCGGGGCGGCTGCGGAGGGGCAGTGCGTCGGTCACGGTCATGCTCATCGTCTCAGATCCCTTCCCCGGGCAGGAACTCGTTCGTGAACGGCGGAAAGCCCGTCGTGTCGGGGTTGGTTTTGAGCAGGCCCTTGCCGTACATCCAGGAGCCGAACGCAGCCCACTGTCCGGGGCTCTGGTAGCCGTAGGGCTTGCCTGCGGCCGGCAGGGCGGCCGGCAGCGTCCGTTCGATCGACTCGACCTGGAGCTTTTCTTCGAGGCTGGGGTTGGCGGCCATGATCAGCTTCGCCGCCGCCTTCGGATTTTCGCGCACGGCGCGCTCGCCCCGGGTCAGGGCCTGCATGAAGGCGCGCAGGTCGACGCCGTCGTGGTGAGCCTCTTCGCTGCGCACCACGACGACCAGTTCGTCGTAATTTGGCACCCCGGCTTCGTTGATCGGGATCACGGTCGGGTGCTTGTGCTTGAGCTGCAGCTGGATAGCCTCGTAGTTCCAGAAGCCGCCGAGCGTCGCCCCAACCTCGTGCGAGAGCATCGCCGGCACCAGGTTGAAGCCGACGTTCACTTCCTGCACCTTCGACGGGCTCACGCCCGCGTGCTGTAGCGCGGCGGTCAGCTCGGCCGCCTGGTAGGGAATCCCGGCGGTGCCGACCTTCTTGCCGGCGAGATCGGCGACGCTTTTGATGTGCGCGCTCGCCGGCGCAATGATCGAGGTCAACGGGCGCTGCACGAGCGCGCCGATCGACACCACTTTCAGCCCCTGGTCGCGCGCCAGCAGCAGCTCCGGCTCGTAGGAGATCGCCATGTCCACCCGGCCGGCGGCGAGCAGCTTCAGCGGTTCGGCCGATTCGGAGGGGATCACCGGCTGCACGTCGAGTCCCACCGCGCGAAAGTCGCCGTGCGCGATCGCCGCGTACAACGGCGCGTGGTCGGCGTTCGGGAACCAGTCGAGCATCACCGTGAAGCGCTTCGCGCTCGCCGGTGCGGTCGTCACGTTCTGCGCGGTGCCGCAGGCAGCGAGTGCGAGTGTGCCGAGCGTGAGCACGGCGGCGAGCAGACGGGGGACGGTCATTCTCAACGTGGTTCTCCTGTCGGTGGGGGTGTTGTGCGTTTACTTTTTGGACCCCTACACTTCATTTTGTGAAGTGATTGGGGGTCGATCGGGTGGCCCAGGGGGCAAGCCGACGCTCTGCGAACGTCAGCGTGTGAAAGCAGGCGATCGCGAACACGAACAGCACGGCCGTAGCGGCGTACACGCGCGGGGTCTGCAGGTTGTTGATGTCGCTCATAATCTCGCGCCCGAGGCCCGAGTAGGGACCGGTGGTGGCAGTCGAGGTCTCGGCGATGAACGCACCGATCACCCCCACCGCGAGCGCGATCCGTGCGCCGCTGAGCGCCGCCGGCAGCGCGGCCGGCAGCTCGGCGAAGCGGAACGCCTGCCAGCGCGAGGCGTCGAGCGTGCGCAGCAGCTTCAGCTGGTCGGGGTCGACCGAGGCGAGGCCGTCCACCGTGGTGACGACCACGGGGAAGAAGCAGATCAGCGCGATCACGATCAGCTTCGGGAAGATGCCAAAGCCCCACCAGAACACCAGCGGCACGGCGATCACCGCGATCGGCACCGCCTGCGAGCCGACCGCGTGCGGGTAGACGGCGCGGCGCAACCACTTGGAGAAGTGGATTCCCACCGCCAGCGCGAAGCCGGCGAGCAGCGCCACGCCGAGGCCGAGCACGACCTCCTCGGCGGTGATCTTGAAGTTCTGCCACAACAGCCCGGCGTTGCCCCACAGCGCCGCCGCGATTTCGTGGGGGGCTGGCAGCACCGCGGGGTCGACGCCGCCGAGATCCACATACAGCTCCCACGCGCCGAGCACTGCTGCCGCAAGCAGGAGGGGGGGAAGGAGGTGGGCAGCGCGGCGCCTCATTGAGCCCCCAGCCCCAGCGCGATCAGCGCCTGCTCGCGCAGCTCGGTCACCGCCGCGTCGGTGCGCGCCCGGGGACGCGGCAACCCGATCTCGAGCTCCGCGACGGTGCGGCCGGGGCGGGGGAGAGCACCACGACGCGATCGGCGAGCAGCACCGCCTCCTCGACGTCGTGCGTCACGAACACGACGGTGCGCTGGCCGATCTTCGATCGGTCGCGTTGCAGCGCCCGCGCTAGCCACCCCTGCATCTCTGCCCGCGTGATCGCGTCGAGCGCGCCGAACGGCTCGTCGAGGCACAGGATGGGCTTGCCGGAGAGCAGCGTGCGCACGAACGCCACGCGCTGGCGCATCCCGCCGGAGAGCTCGTGGGGACGTGCCGCCTCGAAGCCCGCCAGGCCGAGCTCGGCGAACAACTCCTGTGCGCGGGCACGAGCCTGCGCACGCGGCCGGTGCGCGATCCGCAGCGCCAGCGCCGCGTTGTCCACCGCGCTCAGCCACGGCAGCAGCAGGTCGTGCTGGGGCATCAGCACGGCGGGCTCGCTGCGCACGCTGCCGGTGTCCGGCTGCTGCAAACCGCAGATCAGCTCCAGCAGCGTGGTCTTGCCGCAGCCGCTGGGGCCCACCACCGCGACCAGCTCTCCGGCCCCGGCGCGCAGCGAGACGTCTGCTAGCGCAGGCACGGATGCCCCGGGATCGTGGCCCCCCTCGCGCGCCGGATAGACCCGGCTGGCGCCGCTGACCGCAACAGCATCCGGCAGCCCGGCCCTTTCAAGCGGCTGCGGTTCGGCTCTGATCCCTATCGACACTCACGCCACTCCCTCCGCGGGCATTACCCCACAGGTTCGAAGGGTCGGCGCCGGGTCTTCGTTGGCGCCATCTCAGCCGGCCTGCCCGCCAGCCCCCCTGGTGTTGTCTGTTCCTGCAAAGCCTAGCGCGGGGTGCGCGGGTGCGGAGATGACCCTGACGCTCGCGTTACGGTCGCGTCGCCTCTCTAACGGATTTGGGCTTTTGTGTCAGGGACGCGTGGCGTTGCTCCAGCGTCCGGAAGCCTGACGGCTTTGAAACGCCGACGCAGGGACGCCCGACAGTGGCGTTGACTGCCGCATTTGCCATTAAGCAGTACAGTCCGACGCCCTGCACTGCGCGATTTGCCCCGGACGTCCGGAGCAAGCGGGCGTGTGCCGATCCTCGGTCGGTGCTGCCCAGAAGCTGTTGCCAGCTTTGGCGAGTAGGCTGGATGCCTATCGAGACCGGCTCTACCTTGAGATTCGATGCTTACTCACCTTGACAAGCACGGCGATCCCCTTGCTCGGCACTCGCTCTCACCGAGTGAGCTCCAGGAGCTGCTTGGGATCGAACGGGTCGGCAAGCCGTTTCTCGCGTTCAGGGATGAGGAGGGGCGACTCGGCCTGTTCGCGACCGGTCGTGGCGGGCAGACGCGGACCGTTGGGCGCCGGCCGGAGATGGACCTGCCGATCGCGTGGGACTCGGAGGTTTCCGGTCTGCACGCCGAGCTCCAGGGCCTGGGCGGCGAATGGACGATCGTTGACGACGGGCTATCGAAAAATGGAACCTACGTCAACGGCGAGCGTGTCAGCGGTCGCCAGCGGCTGCGCGACGGAGACCGCATCCGGATCGGGCAGACGATCCTCGCTTACCGGGCCGGGGCCCCGACCAACGTGCAGGAGACGGTGACCGCCGGTAAGGTGCCCGCGCTCGCGGAGCTGACCGATACCCAGCGCCGGGTTCTGATCGCACTCTGCCGACCGTATCGTGACGGTCCTAGCTTCGCCACCCCGGCGACCAACCAGCAGATCGCCGCGGAGGTGTTCCTGAGCATCGACGCGGTGAAGATGCACCTGCGCAGGCTGTTCGCGAGCTTCGAGCTGAGCGAGATGCCGCAGAACGAGAAGCGGGCCAGGCTCGCCGAGTGCGTGCTGCGGTTCGGCGTGATCTCAGAGCGCGACCTGCGCCGAGAGCTCACTCCGAGATGACCGTCGGCGCCGACCGGCGTTGACGTGCGCCCACAGCTTGGCCGCGTCGTTCTCACGCGGGTAGGGGACCTCGCCGGTCAGGCAGTGGTGCAGCACACCGGCGAGCGCGTAGATGTCGGCGCTCGCGCCGACCGCCTCTCCGCGGATCTGCTCGGGGGCGGCGCGGCGCGGCGCTCGGGCATTCCCCGAGCGCCGCAGCCGATGTTCTCAGACCCAGGTGCTTCGGCCTAAGATAATGCAGTCCAGGCGACCGCGCCTGACGAGCATTTCACGTTACTGCCGTCTTCGTACTGAACTTCCTGACTGTAGGAGCCGGATGCACGCTGTTGGTTGCTTGTATCCAGGCCGTGGAAGTGGCCCGAGAACGTCGACGTGATCTTCACGGCCTTGCCGCCGATCACGCTGCTTTCCGTCTGTGTCTTTTCGAAGGACAGGAGGCCGACGACCGGGATTGCTCCGATCACGATCGTCTGCCCCGTCAGCGTCGCTCCCGAGCTGCAGGAGAGCGTCACGTAGGTCTTCGAGACGTTCTCGACCGTGGCCCCGCCGGACGGGACCGTAAACGTCAGGTAGGAGCCGCTGTAGCTGCCCGCGACCGGCGTCGCCGCGGCCTGGTTACCCTGCGAATCGTATGACGCAGTCCACGCCACTGCGTTGGACGTGCAGCGGTTGCCGCCCGCATAGACGACTTCCTCTACGTAGGAGCCAGAGACACGCTGCTGGCCGCCGCTCGTCAGGCCGTGGAAGTGGCCCGTGACCGTCGCGCTGGTCGTGATCGCTTCTCCGTTGGGCGTGCTCCAGCCTTTTTCGGTTTCTGTCTTCGTGAACGTGGTGAGTCCCGTGATCGGGATTTCATTGATCACGATCGTCTGCCCCGTCAGTGTCGCTCCCGAGCTGCAGGAGAGCGTCACGTAGGTCTTTGAGACATCCTGGATGTGGGTGCCGTCGGGCGAGACATCGAACGTCAGGTAGGAGCCGCTGTAGCTGCCCGCGACCGGCGTCGCCGCGGCCTGGTTACCCTGCGAATCGTATGACGCAGTCCACGCCACTGCGTTGGACGTGCAGCGGTTGCCGCCCGCATAGACGACTTCCTCTACGTAGGAGCCAGAGACACGCTGCTGGCCGCCGCTCGTCAGGCCGTGGAAGTGGCCCGTGACCGTCGCGCTGGTCGTGATCGCTTCTCCGTTGGGCGTGCTCCAGCCTTTTTCGGTTTCTGTCTTCGTGAACGTGGTGAGTCCCGTGATCGGGATTTCATTGATCACGATCGTCTGCCCCGTCAGTGTCGCTCCCGAGCTGCAGGAGAGCGTCACGTAGGTCTTTGAGACATCCTGGATGTGGGTGCCGTCGGGCGAGACATCGAACGTCAGGTAGGAGCCGCTGTAGCTGCCCGCGACCGGCGTCGCCGCGGCCTGGTTACCCTGCGAATCGTATGACGCAGTCCACGCGACGGTCCCGCTTGTGCACTTGACGCCGCTGCCGTCTTCGTAATCGATCTCCATCGCGTAGCTGCCCGTGGCGGTTGAGCCTTCCAGGCTGCCGGCGAACGTCGATGTGATCTTGACGGCGTGGCCGGAGATCCATCCCGTTTCGGTTTCGGTGGCCGTGAACGACGTCGAGGAGGTGATCGGAATTTCATTGATCACGATTGTCTCCCCCGTCAGTGTCGCTCCCGAGCTGCAGGAGAGCGTCACGTAGGTCTTTGAGACATCCTGGATGTGGTTGCCGTCGGGCGAGACATCGAACGTCAGGTAGGAGCCGCTGTAGCTGCCCGGTTGGGCACCGGGCGGCGGGGGAGGCGGAGGCGGAGGCGGTGGAGGGGGCGGAGGCGGAGGCGGAGGCGGTGGAGGGGGCACGACTTTCGTGGTGCACCCGTGATACGTGCGCGTCTCAGTCACCTTGCGCCCATCGCCAGCCTTGGCTGTGATCGAAAGTACGAACGAGCCCGTCGGAAGGTCCTGCAGCGTAAAGCTGGCGGTGATATGTGCCCGCTTGACGCTGATCGCAGGCTTGCCATCGATCTTCACGACGGCACTGACGAACCTAACGCCAGGCAGCTTGTGAACGCGGACCGTCAGCTGACGCCCTTTGACGCATTGTGTGGCGGGCGGGAGCACGAACGCCGACGCGGCCGAGATCTGCCTTGACCGGTACCCGAAGCTGTCACTTTTCCCCACGATTGGGGCGCCGCCAGAGCCGAACGCGCTCGTGGCCGCAATCGCAACGAGCACGGCAACCGCGGTGGCGACTGCACCCAGGCGCAGCGCTCTTGAGGTGGCCCAGCCGTGAATGTGTTTCGATGTAGCCCTCGACCAAACGCGTCGCCAGCCCCGTTGAAGTGGCGGCGGCCGTCGTGGCTGGTCGCCGGATGAGTATGCCTGCCTGGGTGTCGTATGCATCGCAGTGTCCCCCTTAGAGAGTTGGATTGTCCGACAAGCATCCGTCTGCGAAGCACCCGAGGTGGCCCACCCAAGGTGTAGGCGTCTGTTACCTGAGCAGCCAGCGTACCGGCTGGCGCTCTGAGACGTCTGGCCGAGACAGGCCGGGCCAAGCGGGGTCGGACGCCACCGACAGTACGCGCTGGTGGAGACGTGGAACGGGACAAGCTGGAGGGAGAGTGCCGCTTCCTCCCCTGGGACTGGTGGAGTGTCGTGCGTGCCGTCCCGGCTGCACGGCCGTCGGCGACCAGCCTAGTGGCATTTACGAGGCGCCCCTCGCGCAGAGCGACCTAGCGGCCACGAGCAGCTTGACGCCGGTTGCCGTGGTGGGTCTCGGTGGGTCGGCGACCGGTGAGGCCGTGTCGCGGGAAGCTCGGCCCAAGCCTCCCGCGATCACTTCATTCGAGCCGCCGCTGACAACCAACCTCGTGTCATCCTTCTTCGTTTGAGCTTTCTTCCTGCTGTTCTTGGGCGCCCGTGCTCGCACTGGGGTGCTCCAGTTCGTGTTCTTCGTCCAGGCTCTTTTCTTTTTCCTGTTCTTCGCCGGCCGCGCAGGCGGATCTGGCTTCCTTGCCTGCTTTTTCGGCCAGGGGCTTGAGTGCTTCGGTGCCGACGGGCGGGATGCGGTTCTCGACGTATTTGACGTAGCAGCTCGTGTCGGTGACAAAGCTCGCCTGCAGCAGGTTTTCGAGTTCCTGCGTATTGGCCGTGCTCCATTCGCCCGTGTGGCCCGACGGGATGGCCTCGGCCTGCTTGATGCAGGTCTGAGCCGCTCCCTTGCCAACCTTTGAGTCCTTCGAGCTTTCTTCCGTTTTTGCTTCCTTGGGCGATATGCGCGGCTCGGCGTACTTTGTCATGCACGCGGCCAACGTACTACTCACATGGCCGTCCGAGAGGATCCTGCTTTCGACTGCCTGTGCATCTGCGTGAGACCATTCGGAGGCGTGACTCCCCGATCCACAGCCTGCTATTGCGATAGCTGCGACGACAGCGATACTCCATATCTTCCGCATCATCGGAATTCCCCCCTTTGGGAGTTGTTGGATTCCTCAGCACTATCCGTCGCCGATGCCCCTATCGCCAGACACCCATGGTGTAGCTCTGTGTTACCACTGGAGAAGCCGGAGCGCCTGTGTTCACCAGCACACCCTGCGCACCCACAGCCGTACAGCCGATCGTGGCGAGGCAGGAGATTGCCTTTTGGGACGCACGTGTGGTAGGTCTGCGTGCCGTTATCGATTGCCCGTTGCGCCGGGCCCTTCCTGCACGCCGTTGGGCTTTTCTTCGAACTGCCGCAGCGTGTCGATGACGTGATGGGGCAGCAGCGAGACACCGATCTGCACGATGACGAGTACCAGGATCACCAGTGCAACCCAGACGATCCATTTGCGTCTCGCGAGCAGATTGCGCAACGACCCCCAGGCGCTCGACACCTACCGACTCCCCGTCGCCAGCTCCGGCCGCGTCAGCGCCCGCACGAAATCCTCCAGCTGCGCGGTGGTCCAGCACTCGAACGCGGTGCAGTACTGCTCGTAGGCGGCGATCACCGAGTCGCCGTAGTTCCAGTACAAACGCGGCTCGGGGTTCAGCCAGAAGGTGCGCCCCGCCCGCGCGGCGATTGTCGCGAAGGCGTCTGCACGGGGCGGGCGGCCGTTGGTGCGGGCGTCGCCGAGCACGATCACCGTGGCGCGCGGGTTGAGGTCGTCGCCGATCTGCTCCAGCAGCTCCGACCACACGCGCCCGTAGTCGGTGTAGCCGGAGATGTCGGCGACCCCCGCGTCGGAGGCGATCCGCTCGTTAACCGCTTTGAAGTCGCGCTCGCGTTCGAAGATGTCGGTGACCTCGGAGATCCGCTCGATGAACACGAACGAGCGCATCTTGCGGAAGGAGTCGTGCAGCGCGTGCAGCACGGACAGGAAGAACACCGAGGCGGAGGTCACGGAGGTCGAGACGTCGCACAGCACGTACACCTCCGGGCGGCGTGGGCGGCGCGGGCGGTACTTGAGCACGACGGGCACGCCGCCGGTCTGCAGCGAGGCGCGCATCGTGCGGCGCATGTCCACGTGGGCGTGGTGGCGGTGGCCGCGCGTCTGGTGGCCCTGGGTGGCCAGGCGCCGGCGCAGCTGCGCCACCACGCGGTGCACCGCGGCGAGGTCGGCCAGCGGGCCGGAGGGCAGCGCGCGGTCGAGCTCGCCGAGCGGGCGTGCCGGCGGGAGGGTGCCCGTGCGCTGCACCTGCGCGCGCTCTAGCTCGCGGCGCAGCATCGCCTCGAAGCGGCGTAGCGCCGTTCGGGGTAGGCCCTCGCGGCGAGGGTCCTCCTCGGGCAGCTCCGGTTGGGGCTCGGCGCGCAGGCCGAGCGTGCGGCGGATGCGCTGCACGTCTACGCCGATCACGCCCGAGCCGCCGTCGCGGCGGGCGAGCGCGGCGATCGCCATCCGCGCGAGGTCGCGCATCGTGCTGTCGTCGCCGTCGCGCAGGGCGGCCGCGATCTGGCGGCGCAGCGCGTCGAGCTGCATCTCCGAGAGCTCTTCGAGGTCGAGCTCGCCGTCGTCGCCGTCGCGCAGCTGGTGCGCTGAGTCCTCGCGTACGCCCTCGCGCACGGCCGCCAGCTCGACGGCGCGGAAGAAGAAGCGCTCGAACACCAGCTCGAAGACCCGCCGGTCGTCCTGGCTCTTGGCGAGCGTCGCCGCCAGCGCCTCGCGGAAGTCCTGCTGCGCGGTCCACTCGATCTCGCGCAGCACCGCGAAGGCGTCGAGCAGCTCGGAGGTGCCGACCGCCACGCCCTCGGAACGCAACTCCTCGCCCAGCTCCAGCAAGCGCGCCGCGATGCCCTCGGGGGACGGGGGAGCCGGTGGCATTTGGGGGGCCTGACAGGGCCATGGAGGCTCGCTCAGGCCGCGCGGCGACGGACTCGTCCCGTCCCAGCTTCAGGCCGACCCGCTCGGCGACCACGTCCATGTCGGTGCGGTGCTTGACGATCACCGAAATCGTCTCCATGAAGGTGGCGGAGTCGATGTCGTGTGCGCCGAGCAGCAGCAGCGCCCGTGCCCAGTCGATCGACTCGGCGATCGACGGCGGCTTCTTGAGGTCGAGCTCGCGCACCATCCCCACCACCTCGACCAGCCGGCGGGCGATTGTCTCGGAGAGCTCCGGGGTGTGCAGGCGCACGATCGCCAGCTCGTGCTCGAGGCAGGGGTAGTCCAGCCACAGGTAGAGGCAGCGGCGCTTGAGTGCCTCGGTCAGCTCGCGCGAGTTGTTCGAGGTGAGCAGCACCACCGGATGCGTGCGCGACTCCACGCGGCCCGAGCTCGGGGATCGAGATCTGAAAGTCGGAGAGCACCTCCAGCAGCATCGCCTCGAACTCCTGGTCGGTCTTGTCGATCTCGTCGATCAGCAGCACGACCGGCTGCTCGGAGGCGATCGCGGTCATCAGCGGCCGTGCCAGCAGGAACTCCTCGCCGAAGATGTCCTCCTGCACCTCGCTCCAGCCGGCGTCGCCACCGCGGGCCTGGATGCGCAGCAGCTGCTTGCGGTAGTTCCACTCATACAGCGCCTTCGCCTCGTCGAGGCCCTCGTAGCACTGCAGCCGCACGAGTTCGCGGCCCAGGTAGTGCGCGAGCGCCTTCGCCAACTCGGTCTTGCCGACGCCCGCGGGGCCCTCGACGAGCACCGGCTTGCCCAGCCGCGTCGCCAGGTAGGCCACCAGCGCCGTCGACTCGGCCGGCAGGTACCCCACCGCGGTCAGGCCCTCCGCCACCTCGGCGGCCGAGGTGGGGGTTGGGGGGGAGGACGGAGGGCAAGCTGGCGGTTTTCAGACATAGTTCTGTCCGATTCCCGCCAAGTTTTCGTGTAGTGGGTGCATGTTTGTGGGTGCGTGGGGTGCGCGCACGGTCATTGCAATGGTAGGTCGGTGTGGTCCTCGAAGGAGAGCTGCTCCTCCCCGGGGCGGACCCGCCCACCCCCGTCCACCCGCGGCTGCGCGGCTTCGCGGGGGCCGGTGTCCTGCGAGGCACAATAACCGTCGGCTCCTGCTCGGGCGGGCGGGGTGGGTATCGGGCGCGCGCCGGTTGTTGCTCCGGGGGGTCGGGGTCCCGCTCCTCGCCACGCGGCGGATCGGGATTGGGCGAGCGCGGTTGCCGATCGTCGATGGAGCGATCGTCGATCGGCCAGCGGCGCAGCAGCGGCGGCTCGGGCCGCTGCCCGGCGCGCATCCTTGAGCCCGCGTAGGCGAGCAGGCCGGCGGCGGCGAGCGCGAAGAAGATCCCCCACTGGATGCCGACGTTGGCGGCGACGCCGTGCTGGGTGATCCCGGGCTTGTCGAACAGCCGCAGGATCAGCAGCAGCGCGCTCCACAGGCCGGCGGCGAGCACGACCGCGCCGTCGCCCCCCGGCAGCTGGAAGCGACGTCCGTCCGCGCGCATGTACAGCAGCACCAGCACCGCGACCGCCACCAGCAACACGGCGGCCTCGACGAACGAGAAGACCCCGAAGGCGTTCAGGTTGCGGCTGATGAGCGGCTGGTTCTTCGCGGCGGTGACGACCGCGTTCTGCTGGTACCACGGCAGGAACATCGTCACGAACAGCGCGATCGCCGCGATCGCCGCCAAGCGCCGGTCGCGATCGAGGGCTCCCCAGGCGTGCGCCAGACCCGAGCCCGCGGGGCGGCTCTGGTGGGCGGGGTCAGGGTCTCCCGCGCCGCCGTGGATGCGCGCTTCGCTGGGCACACACCGATTGTACGGAGGGCTTCAGCGGCGGCCGAGAGCTCTCGGCGGTCAGAGGCGCCTGGCTCGGGCGGCCGCCATGGGGCGCGTGGGGGCTTTGGCGTGCGCGGGGGTCGCCCAGCGCGATCGTGCCGCTCGCGGTGGCGGTGTTGCCGGCGAGGTCCACCGCGGTGATGCTCACCGAGTAGGTGCCCGGCTTCCTGGGCGTGACCCACAGCAGCCGCGGCCGGCCGCCTTCGACGAGCGCGCTGTTGATCCATACCACGCGCCCGCCGAGGCGAACCGTGAGGCTGACGGTGGCGACCTTCGAGAGCGAGACCTGCACGCCCCCGCGCACGCCTTCGGGCAGCTTGCGCGTCAGCAGTGCGATTGCCGGCGGCGTGTGCAGGTCGGCGGTGAAGCGCTGGGCGGTGGTGCAGTAGATCTGATCGCCGGCGATCGGCGTTGGCGGCGGGTTGGTCGTCGTAGCTGACGCTGTGGCCTCTCGGGAGGACCTGCCGTCGGCGGTCGCTGCCGAGGCGGTGGCGCCCCCCGTGGGCGTGGAAGCAGGTGGCGTGGTGGGAGGCGGTGTGGTGGGAGGCGGTGTGGTGGAGGTCGGTGGGGGCGTGGCAGGTGGAGAGGTCGGCTCGCCTACGGAGGTGCGCTGGCAGAGGCTCTGCAGGAATTCGGTGAGCAGCTCGTGGTAGTTGAGGTTGGATTCGGTGTACTGGTCATACTTCGACCAGGCGCCGGTGTCATACGACGGCGTAATCGCGCGCGCCTCGGCGTCGCCCGTTTCGAACAGCTTCAGGCCGAGCGGGTCGCCGGTGAGCTTGGCGTATTCGTAGAGCCCGTTGAGCGCTTGGATGAAGCCGTTGAGGATGCGGTCGGTGGGGGCATAGGTGTACTCCGCGTAGAGCGTTCCGGCCGGTTGCGCCACGCGCACGCCCGCCGGCGGCGGCGTCTGGAAGATGCCGAGCGCCTGTTTGGCGGCGGTCAGGAACGCCGGTTCTTTCAGGCGCACGTACCCGCGGGAGAGCGCCTGCAGCGCCGTGCCCTGCGAGAGGCCGCTGGTCCACGGGGGCGCGCCGCCGTCGAAGTGGAAGAAGTACTCCCACGCGATGCCGCCCGCGCGCTGCGTGGCGAGCGGGATCGCTTCTTCGAGCACTTCGCGCAGCTGCGCGTTCTCGTGCCCGTCGTCGTAGTAGCCGTTGGCCTCGCCGAAGGTGGCCAGCCACTGGATCTCGATGCCCTGCCCGGGGTAGTACTCCCACACCAGGTGGCTGCCCGGCACGCTCACGTGCTGGTCGGCCGCCGGCAGCGGTTCGTGGCTCCACCACTGGACGTTGCTTTCGAGCGTCAGCATCACGGCGGGCAGCCGCGAGGGGATCAGCTCGCGCGCGGCGGCGATCTGCTGCACGTTGGCGATCACGCTTTCCAGTTCGGCGCGGCGCGTGCCGCTCAGCTTCTTCGCGGCGACGAGCGCTCCGGTGTAAGTGGAGGCGTCTTCGCTGTACGTTTCGGCGCTCAATGCCCCGCTTCGCTGCAGACTCTGCAGTGCGCCATACACGGTCGGCCCCCGGGCCTGCGCCGAGGCGGGGAGGGCGACCGATGCGAGCGTGAGCCCGCACAGCAGCAGGCCACGCGCGAGCGCGCCGAGCGTCAGCAAACGCATCGAGGGGATGCTACGCGCGGGTCGTGCCGGATGCGCCGCTGCACCGGGTGTGCAGTTTGCGTTGCAGACCCTCAGGGGCTCAGCTCGGCGAGCGTGCGCTGCACCTCAGCCTCGACGTCGAGCGTGTCGAGGCCCTGGCGCGCGCGGCGCTCGTTGCGGGCGCGAACCAACTGGCGCACCTCCTCGGCGAGCGCCGGGTCGTGCGAGCCGGCGCTCGGATCCCTGTCCGCCCCCTTCGATGCGCGCCAGCTCCGCGTCGATGTCGAGCGGCGCCTCGCCGCGGCGCACGAGCCGTTCGCTGCGGGCCGTTAGCAGTTGGCGGATTTCGGCCTCGCGCTCGATGTTGTCGTACGGGTGCGCCGTGTCCGCGGCCGAGAACGACGCCGACGGCAGGCGGGATCGGCTCCACCCCCGGTGAATGCGCCGTCCTGGCCGATCTGATCGTGGAGGCTGCGGCGGGTGAGCATCGACAGCACGCCGACCACCACGAACAGTGCGATCGCGCCGACCAGCACGTCGGGGAAGAGCGCTTGCATCGATGGATTGTGGCGCAACGGCGCGCGCTCCGCTACCCTCCCCCATGTCAGCGTTGACTGACCAGTCAATCTACTTTGCGCGGCGAACGGCGCCCACCCGGGAGACCGCCCCGCGCCAGCCCGAGGAGCCACAGAGAACATGGTTGATTTCACGCTCACCGACGAGCAGAAGAACCTGCGCGAGCTGGCGCACGACTTCGCCGAGAAAGAGATCCGCCCCGTCGCCTGGGAGTACGACAAGGAGGGCACCTGGCCGCAGGAGATCCTGCAGAAGGCGTGGGAGGTGGGGTTGATGAACACCCACATCCCCGATGAGTACGGCGGCCCCGGCCTCGGCTACCTCGACGGCTGCCTGATCGAGGAGGAACTCTCGTGGGGCTGCTCGGGTATCCAGACGACGCTCGGCTGCAACGGCCTGGCGACCGCGCCGATCGTGCTGGGAGGCTCGGAGGAGGTCAAGAAAAAGTACCTCGGCGCGGTCACCGAGGAGCTGAAGCTGGTGTCGTTCTGCCTGACCGAGCCCGACGCCGGCAGCGACGTGTCGGGGATGCGCACGAGCGCCATCAAACAGGGCGACAAGTACGTGCTCAACGGCTCGAAGTGCTTCATCACCAACGGCGGCTACGCGGACTACTACACGGTGTACGCGAAGACCGACAAGGAGGCCGGCCATCGCGGCATCTCGGCGTTCGTCGTCGAGCGCGACTGGGGCGTCGTCGTCGACAAGAAGGAGGACAAGCTCGGCCAGCGCGCCTCCAACACCGCGACGATCTCCTTCAACGACGTCGAGGTCCCCGCCGAGAACCTCCTCGGCGAGGAAAACAAGGGCTTCAAGCTCGCGATGATGACGCTCGACCGCACCCGTCCCGGCGTGGCTGCGATGGCCACGGGGATCGCGCGCGCGGCGTTCGAGTTCGCCACCGAGTACTCCAAGGAACGCATCCAGTTCGGCGTGCCGATCGCGATGCACCAGGGCGTGCAGTTCATGATCGCGGACATGGCCACCGACGTCGAGGCGGCGCGCCTGTTGACGTGGAAGTCGGCATTCATGCTCGACAACGGCGAACGCAACACGCTCGTCTCCTCACACGCGAAGCGCTTCGCCGCCGACACCGCGATGAAAGTCGCCACCGACGCTGTGCAGATCTACGGCGGCTACGGCTTCATCAAGGACTACCCGGTCGAGAAGCTATTCCGCGACGCGAAGATCATGCAGCTCTACGAGGGCACCTCGCAGATCCAGCGCCTGGTGATCGCGCGCGAGACGCTGCTGCCGCGGCGGATCGAGGCCGCCGAGACGGTCGCCGCTTAGGACTCCTCATTGTTGTTCGGGGCGCGCATGCGCGCCCCGCGGGCGGGCGCATGCGCCCGCCGCGGACAGCGGCGCATGCGCCGCTGTCTCCATAAATCAGCGGATGAACAGCGGCTGGCTGTAGTTGGAGCTCTGCGCCCCGTTGGTCACCTTCACGAACACCCGGTACAGCCCGTGCCGCTTGACGCGGATTACGCGGCTGAAGCGCGAGCTGGTCGCGTTGTGGTGCAGCAGCACGGTGCCCGCGACCAGCACTTCGTGCCCGCCGACCACGTGCATGATGCCGACTTCCATGCCGTCGATCGCCGGGGTCACAGTGCCGTAGATGCGGGCATGGTGGCGCCGGCGCGTGGCGGCCACATGGGCTTCGACCTTCACCGCGACGCCCTCGATCGCGACCGGGCTGACGACGGCCGGTTTGGTGGTGGTCGTGACCACGCGGAACTGCGTCGCCTCGGTGAGGCCCACGAACGGGAACGAGAAGCCGCCGGTGGCGCTCGTCAGCTCGGGGTTGCCGGTGTTCACGAAGCCCTGCGTGTACGGGAAGGGGTTGCTCTGCAGCGTCACCGGGACGTTGCCGTTGCCGGTCCCCGAGAGGGTGCCCTGGATCACGAGCGTGCCCCCGAAGATCGTCGGGTTGGGCCCGGCCGTAATCGCCAGTGAGAGCGGCACCTTCGCGGTTTTGAAGGCCGCGTCGCGACCGGTTGCCGCGCCCGCGGAGTTGACCGCGATCAGGCGGTAGTAGTAGGTGGTGATCGGTTGCAGCCCGCTGACCGGCACGGCGACTTTCACGGTGGCGGTCCCCGCGCCGGCGTCGGCGAGTGCGGTCTGCGCGCCGAAGGCCCTGGTGGGCCCGTATTGGAAGTAGTAGGAGGTGTTGCTGCCGTGCGGGTCGACTGCCCCCGTGAGCGTGGCCGAGCCGTAGCTCACGTCGGTCGCGGCTCCGGTGGCGACACCGGGGAGAGCCAACGCCGAGGCGGCAGGCGGCAACGCCAGCAGCGCCAGTCCCGCGATGATCGCCCCGAGCGCCGAGCGCGTTCTGTCTTTGCTCATCGTGCACACCCTTTCGTATAGATCCGCCCCCGTATCTGCCCGTCCCCCAGCATGTGAAACCCGGGAGTGGGCGGGTCGATGCGCTGGGGCCTGCCGCTGGGTCGGCCAATGCACCGGCGCCCGCCGGTGGGCCGGTCGGTGCGCTGGGCGTGCGCCCGCTAGGCTCCCGCCTCGACAAGACGAGAAAGCGACTGATCCCGAGCGGGAGACCAGGAGGCGGCATGTTCGTGTTCAAGGCAGCGGTTGTAGGCGCGGGGACGATGGGGGGGCAGATCGCGCAGACGATCGCCGCCGCCGGCTTCCCGGTCGTGCTCAAGGACATCTCCGAGGAGCTGGTGCGTGCAGGCCTCGACGAGGCTCAGAACGTGACCGCGGGGCAGGTCGGCAAACTCGTGGAGCGCGGCAAGCTCACCGTCGAGCAGGGCGATGCCCAGATCGCGGAGATCGTCGGGCGCATCGAGGGCACCACCTCCTACGCGAGCTTCGGCGACGTGGACTTCGCGATCGAGGCCGTCCCCGAGCGGATGGAGATCAAGCAGGCCGTGTTCGCCGAGCTCGACGCGGCCACTCCGGGGCACGCGATCCTCGCCTCCAACACCTCCTCGCTGTCGATCACCGAGGTCGGCGAAGCGACGCTGCGGCCCGACAAGGTCGTCGGCTTCCACTACTTCTACCCCGCCTCCGTGCTGCCGTTGATCGAGGTGATCGAAGGGGACGAGACCTCGCAGGAGACCGTCACCGCGGCGGTCACGTTCGCGCAGGCGATCCGCAAGCAGCCGATCGTGTGCGCCGAGGTGCCGGGCTTCGTCGTCAACCGCATCTTGAACGCCGGCAGCTCGGAGATCTGGCGCGCTCAGGAGGAGCAGGGTCTCTCGATCAAGCTGATCGACGAGGGCGTCGGCGCGGCGAACGTGATGCCGATGGGCCCTTACTTCCTCGTCAACCTGCTCGGGCTCGACACGGTTCTGCACGTCGCCGAACACCTCGCCGAGTCCTACGGCGACGAGCGCTTCTACGTGCCGAAGGGGATGCAGAAGCTCGTCTCCCAAGGCAAGCTCGGCGCGAAGACCGGCGGCGACGGCTTCTACAACCCGCAGGGGGAGTCCAACCTGGAGGGCGATGGCGAGCCTGACGTGGCGCAGTTGGTGGAACTGCTGACGCTGAAGACGTTCGTCGAGGCCTGTCTGGTGCTCGAGGAGGGCGTCGCGGGACACCGCGACATCGACTTCGGCCTGATGGCGGGCGCCGGCCTCGACCCACGACGGGGGCTGATGCCGCCGTTCATGCGCGCCGACGTCGAGGGTCTCGACACGATCTTCGAGCGCTTGGAGGCCGCCCGGGAGCGCCACGGCGAGCGCTTCGCCCCGCCCACGATCCTGCGCCGTCTGGTCGCGCAGGGCCGCCTCGGCCAGAAGTCGGGGCAGGGCTTCTACCCCTACCCGCAGCCTGATGCCGGCGGCTCGGCGCCGGCCACCGAGGTGGTCAAGTTGCAGACGGTGCGGATCGGTGCAGGCGCGACGACGGGTGATGCGACGAGCTCGGGCGCCGATGCGGCGGTGGGCGACGGCGGCGTGATCGTGGCGATCGCGTGGCTGGCCAACGGTCAGATGAACGCGATCGCTCCGGCGGTGATCGAGGACCTCGCCAAGGTGTGGGCGCACGTGAAGGCTGCCAGCCCGCCGATCCGCGCGCTGGTGATCGCCTCCTCCAACCCCTTCCTCTATTCCGCGGGCGCCGACATCAAGGCGTTTACGCAGCTGGACGAGGCGGGCGGGCGCAAGCTGGTCGACGACGCCCACGCGCTGTTCCGCGAGCTGGGCAGTGAGGGCGTGGCCACGATCGCCGCGGTCAACGGCCTCGCCTTCGGCGGCGGCTGCGAGCTGGCGATGGCGTGTGACCTGCGGATCGTCGCGCGCTCGGCCGTGTTCGGTCAGCCCGAGATCAAGCTCGGGATCATCCCGGGCTTCGGCGGCACCCAACGTCTGCCGCGCCTCGTGGGCCAGAGCAAGGCCCTTGAGATGAACCTCATCGGCGATCCGATGCTCGCCGATGAGGCCTACGAGTACGGCTTGGCCAGCGCGGTCGTGGACGACCACGAACTGCTCGACACCGCGCTGTCGTGGGCGCGCCGTCTCGCCGGCCAGGCGCCGCTCGCGCTAGAGCAGATCAAGCGCGTCTCGGCCGCCGGCGACCTCGACGAGGGGATCGTCGCGGAGAAGGCCGGTTTCGCCACCGTTTTCGCGTCCGCCGATGCGCGCGAGGGAATCGCCGCGTTCCTGGGCAAACGCGCGCCGCGGTTCGACGGGGTTTAAAGGGCCCCCTCGGTGACCGCTCCGCAGCTTACTTGGGCTTCCGGGTAAGCAGGTGTATGCGGTCCAGCACCTGTTCGAGGGTGGCGTCCCGCACGCTGCCGAATCGCTTGGCGAGACGCTCACGAGAGATCGAGCGTACGTTCTCGGTGAGTGCGAAGCTAACCGCGGTCAGGCCGCCCTCGGGTGGGTCGACGCGCACATGGAGCGGGGTGTCGCGATCGGTGCGAGTGAATGGCACGACGATGCACATTTCGCCTCGGCCGGAGGAAATCTGGTCGACGCTGACAACCAACACGGGCCGCGTCCCGCCCTGCTCGTGGCCTACCACCGGCTCCAAGCGCGCCTCCCAAACATCGCCCTGGCGGCTCGGTGGGACTGCGCTCATCTATAGGTCCTTCAACCCGTCTTGCAGTGTGCCATCCCAGGCGCTCAGCTCTGAACGGTACGAAGCGGCCTGCTGGGGGTCGGCCATCAGCCGATCCATTGCCGCCTCGTGCGCGACAAGCAACTGATCGTCCTCGGCGCTACGCACCAACGAGTCGAGGAGATCCGGGGTGTTGAGTCCGCGGTCACGGCCGAGGCGCTTCAATCGCTCGCGGGTGTCCGAACGGACGCGAATAGTTGCGGTTGCAGCCATATGGGGCTCCTTCTGTGCACAAAAGCGTATACATATGCGCCTACTCTAGCGCATACATCGTGACTCCTGTGCGACAACCCAACCTCTTCCGCGACACGTGAGGTCGCGCTCCGGCTCGATCCGCCAGCGCTCCGCCAGCTCCGCCAGTTCGCCCGTGAGCGGCCAGCGGTCGGGCTGGGGCTCGCCCTCGAAGTCGGGGTTGGCGCCCTTCAGCGTCATGCAGCCGGCGTTGTCGCCCTTCGCGCGCAGCGTTGCCACCTCGTCGTCGCTGAGGTGTGCCTCCGGGGTGCTGCGCAGTGCTGCCAGCGCCGCCAGCTCCGCGCGCTTGTCCTCGATCGGGCGGGCATCCGAGCCGGCCTCCTGGATCAGTGTGGGTGCCACGCAGCGCACGGGGGGGTGTGTGAGCGCCCACTGGCACGCCAGCTGCAGCATGCTCAGGCCGTGCTGGACGGCATAGGGTCGCATCCATTCCAGTGTCTTGCGCCCCTCCTCCACCCAGCCCTCGGGGCGAAACTTGCGGTGGTCGTAGGCGGCGAAGGAGTGGCCGGGGAGCACGTCGTCATGGAACAGCCCGCCGTAGTCCACCACGCGCGCGATCAGGCTCACCTCGTGCGCGACTGCCGCGTCGAGCACCAGCTTGCCCGGCCACGGCTCCAGCGGGCCGAAGATGATCATCGCCCAGTCGATCGCCTCGCCGAAGCGCTCGATGCAGTCGATGACGTCGAGCGTGAACCCGTTGGCGGGTCCGGGTGCCACGCCTAGCAGCCGCGTGAGCCCGGCCTCGCGGACAGCCCGCATCCCGTCCCACACCGCCGTACTGGTGTAGCCGGTGCGGTCGGGGTTGTGCAGCAGCAGCAGGTCGAAGCTGCTCACGCCGAGGCGCTCCAAGCTGCGCTCGGTCGCCATCCGGATGTACGACGCGTAGTCGCCCTCCCCGCGCAGCCGCGGGTCGGTGAAGCGCGGAAAGCCTTTCGCGCCTTCGCGCTCGCCGGTGTAGAAGTCGTGACCGATCGCCCCCACCAGGCAGTAGTCCTCGCGCTGGACCCCGCGCAGTGCGTCACCCAACAGGCGGTCGGCCGCGCCCTCGCCGTACACGTCCGCGGTGATCACGGTGTCGATCCCCCCGCCGGGACGCAGCAGCGCCTTCAGCCGCTGCTCCTCGATCGGCTCGCCGAAGTGCATGAAGCGCCCGCCGCTCCAGGTGCCGAGGGCTGTGCTGGTGGGGTCCACGGTGCCTACTTTACGTCGTCAGTGCCGGATTCGGTTCTTGTTCGGCCTTCTAAACAAGAACGAGTCTCAGTCTTGTGGGGTTAGGGCCCCTTTTGAATCTCTACAGGGAGTTCGCCGTATGCCCGCAAGCCGACACCTTGTAGACGGTCTCGCAGTACGTCTGCGCCTTCCATGTGCGCTGGAAGCGCTTGACGAAACGCGTGAGCGCGCGCTGCCGGGAGCGCTTGCTGCCGCCGCCTTCGACCAGTTGCTGTATCCGGGTGGTGAGCATGCTCAAGCGCACACGCAGCAATAGGTCGGAAACTGTCTCGCCCGTCTGTTTCAAGAACTTTTTGAACTGCGCCGGCTTGGGGAACTGCAGACGCCGAAGGTGATCGAACTGACGGCGCACTTCGATGGCGGACGCTTCGATATGCAGCTTGGCGGCTTCGCCTATCACCCAGTCCGTGGATATCAGGAAGCCCATGGTGGTCACCATCACCGCCTTCGGAGGCCCCACGGTCGGGTCACGATGCGTTGGCGATGCGGCGTTTTCGGCAATGGTCGCCCAGTGCGTGAAGGTCGCGCCGCTGATCTCCTGAGATCCGACACACGCCACGACCTCTTCCGCTGATGGCTGATAGGGGCCCACCTTGGCTGATAACGGTGAAGGGGTGGCGGTAGCCGGTGCCGGGCTCGGCGCGGTGCTGCCGGCAAGAACCGCCGGCGAGGGTGGGCAGGCCGCGGTAGGCGGCGCGGGCGCGGGTGCTTCTGCGTAGCTGAGCCCCACCGGGACCACCAAGAGTGCGAGGGATGCTGCGAGGCACGCAGCGGCGCCGTGGCCCAGCTTGCCAACAGCTCTCATCTCACAACCCTATCGAACGAGGCGGCAGCCTATCCCTGCCCGAGTCCCGCCGCGGTGCGGGCGCGCAGCGCCGCTTCCAGGCGGGTGAGCGCGTGGCGGAGAGCCTGCTCGTCGGATTCGGTCGGGGCCGTGGCGTCGCTCCTGCCGAGAGAGGCCTGGGCGACGGCGATCACGCCTGGGCGCAGCTGCTGCAGCTCGGCAATCCGCACCTCGAGGTCGGGGCGGTCCTCCGCTGGCAGCTCCTGTAGCGCGGCGGTGTACGCCTGCTCGAGCTCGAGCGCCCCGTGCGCGAGGCGGCCCTGGTCGAGGTCGAGGCGGGCGCGCAGCGCGTGCTCCTCGCACAGCAGCGGCGCTTCGCGCGCGCCCAACAGCGCGGTGAAGCGCTCCAGGGGACGTAGCGCCGCCGAGCGACGCCGCCTGCGATGCTCGCTGAAGCGCAGCTCGCGTGCGTGTGCCCACTGCCCGTAGGCGACCTGCTCGCCCTCGCCCCAACCGGCGCGGGTCGCCAGCGCATGCGTGGGTGAGAGCTCGCGCACGTGGGGGTTGGCGGTGGCGATGCGGTGGGCGAACAGCAGGCGGTTGATGGTCGCCGCCGCGGCGCGCGCCTCGCGCTCGGCGTCCAGTTGCGTGAGCCATGCACGGGCCTGGCGCTCCGCCGACACCGACACGGGATCGATCACGGTCGCCCGGGTGCTCGGCACGGTTGTTGGCTCGGGCTCTGGCTCCACCGGTGGGCGTCGGCGCGCTCCGAGTCGCCCACGACGCGGGGTCGCGCCGACCGTTTCCAGGATCACCACCCGCTCGGGATCCTCACCCGCCCCCGCGCGCAGCAGGTAACGGCCGTCGGCCGGCCCCAGCTCCCATGGGAACTCCATCTGCACGAAGAGGAACAGCCGCTCTGGCACCCTCGCACCGTATCCTTTGCCCGGAGATCGACCCGTCCACCCCGGCTCGCCGGCCATGGAGTGCGGGTCATCCGCTCTGGTGCACGCTCCACCACGTCCCGTATGGGTTTCGACACGAGGAGTACTCGGATGTCCGATGCAGAATCAGCCAAGGGCCTACGCGAGCGCCTCGCCGGCGGCACCGAGGATCGCCTCGGCAAAGCGATCACCGACCTGTTCGACAACCCGCTGCTGAACGGGGCGCTCGGTCGTGCCTCCGACGCGCGTGAGAAGGCCGCCCAGGCGCAGGAGCTGGCGATGGGGGCGCTCAACCTGCCGTCGGCGGCCGACGTGGAACGGCTCACGCGCCGCCTGCGCTCGATCTCCCAGCGGCTGGAGGGGATCGAGGACGGGGTGCACCGCATCGGACGCACGCTCTCCGGTCCGTCGATCGAGACGCGTCTGGCGGCGATCGAGGAGCAGCTGCGGGTGCTCTCGGGCAAGCTGGATCACCGGAGCGCTGAGGGTGCCGCCTCCTCGGGCGCCGGTGCCGCATCGGGTGGCACACAGTCTGCATCCAAGCTGTCCACTGCCAAACGCTCGGGGTCAGCGAGCAAAGTCAGGTCTGCCCGCAAACCAGCGTCTGGCCCCAAGCGCTCGGCTGCCAAAGCGCCTAAACCAGCGCACTGACCGCCGCTCGGCCCATCGCCTCGGCCGAGACCAGCAGCGCGTCGTCGTCGATCTGCTCCTGCTGCTCGGTGGGGTCCTCGCCGAGCACGTTTGACACCGTGAGCACACACGCCACTGGCACACTGGCGCGCGCGCCCACCGCGAACAGCGTGGCTGCCTCCATCTCGACCGCGATCGCTCCCGCTGCGCGCCATTCGAGCTCACGCGCGCGGTCGTGCTCGTAGAAGAGATCGGTGCTCACGATCGTGGCGGTCGGCTGTCCGGCCGTGGCCCCGGCAAGCGCCGCTGTTAGCTCCCGGTCGGCGGCGATCCGCTCGCCCGCTCCTATGGTGCGGCTGGTGCCGTCGGCGGCGAGCGACTCGTGCGCCACCACCAGATCGCCGAGCTTGAGGCCGCCGTCGAGCGCGCCGCACGTGCCCACACGGATCGCGCGCCGTGCACCAAGCGCGATCAGCTCGTGGAGAACGATCGCGGCCGAGGGGCCACCCATGCCGGTGCTCTGGATCGTTAGCGGCTGCCCGTCGGTGCTCGCCGGGCCGGTGTAGCCCCACAGGCCGCGGTGGTGGTTGAACATCAGCGGCCCCTCGATCAGCAGCTGCGCCAGCGCCAGTGCCCGCCCCGGGTCTCCCGGCAGCAGCACGCGCTCGGCCAGCTCGGCCGTGGGACGCAGGTGGATCGGCTGGCGCGAGGTCATTTGACGGGACTTTAGGGCGGGCTGTCTCCGGGTGCTCCCGACAGTGGGGGCTCGATGGGCCTGTGGCGGTGGAGCGTGTTCCATTCATCCGTCTCTTTCTCAAATAACGCCACGAGCCCACCGCTGCCGGTGGAGGTCCATAGACTGCTCGCAATGGGAACGCGGGATACGGGAGAGTTCACTCTCGCGCGGGTCGCAGTGCGCGCCGGCGTCTCGCCGGGGACGGTGAGGCGCTGGGTCAACGAGGGGCTGATCCCCCAGTACAACGGGGGCTGGAACGCGCCCGCCGCGAAGCAGGTGGGGATCGTCGCGCGCCTGCGCGAGCGCGGCTACACGCTCGAGCAGATCCGCGAAGCCAGCGACAGCGGGCGCCTGGCGTTGGGGGACCTGGAGGATTTTCTCTCCGGCTCGGACGGTCGTCACACACTCCGGCAGGCCGCGCGCGAGACCGGCCTCACGCCCGAGCTGATCGAGCGGATCTTCGTCGCCCTCGGCCTGAGCGCGCTCGCGGTTGAGGCGATGTCCGACGAGGACCTGGAGATGCTGAAGTACGTGGCGGCGGTGCTGGAGGCCGGCCTGCCCGAGGTGGCGTTCATCCAGATCGCCCGCGTTTACGGGCAGGCGCTCGCCCAGATCGCCGAAACCGAGGTGCGGCTGTTTCGCATGTACATCCACGAGCCGCTGATGCGCGAGGGCGTCTCGGGCCGCGAGATCGGCGAGCAGATGGACGGCATCGCGCGCGAGCTGGTGCCGTTCACGGCGCCGCTGATGAACTGGGTGCACGGCCGTTTCCTCGCCTACTTCGTCGAGCAGGAGGTGATCGGCCACATGGAGGCCGAAACGATCGATGCGCAGGAGCTCGAGGCAGGGCGCCTACGGGTGGCGATCGCGTTTGCCGATCTGGCCGGCTACACCCGGCTCACTGAGGAGCAGGGCGACGAGCACGCGGTGAGCGCGGTGGAGCGCTTCGTGGAAGAGGTCGAACGCACGCTGCCGATCGACGCGCGCGTGCTCAAGACGCTCGGCGACGAGGTGATGATCGTCGCCGCCGACTCGGTCGCGCTGACGCGCTGGGCCGTGGGCTTCCAGGCCCGCGCCCCCGCGGGCGTTCCGCCGCCGCGGATTGGCATCCACTACGGCGAGGCGATCTACCGCGACGGGGACTACTACGGCCGTGAGGTCAACCAGGCCGCCCGCGTGGTCGCCCGCGCGGCGGGCGGGGAGGTGCTGGTGACGCGTGCCGTGGTCGATCTCGCCGAGGGTGTCGCGGCGCTCTCCTTCAAGCTGATCGGGGAGGTCGGCCTCAAGGGCTTCTCCGAGCCGACCGAGCTGTTCGTAGCCTCGGGTGGTTGATTCGTATAACGATAGTATGTATAGAGCAGGGCTGGAGGTTGTTATAAAAAATCAGAACCCGATAGCAATTGCACACGGCCTTTGAATTTTGTTCAACACCCCAACCTATTGCGATGGCCATACAGCCTCTCCTCAGGCCGATCTACAACCTAAAGGTGTTTGGATGACTTTGCTCCAGGGCTCGTCGCCGATCGGACATCCTCAGCGGTTATGACCTCCGACGAAGTGCTCGACCGGGTGCGGGCTGGGGGCCTGCTGCCGTCTGGGGAGCGGGCCGAGCATCGCGTTCTCGCGATGCTCTCCGGCGGGCGCGACTCGGTGTGCCTGCTCGATCTGGCCGTGATTATCTGCGGGGCGGAGAACGTGCATGCCCTGCACATTCAACTATGGGCTGCGACCCGAGGCCGACGAGGAGGAGGGTCACTGCCGGGAGCTCTGTGAGCGGTTGGGGGTGGCACCACTGGAGGTCGTGCGGGCCGAGCGCCCCGCCGGGGCCGGCAACCTGCAGGCGTGGGCGCGCGAGCTGCGCTACGGCGCCGCCAACGAGCTCGCTCGGGAGCTCGACGCTCTGATCGCCACCGGCCACACCGCCACCGACCAAGTCGAGACGATCCTCTACCGCCTCGCGGCTTCGCCCGGCCGGCGGGCGCTGCTGGGGATGTCGCCGCGCGAGATCCGCCTCGTGCGCCCGCTGCTGGGGATCACGCGCGAGCAGACCGCCGCCTACTGTCGCGCGCGTGGCCTGTCGTGGCGGGAGGATGCCAGCAACGATGACGAGCAGTACGCGCGTGCGCGTGTGCGTAACCACCTGCTGCCGGCGCTCGACGCGGTGCACCCCGCGGCGCGGGAGAACGTACTGCGCACCGCGCGGCTACTACGCGAGGAGGCCGTGGTGCTAGACGCGCTGGTCGATGCGGAGCTAGAACGCGACTTCGCCTCGTTGGAAAGCGACTGTGCGGCGCCGGGAGGCGGCCTGCACGGGGGCGGCGGCGAGCCGCGCGTCGGGCGTTATGGCGCAGCCGGGGGGGAGCCGAGCGTCGGGCGTTATGGCGCAGCCAGGGGGGAGCCGAGCGTCGGGCGTTATGACGCCGCGGGGGGCGCGCCGAGCGTCGCGATCGAACGGCTCCGGGATCTGCCGCCGGTGCTCGCGCGCCTGATCGTGGTGCGCCTCGCCGAGGAGGCGGCCGGCACGTACGTGCCGCAGGCCGGCGCCCGTGTGGGCGAGATCCTCGACCTTGCGGCACGGGGCGGGCGCGCGGAGCTGCACGTCGGCGGGTTGGTGGGTGCCGTGATCGAGGACGGTCGCCTGCGCATGATCAGGCTGCCGCCGCGCTCCTGAGAGCCCAGCCCCTACACTCCCCGCGTGGCCGTCAAGCCCCCGGAGCGCATCGCGCCCGCTGATCCGAGCCGTGCCTCCGCACGCCCGAATGGCGCTCCAGACCACGCGGCGGAGGTCGGCGAGGTGCTCGTCGACGCCGAGCGGCTGCGCCTTCGCGTGGCCGAGCTGGCGCGGGAGATCTCGCGCGACTATGCCGGCATCGACCGTCCACTGCTGCTGGTCGGGGTGCTAAAGGGCGCGATGTTCTTCCTCTCCGACCTGATGCGCCTGATCGAGATACCGGTGGAGGTCGATTTCATGGCGGTCGCTTCCTACGGCTCGGCCACCGACTCCTCCGGGGTGGTACGCATCCTCAAGGATCTCGACGCGGCGATCGATGACCGGGATGTGCTGATCGTCGAGGACATCGTGGACTCGGGTCTGACGCTGCAGTACCTGCTGCGTAACCTCGGTTCACGCGATCCCCGGACGCTCGAGGTCTGCGCGCTGCTGATGAAGCCCGACCGCTCGAAGATCGGCCGTCGCAAAGCAGACCAACCGCCCCGCTACGTTGGCTTCGAGATTCCCGACCGCTTCGTGATCGGCTACGGCTTGGACTACGCCGAGCGCCACCGCAACCTTCCGTTCGTGGCGGCGTTGGAGGTCACATGAGGCGTGACGGGCTTCGTCAGCGGGTCGATCGTGGGAGTAGGGGGCACGACATGCTTCGTCAGCGGGTCGATCGTGGGAGTGTCGGGCACGGTTCGCACGACCTTTTGACGCCCGGAAAATCCGGCCCCTCGTGGTACGCTAGTCGGCTGGAGGCCGTCTTCGAGGGTGGCACGGTGGGCCGCAGGCCGACGAGTCCGATCCCTCTTTCGCCAATCGTGGCGGACGGCGCCCCGACACCAACGATCCAGTTATGAGCCGTTTCTTCAAGAGCGCAGCATTCCCGATCCTGATCGTGGTCGTGCTCGTGTTCTTCGTCATGAAACTCTTTCCGAGCGGCTCCAGCAACGGGCGCTCGCACTCCTACCAGACGCTGGTGACCCAGGAAATCCCGAAGGGCGAAGTCAAGTCGGTCGAGTTCAAGACCAAGTCCAGCGCCCTGGAAGTCGAACTGAAGAACAAAGAAAAGTACGAAATCGGCTACGTCGATCAGGCCGCGCCTGAACTCTTCAAAAAGCTCGAAGCCGCAAACGTCCACTTCAACGTCGAAGCCAATAAGAGCAGCGTGATCCTGTCGCTGCTCGTAACCGTGCTGCCGATCCTGATCTTCGTCTTCATCTGGATCTTCCTGCTCAACCAGATCCAGGGCGGCGGCTCGAAGGTGATGTCGTTCGGCAAGTCGCGCGCCAAGCGGCTGTCGGCCGACTCCCCGAAGATCACCTTCCGCGACGTCGCCGGCGTGGACGAGGCGGTGGAGGAGCTGCACGAGATCAAGGAGTTCCTGGAGAACCCCAAGAAGTTCCAGGCGCTCGGCGCGCGCATCCCCACCGGTGTGCTGCTGTATGGGCCTCCGGGCACCGGCAAGACGCTGTTGGCTCGCGCGGTCGCTGGCGAGGCGGGCGTGCCGTTCTTCTCGATCTCGGGGTCGGACTTCGTGGAGATGTTCGTCGGCGTCGGCGCCTCGCGTGTGCGCGACCTGTTCGAGCAGGCCAAGCAGAACTCCCCCTGCATCATCTTCATGGACGAGATCGACGCCGTCGGCCGGCACCGCGGCGCCGGCCTCGGTGGCGGGCACGACGAGCGCGAGCAGACGCTCAACCAGTTGCTGGTCGAGATGGACGGGTTCGAGGCGAAGGACAACATCATCATGATCGCGGCCACCAACCGGCCCGACATCCTCGACCCCGCGCTGCTGCGGCCCGGGCGCTTCGACCGCCAGATCGCCGTCGATCGCCCCGACCGCAAGGGCCGCGCGAAGATCCTCGAAGTCCACACCCGCGGCAAGCCGCTGGCGAAGGTGATCGACATCGACGCGCTTGCCGGGCAGACGCCAGGCTTCACCGGGGCCGACCTGTCGAACCTGATCAACGAGGCCGCGCTGTTGTCTGCCCGTACGGGCAAGCGCGAAATCGGCCAGGAAGAGCTCGAGGAGGGGATCATGCGCGTGATCGCCGGCCCCGAGAAGAAGACGCGCGTGATGAGCGAGAAAGAGCGCCTGATCACAGCCTTCCATGAGATGGGCCACGCGATCGTCGGCCACTACCTCGAGCACTCCGACCCGGTGCACAAGATCTCCGTGATCTCCCGCGGCCAGGCGCTCGGCTACACGATCTCGATGCCCCAGGAGGACCGCTTCCTGACCACGCGGGCGGAGCTCAACGACACAATGGCGATGACGCTCGGCGGGCGCGCCGCGGAGGAGATCGTGTTCGGCGAGATTACGACCGGCGCCTCCAACGACCTCGAGAAGGTCACCGCCACCGCCAAGCAGATGGTGATGCGCTTCGGCATGTCCGAGAAGCTCGGCCCGCGCGTCTTCGGCCACGAGCACTCCCAGCCCTTCCTTGGCCGCGAGTTCTCCACCGAGCCCGACTACTCCGACGAGATCGCGCGCGAGATCGATGACGAGGTGCGGCGCATCATCGAGGCTGCCCACCAGCGCGCGCGGGACATCCTCACCGAGCACCGCCAGTACCTCGGCTCGCTCTCCGAGATCCTCGTCAAGCGCGAGACGCTCGAGAAGGAGGAGTTCAACGCGCTGCTGGAGGGCAAGAGCGAGCAGGAAGTGTTCGGCTCCGAGGAGCCCCGTGCGCCCGAGCTGCCGCCCGCGCCACCGGCGCCGGCGGAGCGTCCCGGCCGCGAAGTGCCGCGTCCGCTGCCGCGGCCGGGGTTGGCCGGAGGCACGGCGGACATTCGCGGGGCGGACCCCGAGCGCCCTGAGCTTGCCTGAGCGCTGACGTGAGCGACGCGGGCGGCTTCCGCCTGATGGGCGTGGTCAACGTGACGCCCGATTCGTTCTCCGACGGGGGCCTGTTTCTCGACCCGGGCGCCGCGGTCGCGCACGGGTGGCGGCTGGTCGAGGAGGGGGCTGAGATCCTCGACGTCGGCGGAGAATCGACGCGGCCCGGCGCCCACCCGGTAGGCGTCGAGGAGGAGCTGCGGCGGGTGCTGCCGGTGGTGGAGGGTCTTGCCGCGATGGCGAGCGGCGCGGTCATTTCGATCGACACGGCCAAGTCGTCGGTTGCCCGGGCTGCGCTCGACGCGGGCGCGACGCTCGTCAATGACGTGACCGCCCTGCGCGGCGATCCCGCGATGGCGGGCGTGGTGGCGCAGAGTGGCGCGGAGTGCTGCTTGATGCACATGCTCGGTGAGCCGCGCACGATGCAGCGCGAGCCTCGCTATGGGGACGTAGTCGACGACGTCAAGGCGTTCCTCGAGCAGCGGCTGGCGTTTGCCGTGGGGGAGGGGATCGCCGAGGAGCGCGTGCTGCTCGACCCCGGCATCGGCTTCGGTAAGACGCTCGAGCACAACCTCGAGCTGCTGCGCCGTCTGGACGAGCTCGCGGCGCTTGGTCGCCCACTCGTGGTGGGGACCTCGCGCAAGAGCTTCCTCGGGCGGATTCTCGCCGGAGCCGGAGCGGAAGGCGAGCCGGTGGACGTGGCGGACAGGCTCCCGGGCACGATCGCCACGTGTGTGCTGGCGTACGAGCGCGGCGCGAATGTGCTGCGCGTGCACGACGTCGCCCCGGTGCGTGCCGCGCTTGTGGTGACCGCTGCTACGTTGGGCGCGCCATGAGCGAGGACACGACAAACAGCGACGACGATCTGGATGCGGACGACCCAGCCGATCGGGCGGGCGCTTCGGAGGGCAGCGAGGAGGCGGGTTGGCGCGAGGAGCTGGAGCGCGGGGCGCCCGAGGAGGAGCCGGAGGAGCTCGACGAGGACGAGGAGCTCGACGATGACGAGCGCGACGGCGCAGAGGCGGTCACGATCGAGATCACCGGCCTCTCGCTCTACACCCACCACGGCGTGAGCGAGGCGGAGCGCGAGGTGGGTCAGCGGCTAATGCTCGACCTGCGTCTGGAGATCGGTGAAACGGACGCCACCGTCACCGATCGCATCGAGGACACTGTCGACTACGGCGAGGTGTGTCAGGTCGTCTGGCTGGTGGCCCAGCAGCGCTCCCACCACACGCTGGAGCGGCTGTGCAGCGTGATCGCCGATCGCCTGCTCGCCGACTACGAGCTCGAAGGAGTGTGGGTGAAGATCACCAAGCCCGAGCCGCCGATCGCGCTGCCGGTCGCCGAAGTGTCCGTCGAGGTGTGGCGCGAGGCGGAGGAGTAGGGGGGGTGTATAGCTATTGCAATAGGGCGGGGTGTTGAACAAAAATTTAAAAGCCGTGTGCCATTGCTATCGGGTTCTGGATTTTTTATAACAAACTCCAGCCTCATTTAGTCCTCGCGTTTCCCTTGACAATTAGTTAGCAGTCACTATAATTGCCGGCGATGGCTCGACTCGACACGCCGCAGCGACAAATCGAGAGACCGTAATGATCGAGCGCCTGGCGCGGCTGGCAACCGAGCGCACCCGACGCGTCCTGTGGATCGCCGGTGCGGTGTTCCTGCTCGCCGCCGCACTCGGCGCGCCCGTCGTCACGATCCTCAAGAGCGAAAACTCCGAATTCCAGGATCGCAGCGCCCAGAACCAGCAGGTGCTCCGCGCGATCCAGCGGGCCACCGGGCAGTCCGCCGAATACGGAGTCGCCGTGCTCGTGCCGGCCGCCGCCGACGTGCGCATTGACCCCGCGGCCGCCGCCGAGGCCCAGCGGGTGGCGGCACTGCTTGCCTCCCAGCCCGGCTTCCAACGCGAGCTCGACTACTCGGCCACCCACCTGCCGGCGCTCGTCTCGCGCGACGGCCGCCAGACGCTGGTGCTGGCCGCGTTCGCCACGCAGGACCGCTCCGCCGCCGCGGTTGCCCGCGTGAGCTCCGAGCTAACCGGCAGCGGTGTGCTGTTCGGCGGCAACGACGTCACCTACCACGAAATCAACGAACGCACCGCCTCCGACCTCAAACGTGCCGAGGCGTTCGCGATCCCGATCCTGCTGCTGCTCTCCTTCTGGGTCTTCCGCGGCCTGATTGCGGCCGCGTTGCCGCTGCTGGTGGGCGGCTTCGCGATCGTGCTCACGTTCCTGCTGCTGCGCCTGATCGACCACGTCCTCGGTGTGTCGGTGTTCGCCGTCAACCTCGTCACCGGCATGGGGTTGGGCCTCGGGATCGACTACAGCCTGTTCGTGCTCTCGCGCTACCGCGAGGAGCTGGCACGTGGCTCGGGGGACGGCTCGCGAGCGGACTCGGCCGCGGCGATCACGCGCACGCTGCGGACCGCGGGGCGCACGGTGCTGTACAGCTCGCTCGCGGTCGCCGGCGCGGCCGCCTCGATGTTGGCGATGCCGATGAAGTTCCTCTATTCGATGGGGGTCGGCGGCGCGCTCGTGGCGCTGTCGGCCGGCGCCGTATCGCTGATCGTGCTGCCGGCCGTGCTGGTCGCGCTCGGCCCCCGCATCAACGCGCTGGCGCCCGCCCGCCTGCAGCGCAACGCCGCGCGGGCCGCGCAACCAGCGGAGAGCGGCGCCTGGTACCGGCTGGCCCGCGCGGTGATGCGCCGCCCCGGCGCGGTCGCGCTCGGGACCGCGGTGCTGCTGCTCGCGATCGCCTCGCCGGCGCTGCGCATGGCGCTCACGCCCGCCGACTCGCACGTGCTGCCGGCCTCCTCCCAGCCCCGCCAGGTGGCGGACGCGATCACCCGCAACTTTGCCGTCAACGGTGCGCAGACGGTCAGCCTGGTGGTGCACGCGGGGCCGTCGGGATCCACCTCCGGCGGGCCCAGCGTGGTGGCGCTGGTGCGCCGAGCGCAGTCGGTGGCGGGCGGCCAGGCCGATCTTGTGGGGCCGCCGCGCTATCTCGGGCGCGACACGTGGGATGCCGAAATGGTGCCGCGCGGCAGCGTCGGCGCGGTCGCCAACCAGCGTTTGGTGCACAACCTCCGCGCTCTAGCTGGCCGATCTTCGATCGGTCCGTCGACCCTGCTGGTGGGCGGCGCCACCGCGTGGTTCGTCGACCAGAAGGAAGCGATCGCCGCGCACGTCCCGCTGACACTCGCGATCCTCGTGCTCGTCACCGGCGGCTTCCTGTTCATGATGACCGGCTCGCTCGTGATCCCGGTGCTGGCGCTGCTGATGAACCTGCTGACGGTCGCCGTCGGCGCGGGCCTGCTGGTGGTGGTGTTCCAGGATGGTCACCTTTCCTCGCTGCTCGGGTTCACCCCGATCGGCGGCCTAGAGGAGTCCAACCTCGTGCTGCTGTTCATCATCGCGTTCGCGCTCTCGACCGATTACGGCGTGTTCCTGTTCGCTCGCATCAAGGAGGCCCACGATGACGGGCTGGCAGCCCGCGACGCCGTGGCCTACGGCCTCGAGCGCACCGGACGCCTCGTGACCGCCGCCGCGCTGCTGTTCTGCGTGGCGATCGGCGCGTTCGTCACCTCGGACATCTTCTTCATCAAAGAGCTCGGCTTCGGCTCCGCGCTCGCCGTGGCGATCGACGCCACGTTCGTGCGCGCGCTGCTCGTCCCCGCGCTGATGGGCCGCCTCGGTGAGCGCGCCTGGTGGGCGCCGCGGCCGCTGCGTCGCCTGCACGCCCGCATCGGCCTGCGCGAGGGCCGCGCTGGCTCCGAGGTGGGCGAGGCCGCGGGGGCGTAGGCTCGCGAGGTCGCCAAGGGCGGTGCACGGGGTTGTTTGCTCCCCTACTACTTTCATTTGCAAAGGGCTGGGACTGAAAAGCCATTCGAGCCGGGTCGCGATACCGTGCCGCGCGTGCCCACACGGATTGGCCTACTCGGCCTCGGCTCCAACGTAGGCGACCGCCGCGCCCAGCTGCAGGGCGCCGTCGATGCCCTGCCCGTCGCGGGCGTGGAGGTGCAGGCGTCCTCCTCGGTATACGACACCGACCCCGTTGGCGAGGTGCTGGACCAGCCCAGCTTCCTGAACGCGTGTCTGCGCGTGCGCACGGCGCTCGAGCCGCTGGAGCTGTTGGACGCTGTGAAGGGGCTGGAGCGGGAGCTCGGCCGTTTTGATCGAGGACCCGCCTACCCGCCCCGCCACGGGCCGCGCGCGATCGACATCGACGTCCTGATGCTCGGCGACATCGAGCTGCGCCACGAGCGCATGAGTCTGCCCCACGAGCAGCTACTCAATCGCCGCTTCGTGTTGATCCCGGCACTTGAGCTGGACCTCGAGCTGTGCGTCTCCGATGGCACTCCCCTCGCCGACGCGCTCGCCACGCTGCCGGTCGACGAGGGCGTGCGCTGGGCCGGTCCGCCGCTGGGGTTTGGGGGCGGGTAGACAGCGCCGACCCCGAGGGTGGGCTACTTGGCGAGCAAGTCGAGCGCCTCCTGGTTGCGCTCGACGGCGCGCCGCAGGCGCTCCTGGAAATCCTCGTCCGCGCGCCGCCGCTCGATGCGGTCCGCGACCGCTGACCTGATGACCTCGGAAACGGAGGTCTCGTCAGCCATCGCGATCGCGTCGAGAGCACGGGCCTGCTCATCGGGAAGACGCAAGCTTATGGCCTTCATGTGGTCATCGCCTTTCAACTATCAGAATGCTAGCAATATGCGCGATTGATTCCCCCAATCGGATTTTCATTGTTGCATGCACCCGCCTATCTGTCAACCAGTTTGTTTGCGTGGAGTCTTTATAGAAACAGCAGGCTTTCTGATATACGTTCCATATTGTGATATCTTGATATCGTGATAGGCATTGAGGATTTTCTGCTCGCGGCTGAGGCAGCGCTCGGAATAGATGCCGACAGGATCGAGCGCGTCACGAAGATCTCGCTCGCCGAGTCGGCCCTTGCCGCTCCGTTCGCCAGTTTCGGTGGGCATGACTTCTACGAGCATCCCATCCAGCGCGGCGCGGTCTTGGCCTCCCGGATCATGCGCAACCATCCGTTACCCGACGGAAACAAGCGCGTTGCACTGATCCTCATGGATCTCTACCTCGAACAGGAAGGCTTCCAGCTCGAGACCACAGCCGCGGACCTCGACCGCACTCTCCGGGCGGTTGCCGCAAGAGAGATGAGCGAGAATGACTTCGTCATCTGGCTACAAGCCCAGACGACGAGGATCAGATCGTCCCCGTAGCAAACCGGAACCGGCGCAGCCGCGTCGTTCTACGCCACCGCGGGGCTAGCCGGCAGCCACTCCGCCGGCAGCGTCCCAGCAGGGATGGCGCCAACCATCGGTGGGAAGTAGCGCGTGAGGGCGGCCGCGGGGTGGCTGGCGATCAGCGGGTGCACGTCGCCGATCGTCTCCAACAGGCGGATCGTGGAACCGATCTGCAGGTCGGCGGCGTTGGGCTCCTCGCCCCCGAGCAGCCCCTCGGCGATCCAGGCATCGATCTTCTCGAGGTGACCGGCGAGCGCGGCGAGGTCGGCCCGCACCGGCTCGTCCTGGGCGTGGTTGCGACGCGCCATCAGTTTCGCGGTGAGCGGCAGCCCTGGCCGCAGCATAGCCCGCGGAAGCGGCAGTTTGGCGTCGCCGACGTAGCTCTCCATCGCGCCGGAGTTGCGCAGGAAACCCGCGTCGAGGATCCGGCGGGGCAGGCTCTGAAAGACCTCATCGCCCCAGCGCTCGGCCTCCAAAACGCGCTCGCGTTCCGCGGGGTCGGCGGGCAGCAGTGGCGGCTCGGGCGCCAGCAAGTCGAGGCGGCGCATGATCGTGCGCGAGCCGACCAGCCGCTCGCCGTCGATGCGCATCCCCGGGACGGTGCCACCCCCGTAGAGGATCGGCCCCACCGCGACCTGAACCATCGGCAGCAGGTTGACCTGCTGAAACGGGATGCCCTTGCGCCGCATCGCCACTTCAACCGCGGCGCACGGGTGGGAGCCGGGTATGACGTACAGCTTGACGCTCATAGCTCACTTCCTTTGGCTGGGCGGCCAAGGATATAGGAAGGTAGGCTTGCGCGATGCTATTAGCTGTCGACGTCGGCAACACCCAGACGCATTTCGGGACCTTCCAGGAGGGACAGCTGACCGAGCACTGGCGCTTTGCGACCGTGCGCCAGTCCACATCCGACCAGTTGGGTGCCGCGCTGCGCAACCTGCTGGAGCTGCGACAGGTGGAGATGGGCGAGATCGACGCCTCGATCGTCTCCTCGACGGTGCCCGTGCTCGGACCGGAATGGTCGGCGATGGCAGAGCGCTACCTCGGACACACGATGCTGGCGGTGGGGCCAGGCGTGAAGACGGGGATGCCGATCCGCTACGACAACCCCCGCGAGATCGGGCCGGATCGGCTCGTCAACGCGGTCGCCGCCCACGAGCGCCTCGGCGGCCCCTGCGTGGTGGTGGACTTCGGCACCGCGATCACCTACGACCCCGTGTCGGCTGAGGGCGAGTACCTCGGGGGGATCATCTCCCCGGGCGTGGAGATCTCGCTGGAGGCGCTGACCGAGCGGGCCGCCGCGCTGCCGAAGGTCGACGTGACCGCGCCGCGGGCGCTGATCGGCAAGACCACGATCGACGCGATCCGCTCGGGGATCGTGTACGGCACCGCCGGCCAGGTGGACGCGATCGTGAGCCGCCTGCGCGGCGAGCTGGGGCCGGAGACGAAGACGATCGCCACGGGCGGCCTCGCGCACGCCATAGTCCCCTACACGACGACGATCGAAGCGGTCGACGACCTGCTGACGCTGACGGGGCTGCGGCTGATCTACGAGCGCAACCGCGCCTGATCGGGGGCGTGCGGGGCGCGAGCAGTGGTAGTGCGGGATCGTCCGCGCGGGTAAGTGCGTTGACCGTAGCGCCAGGGGGCGGGGCCTCCCTGCCCCGCCACCACGGCTCCCTCGGCGGTCAAGCGATGAGCCAGCGATCCAATGCCTCACAAACGAAGTGCGCTGACGAGCACCGTGGCGTAGGACATCTCGAACGATCCGCCGATCGCATCGAGCGCCTCGCCGACCGCGTCGAGCAGCTGCTGCCGCTGCGCTGCCGGCAACGCCTGGTGGTCGGAGTGGGTGCCGAGCTGCTCGAGCCACTCCGCCGTGTCGTAGCGCTGGCTCCACTCGAACCTCGCCGTCCACGCTGGGCCATACGCGCCGGCGTCGGCGATGCCGGCGAGCGTGTCCTGCACGCGGGCGTTGCGGTTGCCGAAGAGCACCGAGTAGTTCTCGACGCCTGGTCCGAGGCGCGCGTAGACCGGGGAGAGCAGCTCCCGCACGTGCGGCGGGGGGTCGCCGAAGTTCCAGAACATCCCGAGGCGTCCTCCTGGGCGCAACGCCTGCGCCGCGCGCGCCGCTCCCGCGCGGGGGTCGATCCAGTGCCACGCCTGCGCGGAGGTCATGAGATCGAAGCGCCGCTCGCGCGGGTGCCAATCCTCGAATCGTGCGACCTGCACCTCCAGGCCCTTGCCACGCGCGATCTCGGCCATCCGGGCGTCCACCTCCACGCCGAGCACCTCACAGCCGCGGGCGGCGAACAGGGCGGCGGCGATGCCCGTCCCGCAGCCCACGTCGAGCACGCTCCGCGCGCCGTTGGTCAGCAGCGCGTCCACCAGCGCGGGCGGGTAGGACGGCCGGGCGCGGTCATACCGCGCGGCCACCGCGCCGAAGGACTCCGCCCGGGACCGGTCCTCATACAGCATGTGGCTCATCCTTCCACCATCGCTCCTGGTACTGAACAAGTGGCGCATCCTCCCACGTCGCCTCTCCCGGGCGCGCGGGGTAATCCATAATGGGTTCATGTCCGCCCCCCGTCTGACCGACCCTTGGCAACTGGGCGGGCTGCGCGTGCCCAACCGCGTGCTGCTCGCCCCGCTGGCGGGGATCGGCAACTGGTTCGTGCGATTGCAGGCCAAGCGCCACGGCGCCGGGATGGCGGTGTCGGAGATGGTGTCGAGTCACGCGATCCACTATCGCAACGAGCGCACGCTGCGCGAGCTGCTGCGCATCCATCCGGATGAGCGCATCGTGAGCGATGACCCGACCCACTGTGAGTTCACCCGCCGCCGTTCCACTGACTTCAGCCACCTGGACCATGGGCGCCTCGTCGCGCCGACTTCGATTCAGCTGTTCGGCAGCGACCCCGAGGTGATGCGCTCGGCGGCCGCGGCGGCGGTCGCCGCCGGCGCCGACGCGCTCGACCTCAACATGGGCTGTCCGGTCCCCAAGGTGTGCAAGACCGGCGCTGGCGCTGCGCTGCTGGCCGACCCCGCACGCGCCGTCGCCGTCGCGCGCGCCGCCGTGGAGGGGGCCGCCGAAGCACCGCGCGATCCGGGCGGGCCACCGCCAGTGACCGTGAAGCTCCGCTCCGGCCAGCGCCCCGGCGACACCTCGGGTTTCGAGCTTGCCCACCGCCTGGTTGCGGACGCGGGGGTTGCGGCGATCGCCTTTCACCCGCGCTCGGCTGCCGTGCACCACAAGGGTGTCCCCGACTACGAGCTCGCAGCGCAGTTGGCCGAGTCGCTGCCGGCGCCGGTGATCCTCACCGGCGGGATGAACGACGCGCGGGGTATTCGGGAGACGTTCGCGCGCACCGGCGTCGCGGCGGTGATGCTCGCCCGCGGCTGCCTCGGCAACCCGTGGCTGTTCGAGGAACTCGTGCGCGCGCGCGAGAGCGCGCCCTCCCCCGCTGAGGTGCTGGGGGAGCTTGAATGGGTGATCGAGCGCGCCGCCCAGCATCTGGGGACCGAGCGCGCGGGGCGGTATTTGCGCAAGTTCTACCCGTGGTATCTGCCCCGTTTGGGACTCGATCGGACGCAGCTGACGCTTCTGCAACAGTCGCTGCAGGCGACCCCCGACCTTGCCGAGGCCCGGCGCCTGTTGCGCTCACACGTGGCGCTCACAGGCGATTGCGGCTCGCCTTCCGCTGTCGCCCGCCGATCCACGGCGCTCGCCGCGTAAGGCGCCGAGTTCGGCCTGCAAGATTTTGTCCGCTCTCACCATGCCTCGCTATACTGCTGCGCTCGCTGCAGCCCGCCGAGCCTCGGATCAGCCTCGCCCAGCCCAGGGCGAGCCCGTTCAAACCGGCGGGTTTCGTTCGTAATCGACTCACTCATCCCCGCGGAATCGAATCCCACCCGCCCACATGCCGAAGGACGTCATCCTCACCCCCGAAGGTCTCGAGAAGCTGAAGGACGAGCTAGAGACGCTCTCCACCGCGCGTCGCCGCGAGGTCGCCGAACGCATCAAGGAGGCGCGCGAGTTCGGAGACATCTCCGAGAACTCCGAGTACGACGACGCCAAGAACGAGCAGGCGATGCTCGAGAGCAAGATCGCGCAGCTGCAGGAGAAGCTGCGGATGGCGACCGTGATCGACTCCAAGGAGCTCTCGACCGACGTCGTGCAGGTCGGCTCGGTGGTGCACGTCAAAGACGAAAAGACCGGCAAGTCGGTCAAATACACGATCGTCGGCTCGGCCGAGGCTAACCCCGAAGAGAGCAAGCTCTCCAACGAGTCACCCGTCGGCCGCGCGCTGATCGGCCACAAGCGGGGCGACACCGTCGCCGTGCAGGTGCCGCGCGGGCCGGCACGCAAGTTGAAGATCACGAAGATCGACGTCGGGCTCAAGTAGCCTGCCCGCATGAGCGGGACCGAGGAGCCCGAGAGGGGCCACCAACGCAAGCCGGCTGGGGACCGGCACGAGCCGGCGGGCGACCGGCACGAGCCGGCGGGCGAACGGGGCGAGCCCGGGGAGGGCCAACGTCACGGTCTGCGGGAGCTGATCGCCGAGCGTCGCGCCAAGGCCGAGCGGATCGCCGCATCCGACCCGAGCGCCTTCCCGCACTCCTTTGCCGGCGTCGAGCCAATCGCAAGGGTGCTCGCGGATTACGAGCGCCTGCAGGCGGGGGAGGAAACCGACGAGCGCCACCGCGTCGCCGGGCGACTGGCCGCCAGGCGCGGCTCGGGCAAGGCCGCCTTCCTGGACCTCGTCGATCGCAGCGGCAAGATCCAGCTGCACGCGCGCCTGGACGTGCTCGGCGAGGAGCGCCTGCAGGTGATCACCTCGCTCGACCTCGGCGATCTGATCGGCGTCGACGGCGCGGCGATGCGCAGCCGCCACGGCGAGGTGTCGCTGCGTGTCGAAGGGTTCCAGGTTCTGGCCAAGGCGCTGCGGCCGCCGCCCGACAAGCACCACGGCCTGACTGACGTGGAGACGCGCTATCGCCATCGTGAACTCGATCTGATCTCAAGCGAGGACTCCCGGCGGCTGTTTATCGACCGCGCGCGGATCATCTCGGCGATTCGGGCAGCGCTCGACGGCGACGGCTTCATCGAGGTCGAGACGCCGGTGCTGCAGCCGCTCTACGGCGGCGCAATGGCGCGCCCATTCATCACCCACCACAACGCGCTCGACCGTGACCTGTACCTGCGGATCGCCACCGAGCTCTACCTCAAGCGCCTGATCGTCGGCGGCTTGGAGCGCGTATACGAGCTTGGTAAGGACTTCCGCAACGAGGGTATCTCGCACAAGCACAACCCTGAGTTCACGATGGTCGAGTGGTATGAGGCCTACGCCGACTACGAGGGCGCGATGGCGCGCACCGAAGCGATCGTGCGCGCGGCCGCCGCGGCGAGCGGGTATGCCGGCGAGCTGGACTTCTCGGCGCCGTGGCGGCGGGTCAGCTTTGTCGAGGCGATCAGCGAGGCGTCGGGCATCGTCCTCTCCAAGGTCACCACCGCCGAGGCGTTGGCCGCTGACATCGGACGGGTCGGCCTGGAGCTGAAGACGGAGGGCTTGGCCTGGTTTCAAATGGTCGACGACCTGCTCTCCAAGTGCGTCGAGCCCAACCTCAAGCAGCCGACGTTCGTCGTCGACTACCCGAAGGAGCTCTCGCCGCTGGCGCGCGAGCGCCCCGACGATCCCAAGACAGTGGAGCGCTTTGAGGCGTTCGCGGCGGGTATGGAGATCGCCAACGGCTTCAGCGAGCTGATCGACTCCGACGAGCAGCGCACGCGCTTCCGCGAGCAGGAGCGGATCGACACGCTGACCGGCGGCGACGCCGAGACGATGCCCTACGACGAGGCCTTCGTGCAGGCGCTCGAGCAGGGCATGCCCCCGACCGGCGGCGTTGGCCTCGGCATCGATCGCCTCGTGATGCTGCTCACGGGGCGCGACTCGATCCGCGAGGTCGTGCTGTTTCCGGCGATGCGCTCGTAGCGCGGTTCCCGCTGGAGTGCCGGGGGGCCCGTTGGTAGACTGTCCTATGGCGGCGATAGGACCTGGAGGCTTATCTTTCTCGCGCGTTGCGACGAAGAGAAGATTGGGGACCCACCCACACCACCCCACCCCGGGATCACTGTCCTCGCAGACCGGACCGACACCAAGATCGTAGACGGAGAGGTCGTATCAGCACCATGTTCGAGCGATTTACAGAACGGGCCCGGCAGGTAGTCGTTCTCGCGCAGGAAGAGGCGCGCACGCTCAAGCACAACTACATCGGCACCGAGCACATCCTGCTCGGACTGCTGCGTGAGGAGGAGGGGCTCGCGGCCAGAGTGCTGGAGAGCCTCGATATCACCGTCGAGCGGGTGCGCGCGCAGGTCGTGCGGATCGTCGGCTCCGGCGAGGAGGTCACCTCCGGGCAGATCCCGTTCACGCCGCGTGCCAAGAAGGTGCTGGAGCTGGCACTGCGCGAGGCGCTGTCGCTTGGCCACAACTACATCGGCACCGAGCACATCCTGCTCGGCCTGGTCCGCGAGAACGAGGGCGTCGCCGCGCGCATCCTGCTCGACTTCGACGCCGACTCCGAGAAGATCCGCAACGAGGTGATCCGGATGCTTTCCGGCCCCTCCGGCCGTCGTCAGGGCCAAGGCGCCGGAGCGCCGGGCGCCGCCGCCGGCGCAGGCTCGGGCGGTGGCGCGGAAGGCAAGAAGTCCTCGAAGCTGCTGGATCAGTTCGGGCGCAACTTGACGAAGCTCGCCGCCGAAGGCAAGCTCGACCCCTGCGTCGGGCGCGAGACCGAGATCGAGCGGATCATGCAGATCCTGTCGCGGCGCACCAAGAACAACCCGGTGCTGATCGGCGAGCCCGGTGTCGGCAAGACCGCGGTGGTCGAGGGCCTGGCGCAGCGGATCACCAACGCCGACGTGCCCGAGTTGCTCAAGAACAAGCAGATCTACACGCTCGACCTCGCCGCGCTGGTCGCCGGCTCCAAGTACCGGGGCGAGTTCGAGGAGCGCCTGAAGAAGGTGATGAAGGAGATCACCCAGCGCGGGGACATCATTCTGTTCATCGACGAGCTGCACAACCTCGTCGGCGCCGGCGCCGCCGAGGGCGCGATCGACGCTGCGTCGATCCTCAAGCCCGCGCTGGCGCGGGGCGAGTTGCAGACGATCGGCGCGACCACGCTCGACGAGTACCGCAAGTACCTGGAGCGCGACTCGGCGCTGGAGCGCCGCTTCCAGCAGATCCGCGTGGAGGAGCCCTCGATCGACCAGACCGTCGAGATTCTCCAGGGACTGCGCGACCGCTACGAGCAGCACCACAAGGTGCAGATCACCGACGACGCGCTGCGCGCCGCGGCCGAACTGGCCGACCGCTACATCTCCGACCGCTTCCTGCCCGACAAGGCGATCGACCTGATCGACGAGGCGGCCTCGCGGATGCGGATCAAGTCGATGACCTCCCCGCCCGCCAACCGCGAGCTGGAGGAGGAAATCGAGACCACGCGGCGCGAGAAGGAGTCGGCGATCGAGGCGCAGGAGTTCGAGAAGGCCGCCGCGCTGCGCGACCAGGAGCGCAAGCTCACCAACCGCAAGCGCGAGCTCGAGGAAGAGTGGGAAGCGGGCGAGTCGGGCGACCGCCCCGCGATCGGCGAGGAGGAGATCGCCGAAATCGTCTCGATGTGGACCGGCATCCCCGTCTTCAAGCTGACCGAGGCCGAGACCCAGAAGCTGATGCGCATGGAGGAGGAACTGCACAAGCGCGTGATCGGCCAACACCCCGCGATCGAGGTCATCTCGAAGGCGATCCGCCGCTCGCGGGCGGGCTTGAAGGATCCCAAGCGGCCGACCGGCTCGTTCATCTTCCTCGGTCCCTCTGGCGTCGGCAAGACCGAGCTGGCGCGCACGCTCGCCGAGTTCCTGTTCGGCGACGAGGACGCGATGGTCAGGATCGACATGTCCGAGTACATGGAGAAGCACGCCGTCTCGCGCCTGGTCGGCTCGCCTCCCGGCTACATCGGCTACGACGAGGGCGGCCAGCTGACCGAGGCGGTCAGGCGCAAGCCCTACTGCGTGCTGCTGCTCGACGAGATCGAGAAGGCCCACCCCGACGTCTTCAACATCCTGTTGCAGATCCTCGAGGACGGCCGCCTCACCGACGCGCAGGGGCGCACCGTGGACTTCCGTCACGCGATCGTGATCATGACCTCGAACATCGGCGCCCAGGAGATCGCGCGCAACACCCCGCTGGGCTTCGCCGTGTCTGACGACGAGACCGGGATCACCTACGAAGACATGAAGAACCGGATCATGGGCGAGCTCAAGAAAGCGTTCCGTCCCGAGTTCCTCAACCGGATCGACGACGTGATCGTCTTCCACAAGCTCGGGAAGGACGAAATCAGGCAGATCGTCGAGCTGCTGCTGCTGCGCATCCGCGAGACGATGGCCGAACGCGAGCTGCAGCTGGAGCTGACCGACCCCGCCAAGGAAATGCTCGTCGAAAAGGGCTGGGACCCGGCGATGGGCGCCCGCCCGCTGCGGCGCGCGATCCAGCGCTACATCGAGGACCCGCTCGCCGACTTCGTGCTGCGCGAGCAGGTGATCCCGGGAGCCACCGTGGTCGTCAACCCCGCCGCCGAGGGTGAAGAGGGCGAGGTCAAACTGACGATCGTCAAGCCCAAGAAGCAGAAGACCCCGGTGGGCGTCGGCGCGGGTGCTGCCGAGGCCGGCGGCACGGACGTGGGCGAGCTGCCCTCCGGGGACGGGCTTCCCGAGGGCGAGGACGTGGACGCCGAGGACGACCACGACGCCGCGCCCGGCCTGCCCGCTGACGGCGGCGAGTAGTCAAGCGCTTGCAGCAGGCCGAGCCCTCCAGCCTGCCCGGCTGGGGTGGGCGTGGTGTTGGTCTTCTTTTCGGACCCCTAACCAAATGAGACTGGGTCTCGTTCTCATTTGGTAGGGGTCGAAAAAGTTAAGTGTCCCCACCAGACCGTAACCTGCGAGGGTGCCTCGCCCGCAATCGATTCACGTCTGCTCGCAGTGCGGACATCAGTCGGCCCGCTGGTATGGGCAGTGCCCCGGCTGCGAGGCATGGAACACGCTCGTCGAGGAGACGCGCGCCGGCAGCCGCCGCGGGTACGCGGTCCGGGGGCCGGGGCCGTGGCGGGCGGGCAGGGCGCCGGGGCGGGCATGGGTTCGCCAGGTAGGGGCGGAGCCGGCTCCCCGGCGCCCGTGCCAGTGGCGCTCGCCGAGGTCGGGGCAGCGCCGGTGGCGCGACTCTCCACCGGCATCGGGGAGCTCGATCGCGTGCTCGGCGGGGGTCTCGTGCCCGGGTCGTTGGTGCTGCTCGGTGGGGCGCCGGGGATCGGCAAGTCGACGCTCACCAACATGGTGCTCGGCCACCTCGCCGGGTCGGGCCGGCGGACGTTGTATGTCAGCGCGGAGGAGTCGCCCGAGCAGGTGAGGCTGCGCGCTGAGCGTCTTGACGCGGGTCACTCCGATCGCTCAAGCGATCCCGCCTTCGCCCCGCGGGAGCGGGCCGCGCTGCAGGTGCCGATCGTGGCCGAGACCGACCTCGACGCGGTGCTCGAGGTGCTCGACACGCATGCGCCCGAGGCGTGTGTAATCGACTCCGTGCAGACGCTCCACGCCGCCGAGCTCACCGGCGCCCCTGGCTCGGTGGGCCAGGTACGCGAGGTCGCGGTGCGCGTGATGGAACTCGCCAAGGCGCGCGGCATCGCGACGATCCTCGTGGGGCACGTCACGAAGGACGGCGCGCTCGCCGGCCCACGCGTGCTGGAGCACCTCGTGGACTGTGTGCTGCAGTTCGAAGGCGAGCGCGAGCGCCCCTACCGCGAGCTGCGCGCGCTGAAGAACCGCTTCGGCTCGACCAACGAGGCGGGGCTGTTCGAGATGCGCCAAGGCGGCCTCGTGGAGGTGCTGGACGCCTCGGCGCGCTTCGTCGCCCAGGCTACGCGCGCTCCCGGCAGCGTGATGCTGGCGTCGATGGAGGGCTCGCGGCCGCTGCTGGTGGAGGTACAGGCGCTGGTGGCGCCCTCGGAGCTCGAGCAGCCCCGCCGCGTGGCCTCCGGGCTCGATCGCAACCGGCTGGCACTGGTGCTGGCAATCCTCGCCCGCCACGGCCGCGTGGGGCTCGGCAGCGCCGACGTGTTCGTCAACGTGGTCGGCGGCGTGCGTGTCGACGAGCCGGGCGTGGACCTCGCGATCGCGCTCGCGGTCGCCGGCGCGCGCCGCGGTGTGCCGATCGTGGGCGTGGCGGGCGGCGACGGGCCGCTCCGACGGTGGCGTGAGCGAGGTCGGTGGCGTTGGCGTAGCGAGGGCTAGCGGTGGCGTTGGTGTAGCGAGGGCTAGCGGTGGCGTGGCTGGGGCCGTGGGGCGGGTGTCGTGGCGCCCACTGGCGTGCTTCGGCGAGCTGGGCCTGACGGGCGAGTTGCGCTGGGTCGGCCACCCCGAGCGCCGCCTGCAGGAGGCCGCCAGATACGGGCTGCGGGAGGTCCTCGCGCCACTCGGCAGCGGTGCGGGCGCGCGCGAGGTTGGCACCCTGCGGGAGGCGCTCGCGGCGGCGTTGCCACGAGAGCGGCGGGCCCCGGAGCGCCCGGCTCGAGCTGCTGCCTAGCCTGGCACCGCTGAGGAGGAGCTAAATCTAGGCTCAATGCCGTAAAATGGCACTTGTGGCTCCACGATCCGGCGAAGATTTCGATACCGAAGCACGCTCGGAGCCCGGTCTGATGAGGGCGTTGGAGATGGTCGCGCCGGGGACGGCTCTGCGCGAGGGGATGGAGAACATCCTGCACGCGCGCACCGGCGGGCTGATCGTGATCGGCGACCCCGAGGAGCTGAGCTTCCTCTTCTCGGGGGGGATCAAGCTCGATATCGACTACGCGCCGGCGCTGCTCTACCAGGTGGCGAAGATGGACGGGGCGATCATCCTCAACGCCAACTCCACCAAGATCGCGCTCGCCAACGTCCAGCTGATGCCCGATCCGACGATCCTCACGCTCGAGACCGGCACCCGCCACCGCACCGCGGAGCGCATCTCCAAGCAGACCGATGCGCTGGTGATCGCGATCTCCCAGCGCCGCGAGGTGGTGTCGCTGTACTCGGGCGGCACCAAGTACATCCTCCAGGACATCCCGGTGGTGCTCGCCAAGGCCAACCAGGCGCTCGCCACGCTCGAGAAGTACCGCACCCGCCTCGACCAGGTCTCCACGCGACTCACCGCCCTGGAGTTCGAGGGCGGCGTCACGCTGCACGACGTGCTCACCGTGCTGCAGCGCTCGGAGCTCGTGACGCGCATGGCGGTCGAGATCGAGCGCTACATCGTCGAGCTCGGCACCGAGGGTCGCCTGATCGAGATGCAGCTCGAGGAGACGATGGTCGGCGCCGCCTCCGAAAAGGCGGCGCTCGTGCAGGACTACCTGGCGGGCTACTCCGACGAGGCGTTCGCCTCCGCGCTCGACCAGATGGGGCGGCTTGGTCATCAGGATCTGCTCGACTTCGGCCGTCTCGCCGAACTGCTCGGGTACGACCGCAAGCTGAACACGCTCGACTACCCGGTCTCGCCGCGGGGCCACCGCATCCTGGGGCGCATCCCCAGGCTGCCGAAGCTGGTGGTGGCGGAGATCATCAAGGAGGTCGGGGGCTTGGACGAGCTGCTGGCGGCGACTGACGCCGAGCTCGAGGCGATCGAGGGAGTTGGGGAGATACGCGCGAAGGACATCCGCGAGGGCCTTCGTCGCCTGCAGGAGATCAACCTCGTGGACCGTTATCTGCAGACGTGAACCCAGAGCGAGGTCATTCCCGACCGGCTCGATCACAAAGGAGGACAGTCATTCCCATTCCCCAGGCAATCGAAGCAGAGTTGATGGAGGATCTCGACGTCGTCAGTGAAGTCGAGTGCATCGAGTTCGAGTTGGGGGACCACGTGGTCTATCCCCATCACGGCGCCGGCAAGGTCCTCAAGAAGGAGGAGATGGAGGTGCTCGGCGAATGTCGCGAGTACCTCACGATCAAGATCCTGCACAACGACATGACCGTCAAGGTTCCCACCGAGAACGCGGGGATCGCCGGTCTGCGCAGGGTGATCGACGAAGAGACCGTCAAGAAGGTGCTGGACGTGCTCCAAGACGAAGTCTCGGACATGCCCAAGAACTGGAACCGCCGGTTCAAGCACAACCGCGACAAGATCAAGACGGGCGACATCTACGAGCTCGCCGAGGTCGTGCGCAACCTCGCGCTGCGCGAGAGCGAAAAGGGGCTCTCCACCGGCGAGAAGCAGATGTTCACGCGCGCCAAGAAGATCCTCGCCTCGGAGCTGATGTATGCGCTCGACAAGGACGAGGACGAGGCCGAAGGCTATCTCGACGAGCTGCTCGCCAACTCGGCGTCGAGCAAGCTGGCGATGGCCAAGTAGCGGGGCTCTCGCGCACGCGGCAGTTGATCCCTGCCGCGTGCGCGACAGTCGTCCCTCGTTCCCGCCGTGACCGTCGCGCTGATCGTCGCCGCCGGCCGGGGCGAGCGCTTGGGGGCCGATGGCCCCAAGGCGCTCGTGCCGCTCGCCGGCCGCCCGCTGCTGCAGTGGAGCGTCGACGCGCTGCGCTGCGTCTCCTCGATCGAGCGGATCGTGGTGGCGCTGCCGCCCGGCGTGAGCGCGCCCGCGGGCACGATCGGGGTGCCGGGCGGCGCGGTGCGCTCGGAGTCGGTGCGCCTCGCGCTCGCCGCGGCTGGACCGGGGGACCCGGTGCTGGTGCACGACGCCGCGCGGCCGCTGCTGACGCGCGAGCTCGCCGAGCGGGTGATCGCCGCCGCGCTCGTGGAGGGGGTGGATGCCGCGATCGCGGCGGCCCCGGTCACCGACACCGATCAAGCGGGTGGGAGCGAGGGAGAGGCGGGCGACACCGTGCTGCGAGACGCTCGACCGCTCCGAGCTGTGGGCGGTGCAGACCCCGCAGGTCTTCCGCCGCGCCGCGCTGGAGCATGCGCTGGACGTGCCCGACGAGGTGCTGGCGCAGGCGACCGACGACGCCTGGCTGGTGGAGCGCGCGGGGGGCCGCGTGGTCGTGGTGGAGGCGCCGCGCGAGAACCTCAAGGTGACCACCCCGCTCGACCTCGCCCTCGCCGAGCTGCTGATCGGCTCGTCCGTGATCGCTCGAGCCGGCGACCGGGCCTGCTTGAATCGCGGTCGCAAATGCTCACCGACTACCACCTCCACCTGCGCCCCGACGAGCTCGACGCGACCGCGGCCGAGCACTTCACCGCCGCCAACGTGGAGCGCTACCGCGAGGTCGCCGACGAGCGCGGGATCGCCGAGCTGGGCGTCTCCGAGCACGTCTACCGCTTCCGCGCAGGCGCTCGAGGTGTGGCAGCACCCGCTGTGGCGGGAATTCGCGCGCGACGACCTGGAGGAGTACTGCCGGTTCGTGCGCGAGCACACCGACCTGCGGCTGGGAATCGAGGCCGACTTCATCCCCGGCGGGCGAGGACCGCACGGCCAACCTGCTGGAGGCGCACGACTTCGACTACGTGGTCGGCTCGGTGCACTTCCTGCGCGACGAGTCGCTCGACATGGAGGAGTACAGCGTGTGGAGCACCACCCGCAGCGCCGAGGAGATCTGGCGGCGCTACTTCCAGACGCTCGGCGAGGCGGCGCGCAGCGGCCTGTTCGACATCCTCGCCCACCCCGACCTCGTGAAGGTGTGGGGCCCCGACCGCCCGCGCCCGGAGGGCGACCTGCGCCGCTACTACGAGCTGGCGATCGAGGGCATCGCCGAGTCGGGCATCGCGGTGGAGGTCTCCACGGCGGGGCTGCGCAAGCGCGCGCGGGAGATCTACCCCGCGCCGGCCTTCCTCGAGATGTGCGTGGAAGCCGGCGCGCCGGTCGCGCTCTCCAGCGACGCCCACCGCCCGCAGGACGTCGGCGCCGACTACGAGCAGGCGCTCGAGCTGCTGGAGCGCGTGGGCGTGCGCGAGCTGTGCCGTGTTCGAGCGCCGCGCCCGGCGCCTGGAGCCGATCGGCGCGGGCGTGCGATGAGCCTCAGCGGGATCGGCTACGACTGCCATCGCTTCGCCGCGGGGCGGCGGCTGGTGCTGGGCGGTGTGGAGATCCCGCACGAGCGTGGCCTGGAGGGGCACTCCGACGCGGATGTGCTCACCCACGCGGTGATCGACGCGCTGCTCGGGGCCGCCGGGCTGGGGGACATCGGCGAGCACTTTCCCGACACCGACGCGCGCTACCGCGACGCCGACTCGCTCGAGCTGCTGGAGACAGTGCTCACGAGCGTGATCGCGGCGGGCTTCGAAGTCGAGAACGTCGACTGCACCGTGATCATGGAGGCTCCCAGCTCGGTCCGCACCGCCAGGAGATCCGCGAGCGTCTCGCCCTGGCGCTGAATCTGCCGGTGGGGCGCGTCAACGTGAAGGCCACCACGGGCGAGGGCATGGGCTTCGTCGGTCGCGGCGAGGGCGTCGCGGCGCTGGCGGTCGCAAGCCTGAGCAGTCGTTAGGCCGGCCGCGTGAGCGCCGAGCGCGCATCCTCGCGTGGTCCAGCCGGCGCTGCCGCTCCGCTAGGGTTGGCGCGCGATGCGACAGATCCAGCTGGAGGACACGCGCAGCGGCAGGCTGCAACACCTGCAGCCGCGCGAGGCGGGCCGCGTGGGCATTTACGCGTGCGGGCCCACCGTCTACAGCCGCATCCACATCGGCAACGCCCGGCCCTTTGTCGATCTTCAGCCTGCTCAAGCGGTTTCTGGAGCACGAGGGCTACGAGGTGAATCTCGTCATGAACGTGACCGATGTCAACGACAAGATCTACGACGCGGCGCGCGTCGCAGGGCCGTGCCAGCGCCGAGCTGGCCGCGGAGATGACCGCCCACTACAAGGCCGACACCGACGCCCTCGGCCTCGGCCGGCCCGACCACGAGCCGCTGGCCTCGCAGACGATCGGGCCGATCGTCGAGTACATCCAGGCGCTGATCGATCGCGGTCATGCCTACAGCGTCCAGGGTGACGTCTACTTCCGCGTGCGCTCCGACGACGGCTACGGCAGCCTCTCCCATCGCCAGCTTCAGAACATGGACCAGGGGGAGGGCATCGAAGGCGCCGAGCGCAAGGAGGACCCGCTGGATTTCGCGCTGTGGAAGGCACGCAAGGAGGGCGAGGACACCTACTGGGCCTCCCCCTGGGGGGACGGGCGGCCCGGCTGGCACATCGAGTGCTCGGCGATGGCGGAGGAGTTCCTCGGCGTCGGCTTCGACATCCACGGCGGCGGCTCGGACCTGCTCTTCCCCCACCACGAGAACGAGGCCGCCCAGACGCGCGCCGCGCGCGGCGCGGAGCTGGCGCGGATCTGGATGCACAACGGCATGATCCAGCTCACCGGGGAGAAGATGGCGAAGTCGGCCGGCAACATCGCCCTGCTGCACGAGATGCTGGGCGAGTACGGCCGCGAGGCGGTGGTGATGTATCTGATCTCCGGGCACTACCGCCAGCCGCTGGCCTTCTCGCAAGGCGCCCTCGAGCAGGCGCGCGCCAACGTCAAGCGGATCCGCGAGGCCGGTCGCAAGCTTGGCGCCGGGACCGACCAAGCCAGCGCGACTCCAGCCGACGAGCGAGCATCGTCGACCAGCTTCCGATCTGACGGTTCTTCGACGGCGCTCGCCGACGACTTCAACACCGCGCGCGCCCTGGCCCAGCTCAACGAGTGGCTGCGCGAGGCGAGCCATCTCGGCGTTCGGGGGGACGCCGACCTGCGCGAGATGCTCGGCGTGCTGGGGCTCGCAGTCGCTGCTGGAGGCGCCCGCGCAGGCGCCGGCCGAGGTGCGCAGGATGGCCGAAGACGCGAATGACCGCCCGCTCGCGGCGCGACTTCGCGGCCGCCGACCGGCTGCGCGATGAGATCGCGGCTATCGGGCTGGGAGGTCCGCGACGTCGCCGGCGGGTTCGAGCTGCTGCCGCTGTGATCCTCTACGGCCGCAACCCCGTGAAGGAGGCGCTGCGCGGTCGCCGCGCGCACACCGTCGGGCGAGGTGTGGGCCACCGCCGGCGCCGCCCGCGAGCCGTGGCTGGAGGGAGTGGCGGTGCGGACGGCCACCGCCGAGGAGATCGCCCGGCGCTGCGGCTCGACGCCCACCAGGGCATCTGCGCGGAGGTGGGGGGCTACCCGTACGTCTCCGCCGACGAGCTGCTCGGCGCGAGCCGACGACCCCCTGATCGTGGCGCTCGACCAGGTGCAGGACCCGCAGAACCTCGGCTCGATCTGCCGCACCGCGGAGTGCGTGGGGGCCACGGGGGTGGTGATCCCCGAGCGCCGCGCCGCCGAGGTCACCCCCGCGGTGTGCAAGGCCTCCGCCGGCGCCGTCGAGCACCTGCGGGTGGCGCGGGTGCGCAACCTCGCCGACTTCCTCGGCGCACGCGCAGAAGGCGGGCTGCTGGTCCTACGGCGCGAGCGCCGGCGCCGCCACCCCTACCACCGCCCCGACTACCGCGGCGGGGTGGTGCTGGTGCTTGGCAGCGAGGGCCGCGGCCTGCGCCCGCGCGTGGCGGGGGCGTGCGATGAGCTGATCGCGCTGCCGCTGTTGGGGCGGATCGAGTCGGCCGGTGTCGCCGCCGCCGCGGCAGCGATCCTGTACGAGATCTTGCACAATCGTCGTCGCGCCCTTGACAACGCTTCATAACTGTGCGACTCTCGCATCTGTAACGCTGAACCTAAGCTTGACGTAGCCTTGTAGTCAGATATTCCATAGTCGTTGGCGCCGGGGGAGGAGTGCGCCACTGAGCGATCCGGGCTGTGCGCAGCCCGAGAAAGGCTTGCTCGTGGCACGTATCTCCCGTAACCCTCAATCTGAGGTCAAGGTTGATGATGGTTTCCTGATCGCCCTTGCGAAGCAGGGCGACCGCACCGCCTACGACCGCCTCGTGCGCCGCTACCACGGCTTCGTGCGGTTGAAGGCCTCCTCCTACTTCCTCGCCGGAGGGGACTCCGACGACCTCATCCAGGAGGGCCTCGTCGGCCTCTACAAGGCGATTCGCGACTTCCGCACCGACCGCGAGTCGAGCTTTCGCAACTTCGCCGAGCTCTGCATCACCCGTCAGATCATCACCGCCGTGAAGACCGCCACGCGCAACAAGCACACGCCGCTCAACCAGTACGTCTCCTTCTCCGCCACCCCCGCCGGGGGCGGGGAAGACGTGCCCACGCTCGACCAGGTGCTCCCCGGTCCCACGGTGCACGACCCCGCCAACCAGGTGATCTCCTCCGAGGAGCTGCGCTCGCTGGTGGGCTGCCTCTCCACGGCCCTCTCGGAGCTCGAGAGCCGCGTGCTCTCGCTCTACCTGGACGGCTGCTCCTACGAGCAGGTGGGCGAGCACCTCGCCTGCGACACCAAGACCGTGGACAACGCCCTGCAGCGGGTCAAGCGCAAGGTGGGCGCGCATCTGGAGGCGCGGGCGGTCGCGGCGTAACGATGCTACGACCGAGGCCGCCCGTAGGCGGCCTCGGCGTGACCAGGCTGGTGGTGTGCTGCGGCGCTACCGGTGGTGGTGATGCCCGCGGCGGAGCTTCTTCTTCGGGTTTTGCTTCGCCTTCTCCGCTACCCCGTTCTTCGCCTTCCTTTTCCACTTCGGTGGAGTTGGTCGATCCTTCCGAGGGGGTCGAGGAGTTGCCCGGGGCTTCTTTCAGCGCCGCGGCCGGCGCCGGGCTCACGTTGATCGTGAACGTCTGGCTCGCCGCTGCCCCCGTTGTCGGGGCCGCCGGGGATGTACACGCGGAAGACGTTGGTCCCCACGCTGAACACCTGGTAGGGGATCGAGAACGTCGCTTCCGGGGTGACCGTGCCCACCCGCACCACGTGGAAGCCCGTGCCGGAGGCGTTCTCGCGCTGCAGGTAGATCAGGTGACCGGGGCGGGTTGGCGTGGGGGCGACTTTGCCCGAGAACGTCACCACCTGTCCCTCCATCAGCGATGTCGCCGATGCTTCGGCCGTGAGCACATACCTGACGCCCTCGAACAGCACCGCCGAGGTCTTGCCGTCGCCCTGCACCTTGTAGTAGGTGCTGTTGACCGGTGCCTGCGCGGGGAAGGTGTACGCGCCGCTGCTGCTGGTGTCGACCTGGGCGACCGGCGCGAAGCCGTGCTGGTGGAGGGTGCGCGCCAGCAGCGTCACCGGCTGGCTGCTGGTGACGCCCGCGAGCGTCCCGCCGATCGACCACCGACTGCCCGTAGAGGATCGGATCGGGGGTCGCTTCGATCGTCAGTTCTGTGTTCTGCGTCCTGCGAGATCTCATAGGTGAGCGGGCTCGACGTTTCGGGGACGTTGCGACCCTGGCTGAGCACCAGCACGCGCAGGTTGGCGTCGCCGGGGACGAGGAAGGTGTGGGGGATCGAATAGCCTCCCCCGGCTTCCACGACGCCGAAGTCGATCCTGTGCCATTCGTTGCCGGTGAGCGCGTTCTGGCGCTGCAGCACCACCCGCGCGCCGATGTCCGCCGGGGTGACTTTGCCGGTGAACGTGACTTTGTTGGCGACCCCCGTCAGGATCTGGGTGCCTTCCGGCGGCCCTTCCAGCGTCACCTGGGGGGCGACACGGATGCTTCTGTTGACGCTCTCCGCGCCGTGCGAGCGCACATGCCACACGCCGTTGTTTTCGACGTCGCTGCCGGTGAGCTGGAACTGATAGGCGCCGCCGGCGCCGGTGGTGGTGCTTGCCTGGAGGGTGAACCCGGGAGCGCCGGGAACGTGCCGGAAGAGCCTCACGATCTTGCCTTCCGTTCCCACGTTGCGGCGGCAGACGAGCTGACCGAAGACGGTGGCCGATTCTCCGGCGGTGATCCGCACGGGAGCGTGGATGGTCACCCGGCAGCGGCCGCCGGGGCTGGGATGAAAGAACGCGGATGCTCCCGTCGCAGACAGCGCCAGCGACGAGACCGCAACCGCGCACGCCAAAGCGAGTACCTCTCAGGCGCATGTGATCCTCCTCCTTCGAGTGGATGGTCGTCGACTATTCAGGTGGGCCGCCCCGCTCGGTCCAAATCCCCCCGGTCGTGGCCGATCCCGCCGGGCTCTGCGGCTTGCGCTCCCGGTTGATCTGTGTCTACGACCCCAATAACCCGACGCATGCCTGCGTCAGATCGTATGCGGTGCGCTGGTCTGCGCGTGAAGTTTGCGGCGCGGCGGTGTCTCAGGGATGTCCGCTGGCAATACCAGGCATAAGCGCGGAAATCCGCTCTCGGACCTGCCGATGGCGCTCCATCCTCCGTCGGCGGGACGAGTTCCGCGCCAGGCGCCCCTCCCCACGGGGCGGGACAAGGTTTCGGGGCGGCCCATCCTGGCGGGCCGCCCCAGCCGTCTTTGGGCTTGCCCGCAGCCGTCCTGGGCCTGTGCCCCATCGGCCTTGTCCCGGCCGACACCTCCCGGCGACTCCGATTCTCCGTGTCTTTTCGTCTATCCGCGTGACGAAGGCTGGCGGTGGGTGTCTAACATGTCGTAAGGATGGTTGGGCGCTCGCTCGCCGCCAGGGTCGCGTTGGCCTTGGGAGCCGCCACGGCGCCCATGGTGTGCCATGAGTCCAGGAATCCCTACCCGTCTGCTGGCGACTCAGTCGGATGAGCGGCTGCTCGCGTTGGTCCGTGAGGGTCACGAGCGCGCGTTCGAGGCGATCGTCCACCGCTACCGCAAGCCGCTGCTCGGCTACTGCCGGCGCCTGCGGCTGTCCGATGCCCGCGCCGAGGACATCGTCCAACTCGCGCTGCTGAAGACCTGGATCGCCGTGCGGGAGGGCGCCGAGGTGCGCGATCTCAAAGCGTGGCTCTACCGGGTGGTGCACAACACCGCCGTCAACGCCCTGCGCGACTCCGCCCACGACGGCGAGCCGCTGCCCGACCCGACGCTGGGCTGGAAATCCCACCCACGCGCCGACGACTCGCAGCTCGACCGGGGGCTCGCGATGCGCGAAGCGCTCGCCGAGGTCGCCGCGTTGCCGCCGCTGCAGCGCGAGGTGATCGTCCGCACCGCCGTCGCCGGTCGACAGCCACGAGCAGGTCGCCAGCGACCTCGGCATCACCAACGGCGCCGTGCGCGGCCTGCTCTACCGGGCGCGCACCACGCTGCGCACGGGCGTCACCGCGCTCACCCCGCCGCCGCTGCTGGGCTGGCTGGTGGGGCGCTCCGACCAGGGCGGCCCCGCGCCCGAACGGCTCGCCGAACTCGCGGGCGGCGGGGGGCGCGCGGTCGGTGTCGGGGGAGCGGCGGGCGTCAGCGGGCTGCTGCTGAAGGGAGGCGCGGTGGCGCTCACCGTCGGCACCGTGATCACCGGCGCGGCGGTGGTGCATCTCGGTGCGTCCACCCTCCACGGCCGGCACAGGCTGATCGCCTCGGCGGCGCTCCCCGAGTGGCGCCGGTGCGGGCTCCACTCGGCGCCGCGTCGCGTCGGCGGCCCGCGACGGCGAGCTCTCGGCGCCCCAGGCAGCGGGCGCGCATCGCGATGCCTCGGCGCCGGGCGGGGTGGTGCGGGCTCCGCCGGCGGGAAGACCCGCGGGAGGCCCAAGGCTGGTGGGGGCGGTTCCGCTGGTACTCCCACCGTTTCCGGTGGCGACCACGCGCCGCCATCGACGACGCGGGTGACCGGCGACGCACACGACAATGCACCGGCGAAGACGCCCGGCTGGGCAGAGTCCGGCGCCCGGCTCGACCCAGGGGTCCAGCCAGGCCGGTGGTGGGTCTGGCGCGGGATCCGGCCCGGGGTCCGGCCAGGGTGGGGGATCCGGCGAATCGGGCTCGGGCTCGGGCGGTCCCGTGGGCTCCGCCGCGGGCAACGGCTCCCCCAGCGGCTCCGACACCAGCGGCTCTTCGGGAAGCACCTCGGGCTCTTCGGAAGGGGGCGCCTCCGGCAGCGGCCAGTCGGGCTCGGGATCCGGTGCGGGTCTGGGTCGGGCTCGGGGTCCGGCACGGGCAGCTCGGAAGGCTCGGGCAGCGGTGGTTCCTCGGGCGGGTCGAGTGGATCCAGCGGCTCGGAATCCTCGGGCGGCGAACAGTCGGGTTCGCTGGTGGGGACGGTCGTGCACGAAGTCGGCAGCATCCTCGAACATCTGCTGCACTAACGCGGGGCAAGCCGCGCGCGCATCGCGCTGGGTCGATCGCGTCCGCCGAAGCATGTTCGTCAAGCTGGAGGAGGCTCAGGTTGCGGTCGTGCTGCTCAGGTTGAGGAGACGTCCTTGTTGCGTCGTTGGATACGCAGCGGTTGGGCGCGCAAGCTGCCCGCCCACGCCAAGCAATGAGTGGCGGCACCGAGCACAAACACGATCCACGCGATCGCGCCGGGTGAGCCGGACGCGGTGGTGGGTGCCCGGACGCCGCCGGGATGCTCAGCGGATGGCCGGCGCCGCAGCGCCACGTGCTGGACGGCCAGCAGCGCGGCGGCGCCGAGGCCGACGCCTGCCGCGGGTCCGATGCCGGCGAGCCCCGCCTGCTCGGGCCGAGCGATCCGTTGGGCGATACACGCCAAAGCCGTCCGGCATGACCACGAGTAGCGTCCCCTTGTACACCAGCGAGAGCTCGTCGCCGAGGAAATCGGCATAGCTCTGTGGCTGGCGCCACAGTTCCGTGACCGAGCCGAGATCCGCCGGGGATGCGATCAGCGCCACGCGCAGCGGGTAGCCGTCGTGCTCGACTTCCTCAGCAGCGCGGTGATCTGGGCCTGTTGGCCGGCGGAGACGCCCGCGTCCCAGGGCAGGAACAGAGTCTGCGTGACGAGCACGTCGCTGGCGGGGTCGCCGTCGGCGCGCGCCGCCGCGGGAACCCAGCCTGCCGCCAGGGCGACTACGAGGATGGATGCCGCCACCGCCACCGATTCAAAGCGCTGGGCGGAGGAGCGACGGGTGGGAGAGCCGCGCAGAGTCCCGCCGATCGTGATGAGCCCATGCAAAAACGGTTCGATGCAACCGCAGGATTCGATCGCCGAAGGGCAGCCTCGTTCGCGCCCGCGCCGGCGCTCGCGCTATTGGCCGCGGTGGTCGCGTTGAGTTGGTTCCCGGCACGGCCGCGGCACATGGACCGGTCGCCCCGTCCGCGACCAGCTACCTGGCGAGGGTCGGCCACGCTCCGGCAGGGGTCGATGCGAAGGTCGTGGACGGCTACCTGCGGCTGTGGCTGCGCGTGCCGCCGTCCGAGACGGTCGTGGTGTTGGACTACCGCGGCGCCCCCTACCTGCGCTTCTCGCGCCGGGAGTGTACGTTGACGAAAGTTCGGAGATGTACTACCTCAATCAAACGATCCCCGAGATCCCTCCACCCCACCTGAGTCGCAATACCCCGCCGAAGTGGCGGCGGGTGAGCGACGGGCACGAATACGAGTGGCACGACGGCCGGATCGGCTCACTGGCCGCCACGGTCATCCCCCCGGGGACGTCGTACGTGGGCAGATGGAGCATCGCCGTGCTGCTCGACGGAAGCCCGAGCGCGGTCGCCGGTGGCCTGTGGCATGCGCCGAACCCGTCGCTGGTCTGGTTCTGGCTGATCGTGGTGATGGTCGCGTGTCTGCTGGCGGCGTGGCGGCTGCCCCGGCCCGAGCTGCACGCGCGGCTCGCCCGCGTGCTCGCGGTGGTGGTGCTGATCGCACTCGCCGTCGGCGGTATCGGCCGGGAGCTGCACGGCCGGCCGAGCGTCTCGATCGAACAGCTCGTTCTCACGGTGGTCGTGCTCGCCTTCGCGGCGTGGGGCGTGGGCAGGGTGCTGCGCGATCGGGTCGGCTTCGTGCTCGACCTGGTGATTGGGTTCGTCGTGCTGTGGATGGGCTTCGAACTGCTCTCGACGCTCGTGCACGGCTTCGTGCTCACGGCGTGCCGCGTTCGTGGCGCGGTCCGCGGCGGTGCTCTGCATCGGCGGCGGCCTCGGGCTGATTCTGCTGGCGGTGCGCATCGCCGTGGACGATTCCCGCGTGCCCGGTGGAAGCTCGTCCTGACGACGATTGGGCTCTCGCCTCAATTGGTTTTTCTGTTAGCCTAACCAAATTTTTTTTTTTTTTTTTTTTTTTTTTTTTTTTTTTTTTTTTTTTTTTTTTTTTTTTTTTTTTTTTTTTTTTTTTTTTTACCAAATGAGACCATTCTCGTGTTTGTTTGGTTTGGGTCTCTACCTCGGTGCTCGTGGCCTCTGCGCTCCTCGGGTGCGGACCGACACCCCGTCCCGGCGCCGCAACAACGGACCGTCACCCTATGCCGGGGCTGGGATTCCGAGGGCCCTGCTCCTGCAGGCCGCCGATCGGCTCCGGCCCGCGCTTCCATCCTGCGCCGACCGGCGCGGTGCTCGGCCGGCTCGCCCGAGCTGGGACCGCGCAGCCCTGTGCACGTCGAGGTGTTCGCCGCCAACCGGGTCGTGATCGTGCCGGCTGGAATCGGCGCCCGGCCGCCGTTCGCCCTTTCGGCGGGACGGGTCACCCAGCGCCCGCTGTTACGGCGGCTGGTGACGCTCGAACCCACCGGAGTGGTTTTGGTGCGCGAGCACGAACCCCTCTCCCTCTCCTCCCTCTTCCGCTCCTGGGCCAGCCGCTCTCGCCGTCGCGGCTCACCTCGTTCGCTGCGCCTCCCGGCTCGCACGTGGCGGTGTTTGTAGATGGGCGGCGCCGGCGGGGGGCGTCGGGGAGCGTGCCGCTGGTGTCGCACGCGGAGATCGTGCTCGAGGTCGGCCCGCACGTCCCGCCGCATGCGTCTTCATGTTCGCGCCGGGGGGGGGAGGGGGGAGGGGGGGGGGAGGGGGGGGGTGAGAAGCCATGTCGTCAAGGACGGGCGAGTGAGGTGGTCTCGCCCGGGTGGCGGCGACGGGGCTTGTTGAGCCCCGACCGACGTTGGAGGGCCATCTCTTGTTGAGCGTTTCAAAGACTTTTTTTGACGATGTCGTGCGGGCACCCCCTCTGCCGCTCCTCAGGCCACCGCGCGCTCCCGTCCCGGCAGCAGCGGGAACGAGCGATCCGGCCGGGTGGGCACGATGTAGTTGGCTCGCCTGAGGACGAAGATGAACGCGTTGATGCCGTTGTTGACGGTGTCGGTGATCGCTGGGTTTTCGAGCTGCGCGCGAGCTCGCGTTCATCGCGTTGCGGGTGGTGACGAAGTCCTCGATCGTGCGTTGCAGCGAGACGAAGTGAAGGCCCGCCTGGCCGCCGTCGACGGTGTCGAAGTCGCGGCGGATGATCAGCGGCTTGCCGCCCCGCCGCGCGCGCGCCGACGTCTGTGCGTGCCCGATCACCCCGTAGCGGTCGATCGCCTGGCCCAGCAGAGAGCGGGGTCGCTCGCGGCGTCGGTGGTGAAGCGGCTGACCTGCTCCGGCGTGACCTGCGGCGCATACATCAGCGCCACCCGCTCGCGCTCGTCGAGCTGTCCATACCAGCTGTCCAGGCGCAGCCGCATGTAGCTGACCTGCATCGTCGTGCCGCCCGCGAATGGGCCTTCGGCGATCGTGACGTACTCCTCGGTGGCCTGGTTTCGGCGCAGGCTCGACTTGAAGCCCATGAACAGCGGCGAGTCCTTCGGCACGGGGTTGCCCGGGGGATCCCGCCGACGTTCTGGTGCGCCGCCGGCAGCCCGTTCCGACGAACCCTGTCCGCGTCTCGCGCCAGCGCAAAGCGACGCGCGAGAGGTCGAGCGGTCCGTCTGCGCGGGGGAGCGGCGCGCCGTACCCTCAGCGCCGCCTCGACCGCCGCCAGCCGCTGCTCGTCGTCGCACGCGAGGTGCAGGCACAGGTCGTAGTCGTCGATCTCCGGCAGCTCGAAGTCCGACAGGCCCTTCGCCCGCGGGATCGGCGAAGCCACGCCGAGCGCGCGCTCGAAATAGTCGGGCCCCAGCCGGCGGTGAACAGCAGCCCGGAGGGGCCCCACCGGTAGGTCTCGCTCCAGCGTGCGCAGCGCGGCCTCGAGCATCCGTGCGGCGGCGGTGTCGGGCTGCCCTCGACGTCGAACAACAGCAGCCGGTAATACCGAGGCGGGACCGGGTTGCCGGGAGTCGCGGCGAGCGTCGCCTCCCACGCGTACTGGCGCTCGGGCAGGCCGGCGGGCTGGGTGCCGAGGGTGACCAGCGGCAGCGGCTTGGGGCCGAGTGCGCGGTCGACCCCGACCCCGACAGCCACGCCACCGGCTGCCAAAGCGGCTGCGCGGAGCAGCAGATGCCTGCGTGTCAGCTTCCCGTCTCGCTCTTGCATGGGGTTTCTGGCGCTGCGTGACGGCGATGTCGGCTTCCAGGGGAACGTGAAGTCTGACGCGGTGAGGTTGCAGCCACACGCTCGCGTATTCGATGTGCCGCGCCGACACGGGTGGGCTGATCAGCAGGCTCAGCTTGTACGTGCCGGCGTCGGGGAGGGTGACGTCGTTGCCGTAGTGCGGGCCCATGTAGCGGGAGATCATCGGCCACTGGCGCTCGTCGAGACGACCTTACCGTCCCTGGTGATCGTCGCCCACACCGTCGCGTAGGGATCGGCACATTGTGTCGGCGTCGTTGAGCATCACCATCAGGTGAAAGCTCGCCTCTCCGGGTTTACGATCTGCCTGCTGGTGCCGTTGTAGACGACGAACGGCACCGGGGTCATCACCTGCGCGGTGATCTTCATGCCCTGCCACCCCGCGTGCCGAGGACCTGGATCGGCACCGGCTTGATCCCGTTCGCCGTCACGCTGCCGGCGGCGGAGCTCACACCGGCCTGCGCGGAGCCAGCGCCCATGTCCATGGTTGTTGCATCGCCTGTGCGGCCCCTGCGCTCATATGCATGCCCACCATGCTCCCCGGAGCCGCCTCATCCCCGCCATGCCCGCCATATGCACCGAGCCGCCCGCGCGAGTCCCCACGCCGGTTTCGGCGCAGCCGCCCAGCACGATAGCCACGAGCGCCCCCACCGCGATACCCGCACGCATGCTACACTCATCCTCTTAGTCGCGGCAACGACCATTCCAGTTCCCGACGCACTCGCCCGCGCTCCGATGGCATCGAGAGCCACGAGTATCACCCTCGTTGCCGGCTGGCCAGGCCGACGGCCCGGATCAACCGGCGACCTATCGCTTACAAGGCGATTGCTCTACCAGCTGAGCTACGTCGGCATGATTTCGCATCGTAGCGTTGAGTGCGGGCTTCGACGGGTGAGCTGTCCCCACCGTGGTGGCTTAGGACTCCTCCGGTGGGCGGCGCTCGCGCTTGCGTTCGGTGCCGCGGCGCTTGGCGGCCAGGCGGCGTCGCGTGAGGCCGCGGTGGGACGGGTGGCGCGGCGACGCTTGGGCGTGGCGAGCGCCCGCGCCAGCCGTTCGCTCAGGCGGGTGAGGGCCAGCTCGCGGTTGCGTCCTGGGAACGCGCCGTCCTGGGAGATCGCCGCCACGCGGGGCCCGCGCCGCCGAGATCCGCTCCCGCTGGGCGGCGGTGACGCGGGAGAGGAGAGCACGTCGAAGACGGCTTCCACGCGGGAGGCGGTGACGTTGGCGTGTTGGCCGCCCGGGCCGGAGGAGCGGCTGGCGCGCACTGTCACCTCCGCGAGCGGGATCGTCAGGTCGGCGGTGATCCGCAGTCGTCGCTGGGGCGTCTTCTTCAGGTTGGGTCACGTGTGGCAGTCCACGCGACTCCATGCCACGGCCGGCCGTTCCGGTGTCGCGCTGCGGCAGATCGGCATCGATGCGCCGCGGTGGACACGGGGAAGCAAGCTGGCGCCGAGCGATCTCAACGCGACGCGGTGGCCGCTACGTGGAGCCGTGCCCCGATCTGCCTCAGTGCGACGACGCGGACACGCTGACGCGCAGTGTGCCGACTCTGCGCCACGCCGCTGGCGTCCCGACGAGTCGCCAGTCGACGATGTGTGTAGACGTGGACGGCCAGCGCTTCGATTTCGCCGGTGGCGCTCAGTGCCACCGTCGCGGTGCCTTCCGGGGGGGCGTGGGGTTGCACGCCACGGGGTGAGGGGGGCTCCGATTCGGAGTCGAGTTCCGTGGGGGGTGCTGACGAGGAGGAACGTCTGGGTGTGGGGGGCGGGGCCGGCGGCGATCAGGTCTTCTCTGGCGCCCATCACCAACGGTGGGGCCTCGGCCCAGCGGCGGCCGCTGTCGGTGCGCCATGCGGCGAGGAGCGTGTTCTGTGAGGGGGAGGGGAAGTCCACCAGGGCGAGCGTCGTGGCGCCGGTGGACGCCAGCCAAACACCCGGCTGGGGTTGCCGCGCAGCGCCGCCGGCGTCGGTGGCTCGCCGCCCGGCCAGCCCCCGTGCGCGTAGGCGTACTCGCCGATCTGCCCCGCTTTGGCGCAGGAGCCGCCCACCAGCACGCTTTCGGGTGAGAGGCTTGCAATGGCGTCGATGCTCGTCAATCCGCAGCCGCGCGCGAGCGGGGTCGCGGTGGCGTGCGTGGGGTGGTGCCATGCGTGCGTGGCGTGGGGCTGGGCGCGAGAGGGGCGGCACTGAGCGCTCGCGCGGTCGTGAGGGAGCGCCATTCGCCGCCCTGCGTGCTGCCCACGACGATTTCGCCCCCGCCGGCGGCGAGCAGCGCGTAGGTCGTGCCGCCGGAGCCCTGCGCGAGCGAGTCGGGGACGCTCGTCAGGCCGCTGGGGAGGGAGGGAGTGGGCGTCCAGGTGGCGCCGCCGTTCGTGGTGAGCGCAGGCGGGGAGAAGTGGAGGTTGTAGCTCGGCAGGAACCCCGCCAGCAGCGTGCCGCCCGCCGCGGCGATCGCGAGGCCGCCGTTGTCCTGCACGCCCGGGGGGGTCGCCAGCGACCAGTGTGAGCTGCCTGCGCCTCGGTGGAGCAGCTCCCACAAGTGTTCTTCGCCCGAGCTCGCCCCCGCCGGGAGCGAGTGCCCAGCTGCCGCCCGCGCTCGGGGAGGGATGTCGCCAACGGCGTCGAGAGCGCTTCCGTTGCGCTGCCGCTTCCACCTCCACTGCGGAGCCGCACGCGGCCAGGCTCGATGCGAGCAGGCAGCCCAGGAGGAGGCCAACGGCTGCTCGTCTCCGCGTGGCGCCGCGACCTGCGGCTGCCCGTGTTCGTACGAGGATCCCCGCGGTCGCCCGTCTTGCGCGGCGCGCCCCGTCCCGCCGGGCGGCGCGAGGTGCGCAGGAAGTTGGCGCTCATGCCTCGTTCAGAGCCTGTCGGGCGGCCTGCACGAGGGTGACGGCGAACGAGGACTTCGTGCTCGACGTCGCGGGACCCGGGTCGAAGTTGGCGAGCGAGCGGATCTGGCCTTCGCGGTCGATGACCGCCGCGCCGTCGGGGTGGTTGACCATCGCGCCGCCTCCCGGCACAAAGATTTCAACGCCCGAAGGAGCTCCCCAGCTTGCGCAGCTCCCCGACGGTGCCGGTGAGGTAGATCCAGTTGGGCAGCTGTTCGAGGCGCTCCTGGTGGTCGAAGGCGCGCAGGTAGGCGGGAGAGCGGTAGAGCGGGTTGGCGTTGATCGCCACGAGATCCACGTCGCGGGCTTCGCTGCCGAGCAGGCTGTTGGAACCTGCTTGAACTCCTGGGCGATCACCGGGCAGTCGGTGGTGCACACCGGGTCGAGATAGGTCACCAGCAGCACCTTCCCGTGCAGCTTGTCGAAGCTGATCGGCCGGCCGTGCTGTTCGAGCAGCGGCACGTTTGGGGGCCGCACGTTCCCGGGCACCGTCGTGGCGGCGCCGTCGATGCTTTCCGCCAGCAGCGTGGTCGCGTTGGGCTCCACGGCGGCGATCGCATAGGGCACGGCGCCGAGTGCGGTGGTGGCGCACGCCGCGGTCACGGCGAGCACGCCGATCGCCGGCTCGCAGGCTCGAGCGGCCCGCTTTGGCGGCCGTGGCGGGTGCGGGCTCGGGCGCGGTGGCGAGCGCGGGGCGCACCAGCGCGAGGTAGGAGGCGCACAGCACTAGCAGACGTGGGGATCATGCTGTTGGGGTCGGTGCCCACGCCGCCGAACACGCCGAAATCCTGCACCAGCACCCAATCGGCGAGGCTCACCACGAGCGCTGCCCCCACCGCCACCCGCGCCGCGCGGCGGCGGCCGCTGAGCAGGGCGAGGCCGATCGCGCCGAGGGCCGCCACCACAAACGCGTTGACGAGCACGGCGTGTTCGGCAGCGAAGCCGCCGAAGTGCCCGAGCACCTGTGCGATCGCGTGCGGCTGTGGCGTTTCGGACATTTCAGCCGCCATCGCCGGCAGCGCGCCGCTCGACCCGGCGGTCCAGAAGCCGTTGCCAGGCCACGCCTGCAGCACCGCCATCGCGATGAAGTAGACGCCGAAGCCGATCAGCAGGCGCCGCCCCAGCCGTGGGTTGCGCCACGCGCGCTCGGGCAGCGCGAGCAGCCCGCCGGCGAGCGCGTAGAGGAGTGCGGCCCCGGTGCGCCGAACATCCAGCTGGCGCCCGAGGCGAGGGTGCCGCCCATGCTCTCGCCGAACACCCACACGGACAGCGCCCAGCCGACGCTCACCGCGCCGCCGATCCGCGACCAGCGGCCGCGGACCACGAGCAGCAGCCACAACCCAAGCCCGAGCTGGATCCACACGGCGGCGACGGCCGCCTGCACGGGGTGGTTTTCCCAAACGTGCAGCCCCCAGTGCACGACGCTGACCAGCCACGCGGGGCTGCCCTGCGCCGAGGGCGCCACCACGTTTTCGGGGAGTCCCAGCGGCATGTGCGACTGGATCTGCAGCGCTCCGTCCAGCAGCCACAGCACGCCGAAGCCGATCCGCAGCACCCGCCGAGCGGCCGGCTCCGGGGCAGCTCGCCTTGGGGGTGCCATGGCGTGGGGGGGCGGCGCGGAGGTAGGTTGCATCGGTGGTGCCACCGCGCTCGCGGGCTCGCCCTCACCATCCCACCCCCTCCCATCCTCTCCTCCCTCTCCCGCCGGTCGATCCTCCGGGCGGGGGTCGGCGAGCAGCGCGACGATCAGCCGGCCGACGACCAGCAGCACGGCGACCACCACGAACGCGAGGATCAGCACCTGCGCCTGTGTGGAGAGGCTGTGGTGGAAGGCGGAGACGATCAGGTTTTCGTTGACCCCTTTGCGGTCGGCGCCCATCCCGCTCATCGGCAGCTCTCCTGGACCGTGCGCTCGGCGGGTGCGCTCATCTCAGCTCTCCTCCGCCACGCGCTCGGGGTCCGGCTCGACCGGGCCGCCCTGGGGGGCCAGCAGCCGCTCGCGCAGCAGCCCCCCGGCGCCGGCGGCGACCGCGCGCTGCGCGCGATCGTCGCTGAGCGCGACGCCGTGGCCGGCGGCGAGGTCCAGCAGCCCCTGGCGTTCCTCGTCCTGGCGGGCGAAGCGCAGGAACAGCCAGCCCACGAGCAGGATCGTGAGAAACATCTGCTCGATCATCATCGCCGCGCCGGCGAGGTTCTGGTCGGAGAGCGGGTTGAGGCCGCGGGCGGCGTCGCTGGTCTTGTACACGGGGTAGAAGATCGTCTGTGCCCAGATCATCGCGTTGCCGAGCGCCGCGCCGATCAGCCGGATGGCGGCGACGTACCCTACCGGAGCCCACCCGTGGAACCACGCCGGCTTGGGCAGCGGGCCGAGCAGCGCCAGCCACAGCAGCAGCCCGAACCACAGCATGCAGGCGTGCTCCAGCGCGTGCACGAGGTCGTGGCGGATCGCCAGCTGGTAGAGCAGCGGCGTGTGCCATATGTACATGTTGGCCGCCCACAGCAGCAGCGCGGGGATCGGGCTGCACAGCCGCCGCAGCGGGCGCGTGACGCGGAAATGCAGCACCGGCGCCAGCACCGGGCCGGTGAGGCCGAACACCATCAGCAGCGACGCGAGGTCGCCGATGATGATGTGCTGGATCATGTGCGCCAGCAGCACTTCGTCGGCGAGGCTGTCGAAGGGGGGCAGCTGCACGAAGCACACCGTCAGCGCTCCGACGACGAACGACGCGACGCGCCAGCCGGCCACGGGTCGCCCCTCGCGTGCCAGCGTCCCCACGCGTTTGCCGAACAGCGTCAGGTACGCCGCGGTGGCGATCAGCGGCGGCAGGAACTCGCCCAGGTGCAGGGTGTCGGCGGTGCCGAGCGGGAGCCCGAACATGCGGGTGAACGGCACCAGCGCAGGCAGCGTGAACACCAACTGGGCTGCCGCAAGCGCCACCAGGCGGGGGCGAGTGAGCGCGCGCGGGCGGCGCTGCGGCCGGCCGTCGGCGGTGGCCTGCGCCAGGGGTTGGCCGTCGGCGGCGGCCTGCGCCGCGGCAAGCACCCGAACGGGGGCCTTGGCACTGCTCGCGCCGGGGCGATGCGCAGGCGCCGGGTCGACCTCGTGCGCCCCCTCCCGCCATCGCCGGCAGGCGGCGCACGCTTCGAGATGCGCGTCGAGCTCCTCGCGCGATGCCCGCGCCGCCTCGGCCTCGCCGTCGAGGGACGCGGAGATCGCTTCGCGCGCGACTCGCAGTTCATGCCCATTGGTCGCGTGGGCCGCCGCTGTGGTTCCCGGGCGGCTGCCGGTGGCATCTGGTTATATGACCGCGATGGACGAGGCCACCCTGCAAGCGCACGCCGCCCGGCTCGGCGACAGGGATGCGCTGGAGGCATGGGTCCGCGCGAGCTACCGGGAGGTGTGGCGGCTGTGCGCCGCGCTCGTGGACGAGCAGGCCGCCGAGGACCTCGCGCAGGAGACGTTCGTGCGCGCCACGCGTGCGCTGGGCGGCTTCGCGGCACTCCTCCGCGCGCACCTGGGTGCTGGCGATCGCCCGCCACGTGCTGCATGGACGAGCTGCGCGCGCGCAGCCGGCGCCGCCGGCGCGACACGCTAGATCGCGGCGGCCACCGCGGAGGAGGCGCTCACCGTCCCCGACACCTACGGCGAGGTGGCGACCCACGAGCTGCTCTCGCTGCTCGACCCCGACCGTCGTGTCGCCTTCGTGCTCACCCAGATGTTCCGCTTCTCCTACGAGCAGGCCGCCTCGATCTGCGACTGCCCGGTCGGGACGATCCGCTCGCGGGTGGCGCGGGCGCGCAACGAGCTGGTCGCCGCGCTCGAGGTGCCGGGCGACCGCACCGGGCGGAGCAGGGTTCGCTGCTGGTCCTCCGCGTAGCCGGCCGCGGGGCGCCCGCTCAGTTCGTGGAGCTCCGCGCTCAGCCCGTGGGCGCGAAGTGCTCGGGGCGGGCGTGACCGTTGGTCGAGATCAGGTGTGAGTAGTCGGGCGGGTCCACGCGGTCATCCGGCGTTGAGACGCCGCTCCAGCTCGCCCAGCAGCACCCCGAACAGCAGATGGCGCCAGGTCGACTGCGGCCAGAGCCCGCGGGTCGGCGAAGGCCGCCGGGCAGCTCTTCGCGCGCGGGATGCAGGCGGTCGGCGAGCGCCACGAGCGGCCACGTGGCGAAGTTCTCCGCCAGTCCCGCCGCCGGCCCCCGCGCCCACGAGGGTAGCGGCGTGCGCGGAGCTACGTTGGCGTACACAGCGCCGAACAGCGCTCCGTTCTGCAGGTGCGCGAGCACGCCTGCCGCCGGCCACCAACTACGGCGCGTGAGCGCCTTGCCGAGCAGCTCCACGTCGTCGAAGTCGCTTGCGAACACGCGCTTGTCGAGGGGCATCTGCGCGGCCCACACGCCCGCCGCCAGCGCGCCCGCCAACGCTCCGCGAATTGTCTTGCCACGGTCGATCGCCATCGTCTCTCACTGTAACGGGCGGCGTGCCCACGGGTATCCAGCGTATGAGGTGTGGGCAGCCCGGTGATCAGCGTATGGCGCGTGCCGTCAGCGGCCGATGGGCGCCGGCGCGGAGGTAGGGTGCGATGAGTGGCCGAGCACGTACCGGAGAAGACGATCCCACCCACCCCGGCTCGCAAGCGGCGCCAGAGTCGTCGGCCTCGGCCCCCAAGCCCAAGGCACAGTTGGATGCGGAGTTCTCCGAGCTCTACCGCACCCACCTGCGCGATGTGTACAGCTATGCCTACTATCGCGTGGGCAACCACCACGATGCCGAGGACCTCACCGAGCAGACCTTTCTACAGGCCTACCGTCACTTCGAGCGCGCCCAGCGCGAGTCGCAGGGGCGCCCGCTGCGGCCGTGGCTGATCAGGATCGCCCACAACCTCGCCGCCAACCTCTACCGCGATCGCTCCCGCCGTCCGGTGTCGTCGCTGGAGGCGACCGATACGTTGAGCGATCTGCACACGACCGAGGACCTCGTGGAGAATCGCAGCGAACTCGCGCGCGTGCTGGAGGGGGTGCGTCAACTGCCCGACGACCGCCGCGAGGCGTTGATCATGCGCTTCGCGCTGGACATGGACAACCGCGAGATCGCGCGCGCGTTGGGGCGCTCCGACGGTGCCACCAAGGTGCTGATCCATCGTGCCATCAAGCAGCTGGAGGGGTTGGTGGGGGATGCCCGTGATGAGTAGGTGGGCGAGGTGCCTGATGAGTGGGTGCGGAAGGGTGCCCGCGATGAGTGGGTGGAAGATGAGAGAAGTCTCATGAACGAGGCAGTCCCCAACCTCGAGGGCCTGTTGCGGCGGGCGCTCGCCCCCGTCGAGCCGCCCGCCGACCTGGTGGGAAGGGTCGAGGAGACGCTGACCAATCTCACCGAGTTGGCCGCGGAGGAGCTGGAGGGGTGGGAGCTCTCAGCCATGCGCGATCCACGCAATTGGGTGCGGCCCGCCGCCGCGCTGGTGGTTGGCGGCGCGGCCGGTGCGGCCCTCGTGGCACTCCGCGTGCGCCGCCGCGCACGGCCGGGATCTGTCGCCGGCGTCGCCCCGGAACGACAGCCGGGCGAGCACTGAACTATTCTGGCCTTCAGCGAAGTCCATCTGATAAAAGTGATTGACTTTCGCTTGCCGGCCGTCAGCTCCCTGATTGGCGGCTTAGGCGCCGTGTATCTAGATGTCGAACGTGACCCGCTACAAGCGCTCTGCGGAGGCCGCCTCGGCGATCCTGCGGATGCTCGCCGACGAGGAGCTGATGCAGCTCGTGGGCGAGGACGACCCGGCCGCTTTCGAGATCCTCTATGAGCGCCACACCGACGCTGCGTATTCGCTCGCGCTGCGCATGTGCGACAGGCGCGCGGCCGCGGAGGACGTGGTGCAGGATGCGTTCCTCTCGATCTGGCGCAGCGCCGGGAGCTACGATCCGCTGCGCGGAAGCGTGCGTACGTGGGTCCTGGGCGTTGTCCACCACCGTGCGATCGACGCACTACGCCGGGGCGTGCTCCAAGATCGAGTGCGGGTCAGCGACGAGGGGATCGAGGATCAGCTGGTGGCGAGGGAGCGCACCGAGCAGGAGGTAGGTCGCCGCGACGAAGCGCGCGAGGTGCGCGCCGTCCTCGACGGCCTCCCACAGGAGCAGAGCCGGGTTATCGAGCTCGCCTACTACGGCGGGCTGTCGCACTCCGAGATTGCGGCGATGCTCGACACGCCGGTGGGAACGATCAAGGGCAGAATGCGTCTTGGGTTACAGAAGATGCGCTCTCAACTTCGCGCAGAGTGCTGGTCACCGACGAGCCGCTCGGGGGCAGCCTCAAACCGGCTCGTACGCCGGTGATCGTCGGCTCGGTGTGACTTTCACTGGGGATTCCCGGACGCAGCGAGTGTGTTGCGTTGGGGCTGACCGGACGCGGTGGGAGTGAGGGTTATCGATGCGAGGGCCGTGGGCCGCCGAACCCCGGGGGGAGGCCAGGTAGGCTCTGCATCCGCCCATGGCCACCTGCTACCGCCACCCCTCCCGCGAGACCGCGGTCTCATGCTCATCATGTGGGCGGCCGATCTGTCCCGACTGCATGACCACCACACAGGTGGGGATGCGCTGCCCGGAGTGCGCCTCGCAGCGCACGAAGGTGGTGCGGATGCGGGAGATGGCGGCCGTGCCCCGCGTGACCTATGCGTTGATCGCGATCAACGTGATCGTCTACCTCACCGAGCAGGGCCAGTTCACGCTTACCGGCGAGGCATACGGCAAGGTCATCAACGAAGGCGATCTGTATCGCGCCGCGATCTCCGAAGGCCACCAGTACTACCGCCTGGTCACGAGCGCCTTCCTGCACGTGGACCTGCTGCACATCGGCTTCAACATGTACCTGCTGTACCTGCTCGGCATGATGCTGGAGCCCGCGCTCGGGTCGGTGCGGTTTGGCGCGATCTACTTCACCTCACTGCTCGCCGGCTCCTGCGGGGCGCTGATCGCCACCGCCAACCCGAGTCTCGGCGCCTCGGGCGCGATCTTCGGGCTGATGGGCGCCGCCGCGGTGGAGCTGCGCGCGCGGGGGCGCAGCGTGATGGAGGGGGGCATCGGGGCGCTGATCATCTTCAACCTGATCCTCTCTTTCTCGATCCCCAACATCTCCGTCGGTGCTCACATCGGCGGGCTGATCGGCGGCGCGCTCGCCGGCCTCTCCTTCCGCCTCGCTGCGGGCCGCTACGCACTCGCGCTGGGGCTGCTGGCCTGCCTGGCGCTATCGGTGGCGGCGGTCGTGGGCGGGCTGGCCGCGGCGCAGTCCACAGCCGCCGGTATCGTCTGAGTCACTTGCCGCCCGCGCAGTCCACAGCCGCCGGTATCGTCTGAGCCGTGCCATTGCTCGCGGAGGAGCAGATCCAGCAGCGGCTCGCCGGCAGCGAGTGGGCTCGCGAGGGTGAGACGATCGTGCGCGAGTACAAGCTCGCGGACTTCGCGGCGGCAATCGCCTTCGTCAACCGCGTCGCCGAGCTCGCGGAGGATGCCAACCACCACCCCGACATCCTCGTGCACGGCTGGAACAAGGTGCGCCTGCAGCTCTCCACCCACTCCGAGGGCGGCCTCACCGATGCCGACTTCGCGCTTGCCTTGCAGATCGATCGTCTCGACTGAACCCCCTGCTACGGTTTGCAAAGGCGTCGGCCACCGATGAACGAAGACGAAGAACCTCCCCGAAGTAGCAGCGCCCCACGGCCGATCCCGGCGAGAGCGCGGCGGGCTGCTCTGCACGGTTGGGCGTGACCGGGCTGAAGCTGATCCTCGCGGCCGTGCTGGTCGCGGTCAACGCGTTCTTCGTGATCGCCGAGTACGCGCTCGTGCGCTCGCGGCGGGCGCGGCTGGAGGTGATGCGCGAGCAGGACATGCGCGGCGCCGCGCTTGCACTGAAGCAGCTGGAGCGCATCAACGACTACATCTCCGCGGTGCAGATCGGGGTCACGATGACCTCGATCGGGATCGGCGCGCTCGCCACGCCCACGCTCGCGCATGCGCTGCAGGAAGCGTTCGCTGGCAGCATCTCCCACGACGTGACCGTCGTGATCGCCGTGGTGATCGCCTACGCGATCGTGATCTCGGTGCAGCTGATCTTCGGCGAGATGGTGCCGAAGTTCTACGCGATCGACCGCGCCGAGTCGGTCGCCCGTCGCATCGCCGGACCGTTGCAGGGTTTCGCTGTGCTGTTCCGCCCGATCATCCGCGCGACGACCACGGTGTCGGCGCGGATCCTCAAGCTGCTCGGCGTCGACATGACCCGCGAGCAGGGCGGCGGCTCGCCCGATGAGCTCAAGCGCCTGATTGCCGAGTCCTACGCGGGCGGCCACCTCGATCCGGGAGAGGCGGGGATGCTCACCGGCGTCTTCCACTTGCACGAGCAGGAGGCCCGCCAGGTGATGACCCCGAGCCCCGCGCTCGTGGCGATCGACGTCTCGCGCGACGTGGAGACCGCTTTGAAGCTGTGCATCTCCTCCGGGCACACACGCCTGGTCGTGACCGAAGGCGAGGATCGCGACCGCGTGCGCGGGCTCGTGCACGCCAGTGCGCTCGCGCGCCGGCTGATGGACGATGGGCCGCACGCCTCGCTGGAGCCGGAGGTACACGACGCGCCGATCGTGCCCGAGACTAAGCCGCTCGATGACCTGTTCGCCGATCTGCAGCGCCAGCGCACCTCGCTGGCGGTGGTCGTCGATGAGTACGGTCGCGTCGCGGGGATCGTCACCGTCGAGGACATCATCGAGGAGGTGGTGGGCGAGATCGCCGACGAGACCGACCCCACGGCAGGGGAGGTGCGGCGGCTGCCCGATGGGGACCTGTTCGTGCGCGGCCACGTTCCGGTTGCCGACCTCGCCGACTACGGGGTGCCGCTGCCGGTCGACTCCGACGCCTACAACTCCGTCGGTGGCTTCGTGTTCGCCGAGCTCGGGCGCCTCCCGCGGCGCGGCGACACGATCACCGCCGGCCCCTTCTCGATCCGCGTGGAGTCGGTGCGCCAGAACCGTATCGAGGCGGTGCGTATCCGTGAGCGTCGCCCCGTGCCGGCGCGGGAGACCGAGCGGCCCGAGGCCAACGGCTCGTAACGAGGCCAACGGCTTATAAAAAACCTCCCAGGCACACGTCCGGCCCGCGGGGGGAGCGGGCCGGAGCGTGTGCACTGGGAGGAGGCGGGTGTGCGTTGCGATCTGTGTCGCGCTTTCAAGTATCCACTTCTTGATCAAGGCTACTTAAAAGGTTTGTCGTCACTAAGAAGATTCTTGTCGATGGGTGACTTTGGGCACAAGGTGGGTTGGGTTTGTATTGCACTTTTTAAAAGGTGTGTGCTATTGCGCACGGCTTTGAAATTTTTCGTCGTATCCCGGGCCGTCGATCGGCGCCCGTGGGGTCGGCGTCTACGGATTCGGCACGCTGTCGGCCGCCCCGGCTAGTCGGCTCAGTAGTCGTGGAACCCGCGCCCGCTCTTGCGCCCGAGCGCGCCTTCGCCGATCAGCTGCTCGATGCGCGGGGGTACCTGCTCTCCGAGCGTCTCCCCGATCGCCTGCGACACGTCGAGCCCCACCAGATCGAGCAGCGCCAGCGGACCCATCGGGTGGCCGGCGCCCAGCTTCATGCAGGTGTCGACGTCCTCGGGCGGCATCCCGGTCTCTTCCAGCAGCCGCACCGCGCCGAACAGGTAGGGAAACAGCAGTCGGTTGACGACGAACCCCGGCACGTCGGGCACCACCACCGGCGTCTTCTCGAAGGTCTCGCACAGCGCCAGCGTGCGGGCTCGGGTCGGCTCGCTTGCCGCCCGCGGGAAGATCAGCTCGACCAGCTGCATCCGCGTGACCGGGTTGAACACATGCAGGCCCACGAAGCGCTCGGGGATGCCACTTGCCTGCGCGAGCCGCTCGATCGAGAGCGAGGAGGTGGTACTCGCCAGCACCGCCTCGGCGCCCAGCACGGCGAGCAGTTCCGCGTGCACCGTTTCCTTGACCGCGTACTCCTCCACGACCGCCTCCACCACGAAGCTCGCCTCGCTCAGTTCCCCCGGCTCGGTGACGACCTGCACATGCTCGGGGTCGATCTCCACGGCCAGGCGCGTCAGGGTCTGATCCACCCTCGTTTGGGCCCGCTCCGCGGAGCTCTGTGAGCGGGCCAGCAGCAGCACCGGTCCGTGGTGCGCGGCCGTCGCCGCGAGCCCACACGCGATCGCGCCGGAGCCGACGATTGCAAGGTGCTCGTTCATGCGCGCTTCTCCACGGTAGCTCTGCTCCTTCTGTAGCGAGACGGCTTCGGACGACGATGCGAAACGGATGCGATCCCCTGGTCAGGGGGGAGTCAAAAGAACTGGTTGACTGACCAGTCAATCTAGAGGTCTCACGCGGTAGAGTATGTGTTGGAGGCGCTGCGCGGCACGTGCCGATCAACCACTGCACACGGAGGACGTCATCATGAGGAAACCAGAGGGCCGTGAGGTCGTGATCGTCGAGGCGGTGCGCACCCCGATCGGGCGTGGGCACAGGGAGAAGGGTTACTACAAGGACACCCACCCCAACGCGCTGCTGGGCAAGTGCTACTCCGAGGTGATCGCCCGCGCCGGGATCGACGCCGCCGAGGTCGAAGACGTGGTGGCCGGCTGCGTGCAGCAGTTCGGCGAGCAGGCCTTCAACATCGCCCGCAACGCGTGGCTGCAAGAGGGCCTGCCGATCGAGACCCCCGCCACCACCGTGGACCGCCAGTGCGGGTCGGCCCAACAGGCCGTCAACTTCTCCGCCGCGCTGATCGCCGCGGGTGTGCACGACACGATGATCGGCGGCGGCGTCGAGCACATGGGCCACCTCCCCTTCGCGGCTGGGATGCAGACCCAGCAGGAGTTCGGGTTCGCCTTCACCCCCGAGCTGATGGCCAAGCACAACATCGTCGGCCAGGGCCTCGGGGCGGAGATGATCGCCGACCAGTGGGAGATCCCCCGCTCGGAGCTCGACGAGCTGGCGGTGCGCTCGCACCGGCTGGCCCACCAGGCGACCGAGGAGGGCCGCTTCGAGCGCGAGATCGTGCCCTTCTCCGTCAACGGCGACACGTTCGTCACCGACCAGGGGATCCGTCCCGACACCAACCTCGAGTCGCTCGCGCAGCTGAAGCCCGCATTCAAGCCCGACGGCAAGATCACCGCCGGCAACGCCTCGCAGATCTCAGACGGCGCCTCCGCGGTGCTGCTGATGTCCGCGGAGAAGGCTGCCGCGCTCGGCCTGCGCGCCCGCGCACGGATCGTCGATCAAACCACGGTCGGCTGCGACCCCGTGAAAATGCTGGAGGGCCCGATCCCCGCCACCGCGAAGATCCTCGAGCGCAACGGCATGAAGATCGACGACATCGACCTGATCGAGATCAACGAGGCCTTCGCCCCGGTCGTCGCGGCGTGGCGGCGCGAGCACAACCCCGACATGGACCGCGTCAACGTCAACGGCGGCGCGATGGCGCTCGGGCATCCGCTCGGCTCCACCGGCGCGCGGTTGATCACCACGCTGCTGCACGAGCTGGAGCGCTCCGACAAGGAGATCGGCTTCGTCACGATGTGCTGCGGCGGGGGGCTGGGGACGGCGACGCTGATCCAGCGGGTCTGAGTGTCCGATTTCCGCCAGGATGCCCGGTGGGCACGCGTGCATGACTTATGAAACTGTATCCCCCGGCGCATGCACCGCCGGGGCCGGCGGTGCATGTGGGTTATGAAGCGGTTCCAGCCGGCGCATGCGCCGGCTGGCCGACGGTGCATGCACCGTCGGGGGACGGCCACATGTGGCCGTCCCAGGCAGGGCCGCATGCGGCCCTGCCACCGGCCGCGCATGCGCGGCCGGGCCGGTCGGTACATGTACCGACCGGCATCCTCTCGATCAGGTCTTCGGCCCCGCCGCGGTCCAGTTCACGGCGACCATCGGCTCCGCGAGGATGTAGCCCCACGTGGCGGCGTCGGTTTCGCCCGTCGCCGGCAGCCCGTGTTCGGCCTGGATCTGCTTCACGTCGGCGGCCGTCTGCGATTCGAAGATGCCCGTTGTCGGCTGCGAGGGGATCGCGCCCGCGAGGTGCTCCTGCAGCCACAGCACCTGGTCGCTCTTAGCGCCTTCTTTGAGCAGCGGCGAGGTCAGCTGCGGCTGGGGCACCGTCAGCGCGGTATCGAGCGGCGCGACCATCGAACTCCACCCGGAGGCCTTGGTTTCCTGCCAGTCCCAAAAGGAGTCGCCTGCTGCCCCGTATGCGCTCGCGAGCGAGCGGAAGGCGACGATTTCCGAGGAGCTGACGCCGCCGTAGGTCTGGCCCAGCGGCAGGATCGGCCGCCCGTAGATGAGGTTCTGTTCGTAGGTGTTGATGTACACCTGCGCCACGCTGGTGCCGATGTCGTGCCAGTACATCTGCGGTGCGTCGAACTGCGCCCCGTTCGGCCCGAGGAACACCGAGTAGGGGAAGGACGGGTGGTAGTTGACGTAGGGGAAGGACGCCAGCGCCAGCGGGTAGGCCGGGCCGATCTTCGCCCGCAGCGTGTCGATGTAGGTCTGTGCCGCGCCATACAGCCCTTCGTATTGGGACTCCGCGTCGATCACCAAGCATTCCGCCCCTTCGGCGACCGCCTTGGCTCCGAGTTCGGCCTCGCCCACCGGGTTGGTGCCGTACACGTACTGCCACGCGCACACTTTCAGGCCCTGCGCGTGAACTTCTTCCACCATTTTTTTGCCGAACTGGCTCCAGTAGTTGGTCGAGCCGTCGGAGCTCTTGATCAGCAACGTCCCCACTCCCGCCGCCTTCGCCTGCGCGGCGATCGAGGCGACGCTGCCCCCGTTGGAAGCACTCAGGTACCAGATCCACATGCCCTGCCCGGCGAGCGCCGTCCCGTTCGCGGTGCTGGCCACGCTGGTGGGTGCCGGCGCGGGCGCCGCCGGTTTCGGCGGGGCGGGCGGGTGCAGCGCGTGCGTCACCACTTTGATGGGGCCGAACGTGTTCGATTTGCGACCGTTCCCCAGCATCACGGCGATCTCCCCGGAGTGGGCGCTGCTCGGAACGGTCACCACCAACCCCTGCGTCGAGGAGTGCAGATGGGCGCTGGGGGAGTTGCTAGCGATCCGTGCGTCCCATGAGTGCGGGAACGCCACCGCCTGCCCGCTCTTCAGGCCCTTCCCCTGCAGCAGCAGCGTGCCGTGCGTAGAGACTTCGTGCTCCCGGGTGTCGCAGCTGCTCACCGGCACGCAGCGGGCGCCCGAGATCCTCACCGCCGGCTGGGTCGGTGTCTTCTTGGTGGTGGGCTTGCTCTTGCCACGCGACGTGCTAGTCGGTTTCTTCGTCGCCCCGCCGGTGGTGGTGCCGCCGGAGGTGCCTGTCACGCTGCCTGACGAGCCGCCGCCCGAGGAGTCTGACCCGCCGCTTGCGCCACCCGAGCCGCCCACCGGCGGGGAAGTGCCGCCCGTGATCTGGGCAGCCGCCGCGCCCGCGGGTAGCGCTAGCGCAATCGCCGCAGCTAATGCGAGGAACCGAAATCGCTTGTTCGCCCGAGTGCTTTCCATGCGATGAGGGGCCGTGCGCGCGACCGACCATAACGGCTGATGGGGTTCGCAACCTACCTGCGGGACGGAAGTTGCGTTAAGCAGTCTTCAAGCCCAGCGAAAGCCGAGCGGTGCAAGCGACGGTGCAAGCGGGCTTGCAGGCAGGCCCGCGGGGTGCTCGGCCCGGGGGCGGCCAGCCCTTCAGCGGATTGCCGCGCGCGGCCGGTCGGTGCTCACCTGCCGGCCTCGCCTTTGGCGCCCTCGCCCTCCAGCTTGGCGACCAACTCCTCCAGACGCAACTCCTCCAGGGCACCGCCCACGGCCTCCAGCTCTCCCGCGCAGCGCTCGATCAGCTCCTTGCCCTCCTTCACGAGCCCCAACGTATCGGTGAGGCTCGCCTCGCCCGAGTCCAGCCGGCGGATGATCTCCTCGACGCGGGCCACGTTTGCCTCGTAGGTCTGTGCGCCGGGTGTCTGCTCGATCGACGGTCCGTCGGTCATCGCTCCTCCTCGATCCGTGCGCCGACGTCGCCGTCGGCGAAATGCAGCCGCACCTGTGTTTGCTGGCGGACGCTTACCGCGCTCGACAGCGGCTCGCCGGTGGGGTCCTGCACCAGCGCATATCCCCGTTCCAGCGTGCGCTGCGGGTCGTGCGCCGCGAGCGCCAGCGCGAGGCGCTCGAGCTCGCGGGGACGGCGTCGCCCGCAGTCGCCGATCGCGGCCTGCGTCTTACGCTCCAGCACCACCGCTCGGCGCCGTGTAAGCACGCGCTCGCCCTCCACCCGCCGCCGCGCCCCGGCGCGGATCTCGCGCAGCTGCTGGTGCAGGCGCGTGCGCTGGCGCTCCAGCTGTTCGGTGGGGGCGCGTGAGAGGGCCGCCAACGTGCGCGCCCGCTCCAGCACCGCGCGGCGGCCGTGACGGTGCAGGCGCTTGGCGGCTACACCCAGCTCGGCGCGAGCCTGCGCGCAGTTCACCCCCACCGCCTCCTCGGCGGCGTGTGTCGGGGTCGAGCAGCTCACCGCCGCCACGTCGTCGAGCAGCGTGCGGTCGGTGTGGTGGCCCACCGAGGCGATCACCGGCACCCCCAACAGCGCGACGGTGCGGCAGAGGGTCTCGTCGCAGAAGCACAGCAGGTCCGCCAGCGAGCCTCCGCCGCGCGCGACGATTGCCACGTCCACGCCGCCGACAGCCGCCAGGTCCTGCAGCGCGTGTGTGATTGCCGGGGCGGCGTGGCGGTCCTGCACGGGCGCGAAGCCCCACACGATCGTGCCCGCCCAGCCGCGGCGGCGCAGGCCCGCGAGGACATCGTCGCGGGCCTTGCCCCCCTCGCCCGTCACCACGCCGATCGTGCGCGGCAGCAGTCGGCGGGGTAGGCGCCGCTGGCGCTCCAGCAGGCCCTCCGCCGCGAGCGCTTTGCGCAGGCGCTCGATCCGGGCGAGCAGGTCACCCTCGCCCGCGACCCGCAGGTCGCTAACCGCGAAGCTGAAGCTGGGTGAGGCGGCGGCGCTGCCGGGGTAGTAGTCGCAACCGCCGGCGAGCACCACCTGCATCCCCTCTCTGACGGCGCCGGCGCGTTTGACCATCGCCTCCCAGTCGGCCTTCCACACCGCGCATGGGATCGCGCCGTGAGCGTCGCGCAGCTCGAAGTACACCCGCGCTCGCGAGGGCCGCAGATCGGCCAGCTCGCCTACTAACTGCACGCGCGCGAACTCGCGCAGCCGCGCGCGCAGCGCCGCTGCATACTCTCCCACCCCGAACGGCCCTGCCAGCGCGCTCCCCGGGATGCCCGCGCGCGTTGTGGGGGCCGGCGTAAGCGTGTCGTTGCCGGACATCTCTCTAGTGAGCCTAGAGGGTGGCGCAGACGGCCGAAGGCGGCTGGCCGAGGATTTGAACCCCACCTGCCCTACTCGCCGGAGGCGAGTGTCCCTCGGCTTCGGTTGGGCCCCTCGTTCTTCGGTCAATTGCCGGTAGGATCGATCCTCCGTGGCACGTGCCCGCTCACGCAAGCGTCGTCCCACCGGCGCCGTGCGGGCACCGGCGGGAGCCAAGAAAGATGCCTCCCCCCCGACGGGCTCGGCCCGCGCCGCCAAAAAGTCGCGCTCGCCGGCCGCGCCCACTTATGGGGAGCGTCCCGCCGCGCCCTGGCACCCGCTGCCGCTCTCGGAGCTGTTGATCCTGATCGGCGCCGTCGCCGCCGCACTGGGGCTGGCCCGCTCGGGCCACGACGCCTCGAGCGGGGGGCGGCTACTGCTGGCCGGCCTCGGTGCGGTGGGGATCGGCACGATCGAGGTGACGCTCCGCGAGCACCGCAGCGGCTACCGCTCGCACACCGTGCTGCTTGCCGGCCTACTGGTGCTCGTGTTCGACTCCATCCTCGTGTTGGTGCTGACCGCGATCACCTCGCTGCCGCGGCTGTTCAGCGTCGGTCTGATCGCCATCGACTTCGCACTGTTTGCGTTCCTCTTCAAACTGCTCCGCGCGCGCTTCCTCGATGCGCGCCACGCCCGGGTGATCAGAGAAGGGTGATCAAAGCAGGTTGAGCGCGGGGGCGAGCGGGCCATCCGACGGGCGCTCGGCGGGAGCCCAGGGCTGCTCCCTGGGGGTCGGGTTGGCGCCGGGGACATCGGAGTCGACCCGCTTGTCGGTGCCCATGATCACCACCGGGTCCCCGCACATCCCGAGCAGCCGCGAGTACGTGCGCGCGCCCACGTGCTCGGCGAGATCCCGCGGGTTCGGTTCCAGCGGCCCGTCCTCGTCGGAGCCGACGTCGGAGGTGAAGACGATCGAGCGCCGTTCCTCGTAGCGCATGTTGACGATCAGGTACAGCTGCTCCAGCACCCACTCCGTGGGCCGCGCCACACTCAGGTCCTCGATGTGAAGCAGGTCGACTGCGGCGAGTGTCCTGATCACATCGCCGCTGCGCTCACGGCTGTCGTGGTCGATCGTCGCTCTGATGCGGTTGAGCAGCGCGACGGCGTTGAAGCTGAGTACGGAGTGCTTGGCCTGGGTCGCAGTCGCCGCGATCATGTAGCCGAGTGTGGTCTTGCCGGTGCCCGTGTGTCCCATCAGCCACAGACCCCGGCCCTCGGCGAGATTGGCGCTGATGTCGGCGCCGTAGCGCTTGACCATGCGGACCGAGTCGGCGTTCAGGGGGTCCCGAGCCAGCTGGGTGAGTGGGTGGCGATCCCAGGAGAGGTTCATGTAGCGGCGCGGCACCCGGTCGCGCAGGTGGCGCGCTCGCGCGGTGGCCACTCGCTGGGGGCGGCAGGCGCAGTCCCGCGCGGTGTTGGTCTGCTCGTCGATCTCAAAGCCGCTGCCGTCGCAGATGCCGAGCGGGCAGTGCGGGGTGTCTTCGGAGGAGCGGGAGCGGGCGGCGCGCATCACGCTCTAGTCAAGCAAGCGCTCCGGCGTTACGGAGGGCAGAACGTGCATCTTCCAATCTTTTTCTCCGGACTCCCCGCGTGTCTCCCCATCGAACCCGAGCTGCTCCAGGCGCGCGATCTCGCGCTCGCCTTCCACCCGCGCCGGGTGGTCCGCGGGGAGGCCCGCGATCAGCCGCGCGATCCGCTCGCGTAGCTGCAGCGCGAAGTGGGGGGTGGAGGCGCCCATCAACTGGCGCACGTCCTCGACGGTCACCTCGCTTGCGCTAACGCGCTGCAGACGGTTGGGGTCCTCGGCTTGGCTCATGGCGTCGTGGTTGGGTCGGCGTGGTGGTTGGGGCCGCGGTGGTGGTGTGTTCGGCAGGTCGGTGTGGTTCTCGGGCACGCGGTGGCGGTGGCTCGGCGACTTATGGTGTGGGGTTGGAGGGCGTTGAGGCCGTGGGTTCGGCGGGGGTCGTTGGTTCGGTGCTCGCGGGCGCTGCGGGGGTGGTCGTGCTTGTGGTGCTTTGAGGGGTGATCTTGAGCATTGCGTCCAGTTCGGCCTGCACTGTCGGGGTTATCGCTTCTTCGTCCCCGATCAGCCAGCCGTGATTGTACGCACCGTGCACGGGCTGGTATTCGGGCGCGTCCGTGTATGCCGGTTGGATGTCGCCCAGGTATTCCCGCAGCACGCTCGGAACCTGGTTGGGTGCTTCCAGCAGCAACAGCGGCGCGTAGTCGCCGTTGGCTGACAGCGGCGCCGCGGCCGGCGCGTCGAGCGGGCGCGAGGCGCGCGCGAACGCCAGGCCGTGCCCCGGCTGTCCCACGCCCCAGCCGAACGGCCCGTCGGAGTAGCGCGCCACCGCGATCGCGTTGTCGGCGGGATCTTCGCCGCTCGTGCCCGGCCCGGTGTCGCCGTTGGCTTCCGGTGTGGGGTAGATCCGCCGTACCACGCCGAAGCGCCTGAGCTTGGCGAGCGCGGCGTGGCTCACCGCCGCGGGCGGGCCGATGGCGTAGATGATGGGGCGACGTAGGCGCGCCAGCACCCTGCGGGTCGCCGCGGGGATGTCCGCAGCATCGACCGGCAGGATCGGCGCGCCCGACTCCGCGGCGAGGCCGGCCGCTGGCATCGCCAGCGCCTGCGGTCCATCCGCCCCGACCACGATCACGCGGTGGGGACGGCCGCCGTGGATGACCGCCACCAGCCGCTCAACCTGCGCCGCCAGCGCAGCCGGTTCGCCGCCCAGCGCGAGCGTGCGGTAGCCGGCGGGGGCCGCGGCGCTCCCGATCGCGATCACCTGCGGCGTGCCGCCCAGCAGCGCGGAGCCCGTGGGCCTCAGCGCCGCCAGCGCCTGCGCGGAGAGGGGCGGCAGTTTGCTGCCTTCGCTGTAGAGGATCGGCGCGCGCAGGGGCGAGCTCGCCAGTGCCGAGGCGGCCAGGGCGGCCGTCCAGTCGCGGTCGTCGACCAGCACCACCGCCTGCGGGCGTGTGGTGGGAGTGAGGCCTGGATATGTCGCGAGTGCCACCGCCGCCGCGTCGGCGACGGGATCGGCGCCGCCCAGCCGCGTGGTGTTCTTGGTCGCCAGCCCGCTCGCCGCCAGCTGCGAGGTGCCAGCCACGGTGGTGACCGACGCTCCGCGGCCATGGTCTTCGGCGGGCAGCGACTTGCCGCAGCCCGCCAGGAGCGCGGCGCCGAGCAGCAGCGCGGCGGCCGGTCGGAGCGGGACGGAGCGCATATCCAGACACTATCCGCGGGGGAGGCGGCGGGCTATCGCGATCCCTGGGGCAGCGGAATCCCGAGCTGCCGGCAGATGCTGCGCGCCAGGCCGTAGCCGATCTCGCGGTGGCGAGGGATCGTCGAGCGCTCGCCGTGGGGACCGACCCAACAGTGTGGTTGCCACCCTCGTCAACCTGGTGAGCGCCGTGAACGCGGGCGTGGCGTTCGAGCTCTCGCCGCTTCACGCAGCGATCTTCAGCTGCAAGGCCTCGCGCTCACGTTCATCCAGCGCGTCGCTGGGCTCTGGCGAGAGCATCAGCGCGAGCGCGTCGATGACGTTCTCCCGCGCCTCCTCGCGCGTGCGTCCCTGGCTCAGGACGCCCGGCACCTCGGGGATCGACACCATAATCCAGCCGTCCTCGTCGGGCTCATAAACAATCGTCAGATGCAGCGTGTCGACCATGCTCCAAGTGTAACGAGGGACTCCGTCATGGGAGTTGAGTCGTTGGGGGCATCGACGCGCCCTCCGTGGTGGGGCATGGAGGCCCCACCCCCGGTGCGCCGGGGCGGGGCGAGCACCCGCGCGGATGATCCCCCCACCCAAACCCGCTTCAGAGTCGAAAGTCCCCGCTATTTGCGGGCGAAACGTGGGAAATGCGATGCATGTCGTGCAACCGTCATTGCGCTTTGCTAGGGTTCCGCCGCACACGCCGAATCCATGGCTAGATGCCCTGGAACGGGGGAACCGAGTTGTTGGGGCGAATCTCACGTTGAACCGTGGGAAGCGCAGGCTCTTTTAGCGCTAGCCCGTCAGCTAACCCCGCAGGCCAACGAAAGAGGATGTCGTCTTGCGGGCACGGGTCCTTGGCTCAACGCTAGTCAGCTTGGTGGTTCTGCTTGGCGCGGCGCCGGCCGCGGTGTGGGCCAGCGGCACCGTCAAAGTCTCCGGCGGCACCTCTGCCAGCACGGCCTCCTCGGGCTCTACCTCTACTTCGACGTCCACCTCCACGGCGCCGGCCAGCCCGGCCGTCACCGGGGGCTCGACCACGGAAGGCTCGACGACCGCGGGCGCAGCGCCCAAAACGCACGTCCACACCGCGCCGATCACCGCGCGCACCGCGAGTCTTGCCTATAAAGGCCCGGTCTACGAAAAGACCGCCACCGGCCAGGTCGTCCCCTATACGCCTCCGCCGCCCGCCGGCAAGAGCAACGGCGTTACCGGCGGTAGCTCCGTGGATCTGGCGGCCAACACTAAGCCCGAGCTGCTCGTGCCCGGCGTGACCGCACGCTACGTCAAAGGGCTTGCGGCCGCGCCGATGGAAGCGCCGGCCGCGGTGCAGCAGATCATCTGGGCCGGCAACCAGCTGATCGGCCTGCCTTACATCTACGGCGGCGGCCACGGCTCCTTCATCTCGCCCGGCTACGACTGCTCGGGCACCGTCTCCTTCGCTCTGCACGGCGCCGAACTGATCCCCGCGCCGATGGACTCCTCGGAATTCATGGGCTGGGGCGAACATGGTGTGGGGCAGTGGGTGACGGTCTTCTCCAACCCCGAACACGCCTACATGACGGTCGCCGGCCTGCGCCTGGACACCAGCCCCGCCGACGATCCCTCCGACCGGGAGGGCCCCCGCTGGCGCCCGCTGCGCCCCGAAAACAGCGGCTTCGTGAAGCGCCACCCAGTTGGGCTGTAGTGGCTCCCGCGTAGGCTACGCTTGAGCCTGCCCCGTACTGCTCAGAAGATCTCAGGAGGAATGCAATGGCCGGCTTGACCGGGCGTATGTCAACCGTGGTGAAGGCGAAGGTGTCCAAGCTGCTGGACAAAGCCGAAGATCCCGCGGAGACCCTCGACTACAGCTACCAAAAGCAGGTCGAACAGCTGCAGAACGTGAAGAAGGGGATCGCCGATGTGGTGACCGCCAAGAAGCGCCTGCAGATGCAAGAGGCCACGCTCCAGCAGCAGGTCGTCAAGCTCGACACCCAGGCTCGCCAGGCGCTCTCCGGTGGCCAGGAGGATCTCGCCCGTCAGGCGCTTGAGCGCAAGAACGTCGTGCAAACCGAGCTGCAGTCGCTCGACACCCAGGTCGCCGAACTTGAGGACCAGCAGACGAAACTCGTGGACTCCGAGCAGAAGCTGCGCGCCAAGATCGAAGCCTTCCGCACCAAGAAGGAGGTCATCAAGGCGCAGTACTCCGCCGCCGACGCGCAGGTGCGGATCTCCGAAGCGGCCACCGGGGTGGGCGAGCAGATGGCCGACGTCGGCCTGGCGATGCAGCGCGCCGTTGACAAGACCGAAAACATGAAGGCGCGCGCCAACGCCGTCACCGAGCTCGAAGCGGCGGGCACCTTCGACGACATCACCGCGCTTGGCTCTGGCGAAGACGACATCGACCGCCAGCTCAAGCAGCTCTCCTCGACCTCGGCGGTGGACGACGACCTCGCCAAGCTGAAGGCGGAAGTCGGCGCGGGCCCTGCCCCGGCTGGGGAGATTCCCGCGGCGGGCGGGTCATCCTCGCCCGAGGAGGCGTCCGCTCCGGTCGAAGGTGGCCAGGGATGATCGTTCGCGTCTCGGGCGAGGACCAGTACCGCCTCGAGGGGGTTGACGGGCGCGTCAACGAGCTCGACAACGCGGTCGTCGCCGCGGTTGAGGCCGGCGACGAGGCACGCTTCCACACCGCCTACGACGAGTTGCTCTCGTTCGTGCGTAGCCATGGCACGGCGCTCGCCGAGGACGAGCTCGAGGGCTCCGACCTGATCCTGCCGCCCTCCGACATCTCGCTTTCCGAGGCGCAGAGCGAGTTCACGGGCGCTGGGCTGATCCCCGACTGACTCCTCCTTGTCTCGTTTTTCGGGGCCGGGCCTAGGACTGGAGTTGGGGTTGGAGCTGGAGCCGGGGGTTGGAGCTGGGGGTTGGAGCTGGAGCCGTGGGCCGGGGGCCGGAGCTAGGGGTTGGAGCTGGAGCCGTGGGCCGGGGGCCGGGGGCCGGAGCTGGGGCCGGGGGCTATATGTTCTTTTTAAAAGCCGATAGCTATTGCGCACACCTTTTGGATTTTTTATAACAACCCCCGCGGCCTGATTGCTATCGCTATACCCAGCTCCCGTTAGATCGGGATCCCCCACAGGGGGAACCACCGCTCCAGTTCGGGCTCCATCGGGAGTTCATTACTCATCTGTGCCTTCAGCTGCAGCTCGCGCTCGGTTGAGCGTTCTTGCGATCCGCCGGCCGGCACGAACGGGTACCAGAAGCCGCGCTTGTAGTTGTAGATGAAGTACAGCTTGCGTTTCTGCGCGTCGCGGAAGGCGAAGACCGCGCATAGCAGCCGCTCGCCGTGGCCGCCCATCTCGATCGAGCTGGAGACGGCGTTGATGCCTACCGCGAGGTCTTCCACGCTGGGAGCGCCGTCGGGGTTGCGCAGCACCATCCAGCGGTAGCCGTACTCGTCGTCTTTGCTCTTGACCTGCGTGCCGCTCTCGCCGCCGGTCGCGGTGACGACTTCTTCCATTTCGTGCATCGTCGCCTCGAACTCGCTGTTTTCCAGTTTCTGGAAAACGATCGCCGCCGCGCCCGCGGGGTCGATCTGGTGCTCGCTCTGCAGGGTGATGTACGCCGTGGCGATCGCGAACAGCTTGTCGGGCGCGGGGCCCTTGACCTGGTGGCGGCCCGTGAGGGCATCGAGCAGGCCCACGGTGCTACGCGGTGCCCTGCAGCTGGGACTCCAACCGCTCCAGCGCCGCTAGTCGCTGCTCCAGCGGCGGGTGGTCGGCGAAGATGTTCATCAGCGATTTCTTCGCCCGCGCGGGCACGATGAAGAAGGCGCTCATCCCTTCGGCGGTGCGCAGGTCGCGGCTGGGGATCCGTTCCATGTTGCCGCTGATCTTCAGCAGCGCCGAGGCGAGTGCGGATGGGCGCCCTGTCAACACCGCGCTGCCGCGGTCGGCGGCGAACTCGCGGTAGCGCGACAGCGCGCGCAGCAGCATGAACGAGATCGCGTACACCGCCATTGCGACCATGATCACGACGATCACGTCCTCCTCGCCTTCGTTGTTGCCCCTCCCGTACCCGCCGCCGAAGCCGCCGCCGAAGAAGAAGCCGAACTGCACGATGATCGAGGCGACGGTCGCGAAGAAGCTGGCCAGCGTCATGACCATCACGTCACGGTTGATCACGTGCGTCAGCTCGTGCGCCATCACCCCTTCCAGCTCCGCGGGGGAGAGCAGCTGCAGGATACCCCGCGTCGCACACACGGTCGCGCTCTTCTGCGAGCGGCCCATCGCGAACGCGTTGGGCATCTGGTGCTCCATCACGCACACCCGCGGCTTGGGCAGATCGGCCTGCAGGCACAACCGTTCGATGATCCCGTGCAGCTCCGGCTCTTCCTGGGGCGTGACCTCCTTGACGCCCATCAGGCCCATCGCGATTTTGTCGGAGCTGAACAGCTGCAAACCCAGCAGCCCCAGCGCCACCACGAGGATCGTCACGCCGCCGGCGCCGACGGCGATCAGCACCCCGATCAGCACCGCGTAGACGAGGCCCAGCAGGAACATCGTCAGCACCATCCTGGCCTGCAGGCCTGTGTCTTTGCCGAATGCCTTGCGGCCCTGCCTATGGGTGGTTGCAGCCATTGGAGTGATTGTCGCAGACAGGGATTGCGATTCCCTAAAGGAACCAGGCGCGTGCGTCAGCCTTGCACCTGCACTCCGTTCTCGCATCCGGGGGGCTGCGTGGCGACGTGAGACGTGCCGAATACCTTGGTCCTCTTGGCGACGTGTAGACGTGCCGAATACCTTGGTCCTCTTGGCGACGTGTAGACGTGCCGAATACCTTGGTCCTCTTAGCGACGTGTAGACGTGCCGAATACCTTGGTCCTCTTAGCGACGTGTAGACGTGCCGAATACCTTGGTCCTCTGGCGACGCGCGGACTTCTCGCAACGCCTTAGAGTGACCCCTGTGAAACCCGCCTTCGACGTCTTCGGCATCTCGATCAAGAGCTTCGGCGTTGTCTTCGCGCTCGGTTTCCTCGCCTGCGGGCTGCTCGTGGCGCGCCGTCTGCGCGAGCTCGGCAAGTCGGTGGACTGGGCGTATGAGATCGTCTTCGCGGCGCTGATCGGTGGGCTGGTGGGGGCGCGCGGGTACTTCGTGATCCAAAACTACAACGAAGTCAAGGGTCATCTCTTCAAGAGCGTCATCTCCGGCTCGGGGCTGGTGTGGTACGGCGGCGTGATCGGCGGCGCGATCGGGGTGTTCCTGTGGATGCGCTGGCGCGATCAGCTGCGGCTGGTCATGCTCGACATGTGCGCCACCGCGCTCGCCCTGGGGTACGCGATCGGCCGCATCGGCTGCCAGGTCTCAGGCGACGGCGACTACGGGATCCGCTCCTCGCTGCCGTGGGCGATGGGTTACCCGCACGGCACCGTCCCCACCCCGCCCGGGGTCACGGTGCAGCCGACCCCGATCTACGAGACCGTCGCGATGGGACTCGTCGCTTACCTGCTGTGGCAGCTGCGCGACCGCGTGCGCCCCGGGGTCGTGTTTGCGCTCTACTGCCTGCTCTCCGGCTTCGAGCGTTTCCTGGTCGAGTTCATCCGTCGCAACAAAGAGGTGCTGTTCGGCCTCACCGCGCCGCAGCTCGAGAGCATCGTGCTGATGATTGTCGGCGCGGTGTGGCTCTCGCTGATGATGCGCGGCGGGCGCGGCCTCTCCGGCCTGCGGGCCGAGGGGTCCTCAGAGGCAGTCGGAGCTGGTGGCGCTCGTCCGGCTGCGGTCTGATGCCCGTGGTGGCGTGGCGGCGTGCGGTCCGGGATTTGTATTGAACTTTTTAAAGCCCGTGCGCAATCGCGCACACCTTTAAAAGAATACATATACATCCACCCCCGGGCCGAACCCTGCTCCTGGGCCCCACACGCGATAATCCACCGGGGATGGCCACGGATACGACAACCGGCATCGCGGAGAGCCTCGCGCGGGTCTTCCCGCTGGGCAGCCGCATCAACGAGCGGGGGCGCCTGGAGGTGGGGGGGTGCGACACGATCGAGCTGGCGCGCGAGTTCGGCACCCCGGCGTACGTCGTCGCCGAGGATGACCTGCGCGCGCGGGCACGGACGTTCGTGCAGGCGGCGCGGACTGCCTGCACGGAAGCGGGCGCTGCCGCGGGCGGAGTCGCCGGCCACGGCGCGGAGCTGCACGTGCTGTTCGCCTCCAAGGCGTTCCCGTGCACTGCCGTGCTGCGCGCGCTCGCGCAGGAGGGGCTCTGGTGCGACGTGGCCTCCGGCGGGGAGATGCACCTCGCGCTGCAGGCCGGCTTCGCCCCCGAGCGGCTGGTGCTGCACGGCAACGCCAAGTCCGAGGCGGAGCTGCGGATGGCGCTGCGCCATCGCGTGGGGCTGATCGTGATCGATAACCTCGATGAGATCGCTGCCTTGGAGCGGATCTTGGACCCCACCCGCCCGGACCCCACCCGCCCGGACCCCACCACCCACCAGGAGCTCGCCGACATGCCGCCGCAGCCGGTGCTGGTAAGGGCCACGCCCAACGTCAGGGGCGACACGCACGAGAAGATCTCCACCGGCCAGGCCGACTCGAAGTTCGGCTTCGCGATGGACCAGGTCCCCGCCGCGGTCGAGCGCATCCGCGCCGTCCCCGGCTTGGCGCTGGAGGGCGTGCACGCGCACATCGGCTCGCAGCTGTTCGACCTGGAGCCCTTCCGCCGCGAGGTCGCCCAGCTCGCCGGCCTGCGCGAGCTCGCCGAGGGGGGCAGCTTCCCCACGTGGGACCTCGGTGGCGGCCTCGGCGTGGCGTACACCACCAATCACCACCCGCCTACGATCGAAGCGTACGTGGGCGCGCTCGTGCAGGCCGCGCGCGAGCTACTCGGCGACTACCGGGGCCTGCTGATTGAGCCCGGCCGCGCGCTCACCGCGAACGCCGCTGTGACGCTGTACACCGTGCAGAGCGTCAAGCGCAACGTCTCCACGTGGGTGGCGGTGGACGGCGGCATGTCCGACAACCTGCGCCCGATGTTGTACGGGGCGGTATACGAAGCGCACGTCGCCGACCGCCCCGGCCGCGGCACCCCGTGCGTGCTGGCCGGCAAGCACTGCGAGTCGGGCGATGTGATCGTGCGCGAGGCGCTGCTCGACGACCCCCGTCCGGGTGACGTGATCGTGACGCCCGCCACGGGAGCCTACGGGTACGCGATGGCGAACAACTACAACGGCGTCCCCCGCCCGCCGGTCGTCTTCTGCAAGGACGGCGACGCGCGCGTGGTGGTGCGGCGCGAGTCCTACGACGATCTCATCGGCCGCGATGTCGCGTAAGCCCTGCCCGCCCGCGATGGCGCACACAGACGAACGGCGGGCGACAGTCCGGTCGAGGGAGGCACGCGATGGCTGAGCCTTTCCGCATCGGCCTGCTCGGCCACGGCACCGTGGGCGGTGCATTCGCGACGCTGCTGCAGGAGCGCGCCGGCGAGATCGAGCGCTTCAACGGCCGCCGCCCGGTGATCACCGGCGTGCTGACGCGCACGCGCGGAGACTTCGCCGAGATCCTCCCCGAGGCTGACATCGTCGTCGAGGTGATGGGCGGGCTGGAGCCCGCCCGCGAGCACTTGCTGGCGGCGATGCGAGCCGGCGTGGACATCGTCACGGCCAACAAGCAGTTGCTCTCCCAGCACGGGGAGGAGCTGTTCGAGACCGCGCGCGAGCACGGCGTGCGCCTGCGCTTTGAGGCGGCCGTCGCCGGCGCCGTGCCCGTCGTCCGCGTGCTGGAGGAGTCGCTGTCGGCGACCCCGATCGAGCGGATCCACGGAATCGTCAACGGCACCACCAACTACATCCTCGGGGAGATGGACCGCGGCGGAACCTACCCCGAGGCGCTGGCGGAGGCCCAGCGCCGCGGCTACGCCGAGGCCGACCCCAGCGACGACGTCAGCGGCAGGGACGCGGCGGCGAAGATGGCGATCCTCGCGCGCCTCGCGTTCGGTGCGCCGGTGCACCTCGACGACGTGCGCTACGAGGGGATCGAGCAGCTGCAGCCCGACGACCTGCGCTCGGCGCGCGAAATGGGCCTCGGCCTGAAGCTGATCGGTACCGCCGAGCGGCTCGGGGGTGGGCTATCGGTGCGGGTGCATCCCGTGTTCCTGTACGCCGGCCACCCGCTCTCCTCGGTGTCGGGTCCGTTCAATGCGGTCACCGTAGAATCCGAGACGGTCACCGAGATCACCCTCTCGGGCCCCGGCGCCGGCGGCCGGCAGACCGCGAGCGCGGTGCTGGGCGACGTGGTGAGCGTGATGACCGGCGGCGCCCAGCCACCGGCCCCACCCCTGGCGTTACCGCTGCTGCAGGATGTCGAGAGCGCTTTCTACCTGCACTTCGACGTCGCCGACCGCCCCGGCGTGCTGGGGGCGATCGCGCAGGTGCTGGGCGAGTACGGCGCCTCGATCAAGTCGGTGATGCAGCGCCGTGCCGGCGGCGAAGTGGTGCCGTTGACGATGGTGTTGCATCCGTTGCTGGAGTCGCGCCTGCGCGAGGCGCTGGCGCAGATCGGCGAGCTCGAGCTGGTGCGCTCGGCCCCGCGCGCGATCAGGGTGATAGAAGAGGAGTTCGGATGAGCCCCGGGCGCGATCAGGATGGGATTTATGGGGGCCCCCACAAGGGGGGCCGGGGGTCGGGTTGCGTGTTGGCGCCCCCGAGGCGGCTGCAATGAAGCCGGCCCTGATCGAGCGTTGGCGCGAGCGGCTGCCGTTCGCGCCCGATGACCCAGTTGTCAGCCTCAGCGAGGGGGATACGCCGCTGGTGCACGCGCCGGTGATCTCGGAGATGGTGAGGGCGGAGGTGTATATGAAGCTGGAGGGCGGCAACCCGACCGGCAGCTTCAAGGACCGCGGCATGACCTGCGCCGTGTCGGCGGCGGTGCGCGAAGGATCGAAGGCGGTGATCTGCGCGTCCACAGGCAACACCGCGGCGAGCGCCGCCGCGTACGCCGCGCGCGCCGGCCTCACCTGCGCGGTGATCGTGCCCGACGGCAAGATCGCGATCGGCAAGCTCGCCCAGACGCTGATCCACGGAGGGCGCGTGATCGCGCTGTCGGGCAACTTCGACCGGGGCCTGGAGCTCGTGCGCGAGCTGGTCGAGCGCCACCCGATCACGCTGGTCAACTCCGTCAACGAATACCGCATCGAAGGCCAGAAGACCGCGGCATTCGAGCTGGTCGAGGCGCTCGACGGGGGCCCGGACGCGCTGTTCATCCCCGTGGGCAACGCCGGCAACGTGACCTCCTACTGGCGCGGCTTCACCGAGATGGGCTCCGCCCCGCGGCTGTTCGGCTTCCAGGCCGAGGGCGCCGCGCCGCTGGTGCTCGGCCACCCGGTGGAGCACCCCGAGACCGTCGCCAGCGCGATCCGTATCGGCAACCCCGTGCGGTGGGAGGATGCGATGGCGGCGATGACCGACTCGCGCGGGGCGATCCGCGCCGTAGCCGACGGTGAGATCCTCGCCGCCTACCGCCTGCTGGCGGCCAAGGAAGGCCTCTTCTGCGAGCCGGCCTCCGCGGCGTCAGTCGCGGGCCTGCTCAAGTACGGCGCAGACGGAGCGGACCGCGTGGTGTGCGTGATGACCGGCAGAGGCCTCAAGGACCAGCAGACGGCGCTCGACAACTCCAACGGCCGCGTGATCCCCTGCGCGGCGGAAACGGTCGCGCTGGAAGAGGCGGTTCTGGGTGATCCGTAGGCGGGTCGTCCGAGCGCCCGCGTCATCGGCGAATCTCGGACCCGGCTTCGACTGCATGGCGGCGGCGCTCGCGCTGCATGTGACCCTGGAGGTCGAGGAGACGGGGAGCTTCGCGGTCGAGACCGAACTGCCGCTGCCGCGGGGCCGGGAGAACCTCTGCGTGCGCGCCTTCGAGCGCCTGCACCCCGCGGACGGCTTCACCTTCCGCATCCACTCCGACATCCCGCTCGCCGGCGGCATGGGCTCGAGCGCCGCGGCGATCGTCGCGGGGCTGATGGCTGCCGACCACATCTTCGAGCTGGACGCCCCGCTGCTCGACCTGGCCACCGAGCTGGAGGGTCACCCCGACAACGTCGCGGCGGCGCTGCACGGTGGCTTCGTCGTATGCGCCGACGGCCAAACCACTCGCTTCGACCCGCCCACCGGGCTGGAGGCGCTGGCGGTGGTGCCACACGACCCCGTCCGCACCCAGGCTGCGCGTGAAGCGCTCCCCGCCGAGGTGCCGCTTGCCGACGCGGTCTTCAACGTCGCCCACGGCGCGCTGCTGACGCTCGGCCTTGCCCGTGGCGACTGGGACCTCGTGGCGCGCGGGCTGCGCGATCGCCTGCACCAGCCCCAGCGAGCCCACCTCTTCCCCCGCTCCTTCGAGCTGGCTAGCCGCGCACGAGAGCTGGGCGCTCTGGGCGCAACGATCTCCGGCGCCGGCCCGACGGTGCTGGTGTGGTGCTTCTACGAGCAGACCGGCGCGGTGGTCGAAGCGCTGCGCGGTGAGATCGAGGGCTGGGCGGAGCTGCTGCGAGTCCCCTTCGAGCCGCAGGGGGCTTACGTCGGGGGGCTGTAGCGCGATGCAGGAACTGGAGCGACGAGCCCGAAAGTTCATCGAAGTTGATCGATCAACTCAATCCAACGCACTTGCTCGATTCCCGCGAACATGCCGTCGCCACCTCAGCTTGATCTTCTCGCCCAGCCGTTTGAAGGTCGTTCGCTTGGTGCGAACGTGCTCGGTGCGCTGCAAAGCGGAGCGTGGCAGCGATTTCGGTGTGCGGTGGCGTTCCTGAAGTATTCCGGATTGCGTCAGCTCGCGGCTCCCCTCGATGGCTTTCTGAGGCAACCGGGCGCTCAGGCTGCGATCACCGTTGGGATCGACCACAACGGCACGTCGCTGGAGGGGGTTCAGGATTTGTGGCGCGTGTTGGATGGACGGGCGCCGCTGTATATCTTCAAGGAGGGCGAGGGCGGCCAGGCACGGACGTTTCACCCCAAGATCTATCTGTTCGAGCACGCACGACAAGCGCTCGCAATTGTGGGATCGGGCAACCTGACGGCGGGTGGGCTGTTCCAGAATCACGAGCTTGCTGTGGCGATCCAGCTCGATCTCGCGGACCCGCCCTCCGCTGACTTTCACCGAGGGCTCTCGCGGGCGCTCGATCTCTGGCAGACCCCCGGCCCGGCGTGCCGCCAGGTCGATGCCCCGCTGCTGCACTCGCTGTATGCCTCGGGCGAGTTGCTCGCCGAGCGTGCGATCGCGGCCGGTCACCGCGCGGAGGTCGCCGCCACCCGCAGCGAACATGCCGCGGGCACCGCTGGTCGGCCGGCGTTCTTTGGGGCCTCCGGCGCAGCGCTGCTGGCGCCCATACCCTCCCCGCTGCCACCGATGGCGGCGGCCGCGATCGTGCCCGATACCTCAACCGGTACCGCTGCGCACGGCGGTGGGAAGCGGCGCCGTCCCACTCGCCGTGCGCCACAAGCTGCCTCAGGGCAACACAATGCCTTGCTGATCGAGGTTCGGCCTCACGATAATGGAGAAGTGTTTCTCAGCAAGAAAGCCGTCGACGAGGACCCCGGTTTCTTCGGGTTCCCATTCTCCGGCTGGGCCGTGCCAAAGCGTAAAAAAAACAACCCACCCTACCCCGAGCGCACGCCGGATCCTCATGTGGAGCTGATCCTCCTCAATCGACGCGGCCAGGCCGGTGTGCCGGTCCCGCATTATTTGAACATGGTGTACTACGATCCCAAGAGTGAGGTCAGGATCACCCTGCCGGTGTCGTTTGCAGCCCGTGTGCCTCAAATGTCGCTGCTGGCAATGACGCGTAACCCCTCGCCGCAATATGACTATCGCCTCGAGTTCTACCCGCCGGATTGCACGACGCCCAAGGTTGAAGCGTTGCGGGCCAAACTGACTCACCGACTTCCATCCGGAGGTGCGCCGGACCATCGTTACTACGGGTGGGCTTGATCTATGCCTGCAGCCGAACGATCTCGTTGCGTGTGATCGCGTTGCGGGCGTGCAGCCTGTCTTCGCGAGTCACCGTGATCGGGATTCGCTCGACCAGCCTGAAGCCGCGCAACTGCGCGATTGCCGTGACCTCGTCGACAGTGGGAACTTTCCAGCGGCGCCCTCGCACGGTGCTGCAGCTGTCGCCGAGCACCATCCAACAGGATGCCCCGCTGCTCATGTGCGGATGCAGGGCGCCAAACATTTCACTCATGGAGCAAAAGTAGCGCAGCAGCACGGCGGGAGCTTGGCGCAGGCGAAAGCCGGCCTTGCGATCGCCCGCGACCGCAGCTCCGTATTCACGGAGAAACTTGACCGTCGAGTCTGGCAGGATGAGCGTGTCAGCGTTTGCGAGCGCCTCCTCCAGCGTTTTGCGCTGGCGTTCGGTGATCTCGCGCGAACCGATCATCCGGTCCTCGAGGGTTTTTCGCTCGCTTGTCGGCAGGCCAAACAGCGCGGCAAGCGACAGTCGATCGGTATCGATGTAGGGCAGCGCCGCCGCATATGGCGGGCTGGAGATCACCGCGTCGATCGAACGGCCCGCGAGAGCGGTCGTGAAGGTGGCGGCCTGTGCGGAATTGCTTTGGATCGCCCGTCCCTGGCCCAGCTGCCCCAGTGTGGGCCGAACGTCGCGCCAGAATGCCTTCAGCTGTGTGAGCGCCGGCTTCAGGCACGCGAGGAAGCATGCGTAGACGTCGGCGTCCTCGAGCGGCGCGGCGCGGCGCCGGATGCGCAGATCCTTTGGCTCTTGGTGGGAGATTTCGCGGATGATGTTGCTGACGAGGACTTCGAAGAAGCCCGCGACGCTCGCGTCGGTGCCGCGCACGGTTGCGAGCAGCCAGTCGAGCTTGTACAGCACCGGCTCGGCAAACCATCGCTCCAACTCGGGCAGGGTGGCGGGAGCGAATTGGGTGAAGCTTCGACTGCCTTTCGCTGGGCCGGCTTTGACCTTGGCGCCGAGTTTCTTCGTGGCTGCCAGAACCTTCTCGGAAGGCGTGCCGGCGAGCGAGAGCTTGGCTTTCGTGATCGCGGTGGCGAGCGGGTTGCAGTCGATGCTGACAGCATCGAAACCACCGATGACGGCCTCCAGCGCCATCGTGCCGCTGCCGCCGAAGGGATCGAGCACGAGCGAGTGCCCGGGCTGCAGGCCGGAGAGGTTGAGCAGGCTCTTGGCCAGCTGCGGGTAGAACTTTCCCTTGTAGCGGTGTATGCCGTGAGCGCAGTAGGTCGAGTTCTTGCGGCGCGCCCCGGCGCTCGGAGACCCCTCCAGGAGTTGTTGCAAGCTCGCGCTTTGCCCGCCGGCACGATGCTCGAATCCGTGGCAAAAAGCTGTGTGCCGGAGCTCGGGGGCGAAGACGACCTCCTCCTTCCCGTGGTCGTCAAGGCGGGGTGAGCCGCCGAGGTCTCTCAATTCACGAGTACGCAGCTCGCGCTCGTAGGGAAAGAGTGTGTAATTGGGGTCGATCACCCGCGCGTTTGGGTTTGCGAGCGGACGGCGGAAGACAACCAGCTGCTCCTCTGTCAGACGGCGCCCGGCATGCGTAATCGAACGGCGATGAACCGGAAGCTTGCGCTCGAGCGTGACGACGTGATCGAAGCCGGAGATGCTCCCTAGATGGCGTAGTTGCTCGGCGGTGTCGAATATCTGCCCCCCGAACATGCCGTCTCCGGCGACTACCACGGCATAACGGCCCGGCGCCAGTGCGTTGAAGCAATTCTCCAGCACGGCCCGCAGATCCACGAGGTAGGTCTCCGCGGGGCGAGCGTGCGCTTGGCCCTTCAGATGCGAGCCGATCTCCACGCGACGCAGCTCGGCGGGATCGCGTCCCAGCCAGAACAGGCGAAACCGATGATAGAGGTGATAGTCGTAAGCATTGGGGTAGGGTGGCGAGGTGATCACCAACCCGGCCGATTCCGGGGCGAGCTCGAAGCTCGAGGGGTCTCGGGAGTCGCCCTCGACGATTTGGATCCCGTCTGCGGTCGGCGCCGGCGTACGCGGCACCAGACCTCGCATCCGGCGCAGCTCGGCGATGACCGCGCGCGGCGCTTCGAGGAGATCCATATCTCTCGGCCGGCTGGCGTAGCGTGTTTCGGAGTCCTGAAAGGAGAGGCGTGCGGCGGCTTGGATGAACGCCACCTGTGCAAGGGCGCGAGCGCGTTGGCGCTCGAGGGCCGCGATCTGCGCATGGATCAGCCCCAGCGCATGGAAGATGTCACTTCTGTACCACTTTTCGACTTTGGGAATCGACGGCAACCACACATCGGGGCCGGCTGTCAAGTCGGATCGCTGAAGGGCGAGCAGCGTCGCCTCGAGGTGCTTGAGGGCGCGGGTGTCGGCGGCGCTCAGCGGAGTGACCTTCGCCTGGGTGATCGCGTTACCTACAGGATTGGCGTCGATCGCCAGGCAGTGCCGCCCGGCGGCCGCAGCCTCGACGGCGGTCGTGCCTCCGCCGGAGAATGGATCAAGCACGATCTCGCCGGGAAGCGAGAGCGTCAGGATCGCCTGACGTGCGAGTTGCGGAACGAACTTGGCGGGGTAGGGGTGCAGAGAGTGCGCGCTGTCGTCTGCACGTGTGTTCTGGAAATCCCAATCCAAGGCGCGCAGGCCAAGAGCCACCTGGCCCGGTGTGCGATCGAGCAGGCAGTCGCCTCCCTCGACGTCCGGTGTGGTTTGGACGCGTTGTGTGTCTCCTTGTTGGTTGGATGCGCGAGATGCCACTGCGCGCAAGCTACGTGGAGGTGCGGACAGATCGATGCGCGCCCTGGTGGGCGGCATAGTGCCGGATCCATTCTTGTGTCGCACGGTACACGCCTCCGTTGACGTCTGAATGGACCTGCCCCGTCGAGGGGACTTCGACCCCCGGGCTCACCGAGCTGCGAGCCCCGCCAACCGCCCCCGAGCCCCCTCGAACCCCGGCATCCGCGCGAGCAGCTCGCCCGCCACCGCGAGGTAGTCCGCGCCCAGGTCGGGGCGGTGGTCGAGGATCGAGACGGCGCGCTCGGCCGATTCGGCGTAGGCGATCGAGGAGCGCACGACCGTGTCGAGGACACGCTCCCCGAGCTGCTCGCGCAGTGAGGCGAGTGCCTCGCGCGAGTGCACGGTGCGCATGTCGGCGAGGTTGAGCAGCACGCCGAGCAGCTCCAGCTCGGGATTGAGCGTGTCGCGCGCGAGCTCGATCACCTCGAGCGCCTGCTCGACGCCCTGCAGCGCAAAGTATTGGGCCTCGGCGGTGATCAGTGCGTAGTCGGCGGCGACCAGCGCGTTGACGGTGAGCAGGCCGAGCGAGGGGGGGCAGTCGATCAGCACGAGTTCGTAGGCGTCGTCGGGCAGCTTCGCGAGCGCCCGCCGCAGCGTTAGCTCGCGACCCAGGCGGCCGCCGAGCGCGAGCTCGGTCTCGGCGAGGTTGAGGTTGGCGGGGATCACATCCCCGTGGATCGCCTCGGTGGCGGCGGCGCGCCCGCTCAGCACGTCGCCGATCGTCGGCTGCGCGTCGGGCGGCACGTCGAAGTAGTCGGAGAGGTTGCCTTGTGGGTCGAGGTCGACCGCCAGCGTGCGCACACCCGCGCGTCGCAGCGCGTCCGCGAGCGTGCGCACCGTGGTTGTCTTGCCCGTGCCCCCCTTCTGCGAGAGGACTGCGATCGTCTGGGGCATGTCGCGATACTATCCGGGGTATGGAGGAGGAGCAGAGCCTGCCGGGCCATGCGGAGGCCGCTGCCGGCGGCCCGGCGCGCGCGGGTGGCGCCCAAGACGTAGAAGTACCGGTCGCCCAGGGTGCGCGAGTGCACGCGGGCGAGGGCGTGAGCGAACAGGAGCGCGCGACGCTCGACGCGGCCGCGCACTTCGAGTACCACACGGAGTTCGATTGGGACAGCGAGCACGGCGAGGAGGAGTGGTCGATCCGCTGCTACGACGTGCACAAGCGCCTCGGCGGGGTGCCCGTGTTGGACGGGCTCAACGTGGCGATCCCCGATCAGACGATCACGACCGTGCTCGGCCCCTCGGGGACGGGCAAGAGCGTGCTGATCAAACACCTGATCGGCCTGATGTTCCCCGACTCCGGGAACATCGTCGTGAAGGGCCAGTCGGTGCCGAGCCTGCCGATGCACGAGCTGCTGGCGCTGCGCCGCAGGATCGGGGTACTGTTCCAGGACGGGGCGCTGTTCGGGTCGATGTCGCTGTATGACAACGTGGCGTTCCCGCTGCGCCAGCACACCGACATGTCGGAGGCGCAGATCTCCGCACGGGTGCGCGAACGCGTCAGCGACGTGGGGTTGACGGACGCGATCGACTACTTCCCTAACCAGCTCTCGGGGGGGATGCGCAAGCGCGCCGGGTTTGCGCGGGCGCTGGTGATGGAACCGGAGATCGTGATCTTCGACGAGCCCGACTCGGGCCTCGACCCGGTGCGCACGGCGCTGTTGTGCGAGCTGATTCAGGAGATGCACGGCTTGCATGGGGGCACGTATATCGTCGTCACCCACGACATCGCCTCGGCGCGGCGGATCGGCGAATACATCGCGCTGCTGTGGCGCGGGCGGATCGTGGAGGCGGGCGACGCCGCGAAGATGTTCTCCTCGGAAAACCCCTTCGTGCGTCAGTTCCTCAGCGGCTCCGCCGAGGGCCCGCTGGGAATGGACTGAGCGGGAGGGGCAGGCCCCCCTCTCGACCTCCCCCGTTTGGGCTGGGTGGGTCAGGATTTTTTGAGATCGTCCGCGCGGGTTGCGTTGTGGACGTGGTCGGTGTGCGCGAGGCATCCCTGCCTCGCGTCCGCGCGCGTGGGGTGCACCCGCCAGGGCCCCTGATCTTTGTCTGTTGCGGACGCCCCTCCGTATGCGAACATATGTTCGATCATGGTCGTGTGCGTCCACCTTCCCCGCTTCGAGCTGACCGTCGCCGCCGGCGGCGCCGAGGCGCTGGCCGGGCACGCGCTGGCGATCGCGCCCGCCCCGGGGGGAGAGGCCCGGGTGGGGGAGGTGTCGGGGGCCGCCGAGGCGTGTGGCGTCACGCGCGGGATGGCGTTGGGGGAGGCGCTCGCGCGCTGCCCGCGGCTGCGCCTGGTGGCGGGCGATCCGCTCGGGGTGGCGCAGGAGTGGGGGCGTGCTGCACGGGCGCTGGAGGGGATCGGCGCCGCCCTGGAGCTGCCGCGGGCCGGCCTCGCGTACTTCGAGTCCGATGGGCTGCACGGGCTGCACGGGGGCGATGAGGGCGTGATCATGGCTGCGCGCCGCGCGTTGGGGCGACCGAAGCCGGGTGACACGCGCCTCCGGCGCGAGTCCCCGTTTCGGCCAGCCCGCGTGGGTGCCGGACCGACGCGCTTCTGCGCGCTCGCCGCAGCGCTGGAGGTGCGCTCCCGCCGCGCGGTCGTCGTTAAAACCGGCAATCAGGCCCGCCGCTACCTCGCCAACCGCCCGGTGGCGCTGCTGGGCTTCCGCGCGGAGACCGCCGTGCTCGTGGAGCCCCTCGGGCGGCTGGGGATCGACACGCTCGGGGAGCTGGCGGCATTGGGACGCGATGCGGTGGCCGATCGCTTCGGTGCACCCGGAGTGCTCGCGCGGCGCTTGGCGCGCGGCGAGGACGACCCGCTGTGCACGCACATCGTCGAGGAGCGCCTACGGGAGTCGCTGGAGCTGGATGAGGCCAACTCCGGACCGGCGCTGGAGCGCGTGCTCGGCGTGCTCGTCGACCGTCTGCTCGCCCGCCCCGAGCGGCTCGGACGGACGCTGCGCGCGTTGAGCGTCTCCGCGCGCCTGGTCGAGGGCGGCACGTGGAGCGAGCGGGTGGTGCTGCGCGAAGCGCTCGCGGACCCGCGGCGGATTCGGCTTGCGCTAGCCCCCCGCCTGGCACTGCTGCCCGCGCCCGCCGCCTACCTGCGCCTCGAGGCCGAGCGCTTCGGTCCGCCGGAGGGGGTGCAGGGAGCGCTGTTCGAGGCGGATCCCGGCCGCCCCGGGCGCCGGGATGAGTACCGTGGGCGCCTCCGTGAGGCGGTGGCTCAGGTGCGCACGGTGGCCGGCCCGGAGGCGGCACTGCGTGCGGTGTGCGTCGACGCCGATTCGCGCGTACCCGAGCGGCGGGTCGTGTTCACCCCCTTTCCGGGATGAGGGGCCACGCCCCCAGCGCCCTGGGCGGACCCCGGACGCTCAACCTGCCGCGGCTCGCGCGCGTGCTGATGGGTCCTGGTGGAGTGCCCCGCACGATCGACGGCCGGCCGATCGAGCAGGTACGGGAGTCGTGGCTGGTCGAGGATCGCTGGTGGACCGGCCGGCCGCTGCGCCGCCGCTACTGGGAGGTCGTGAGCGTGCGCGGGCGCAACCTCGTCGTCTTCCACGACCTCTGCTCCGGCGAGTGGTTTGCCCATGGGCGGGGGTGAGTGGTGGGCAGTGCATACGTCGAGCTGCACTGCCACTCGGCCTACTCCTTCCTGGACGGGACTTCGTTGCCGGACGAGCTGGCGCGGCGGGCCGTGGAGCTGGGGTATGAGGCACTGGCGCTCACCGACCACAACTCGGTGTCAGGTTCGATGGAGCTTGCCCAGGCTGCCGCGGCGTGCGGAATACGCGCGCTCCACGGCGCCGAGCTCGACGTCGCCGTAGACGATCGGCGCACGACCGACGGTTCTCGGGGCGGTCGGACGGCCGGCTATCCATCGGGCGATCGCCGCCGTCACCTGACGCTGCTGGTGCGCGACGCGCGCGGCTGGCGCAACCTCTGCCGGCTGCTGACGCTGGCGCACGCGCACACACGCGAGAGGCCCGGCCGCCGCGAGCGGGGCGAGCCATCGGTGAGCCTGGAGGCGGTGCGGGAGCACAGCGAGGGGCTGGTGTGTCTCACGGGCTGCGCCAACCACGGCGTGCACGACGAGCCCACGGCGCGGCGGTTGCTGGATGCGTTCGGTCCGCACGGCCTGCGCGTGGAGTTGCAGCGCCCCTACGCCCGGCACGATCGCGCGCGCAACCGGGCGCTCGAGGCGCTCGCCCGGCGCCTCGGGGTGGCGTGTGTGGCGAGCGGCAACGTGCACGCCCACGCGCGCGAGCGCGCGGAGCTGCAGGACGCCTTCGTGGCGCTGCGCCACCGCACCACGCTCGACGCCTGCGAGCCGCTGCGACGGGGCAACCACAGCCACGTGCTGGCTGTCCCCGCGGCGATGGCGGCGCGCTTCGCCGAGCACCCCGAGGCGGTGCGCGAGAGTGTGCGCCTCGCCGAGCAGCTGCGCTTCGACCTGACGCGCGACCTCGGCTACCGCTACCCCGGCTCGGAGGACCCCGGCGCGATGCGCCGCCTCGCGGAGCTCTGCCGCGCGCGGCTGGACGAGCGCTACGGCGCCCAGGCCGCCGCCTTCGCCGACGCGGCGGCGCCGGCTGGAGGAGGAGCTGCGGATCATCGACGAGCTGGGGCTCGCGGGGTTCTTCCTGCTGCACCACGAGCTGCTGGAGCTGGCCCGCGAGGTCGCCGCCGAAGTGCGCGGGCCAGACTCTGTTCGCGCGCTGCTCGCGCCCGGGCGCGGCCGGGGCTCGTCGGTCTCCTCGATCGTCTGCTATCTGACCGGCCTCTCGCACATCGACCCGATCGGCAACCGCCTGTTACTCGGGCGCTTCCTGCACACCGGCCTCGAGTCCCTGCCCGACATCGACCTCGACTTCCCGCGTGACATCCGCGAGGTGCTGATTCCCCGCGTGCACGAGCGCTACGGCGATCAGCACGCCGCGCTGGTCGCCGCCTTCCCGACCTTCCGCGCGCGCGGGGCGATCCGCGAGCTCGGCAAGGTGCTTGGTTTGCCTCCGGGGGAGATCGAGCGCGTGGCCCGTGCCGCCGACGATCACCGGAGCGCCGCCGAGCACGACATTGCGCCCACCTCCCCCCGCTGGGCGTGGCTCCAGCGCCTGGCCGCCGAGGCGTACGGGCTGCCCCGCCACCTCTCCCAGCACCCCGGCGGGATGGTGATCGCCACGCGGCCACTGATCGACTGCTGCCCCGTGGTGCCCGCGGCGATGGAGGGTCGCCAGATGGTGCAGTGGGACAAGGACTCCTGCGCCGACGCCGGCTTCCTGAAGATCGACCTGCTCGGCCTGGGGATGCTCTCCGCCGTGGAAGGGTGCGTGGAGCTGATCGCCCGCACCCGCGGCGAACGCGTCGACCTCTCGCGGATCCCCTTCGACGACCCCGCGACCTTCCGCGCGGTGCGCAGTGCCGACACCGTCGGGGTCTTTCAGATCGAGAGCCGCGCGCAGATGCAGTCGCTGCGGCGCACGCTCCCCGAGAGCCTCGACGACCTCACGGTGCAGGTCGCGATCGTGCGCCCCGGCCCGATCCAGGGCGGTGCGATCAACCCCTACATCGAGCGCCGCGCGCGGCTGCGCGCCGACCCCGCCTACGAGGTGCCCTACCCCCATCCGTCGCTGCGCCCCGTGCTCCAGAGCACGCTCGGCACCGTGATCTTCCAGGACCAGGTGATGGAGGTCGCGCAGGCGTTCGCCGGCTTCTCCGCCCGCGAGGCCGACGGGCTGCGCCGTGCGATGAGCCGCAAGCGCTCCCGCGAGGCGCTGCAGAGCCACCGCGAGCGCTTCATCGCCGGCGCTTGCCGGCACGTCGGGGCCGACCTCGCCACCGCGCAGCGCGTGTGGGAGATGGTGGAGGGCTTCGCCGGCTTCGGCTTCCCCAAGGCGCACGGTGCCGCCTTCGGGCTGCTCGCCTACCAGTCCACATGGCTGCGCGTCCACTATGGCCCGGAGTTCCTCTGTGCGCTGCTGAACGAGCAGCCGATGGGCTTCTACGCCCCGGACACGCTCGTGCACGAGGCCGAGGTTCGCGGCATCCCCGTGCTCGGGCTCGACGTTAACGCCTCCGGGGTGCAGTGCACTGTGGAGGACGGCGGTGTGCGCCTCGGCCTCGGCTACATCAAGGACGTCCGCGCCGATCAGATCCGTGAGCTGGTCGCCGAGCGCGAGCGCAGCGGGCCCTTCCGCGACCTCGGGGATTTGGCGGCACGCTGCGGCGCGGGGCGGCCCACGCTCGAGCAATTGGCGTGGTCGGGGGCCTGCGACGGACTGGTGGATGAGTCCGCCAACGCGATGCACCGCGCAGGGGGAGCGGCGATGGCCGGCGCACCCGAGGCGGCTGCCGGCGTGGGGGATGGGGCCGGGGCAGACGCACCGGGTGCGGACGTCCGCCGCCGCCTCGCCCTGTGGCAGCTCGGGATCGCCGCCCCCGGGCATGCGGCCGGCGAGGAGGGCACCCAGCTGGCGCTGGCGCTCGGGCTCCCCGCGGCGCCGCGTCTGCGCCCGCTCACCCGCTGGCAGCGCCTGATCGCCGACTACGCCACCGCCGGGGTCACGGTTGGGGACCACGTCATGGCGGCCCTGCGTCCCCAGCTCACCGCGCAGATGCTCGCCACCTCGCCCCAGCTTGCCCGCCTGCCCCAGGGCTCCGCAGTGACCGTCGCCGGCCTCGTGATCGCCCGCCAGCGGCCCGGCACCGCCAAGGGCACGATGTTCCTGCTGTTCGAGGACGAGTGGGGTCACATCAACCTGATCGTCCCGCGCGCCGTGTACGAGCGCCACCGCCCGCTCGCCCGCGCCGAGCCGCTGCTGCTCGCCCGCGGCCGCCTGGAGCGCAGCGCGGTCGAGCGCGTCGCCGGCATTGAGGAGGTGCCGCCTGTGGTGAACGTGCTCGTGCGTGAGCTGGCTCCGCTGGAGCGCTTCCTCGCGCCCGCCGCTGGGGCGCAAGCGCCCGCCCAGGCGCGGATCCATCGTTTACATCCCGATCCCGCGGAGCAGGACGCCGCCGAGGCCGGCGCCAGCCTGCGCGCCGTCGCCCCGGCCGTGCAGAGCTTTGCCGCGGGGCGGCGGCGGTGAGCGGCGGCGTTGGTGTGGAGACGCACGCACAGAGAGGGTTGTCACCCGCTAGGCTGCGCCCATGAACTACCGCAAGCTCGGCACCAGCGACCTCGAGGTCTCGGAGATCAGCCTTGGCTCGTGGCTGACGTACTCCGGCGGAGTGGAGCGCGCGCAGTCGGAGGCGTGCGTGAAGGCGGCGTTCGATGCGGGGATCAACTTCTTCGACACCGCCAACGTCTACGGGCGGGGGGCGTCGGAGGCGTTGCTGGGGGAGGTGCTCGCCGGGTACGAGCGCTCCTCGTATGTGCTCGCCACGAAGGTGTACTTCTCGATGTCCGACACCGACCGCGGGCTCTCCGCGGCGCAGATCCACAAGCAGATCGACGCTTCGCTTGAGCGGCTGCGCACCGACTATGTGGACCTCTACCAGTGCCACCGCTACGACGACGAGACCCCGCTGGAGGAGACGATGGGGGCGCTCGCCGAAGTCGTGAAGGCCGGCAAGGCGCGTCACATCGGCTTCAGCGAGTGGCCCGCACCGCGGATCGCCGAGTCGCTGGAGCTGCCCGACGTTGAGCGCTGGGTCTCCAGCCAACCGCAGTACTCGATGATCTGGCGCGCGCCCGAGGCCGAGGTGATCCCGCTGTGCGAGCGCGAGGGGATCTCGCAGATCGTGTGGTCGCCGCTCGCGCAGGGGGTGCTCACGGGGAAGTACCCACCCGGGTCGCCGCCGCCCGCGGACTCGCGCGCGGCCAGCGACGAGATGAACACGTTCATGGACCGCCTGCTCGATGACCGCGTGCTGGAGGCGGTGCAGCGCCTCGCGCCCGTCGCCGAGGGCGCGGGGCTCACGATGGCGCAGCTCGCGCTCGCGTGGGTGCTGCGCGAGCCGAACGTCGCCTCGGCGATCGTCGGCGCCAGCCGGCCCGAGCAGGTGCATGCGAATGCTTCAGCGTCCGGCGTGACGCTCGACGCCCAGACCCTCGCCGCGATCGACGAGGCCCTGGGCGCTGTGATCGTGCGCTGAGTCAGTCGGCCTTCACGGCGGAGACGTCGACGAGGATCTTCACCTTGTCGCTGACGACCATGTTGCCCGAGCCGAGCGCCGCGTTGAAGCGCATCTCGAAGTCCGAGCGGTTGATCTGCGTGCTCGCGGAGAGGCCCACGCGCGTCTTGCCCTGGTGGTCCTCCGGCTCGTAGCCCTCCAGCGTCGCCTTCAGCGTGACCGGGCGGGTGACCCCGTGGATGCTCAGGTCGGCGTCGATCTCGAACTCGTCCTCGCCGGTGGTGCGGATTGCGGTCGAGCGGAAGCCGATCTCGGGGTACTTATCGACCTCGAAGAAGTCGGCCGAGCGGAGGTGGTCGTCGCGCTGGGGCTCACGCGTGTCGACGCTCGTGGTTTTGACCGTGCCGTACGCGACGGCGCCGTCGGGGCCGACCTTGAGCGTACCCTCGAACTCCTTGAACTGGCCCTTGACGGTGGCGATGCCGAGGTGTTTGACCTGGAACTCGACGCTCGAGTGGACGGGATCGACCTTCCACGTGCCGGCTGGGACGGGGATGGCGGCTGCTGCTGGCGTGGCGGACTGTGTTGACATCGGAGGCTCCTTTTTGGGGGCGGAGGGGTGTGTTACCCGTTAGGGGGTAGGTACCCACAGGTAGTTGTCCATACAACTTATCACGATAGGTGCGCGCGCAACTACCTCGTCAGCGCCGCTGCACGACCAGCGCCTGCGTGGCCAGACCGAAGGGGCCTCGCTCGTCGTGCATGACGCTCTGCGCCCACGCGATCCCGCCGGGGTGCAGCAGGGTGCGGGCGTCGAGGCCGATCCACTCGCCCTCGGGGCGGCGGTTGAGCGTTATGGCGAGGTCGGCGTTGATGAACACGTACTCGTCGAACGGCAACACCGCCGCGATGCCGTTGCCGAAGTCGGCCGCCGCCATCGCGTACACCAGCGGGGTGGGCGCCTCGCCGGGGAGCACCGGGCGGCAGAGGCGCATCCACACGCCGGCCGTGCCGACGGGGGTGTGGGAGCTCGTCACCCCCACCTCGGGCAGCTGGCCTTTCAGCGGGCGGCCGTGCAGGAAGCGCATTTCCATCGCGCTCGCCGCGAAGCTCGTGTGCTCGCCGCCGTCCGGCGCGAAGGTCACCGAGTGCCCCTCCTCGCGTCCCGGCAGGGGCGGGGGCTCGTGGGTCTCCACCACGCGCAGCGCCAGCTCGGGCAGCTCCTCGGGCGCCGGGAGGATGCGCAGCGCGTGGGCGCGACAGACGAGCTCGCCACCCACGGACGCGCCGGCCGTTGTATCGGTACCGCGGGTCGATCCGCCGACTCCGTCCGCCGGCCCGACGGCCCACAGCTCCGCTTCGAGCTCCTGCACGCGGCGGCCGGGGCGCACGATGCGGGTGGTCAACGTCAGCGGTGCGAGCGGCACCGGCCGCAGGAAGGAGAAGGAGAGGCGCGCGAACGGCAGTTCCGCGCCGGGCTGCATGCGCTCGAACGCGCCCGCGATCAGCGTCGCCGGCGCCCCGCCGTGCTGCGCGCGCGGGTCCCACGGCCCGCGCGCGTACTCGGTCGGCGTGTAGCGCCCATCCCCCTCAGGGATGAAGATGCTCTCTGGCTCGTCGCTCACCGCGGCAGCCGCGCCACGAACTCGGAGAGCTTGCCGGGGTCGCGCAGCGGCACGCCGTGGCCGAAACAGGCGAGCGCTGGCTCCAGCGCCGCAAGGCGCCGCGCGGACTCGCGGTTGCGGGCGGGGTTGGGGGTGAAGAGGTCCGGCGGCAGGTTCAGCCCGGGGATGCCGGCGATCAGGTTCACGTTGCCGAGCACGTCGCCGACGATCAGCACCCGGTCGGACTCGCGCCAGAAGGAGACGTGCCCGACCGAGTGCCCGGGCGTCTCCAGCACGGTGAAGCCCGCGACCTCGTCGCCCTCGTGCAGCGCGCGCGCCACGGGGTGGGGCGGGCCCGTCCAGTAGCGCTCCTGCGCCCAGTTCAGCCAGCGGGGCACTTTGGGGTTTTTGATCGCCCCAGGCGTCTCCATCGCCGGCACGTCGGCCTCGCCGCACCACAGCGGGATGCCGAGCTGCTCGCACACGGCGTGGCTGGAGCCCTGGTGGTCCGAGTGGGCGTGGGTGAGCGCGTGGGCGGTCACCGTGCGGCCCTGCAGCTGGCGCATGATGCGGCCCTCCGCCTGGCGGGTGCCGGCGTCGATCAGCACATCGCCCGCGAGGTACACGTTGATCGTGTTACGTGGCCTGCCGTCCAGCTGGTAGAGGCCCTCGGCGAGCTGCTTCACGGTGTCGATCCTATCGACGGCCCGCCGGCTTGCGGCGTCTCACGTCCGCCGCGACTCCCACGAGAAGCCGCGCACCGCGAAGTACAGCCCGAACGCGCCCCACAGCGCGATCACCGCGAGCGCGTCGAGGTTGGCACTGAGGCTGGAGCCGGTCACGATCGCCCCGGAGAGGCCGTCGATCAGCGGCTTCAGCGGCAGCGCCGCGGCGATCGTGCGCACGAAGCCGGGGGCGCTGGAGGAGTCGAAGGCGTAGAAGGAGACCGCCACCACCGGCAGGAACACCGCGTTGACGTACGCCGCGGTCGACTCGAAGTTGGGGATCGCATGCGCGAAGGCGACGCCGAGCGCGGCGAAGCAGACGACGCCCACGAGCACGAACACCACGAGCGTGCCCCACTGCTGCGGCCAGCCGATCCCGAAGAACGCCCTTCCGGCGAGCACCACGATCGCAATCTGCAGCGCCGTGTTGGTCACTGCGTTGGCGGCGACCCCGCCGAAGTAGGAGATCGTCGGCAGCGGCGTGCCGCGGATTCGCTTCAGCACGCCGCGCTCGCGCAGGAACACGATGTTGTACGCCAGCGCGGTGAACGTGGTCGACATCACGCTCATGCCCGCGATCATCGGTACCAGACGGTCGAGCTGATGCTGGTTGCCGCTGAGCGCCGCCCCGGCGCCGGCGAGGATCACCAGCGGCAGCACGAAGTTGAAGAAGGCGGCGCTCGGGTTGCGCCAGAACATGCGCCGCTCCAGGCGGTACTGGCGCCAGGAGAGGGCGAGGGTCTCAGGCATTACGCGACCCTCCCGTGGGCGGAGACGGAGGGCTCTGCGGAGGGATCGCCGGCGGCCGGCTCCGGCGCCTCGACATCCGCGGTCAGCTCCAGGTAGACGTCCTCCAGCGAGGGCCGCCCGACGGTCAGCTCCTCCAGCCGCTCCCCGCGCGCGAGCGCCGCGGCGCTCAGCTCGTGTAGCAGCGCGGTGGGATCGTCGGTCTCGCGCTCGACCAGCGCGCCGTCGGCGCCGCGGTAGGCGACGCGATAGTGCGAGGCCCCCACGCCGAGCTCGCGCGGTGGCCCGATTGCGAGCACGCGTCCCTCCTTGACGATTGCCACGCGGTCGGCGAGCGCCTGCGCCTCGTCGAGGTAGTGCGTGGTCAGCAGGATCGTCTTGCCGAGCGCGCGCAGCGAGCGGATCGTCTCCCAGGCGGCCCGCCGCGCCTCGGGATCGAAGCCGGTGGTCGGCTCGTCGAGGAAGATCAGCTCGGGGTCGCCGACCAGCGCCAGCGCGAAGTCCAGGCGCCGCAGCTGCCCGCCGGAGAGCCGGCGGCTGCGGACGTCGGCCTTCTCCGCGAGGCCCGCTAGCTCCAGCACCTCCTCCACCTCGCGCGGGTGGGGGTAGAAGCTCGCCCAGTGGCGCAGCGCCTCGCGCGGGGTGACGTGGCTGTAGATGCCGCCCGCTTGCAGCACGATTCCGATCCGCCGGCGCAGCTCGATCTGCCGGCGCGCGGGGTCATACCCGAGCACCGACACGCTTCCCCCGTCGCGCGCGCGGTAGCCCTCGAGGATCTCCACGGTCGTCGTCTTGCCGGCGCCGTTGGGCCCGAGCAGCCCGAACACCTCGCCGCGGCGCACCTCGATCTCGATCCCGCGCACGGCCTCGTACGCGCCGTAGCGCTTGTGCAGGTCGCGCACCTCGATCGCGGGGCCATCGCCGTTCATGGCCGAATCATCGCAGGAGGCCTGCGCGTAGAAGCGCTGCGTGGGCTTGTTACTCGCCTCCGACGAGCAGCGTGCGCACCGGGTACTGGGCGATAATTGCGTCCGCTGTGAGGATCGGCACGTCGAGCAGTTTGGCCTGCGCGATGAGCAGACGGTCGAACGGGTCGCGGTGCAGCGGCGGCAGCGCGGCGACCGCGAGTGCGTGCCTGTGCTCGATCGGCAGCGCGATCGCGCGGATCGCGCGCATCCGGCTGGGTACGTAGCGCTGCGGCGGCTCCGGAAGCGGCAGCCGGCCAAGCGCGTACTTGATCGCGATCTCCCAGGAGCACACCGCTGAGAAGATCCGCTCGGTCTGCGGATCTTCGAGAAGCGAGAGGCGCTCGCCGAGGCGTTTGCGCTCGGAGTGCAGCCAGAGGAAGGTATGGGTGTCGAGCAGGACCTTCACTGCTCGAATTCGGCGAGCAGCTCGTTGGGGAGAGGCGCGTCGAAGTCCTCCGGCACGACGAAGCTCCCTTCGTCCATCCCGAACCGCAGCGGCGCAGCCTCGGGCGGGGGCCCGAGGCTGGCGACCGCCTCGCCGCGGCGCGTGATCACGATCTCCTCGCCGGCGGCCACGTCCTCGATCAGCCGGGAGAGGTGTGTCTTAGCCTCGTGTACGCCAACTAACTTAGTCATAAGACTTAGTCTATCACGCGAGCTCGCGTTGATTCTGGTTGATGCGATGATCGGGTAGGGCTCCCCCGGCCTTGGCGCCGGGCTCGTTGCTGTCGCATCTTCGTGCTACGCTTGTGCACATGGCTATCAATGTTTCGGTGCGGGATCTGCGCAACAGTACGGCGGACGTGGTCGCGGCGGTGCGTGCCGGCGAGCGCGTAACGCTGACCGTCAATCACGATCCTGTGGCCGACATTGTGCCTCATGTCGAGCAGCGCGATCCATGGGTGCCATCGACCGTCCTGTCCAGCATCATTCGTGAGGCGCCGGCCGATGAGGATCTGCTGGGCGATCTTGCCGACGTGCGCGGAGCGTCGATCGAGGACGTGTGAGGCGCGGTATCGCCGACACCTCGGTCTTCGTTGCGCAGGAGGTCGGACGTAGGCTGGGCGAGCTGCCGGAGAAGCTGGCGATTTCCGTGATCACGGCGGCCGAGTTGGAGCTGGGCGTGCTGCGCGCTCAGGATACCGAGACACGCGCTCGCCGTCTCGCTACGCTCTCGCGCGTGCGTGAGGCCTATCCATTGCTCTTGGTCGACGCGAAGGTCGCCTCGTGCTTCGCGCGTATCGCCGCCCACGAGCTGGAAGCCGGTCGCAAGTTGCGTCGACACGACGCGTGGATTGCCGCTACCGCCCTGCGACACGGCGCCGCCGTCGTGACGCAGGACGATGACTTTTCGGCATTCTCGTTGATATCGGTCATTCGGGTCTGAAGCGGCGCGAGCCGCTCGGCTTCGCGCCCTGCGTGGCCGCGGATCTCCGCCCGGCGGGCGCCAGCGTCGATCCTGTCGGTCGGGGAGGCGCGGGCCGGGTCGTCGTGTTTGCTCGTTGGGGGCTTGACATTTATACTTGGCTAAGCTACTGTGTGCCGCAGGGCTGGTTTTCCCGGTGTTTTGGGGGCCGGTGTACATAGGGTCTGGTTGGGGTCATCCCGCCTTGTGGTTGACTTCAAGCGCTGGCAGGGTTCGTAGGAGTGGGAGAGGGGCTGGATCGGAGCGATGAGGGAGTTGTTTCAGCGTGGTTTCTAGAGGGAGATTCATGATGGGGATGTGCGCGTCGGCCCGCCGGGCTGATGCTAGATGCGCCAGCTTGGCGCTGTCGCATCTCTCTCTCTCTCTCTCTCTCTTCGGCTAGTGCGCTAGTCGGTAGGCCCTCTCGTTCGGCGCTTGGGCGCCGTGGATTGTGTTCCCTCGCGGGGGGTGGGCTCTCAGCGCCCCTGACGGGGGCCGTGGCCGTTTCCCATGCGCGTATCGGTGGTGGTCGTTGATGGCGTCGCCGGCGCGTGGCGGTGCGGCGACGGCGGCGCGGCGGGGTGCGGCCGGGCGTGCTCTGCCGGTTGAGGGGCGTTTGGCGCGGCGGCGCGAGCAGCGGGTGTTCTCGCGGGGTGCGCCGCGGGTGCAGGTTGAGGAGATTCAGTATTCGCGTCTGTTGGTTGCGGTCGCGGCGACGATCGACGAGTTGGGGTTTGAGCAGAGCACGGTGACGCGGATCGCGGCGCGGGCGAAGGTATCGCGGCGGACGTTCTACGAGCTCTTCGAGAATCGCGAAGCGTGCTTGGTCGCGTTGATCGACGCGGTCGTGGAGCGCGTTGAGCGGGATCTCGCGGCGGCGGGCCTGGAGGATCTGGAGTGGCGTGAGCGGGTCCGCGGCGGGCTGTGGGTGATCCTGTCGTTCCTTGAGCGCGAGCCGGTGTTGGCACGGATCTGGGTTGTTCACGCGTTGCACGGTGGGGCGCAGACGCTGGAGCGTCGCGAGCGGGTCCTCGCGCGGATGGCGGCGATCCTCGACGAGGGGCGCGGTGAGGGTCCGCGCGGGGCGGAGTGCACGCTGGTGACCGCTGAAGGCCTCGTGGGCGGAGCGCTCGGCGTGGTCTATGCGCGGTTGCGCAGCGGCGACCGCGGGCCGCTGACGGGCCTTTTGGATGAGTTGATGGGGATGATCGCGCTGCAGTATCTGGGGCCGCGGGCAGCTCGTCGTGAACAGAAGCGTCCGGTGCCGGCGCCGGCGCCGCACCATGCGCCGAGGGTTGGCTGGGAGGTGAGCGCGCACGCGGAGCGCGACCCGCTGGACGAGGTGAACATGCGCCTCACCTATCGCACCGCGCGGGTGCTGGAAGGTGTGCGGGAGCATCCCGGGGGAGCAACCGCCAGATTGCCGATAGCGCGGGGATTACCGACCCGGGGCAGGTTTCGAAGTTGCTGCGGCGCCTGGAGGGCCTCGGTCTGCTTGAGAACCACGGGTTGGGGCATGCCCAGGGCGAGCCCAACGCGTGGAGGCTGACGCGGCTGGGTGGCGAGGTCGCCCAGCGCCTCAGCGCTCTTGCTTGCGACCGGGAGCAGGCCGCATGACGCGCCACGCCCGATCGATTCACTGCTTCACAAACGTCAACGAAGGAGACAAGGTGATACCCACAGCGCATATCGCGAAGCCCGCCGTCGCAAACCCCCGCGTTTCCGGGCCATCGCGTCTGAAGACTAGTGCGAAAACGTTGACTCACCGGCGCCCCTCGGGCGCACGGCACAACAACAACCGAGGGGCGTATGTCCCCTCTGTCCTGCAGGAGGAGAGATAACCGATGTTCCAACGAGTAGGTAAGCACCTAACCCCATGGACGGTGATGGCCTTGATGGCGCTCGTGTTCGCCCTTCCTGGTGGTGTGTTCGTTGCGAACAACGGTGGCAGTGCAATCACCCCAAGAAAGGCACGAGCATGAATCCCACAGAGCCCCCCGCGAAGTCCACTTCCACGTCGAAGGCAGGCCTCTTCGCGACGCTCCGTGCCCTCCTCCACGCCCAAGGGACTGGTGCGCCTTCGCGTACCCACCTTCACGGGACCGGTGCGCCCGCGGCCGGGCTGCTCGACGGGTGTGGTGCGTCTTCAGGCGGGATCTCGCTCGCGGGGAGCAGAGCGGCCCGTCGAGCGCTCGGTACGTCCGGTCGTGCGCTGCTGTTGGTGGTCCTCTCGTGCGGCGCGCTGCTGGCCCTCGGCGGCGGCGTCGCTTCGGCGAAGATCACCCGCGTCATCCAAGGCAGCTTCAACGGCTCCGGAAGCCCCGGTGGGGCCTTCACCTTCGGTCCCTTTGGTGGGGTCGCGGTGGACAACCGCGCCGGCGCCGGCGACCTCTACGTCGGTGAAACGAACTTCGCCGCCGGCGAAAGCCGCGTCGTCAAGGTCAAAAAAGAAGGCACCTACGCGGGCGTTGAATTCAACGGCTCCGCAACGCCCGCCGGGTCCTTCGGCTTTGTTGGAGGAAATCTCCGCTTCAGCCGCATCGCCGTCGACAGCTCGACGGGCGCAAACAGCGGCGATGTCTACGTCGCCGACGGCGTCCACAACGTGGTCGATCGCTTCAGCGAAACCGGCGCCTACGAGTGCCAGATCACCGGCGCAGCGACGGCCTCGGCGAGCGAGTGCGCGGGTGCGACCGGCAGCAAGACGCCGGCCGGAGGCTTTAGCCCCACCGGCGTCGCGGTCAACAAGGCGAACGGTGACATCTACGTCAGCGATGGCGAACACATAGTGATCGACGAGTTCAACCCAGGCGGCAAATACATCGGGCAGATCGCCGGCCCCCACCTCACCACCCCCGGCGCCCTGGCCTTCGACTCCAGCGGCGACCTCTACGTTGACAACGGTACTTTCTATTCGGGCGAAAGCGTTGTCAAGTTCGACTCGAGCGGCTCCTTCGTCTCGACGATTGACAGCAAGGCGCCGCTAGCCCTCGCGGTGGATGCGGCTACCGGCCACGCCCTTGTCTACGAGACCGAAGGCGAACAGATCGCCGAATACGACTCCACCGGAGCACTGGCCGGCGTCTTCGGGCACCAGTACACCTTCACCGATCTCGCCGCCAACGAATCCGCCAACCTCGTCTATGTCACCAACGTCAGCTCCGGCGGTTCGACGGTCGACATCTACGGCCCTCCGGTGATCATCCCCGATACCACCGCCACCGCGGCCACCGAAGTCAAACAGTTCACCGCGACGCTGAACGGCGAAGTCGACCCCGCCGGCGGTGGAAACGTCGAAAGCTGCCAGTTCGAATACGGCACGAGCACCTCCTACGGGCAGACCGCGCCCTGCTCGCCGGCCACCCCGTACGCCGGCGTGACGAATGTCAGCGCGAGCCTGTCTGCTCTGCAGCAGGAAACCACCTACCACTTCCGGGTTGCGGCAAGCAACTCCAACGGAGTCGTCAGCTACAGCTCCGATCAGACGCTCACCACGCCTGCCGTGGCGGTGACCGGCCAGGCCAGCAGCGTGGCGGGAAAGAGCGCGACGCTCAACGGGACGGTCGACCCGGATGGCACAACGATCACCGACTGCCACTTCGAATACGGCCCGACGGCCAGCTACGGTCAAAGCCAGCCCTGCGCGAGCACGCCGTCGGGCTCGAGCCCCGTTGCGGTAAGCGCCGACATCACCGGCCTTCCGGAAAACACGACCTATCACTTCCGGCTCGTGGCGGCCAACTCGGGCGGCTCCTACACCGGCTCGGATGAAACGTTCACGACGCTGACCATCCCGCTGATCGACGCCGCCTACACCACCAACCTGACCGAAAGCTCGGTTGATCTGAACGCGCAGATCAATCCGATGGGGTTCGATACGACCTACCACTTCGAATGGGGCACCAGCACGAGCTACGGCAACAGCGTGCCAGTGCCGGACGCGGACATCGGCCCGGGCTCGAGCGATGTGTCCGTCAGTCAGCATCTCAGCGGCCTGAGCGCTAACACGACCTATCACTGGCGGGTGGTGGCGACCAACTCGATCGGTACCACTTTCGGTCAGGATTACACGTTTATCTTCCAGACGGCTGCGCCCTTCGGCGTGGGCTGCTCGAACCAAGCGCTCCGCGTCGAACAGGTCTCGACATTCCTGCCTGACTGCCGCGCCTACGAGCAGGTCTCGCCGGTCGATAAAGACGAAAGCGACGTCAAGAACAGCTTCAAAAACGGGTATGTGCATCAGCAGGCCTCGGTGGATGGGGAACGGGTCTTCTATGAATCCATTGGTGCCCTCCCCGGGTCTCCGAAGAATACTTTGTATACCCAGTACCTCTCCTCGCGGGGCGCGAGCGGGTGGTCGACGCAGGCGGTCGATCTCCCGGCAACGTTGGTCAACGCGCCTGGAGAAAACGTGGATGAATATACCATTGTACCGCTCTCGCCCGACCTGTCCACTGGTCTCATCAGGTCCGAAAATGCGCTTGTCGCCGACGCCCCGGGCCCCGAAATATGGAACCTCTATGTGGGCCATCTCCTTACGGGCTCCTACGAACTGGTGTCGGACGTCAACCCGCCGCACCAGAAGGGCAACGGCTTCGCAGTACAACCCGTAGCGGCCTCGACCGACTTCAGCCATGTCCTCTTCTATGCCGACGACGCCCTGACACCAGAAGCGCCCCCCAACCCGCTTGGCCTTGAACTCTATGAATGGTCGGAAGGCCAGATACATCTCGTCGGCCTGATCCCGACCTCGAGCACGAGCTGCACCGGATCGCAATGTACCCCTGCGGCCTCCGGGACGCTAGCTGGCGGAGGGAACCAGAAGTGGAAAACCCATACGATCTCCGCCGACGGGTCGCGCGTCTTTTTCACCGCCGACGGCAACCTGTATGTGCGCATCGACGACGAAAGGACCGTCCAGGTCGACGCCTCCCAACGCACCCCTTCCGCCGGGCAGCGGGGGAGGGCAGTACGAAGAAGCGAGCGTCGACGGCTCCCACGTCCTCTTCACCAGCGAAGGGCTGCTGACCAACGACGCCGTCAGCGGAAACAACCTCTACGACTACGACGTCGAAACCGGCCAGCTGGCCGACCTCACCGCAGCCCCCGGCCCTGAAGTCAGAGAAGTCCTCGGGATCAGCGAAGACGCCTCCCACGTCTACTTCACCGCCAAAGGCGTCCTCACCCCCCCCTCCCAGCGCAACGAAAACGGCGAACACGCCGAAGCCGGCAAGTACAACGTCTACCTCTGGAACAGTGGTCAGACGACCTTCATCTTCCACAGTGCCACGGGATACATACTCACCCCGCGGGTGACCCCCGACGGCGCTCACCTCGCGTTCAATTCGTATGAGACCCCGACCGGTTACGACAACACGTTCAGCGGTGCCGGCGGTTGCGCGAGCCTATCGGAACAGGTGACGGGCAGGCAGTGCAACGAGGTCTTCCTCTATGACGCAGGCGCGAACCGGCTTATCTGCGCGTCGTGCAACCCGAGCGGGGCGAGGCCGGTCGGGTCCTCGGAACTTCTCCAGTTGAGCGGAAGCGCGAGCACGACAGAGTTCACGTACCGGTCGCACGAGCTCAGTGCGGACGGGAGCCGCCTGTTCTTCACTTCGCGCGATGTACTCCTTCCGGCTGACACGAATGGCCTCGACAACGTGTACGAGTGGGAGGCCGAAGGGTCCGGTAGCTGTCAGAGCTCCACTACTGATGGCGGTTGCGTGTACCTGATCTCGTCCGGCAGCGGAACCTCGAATTCCTATTTCGCTGACGCCAGCGAAAGCGGCAACGACGTCTTCTTCGAGACTGGCGATTCGCTCGTCGGCCAGGACGAAGACAATTTGGAAGATCTCTATGACGCCCGTGTCGGTGGTGGCTTTGCCTCGCAGGGCTCGCGGGTGGTGCCGCCGCCCTGCACGTCGCTTGAAGGGTGCCGGTCGCCGTTGAGTGAACCGCCTGCGCAATTGGGTGTGGCCTCGGCGGAACTTCACGGCTCCGGGAACCTCGTCACCCCGCCTGAAGCGCCCCCAACAGCGGTCAAAAAGACAGCGGGTGGGCGGGCACTTAATCAGGCCGAAAAGCTCGCCAAGGCGCTCAAAGCCTGTAAGAAGAAGCCGAAGAAGAAGCGAGCTAAGTGCCAGAAGCAAGCGAACAAGAGCTTTGGAAAGGCCAAGTAATTATGTTTCTCACTGATAAGTCTCCAAGGGCCCTGGGAACTCTTTCTAGCTTTGTGCTGGCGCTGAGCTGTGTGGTGGCGGGCGTCTGCCTGCTCACCGCCGGCCCCGCGGTTGCGTCGCCCCGGACGCCGGCCTGGGGTATCGCCGCTACCGCGCAGCCCACGAACCCCGTACCGGGCAAACCCGCCTCTTACCTGATCGAAGTCACGAATGTCGGCAACGGACCGACCGATGGCAGTCCGGTGACGGTCACCGACACGCTCCCGAATGGGCTCACCCCGAGCCACTGTATTGAACGCGGCGGCGCGGCGTTCACATGCTCGATCTCGGGTCAGACCGTCACCATGACTGGTACGCGCGTGTTCGAGCCTGGCCAGGTCGAACACCTCGCGACCTTCGTGGGAGTGACGGAAGTGACGCTGCACGCAGGAGAAACCGTCCTCAATACCGTGTCGATCAGCGGCGGCGGCGCGCCGACCGTGACGAGCACCGAACCTACCACGATCGGCTCGGCGCTTGCCTTCGGGGTTGCGGGCTTCAACGCTCCGGCGATCTTCCCGGACGGTGCGCCGGACACTCAGGCCGGCGGTCACCCGTATTCGTTCACGACGAACTTCTTCTACAACACCAACGTAAGTGAAGACGGCCATGACTCGTTTGGAGACCCGAGCCTGGACAGCGGCGAAGTCAAGGATCTCCACGTTACACTGCCGCTGGGGCTGATCGGCAATCCCCAGGCGGTCCCGCAGTGTACCCAGGATCAGTTCCGCGAATTGGCCTGCCCGCCGAGCTCCCAGGTCGGGGTGAGCCATTTCGTCTTCTCTGGCAGCAAATGTTCTGACTGCATGGCAATACCAGCGCTGTCGGCGGCAGTCTATAACGTGGTCCCGCCGCCCGGGGTCTCGGCCCAGTTCGCCTTCAACGTCGGCCTCCGTGGTCTCTTCACGTATGTGCGTTTGAACGCTCGGGTCGACACCGGTGGCGACTACGGCATAACCGTCGTGGCTAGTGACATTTCGCAGGCGTTTGCGCAGTCGGCGCAGACGGTCACTTTCTGGGGGGTGCCGGCGGACCCGAGCCACGACGACCAACGTTGCCCGGAATCGGGAAGCGGAGACGGCGGAGGCGGAGAAGAAGCGGTGATATGCGTCGGGGAACCGGGCACCAAAATGGGCCCGAACCCTTCGACGGCGCCGTTGAAGCCGTTTCTCACCATGCCGACGGCCTGCCCGGGCACGCCGCTTAGGACGTCGATCGAAGCGGACTCCTGGCAGGAACCGGGCAATTTCCTCCCAAAGAGCACGACGCAGCCGGCCGTGGGTGGTTGTGAATCGCTCGATTTCACTCCGTCACTGACGGCGCTTCCGACTACGGGTGCGGCCGACTCGTCGAGCGGTTTGAGCGTCGATCTGCACGTGCCTCCGCACGAAGGCTGCAAGGAAGAAGCTGGCGAAGAAGTCGCCTGTGAAAACGCTGAGGCTGAGTTGAAGGATGCGACTGTCACCTTGCCCGCGGGCCTGGTTGTGGATCCGTCTTCCGCGGATGGGTTGGCCGGGTGTCCGTTGTTGACTGGTAAAGACCCGGCGCAGGAAGCCGGGGAATCCAAAGATGAAATCAGCGGGATCAACCTGGAAACCGTGTTTGGGGCGAATTGTCCGGACGCGTCGAAGCTCGGTACGGTTGTAATCGATTCACCGCTTGTCAATCATCCGTTGCCGGGCGCGATGTATTTGGCGTTGCAGGGGGCTAACCCGTTCAAATCGTTGCTCGCGGTCTACCTGGCTGTCGATGATCCGGCTACGGGTGTCGTGATCAAGCTGGCGGGGAAGATCGTTCTGGACTCGACGACGGGACGGTTGAGTGTGACGTTCGATAATAACCCGCAGTTGCCGTTCGAAGATTTGAAGGTGAACTTGTTCGGTGGTACGCGTGGAGCGCTCACAACGCCGCTCACTTGCGGCTCCTACGCGCTCACGTCGGACCTGACGCCGTGGAGCGCGCCGGAAGGCAAGGACGCCGAACCGTCGAGCCTGCCGTTCGGTGTGACCGGGCCGGGTGGTGGCGCGTGTGTGGGTAGTGAAGCGCAGGCGCCGAACACGCCCGGCTTCAGCGCGGGCACGGCGAGCCCGGTCGCGGGCTCCTACTCCCCGTTCGTGTTGAAGCTCTCCCGTGAAGACGGCTCGCAGCGTTTCGGCGCGTTGAACGTTACGTTGCCGCCGGGGTTGACGGGCAAGATCGCGGGGATCGAACAGTGCTCGCAGGCGGCGATCGAAGTGGCGCAGGGGCGCAGTCATGAAGGCGAAGGCGCGTTGGAGCAGGCATCCCCGTCGTGTCCGGCTGGTTCTGAAGTGGGGGTGGTGCACGTCGGGGCCGGGTCGGGCGCTCCGCTTTACGTGGCGGGCCATGCTTATTTCGCCGGTCCGTATGAGGGCGCACCGTTCAGTGTGGTGATCGTGACGCCTGCGATCGCGGGCCCGTTCGACCTCGGCACGGTCGTCGTACGGGCGGGGCTGTTCATCAACCCGTCCACGGCGCAGGTGACGGTCAAGAGCGACCCGTTCCCGACGATCCTCGACGGGATCCCACTCGACATTCGCGATGTCAACGTGGATATGAACCGCAGCCAGTTCACGTTGAACCCGACGAGTTGCGCGACGATGGCCGTGACCGGGGAAGAGTCGAGCACGACCGGGCAGACGGCAGTCTTGTCCGATCCTTTCCAGGCCGGTGGTTGCACGACACTGCCGTTCAGCCCGTCGTTCACGGCGAGCACGCAGGGCAAGGCCAGCAAGGCGGACGGTGCGAGTCTGGTTGTGAAGGTCAACCCCTTGCCGGGGCAGGCGAACATTGCGAAAGTCGACCTGCAATTGCCCAAGCAACTGCCGTCACGGTTGACGACATTGCAGAAAGCGTGTACGGAAGCGCAGTTCAACGCGAACCCCGCCGGGTGCCCCGAATGGTCGGTGATCGGCAGCGCGGTCGCGCACACCCCGATCCTGAACAACCCATTGGTGGGGCCGGCATACCTCGTCTCCCACGGTGGCGCGGCGTTCCCCGACGTTGTGTTTGTGTTGCAGGGCGAAGGCGTTGAGATCGTCTTGGACGGTGGCACGCAGATCAAGAACGGGATCACGTATTCCAGGTTCGAAACGGTCCCCGACGCCCCGATCGCGAGCTTCGAAACGATCCTCCCGGAGGGTCCGCACTCGGTGCTGGGGGCGAACGGTCCGGCGAGCGCGAAATACAACCTCTGCGGGCAGAGCCTGACGATGCCGACGACGATCACCGGCCAGAACGGCGCGGTCGTCAAACAGACCACGAAGATCGCGGTCACCGGCTGTCTGAAGGTCGTCAAGAAGGCCCTGACGCGCGCGCAGAAGCTCAAGGCGGCGTTGAAGGTCTGCCGGACGAAATTTGGCGGTGCCCACCCGCCCAAGAGCAAGGCGAAGCGGCATAAGCGGGAAGCCTGTGAAAAGGCGGCCCAGAAGCGCTATGGGCCGCACAAGAAGGGCAAGCAGCACACGACGGGCAAGAAGCGCGGGTAATGCTCAACGTGTCGTGGTCTATTCACTCGCTGCGGGCGGCGTCCTCGCGTCGCCAGGCGCCGCGTTTATTCGTGCTGGGCTGTGCGGTCCTCGTGTGCATGACCGTAGCGCTCCTGTCCGCCCCACCAGTCCTCGCTGTTGGTCCGTGGTGGCACGTGTATACGGGTTCGCGTCCGGCGAGTATCCCTGTGGGTGGTACGGGGGAGCTGGTCCTCACGGTCGAGAATGTTGGTGACGCGCAGACGCTTGATCCGGTCACGATCACGGATGTGTTGCCAGCCGGGTTACGGGCGTTGGGGATCACGGGTAGCGAGCCGAAGCGTGGTGGGAGTCTCGGAGAAACGGTCGGGGTCTCCTGTGTGCCTGAACAGTTGAGTTGTGAAGCACCGGGTCCGCTCGCTCCGTTCGACACGATCGAAATACGGATCGAGGTGCAAGCATTGCCGGGTGCTGAGAGCGGTGAAGCGAACACGGTCACGGTGTCGGGTGGCAACGCGCCCTATGTCAAGGTCACGCAACCGGTGGTCACGATCGGTACGAGCAGCGGCGGGTTCGGCGTGGAAGGCTATGAGCTGGGCGCCGAATCCGAAGGCGGTGGGCCTGTCACGCAGGCCGGTGCACACCCGTTCCAGGTGACCGGATCGATCCTGCTCGACCAGGGTCCAGACGGCGCGTTGCTGACCAGTGCGCCGAGTGCGGGTCCGGTTGTGTCTGCGCGGGATGTGGTGGCTCGACTACCGCCGGGATTGATCGCGAACCCCAGTGCTGTAGCGCGCTGTTTAGCTTGGCAGTTCATGGAAAATGTTGGTGGTGGCGAACAGGATCGTTGTCCTTATGAATCGGCTGTGGGTGTCGCGTCGGTCACGTTCGAACATGGTGGCGTGACGCGTACGGTAGCGACACCCCTGTTCAATATCGAACCGGAAGCCGGTGAACCGGCAAGGTTCGGGTTCTACATCCCGATCGAGGGTGTACCCGTCACCTTGAGCACGAGTGTGCGGTCCTCTGAAGACTGGGGCGTGGACCTCTCTTCGAGTGTGATCCCACAGAACAGTGGGATCAGCAGTGTGCGCGTAACGTTCTGGGGTGTCGCGGGCAGCACCCTGCACGATGATGCGCGCGGATGGGGTTGTCTTGCCGAAACGCGTGGTCGCAACGATGTTTATGAAGAAACGGGGTGTGTCCATTTCGAAGAACACGAACCGCCCGCGTTCGTGACGCTGCCGACCTCGTGCACGAGCTCGCTCGCGTCGAGCCTCGAAGCGGATTCGTGGACCGCGCCCGGCGCGTTCCAGAGCTTCCCCGCGAGCGAACCATTACAACCACTCACGGGTTGCGGGAGCGTGCCTTTCTCCCCGACGATCTCAACGTCCACGACGACGGGTTCTGCGTCCTCCCCGTCAGGGTTCTCATTCGACTTGACGTACAGCAGGGCAGGCCTGACGAGCGGGACGAGCATCGCGCAATCAAACCTCAAGGACACTGTCGTGAGCCTCCCCGAAGGACTCACGATCGATCCCTCCGCCGGGGTGGGGCTAGGGGCTTGCACCGCGGCGCAGTACGCGGAAGTGACGCTCAACTCCCCCGCTGGCGCTGGGTGCCCTGAAGACTCCAAGCTCGGGACCGTCGAAGTTGAAACACCGTTATTGTTCACGACGGTGTACGGGTCGTTGTATGTCGCGCAACCGTATGCCAACCCGTTCAATTCGTTGATCGCGGTGTACGTGGTCGCGAAGAGCAGAGCGGAACGCGGAGTGCTCGTCAAGCTCGCGGGAAAGGTCACGCCAGACCCCTCGACGGGCCGGTTGACGGTCACGTTCGAAAACGATCCGCCGTTGCAGTTCCAGCGCTTCAACTTCCATTTCCGCGAAGGGGCACAGGCGCCGTTGATCAGCCCCTCAACGTGCGGAACGTACACGACGAGCGCCAACCTGTTCCCGTACTCCGCACCGGAAACCCCCTTACGGACACGGCATCATTCCAGGTCACATCCGGCTCAGAAGGAGCCCCGTGTCCCGGGAGTGTTCCGCCGTTCGCTCCAACGATCAGCGTGGGCACACTCACAAACCATGCCGGCACGTTCAGCCCCCTGTACGTCGATCTCTCAAGGACAGATGCGATGCAGTACATCGCCTCCTACTCCACGGTCCTGCCACTCGGTTTGACCGCTGATCTGACGGGCGTGCCGCAATGCCCGCAAGCCGATGTTGAAGCGGCACGAGGCAAGACCGGGACAGAAGAGGAGCAGAACCCGTCGTGTCCGCAAGCGAGCCTGATCGGACATTCCCTGGTCGGGACGGGTGTCGGTGCGATCCTCGACTACGTTCCCGGCGAGATCTACCTGTCCGGGCCGTTCCGCGGCGACCCCCTATCGGTCGTGAGTATCACGAGCGCGGTGGTCGGCCCGTTCGATCTCGGCACCGTCGTCGTGCGCTTCGGCCTGCACATCGACCCCAACACAGCACAGGTCTCGATCGACCCGTCCGGCTCAGAACCGATCCCGCCGATCATCGACGGGATCGTCACCCACGTCCGCGACATCAAGGTTTCGATCGATCGTTCGGACTTCACGATCAACCCCACGAGCTGCGATGCGCGTCCGATATCGAGCACGCTAACGAGCAGTCTCGGGCAGGTCGCGAGCACATCGGCGTCACTTCACGCCGAAGCGTGCAACGAACTCGCGTTCAAACCCACGTTCAAGGCGTCCACGAACGGCAGGACGAGCAGGGCCGCGGGTGCGAGCCTGACGGTGAAGCTCACGATGCCGGTCAAGCTGGGGACGCAGTCGAACATCAGGACCGTCAAGGTCGAACTGCCAAAGCAGCTCCCCTCGCGGCTCACGACACTGCAGAAAGCGTGCACCGAAGCGCAGTTCAACGCGAACCCCGCCGGATGCCCCGCGGCTTCGTTCATCGGGCAGGCGCGCGCGAACACCCCGATCCTGCCGGTGCCGCTGGAAGGACCGGCGATCTTCGTCAGCCACGGCGGCGAAGCGTTCCCCAGCCTGATCCTCGTACTACAGGGCTACGGCTTCACGATCGACATCGTCGGCGCCACCTACATCAGCCCCCGGGGCATCACCTCGACGACGTTCAAGACGATCCCCGACGAGCCCGTCGGCAGCTTCCAGGTCACGATCCCGCAAGGCAAGTACTCGGCGCTCGTCGCCAACGCGAACCTATGCAAGCTCACCCGCGTGATCGACATCAAGAAGAAGGAGATCCGCGACGTCAAAGGGCAACGACATCGCGTCACGATCAAGACCAGCAAGCGCATCGCCGCGAAGCTCGTGATGCCGACACTCTTCAGTCGCTCAGAACGGCGCCGAAATCCACGAGACCACGCCGATCAGGGTGACTGGATGCCCACCCGCCCGCACGAAGGCTGTGCACAAGGCGAAAGTCAAGAAGGCGAAGAAAAAGGCACGGGGGAAGCAGTGATGGCCGCGCCGTCCCTTGCCGGTGTCACGAACAGCCAGGAGGCTAACCAATGAACATGCACGGACCCACCCCGGCAGGTATGGGGACCCCCACCCAGCCCCCCGCCCCGTCCTCCGGCCCCGACCGCGTTTCGTTCTCGGGTTCGCTTGACTGGCCCTCGCGGCTGACCGTTCCCGCGGTCGCGGCCTGCGCGTATTTGCGGGGCAAGGCCGCGAACAAGCCCACGCGCGGCTCGATCGTGATCCCGCTGGTGGTTCTCTGTGTCCTCTTTGGCCTCCTCGCGCTCGCCATCACCGCCGTCGCCCAGGCCGAACCGCCCCGGCTGATCTCCGATGGCAGCATCCCGGCGACGTTCCCGGAGGGTGTCGCGGTCGATAACTCCGGTGGCACGTCGAGTGGGGATGTGTATGTCGCGGCGTTGGCGGCGGCGAACGTCAACAAGTTCGACGGCTCCGTCTCGCCCAGTCTGATCTCGCCGCCTTCGCCGTTCGGGGAAGGGAACTTCAGCGGGGCCGCGGTGGACCCTGTCAACGGCGACGTGTACGTCTTGACCGTGGGGGGCGTATTCGGTGCGACCGCGATCGACACGTATGACCCGGACACGGGCGCGCTGTTGTCCTCGTTTGAAGTACCGGCCTCCAAGAACGAACCATTCTTTGGCGCGACGATCGTGCAGATCGGTGTTGACTCTGCGGGCAATGTGTATGTGCCGGTCGCGCCGCAGAACGAGGTGTTGGAGTACAAGCCCTCGGAATGTCCGGCGCTGCCGGAACCCTGCACGCTCACGCCGTTGAAAACGTTCACTGGCGGCTCGGGCTCGGGCGCGTTGAAGGGCCCGACGGGTGTCGCGGTCGATTCCACGGGGGATCTGTGGGTCGCGGATTCGGGCAACAACCGGATCGAGGAGCTCAGCCCCAGTGGCGCGCCTGTTGAAGCCAACGGCAAGCCGGTAGAGATCGACAGCGAAGGTGTGCTGGACGGCATCGCGCTGGACGGCCGTGGGGATGTGTTCGCGATCGTCAAGAACCGCGCGGATTTCTGCGGTTCGGCACAGTCGCCGTGCTCGCATCTGGTGGAGTACGACGCGGCGGGCGTGCAGGCCGCCGATGTCGGCGCGGGCTCCTTTGAAACCGGTCAAGGGCCGTTGCCGCCGATGGTGGCCGTCGACGAAAACAGCGGCCTGGTGTACGTGAGCGATGGCAGGGGAAGGGTGTGGATGTACGCGCGGCCGACGCCGCCGCGCGTGGAAAAGGAGTCCTCCGCGGAAGTGACGACCTCGGAAGCGAAGCTCGGCGCGCTCGTTGACCCGGGTGGGATCCCGACTACCTACCGTTTTGAATACGACACGAGGGAATACAAGGAAGGCGAAGCAGCTCACGGGCAGAGCGTGCCGTTCCCGCAAGGCAGCGCCGGTGAAGGCCTCACCGCCCACACGGTATGGGCGGCCGCGAGCGGCCTGGCACCGGGCACGACCTACCACTACCGTGTCGTCGCGACCAACGAACTGGCCCCCGCGGGAATCGCGGGTCCCGACCGGACGTTCACGACGCTGACGGCCAAGCAAGCGGAATGCGAAAATGAACAGTTCCGTGGGGGGTTCTCCGCGGTGTTGCCGGACTGTCGCGCGTATGAGCTCGTGACGCCCGCGACGAAGACCTCCGTGCAGATCGAAGCCGTCGAGGAAGTGGAGGCGGCTGAAGGCAACACGATCGGTTTCCAAACGCATGAACCGTTGCCGGGCGCGCCGACGGGCGGCAACGATTACATCGCGACGCGCACCGCAGACGGCTGGGGTTGGGAAGACATCGACCCGCTCGAATCGTATTCGGGGGCCCTCTGCGTCTCGGACGCCAACACATTGCAGGCGAGCTCGGATGATCTGTCGCGGGCGCTGATCAGCTGGGGTAAGGAAAGTCGTGCGTCTGAACCCGGCGGCTCGGGGCTGGAAAAACAGGAATGCAACGCCGAAGGGTTGCAGGCGGCACCGGGTGAACCGGTGGGCTACTACAACCTGCTCGTGCGCGATAACACGACCGGCGCTTACAGGCTGGTCAACGCTCCCCCGGCCGGTGTGACGCCGGCCGACGCGCACTTCCAGGGCGCCTCGGCGGATCTCAGCCACGTCGTGTTCAGCGAGCTCGCGGCGCTGACGCCGGAAGCGCCGTCTGCGACCGTGGGTGGCCCGGAAGACCTGTATGAATGGGACGAAGGCGCGCTGCGGCTGCTGACCGTGCTGCCGGACGGCAGCCCGGCGATCGGTTCGCTCCCGCAAGCATCGAACGGCAGCCAGGCGATCTCTGAAAAGGGTTCGCATATCCTGTTCACCTCGGGTGGGGGCCTGTACATGCGTGTCGATGGGTCGAGCACTGTGCAGGTCGATGCCTCGCAGGTCGGGGGGTCCGGGGGTGGCGGGTCCTTCCAGGCGATCAGCGCCGACGGGTCGAAGGTCCTGTTCACCGACGAAAACCAGCTCACGCCGGGTTCGACCGCGGCCTCCGGCAAACCGGATCTGTATGAGTGTGTGCTGCCTGAAGGCGCGTCGCGCTGTGAGCTGAGCGATCTGACGGTCGCCCAGGCGGGCGAACACGCCGACGTGCAACGGGTGTCGGCGTTTGGTAGCAAGGACAGCTCGCACGTGTACTTCGTCGCAAAGGGCGTGCTGGCAGAAGGCGCGCAAAGCGGGCAGCAAAACCTGTACGTGTACGAGCCGGACCCTGAACACGAAGGCCGGTCTAAGACGACGTTCGTCGCGACACTCAACGCCAGTGAGGGTGGGGGAGTGGTCTCGCCGGACGGGACATGGTTCGCGTTCGATTCGAGCAAGAGCCTGACGGGGTATGACAATGTCGCGCCGGGGCCGGGCGGCGGGCCCGTCAGCGAGTCTTTCTCTACAGCGCCGGATCTGATTCCCACCCACCCACACTGGTGTGTGCGTCATGTAATCCCAGTGGCGAAGCGCCGATCGATAGAGGAATCGTTGGGGCGAACGTCGCGCGTTCGACGGAGCGGCCGCTCTCCGACGATGGGCGGTTGGTTTTTGAAACAAGTGAAGCATTGGTGCCGTCGGACACGAACAATCAGGTCGATGTCTATGAGTACGAGGACGGCCAGCCGTCTTTGATCTCCTCGGGCACGAGCCCCAGCGAATCGAACTTCGAGGGCGCGAGCGAAAGCGGGAACGATGTGTTCTTCCTCTCACGCCAGCGGCTGTTGCCGCAGGACGACACCGGCGAAGAAGCGCGCGTGATCTACGACGCGCGCGTCGATGGTGGCTTCCCGGCCACGGCGACACCATCGTCGTGCGCGACGGCTGATGCGTGTCGTGTTCCGGTCGCGCCGCTGCCGGCGGTCTTTGGCGCGCCGGCGAGCGCGACGTTCTCCGGGGCGGGCAACCTCGCGCCGGCACCGCCGACGGTCGTCAAGAAGGTTACAAAAAAGACCGTCAAATGTGCGAAGGGCAAGAAGCTCGTCCATAGCAAATGTGTCAACTCAAAGAGTAAGCGTAAGAAGGCCAAAAAGGCCGACAGAGCCAGCCGCGACCGGAGGGGCAAGTAAATGAAAACCCGTGTGCAACAATCAACAGCGGCAGGCAAGTTCACTAACCGTCGGTCGCCGCACGCTCTGTTGCGTAGCTATCCTTTAACTTGCCTCGTTTCTCTAATAACCGTTCTCGCATTTGGCGCTTCCCCGGCCCTGGCTGGAGAAGCCCACCCGGTCATCGAACACACCGGCTTCGAAACCGATACGTTCACGAACCCGAACGGCATCGCGATCGACCAGTCCACGGGTGATGTCTACGTCGCGCAGCTCGGCGCCGACGAGCGCCAGACGGTCAGCATCGAAGGCGGCCCCGAAGGCGGCAGCTTCAGGCTCGAATTCGAGGGCGAAAATGTTTCGCTTCCGATCACCACGGGGAGCAATCCCGGAGAAGCGTTCGCTCCCGGCGGCGGCGAAGTCGAAGCGGCGCTGATGACGCTAACCAAGATCGGCATCGGTAACGTCGCCGTCTCACAGGAAGGCTCCCTGCCGGGCACCGTCACCTACACGATCACCTTCCAGGGCGCGCTTGCGGGCACGAACGTGCCGCAGCTCCTCTGCGCCGGCTCCACGCTGAAGGGCGGCACGAGCCCTGCGTGCACGGTCGCAACCGCAACCCAGGGCGTAGAAGGCACCGTCGAGAAGCTCGACGCGAGCGGGAACCCAGTGGAGTTCCCCTCGCTTCACTCCAACGTGCTGACCGGCGCCGCCACGCCCGCCGGCTCGTTCATCTTCCCTCCGGACGCCCGCGGCACCCCCGGCGCGATCGCCGTCGATAACTCGACCAATCCGTCAGACCCGTCAGCCGGCGACCTGTACGTGATGGACGCCGGGCACGGCGTGATCGACAAGTACAACTCGGAAGGCAAATATCTCAGCCAGATCAGCGGGTACCCGCCCGCTACGGGCTCGACCGAACGCGAACTGCTGGGAGTCGCTGTTGACAAAGGCGGCGTGGTCCGAGCTGAGCTCGGCGTCGGCATTCTGGAAAGGACAGTCCGAGTCGACGAGTTTGATGATTCTCCCGAAAACCACCTGGTTGCCACACTGGAAAACACGGGGGTTTCGGGCAGTGGTTCGGGTGTATCAGAAAAACAACAGGAAGCTGATGGTTTCGCGGTCGGCCCGACCGGTGATGATTTCCTACTGTATGGGGGGGCCTGTTCGTGTACGGCGAAGCTGGGGCAGCAACTGGCGGGGATCGGGCCGCTCGACAACGAAGGGTCTGGTGACGTCGCTGTTGCCGCGGATCCCGCGACCGGCCACGTGTATGTCGAGAGCGAGTCGTCGGCGGATTCCGTAACGGAGTGGGACACGGGCGCGATCAACGGCAGTGAAGAACTTCTCCAGCCAACGAGACGGCCGGGTGTCGGGGTGCCCGTGTCGAGCTTCGGCTCCTCGCAACTGTCGGGTTCCGCTGGGCAGGGCGGGATCGCGGTCAACGGCAAGACTGGACTGATCTATGTCGCCAACGGAACCACGGTCGATGTGTTCGGCAGCGACGCGCCGGCTGTCACGGTCGCTGCGGCGACGGGTGTGAGCAAGCAAGGAGCGACGTTGAGCGGCACGGTTAACCCGCGTGGCGCCGCGCTCACGTCCCCGTGCGAGTTCGAATACGGGGTCGCCAACGAATATGGCCTGGCATCCTATGAACACACAGTGCCCTGCAATCAGACGCCCTCCGGTACGAGCCCGGTGGCGGTGTCCGCGAGCATCGGCGCCCTGACGGCGGGTCTGCTCTACCGTTACCGTTTGAAGACCGAAAACGAGAGTGGTGCGGGCGAAAGCAGCGGCCTGTTCGGCACCCTCGGTGTCGGCTTTGGCGTGAAGAAGTTCGAAAGCTCGTTCCTGAATGAAGATGGTAGCCCGGATACGCAGGCGGGCTCGCATCCCTACGAGTATCTGAACACGATCGAATTCAACTCGCGCTACATCCCCAAGGAATCGAATGCGGACTCGCGTTGGGTGCAGGAGCCCGACGGCGCCCTGAAGGACCTGTACGTCGACCTTCCGCCGGGGGTGTACGGTGACCCGAACGCGACGACGAAGAAGTGCACGCTGAAGGAACTGGACGAACTCAACAATGGCGGGAAAGGCTGTCCGTCTGAATCGGCGCTCGGCCATTTGGCACTCAAATGGGGTAACACCAAATCTAACGGTAGAACGCTATTCGACGAACCGGTCTTTAACATGGTGCCGCCGCGTGGTGTTGCTCTTCAGTTGGGCATCAATTACATTAACCCTGATCTGTTCATCAACAATGGTGCTGCGGCGGGTGGTGATTATCCGATCCGGTCGTCGATCGTAAACGCGCCGCCGGCGGCGCCGGTCCTGACGAGCCAGTTGTCGATTCTTGGTGTCGCGCCGAGCGGGAAGCCGTTTTGGACGTTGCCGACGGGTTGTCATGGCCCGTTGCGCTCGACGATCGAAGTGGATTCGTATGAGGAACCGGGGAAGATGGTGAAAGAAGAATATCTTTCGAAGAATGGTGCGGGCACGCTGGTCAGCTTGACGGGTTGCTCGACGTTGCGTTTTCCGCCGACGATCAATGTGGAGCCGGATACGACGAACGCGAGCAGCTCGTCGGGTTTGACTGTTAGTGTGGATGTGCCGCAGACTGCGGCGCAGAACCCGCATGGGCTGGCGGAGTCCTCGCTGCGTGATACGACGGTCGCGTTGCCGGCGGGTGTCGCTCTCAACCCGTCTACCGGTGCTGGGCTGGAAGCGTGCTCGGAGGGCCTCGCCGGCTTTGAAATCGGCCACGGTGTGAACGGCAGCGGCTTCGAAGAATTCAACCCGGGATCCGAACCGGGTGTGTTGACGCCGACGTTCAACCCGGATGCGCTTGAAGGGTTGGTGCCGGGTGTGGGTTTCTGTCCGAATGGGTCGAAGGTCGGCGAAGTGACGGTGCATACGCCGTTGCTGCCGAACGCGTTGAAGGGCTTTGTGTATCTCGCCAGCCAGGACGCCAACCCGTTCGGGAGCCTGTTCGCGCTGTACATGATGGTCGAAGACCCCGTGTCGGGCAGCACGATCAAGCTGACCGGCGAAGTGCGGTTGTGCGAAGCCGCGGGTGAAGTGATCGATGGCATGGCCTGTCAGGGGTCGGGGCAGATCATCACGACGTTCAAGAACACCCCCGACCTCCCGTTCGAAAACCTCGAACTGCACTTCTTCGGTGGGGAACGCGCGCCGCTGGCGACGCCGTCGCGGTGCGGGACCTATACGACGCGGGCGTCGTTCGTGCCGTGGGACGGCAACGGTGCGGTTCCGTTGGAATCGAGCTTCCAGATCGAACACGGCCCGGGTGGCGGCCCGTGTCCCGGTGCGAGCTTGCCGTTCGACCCGAGTGTGACGGGTGGTGCGACGAATATTCAGGCGGGTGCGTTCTCGCCGTTGACGGTGACGGTGAACCGCAAGGACGGCGAACAGAACCTGAAGTCGATCGTGGCGAAGCTCCCGCCGGGCCTGTCGGGTGTCCTGTCGGGTGTCGAACTGTGCCCCGAACCGCGTGCGAATGAAGGGTTGTGCGGGGAAGGCAGCAAGGTCGGCGAAGCGACGGTCAGCGTTGGTGTCGGCAACCAGCCGTTCACGGTCACGGGTGGGAGGTTCTTTCTCACCGGGCCGTATAACGGGACGGGTGCCTGTAGCACGCCGGGGGCGGATGGTTGTGCGCCGTTTGGTCTGACGTTCGAGGTGCCCGCGAAGGCCGGCCCGTTCGACCTGGAGAACACGGCGAACAAACACCCTGCGTGTGATTGTGTGGTCGTCAGGGGCAAGATCGAACTGAACCCGTTGACTACCGCGATCACGATCACGACGGACCCGCCCGGCTCGCCGTATGCGATCCCGACGAGCATCGCGGGGATCCCCCTCGAAATCCAGCACATCAACGCCACCACCACGCGCGGGAATTTCCAGTTCAACCCGACCAACTGCGAAAAGATGGCGCTGGAAGGCACGGTGGGGTTGAACGAAGGCGGCACGAGCACGATCACGACGCCGTTCCAGGTCACCAACTGCGCCGCGCTGAAGTTCGAACCGAAGTTCTCGGTCTCGACGTCCGCGAAGACGAGCCGCACGAGCGGGGCGAGCCTGACCGCGAAGCTCACCTACCCGAACGTGCCGCAGGGTACAGACGCGGACATCGCCAGGGTCAAAGTCGAACTCCCCAAACAGCTCCCGAGCCGCCTGACGACGCTACAGAAGGCGTGCACCGCCACACAGTTCGAAGCGAACCCCGCCGGGTGCCCCGCGGCGTCGAAGATCGGCTACGCGGTCGTGCATACCCCCTTGATCCCGGTCCCGCTGCAGGGCCCTGCGATCTTCGTCTCCCACGGCGGCGAAGCGTTCCCCTCGCTGACGCTGGTGCTCCAGGGCTACGGCATCACGATCGACCTCGTCGGCACCACCGACATCAAGAACGGGGTCACCTCAACAACGTTCAAGACGGTCCCAGACCAGCCCTTCTCGAGCTTCGAACTGACGCTCCCGGAGGGCCCCTACAGCGCGCTGACGACCGCCGGGAACCTCTGCACCGCGAAGAGCCTCACGATGCCCACAGAATTCATCGCGCAGAACGGCGCCGAGCTCAAGCAGAGCACCAAGATCGCCGTCACCGGCTGCCCCAAGCACAAGAAGACCACCCACAAGAAGAAGCACAAGCGCAAGGCCAAGACCAAGCACAAGCGCAAGATGTGAGCAACACCTACCTACCAGTGCACGCCGCGCGTGAGCGTCGCCATCGCGATCTGCTCGAAGGAGGCCCGCTCCTCGATGTCCTGCTGGCCACGCGAGGCGGCCGAGTCGGGGAAGACCCGGTAGGCGAGGTGGAGGATGCGATCGACTGCCTTGGGGGAGAGGGCGTAGAGGACCTCGCCGGCCGTGCCGAGGCGCGTGCCCATGTGCTTGGGGTGGGTGCGCAGCGCCTCGCAGATCATGTCCGCGGCCTGCTCGGGGGTGATCGCGGGGAAGGCGTCGTACATCTTCGTCGGGGCGATCATCGGCGTGCGCACGAGCGGCATGTGGATCGTGGTGAAGGTGACGCCGTCTCCGATCGTCTCCGAGGCGACCACGCGGGTGAAGGCGTCGAGGGCGGCCTTCGAGGCCACGTAGGCGGAGAAGCGGGGCGGGTTCGTCTGCACGCCGATCGAGGAGATGTTCACGATGTGGCCCGAGCCGCGCTCGCGCATGTCGGGGAGCAGGCGAATGATCAGGCGGATCGCGCCGAAGTAGTTGAGCTGCATCGTGCGCTCGAAGTCGTGGAAGCGGTCGTAGGAGAGCGCGATCGAGCGGCGGATCGAGCGCCCGGCGTTGTTGACGACCATGTCCACGTGGCGGTGGTCGGTGAGCACGCGCGCGACGAGGTCGTCCACGGAGTCCATCTCCGACATGTCGGCGGCGTACACGAACGCGGTGCCCCCGGCGGCGACGATCTCCGCGCGCAGCTCCTCGAGCTTCTCGACGTTGCGCGCCACCAGTAGTGGGACGCCGCCGGCCGCGGCGACCTGTAGCGCCGCGGCCCGCCCGATCCCCGAGGAGGCGCCGGTGATCAGCACGCGCCGGCCCTCCACGGCCTCCTGCAGCGTGCGGTCGCGGCTGAGGTTCGGGTCCATCTCGCGCTCCCAGTAGTCCCACAGCCGCTGCGCGTAGCCCCGCAGCTCCGGCGGCTGCTCGAAGCCCGAGCCGGCGAGGCTCAGCTGTGTGGAGCGACTGTCGAAGCGCGGCACGAGCTCCATGTGCTCGAGCACCTCCGCGGGGATCCCCAGCTCGCGCAGCGCGAGGCCGCGCAGTTGTCGCCACGGGGGCAGCGCCATCGTCAGCGTCAGCGGCCACGTCGGCAGCGCGCGCGTCAGGCGCTTGTCGAGCGTGACGGCGAAGCGGGGGGCGTGCGCGGCGGTGGCCAGCTCGTTCACGAACTCATCGACGCGCTGCCCGCGCGGGTCGGTGAGGTGGAAGGCGCGGCCGTTGAGGTCGGGCAGGTGCATCAGGTACTCCATCGCGCCCGCGACCCAATCCACGGGCACGACGTTCGTGCGCCCGAGGTCCAGTCCCACCAGCGGCAGCCATTCCGGCAGCAGCCCCCGCGCGCGCTGGATCGCCTTGAAGAAGTAGTACGGCCCGTCGACCTTGTCCATTTCGCCGGTGCGCGAGTCGCCCACGACGATCGCCGGCCGGTACACCCGCCACGGTACGAACGGCTGCTCGCGCACGAGCCGCTCGGCCTCCCACTTCGTGCGGTGGTAGGGCGAGGGCAGCCGCTGGCCCTCGTCGAACATCTCCTCGCTGAACGTCCCCTTGTAGGCGCCCGCCACGGCGATCGAGGAGACGTGGTGCAGGCACCCCACCTCCAGCGAGCGCGCCAGCTCGATGGCGTGCGTGGTGCCGCCGACGTTCGCGGCGCTGCTCTGCTCCGCGGGCGCGGTCATGTCGTAGATCGCCGCGACGTGCACGAAGTGCTCGATCTTGCCCCGCAGCTCGGTGATCTGCTCCTCGTCGAGCCCGAGCAGCGGGCGGCGCAGATCGCCGACGACGGGGATGACGCGTTTGTCCGCGGGCTCGCCGGTGGCCGTGGACCAGCGGTCGATCAGCTCGTCGAGGCGGCCCGTCGAGCCCTCGCGCACGAGCACGTAGATCTTGCCGTTGCGGTTGCCGAGCAGGCGTTCCATCAGGTTGCGCCCGATGAAGCCGGTGGCGCCGGTTACGAAGTAGGCCATCGCTCAGCGAGGATAGCCCCATGCTGGGTGCGCGTCGCACCCGGTCGTGCCCGCATCCGCGAAGCGTGCCCATAGCGTGCCCGAATGTGCTCGGAGTGTGCCAAGTTTGTGCACACACTGTTACAATCGCCATATGGCCCTTGATGTGGGCCCCAATACATGCGAGGGTACCCATGGTGAAACGAACGACGATCAACTTGGACATGGAACTGGTCGCCCAGGCGCGTGAGGTGCTGGAGGCCGGAAACACCACGGACACGGTGCACGCGGCGCTGCGTGATGTGGTGCGCCGCGACCGCCTGCGGCGGCTATCTCAGAGGAAATGGAACCTGACGCTCGAGGAACTCAAAGAGATGCGGCGCTCGCGCATGGAAACGAGGCCGTGGGGCAACCTGGACGCCGATTTCAGCGATCTCGGAATCGGTGGCCAAGGCGCCCCGCCAGCCGACGAGCCAGTGCGCAAGAGGTCCAAGAAGGCTGCGTAGGGGCAGATGCAGCTAGCGGATACCAGCGCGTGGGTCGTATCGGAGCGTGCCCCGGAGATCACTCGAGACTTTCGCCGGACAGTTGACGACGGTCTGATGGGGACCTGCTCGATGGTGATGTTCGAGTTGTTCGCCACAGCTCGCAGCGGTTCCGAGTTTGACCAGATGCAGGAGGAGCTCGACGCGCTGCGCCTGTACCAGATCGGTCAATCGCAGTGGCGCCGGGCAATCCAGGTCTACCGAGAGTTGGCCCACCAGGGCGGCACCCACCAGCGCAGCGTCGGCCACACGGACCTGCTGATCGCAGCCGCCGCGGAGTCGGCGGGCGTCGAGCTGCTGCACTACGACGAGGACTTCGATCGCATCGCGGCGATCACCGGGCAGCCCACGCGCTGGATCGTGCCGCGGGGGGGCCTGTAGCGCAGAGGCCCCCGGGGCGCCGGCTTGCGCCCCTGGCTCCGGCCCGCACGCCCGCACGATTCGCGTGCTCGACGTCCGCGGCGCGATCGATGCGCGCTTGGGGGCTTGACATTTATACGTGGGTAGGCTACGTTGTGCCGCAGGGCTGGTTTTCCTGTTGTTTGGGGGGCCGGTGTACATAGGGTCTGGTTGGGGTCATCTCGCTTTGTGGTTGACGTCAAAGAGCGCTCGCAGGGTCTGTTTGTAGGAATGGGAGAGGGGCTGGATCGGAGCGATGAGGGAGTTGGTTGAGCGTGGTTTCTAGAGGGAGATGCATGATGGGGATGTGCGCGTCGGCCCGTGGGGCTGATGCTAGATGCGCCAGCTTGGCGCTGTCGCATCTCTCTCTCTCTCTCTCTCTCTTCGGCTAGTGGTCTAGCCGAAGGCCCTCGTTGTTCGGCGCTTCGGCGCCGTGGATTGTGTCCCCCCGCGGGGGGTGGGCTCTCGGCGCCTCTGGCCGGGGCTGTGGCTGCACCCATGCGTGTGGGTGGTGGTCGTTGATGGCGACCTCGGCGCGTGGTGGTGCGGTGGCGGCGGCGCGGCGTGGGGCGGCCGGGCGTGGTTTGCCGGTCGAGGGGCGTTTGGCGCGGCGGCGCGAGCAGCGGGTTTTGTCGCGGGGCGCGCCGCGGGTCCAGGTCGAGGAGATTCAGCACTCGCGTTTGCTGGTTGCGGTCGCGGCGACGATCGACGAGCTGGGGTTTGAGCAGAGCACGGTGACGCGGATCGCGACGCGGGCGAAGGTGTCGCGGCGGACGTTCTACGAGTTGTTCGAGAACCGTGAAACGTGTTTGGTCGCGTTGATCGACGCGGTCGTGGAGCGGGTTGAGCGGGATCTCGGGGCGGCAGGCCTGGAGGATCTGGAGTGGCGTGAGCGGGTCCGCGGCGGGTTGTGGGTGATCCTGTCGTTCCTGGAGCACGAGCCGGTGCTGGCGCGGATCTGGGTTGTTCACGCGTTGCACGGTGGGGTGCAGACTTTGGAGCGCCGCGAGCGGGTGCTCGCGCGGCTGGCGGCGGTCCTCGATGAGGGGCGCGGGGAGGGCCCGCGCGGAGCGGAGTGCACGCTGGTGACGGCGGAAGGCCTCGTGGGCGGCGCGCTCGGTGTTGTGTATGCGCGGTTGCGTAGCGGCGACCCCGGGCCGCTGACGGGCCTTTTGGACGAGTTGATGGGGATGATCGCGCTGCAGTATCTGGGGCCGCGGGCGGCGCGCCGTGAACGGCAGCGTCCGGCGCCGGCGCCGGTGCCGCACGATGCGCCGAAGGCTGAGTGGGAGGTGGGGGCGCATGCGGAGCATGACCCGCTGGATGAGGTGAACATGCGCCTCACCTACCGCACCGCGCGGGTGCTGGAAGGTGTGCGGGAGCATCCCGGGGGGAGCAACCGCGAGATTGCGGACAGCGCGGGGATCACCGACCCCGGCCAGGTCTCGAAGCTGCTGCGGCGCCTGGAGGGCCTCGGCCTGCTCGAGAACCACGGTTTGGGGCATTCCCAAGGCGAGCCTAATGAGTGGAAGCTGACACCGCTCGGGGACGATGTCGCCGAGCGCCTCAGAGTCCTCACCTGCGACCGGGAGGAGGCCGCATGACACGCCACTCCCGATCGAATTACTACTTCACAACACCAACCAAGGAGCAAAAGGTGACACCCACAGCGCACATCGCGAAGCCCGCCGTCGCATCGAAGACCGGTCGCTTCGCGCTGCCCTGTGGCCTGCACCGTGCTCCAGGGAGTGGTGCGCCCGCCCGCGACCTGGCTGCCGTGCCCTTCGTGGCCCGCTCTCTCATAGCTCTGTGTGTGCTCGCCTCCTCTTTTGCGCTCTCCGCCGCCGCCCAGGCCGAACCTCCCAAGCTCGTCTCATACGGACACTTCAGCGCGCACGAGGACAAGGCGGATGGCGTCGCGGTGGAAGGCTCTGGAGACCTGTTCGTGTCGGGTTTCTTCAATCTCAATACTGGCGCCCTCGAATCGGTGGTGAAGCTGGGTCCTTCAGGCAATTTGCTCTCGCCGCCGTCGCCGTTTGGGTCTGGGTACTACTCGGGTGTTGCGGTGAACCCGACGAACGGCGACGTGTACGTGCTCGGCGAAGCAGAATTCTTCAAGCCGGCGATGATCTTCGTCTACGACCCCAACACGGGCGCGCCAGTGTCGTCGTTTGAAGTGCCGGCGTCACGCAATCTCGAGGGCGCCGTGACAAACGTGCAGATTGCAGCCGACTCGGCCGGCAATGTGTATGTGCCGGACACCCCGGCAAACGAGGTGCTCGAGTATAGCTCGAGCGGCACGCTGCTGAAGACCTTCACGGGCTCCGGCGCCGGCGCGCTCAAGGAACCGACCGCAGTCACGATCGACTCGTCCGGCGACCTCTGGGTGGCCGGCGACAACAGGATCGTGGAGCTCGATTCCGGCGGTGCGCCTGTGGAAGTGAACGGCAAGCCTGTGGAAGTCGAGAGCGAAGGCGTTTTCTCCGTGGCTCTCGACGCGCATAGGGACGTGTTCGCGGTCCTTAACAGCACGGACCGGTGCGATGAAAAGGTTTCGCTCTGTGTCCATCTCGTCGAGTACAGCTCGGAAGGTAGGCAGCTCGCCGATGTGGGGGCCGGCGATTTCGGCGAAGTTGGCAACGAAGGTGGCGAAGCGGGTCGCTTCTACAGCATGGTCGCGGTGAATCAGGCGAGCGGGCGTGTATACGTGACCGACGGCCTCAAAGACACCGTCTGGGTGTTCGGGCCTCCCACCGCGCCTGTGGTCGACAGGGAGCTCACCGCCGAAGTCGGCGCTTCCGAAGCGAAGCTCGGCGCGCTGGTGAGCCCCGGCGGCATCCAGACGAGCTACCGCTTCGAATACGGCCCCACCAGCGGCTACGGCAGCTCGACGCCGTTCCCGGAAGGAAGCGTCGGTGAAGGAGTGGAATCGCGCGCGGTGTGGGCGTCCGCAAACGGCCTCGCGCCCGGGACCACGTACCACTACCGTGTGGTGGCGAGCAACGAACTGGCGCCGGGCGGAATCGCCGGAGAAGATCAGACCTTCACCACGCTGACCGCCGAACAGGCGGCGTGTCCCAACGAACAGATGCGCGGCGGCTTCTCCGGGAAGTTGCCCGACTGCCGCGCCTACGAGCTCGTGACGCCGCCGGTCACGAGCTCGTCCCAGTTCGATGCGGGGAAGGCAGGTGAAGCGGCCACGAGCGGGGCCGCCGCGGATGGCGAAGCGCTCACGCTCCACACCGCGGAACCGCGGCCGGGCGCGCCCACCGCCGGCGAAAATTACGTGGCGAGGCGTGGCGCGGGCGGCTGGATCGCGGAAGACATCATGCCGCTCGAATCCTATGACGGGGTGACCTGTCCGGAAAACAATAACGTGTTCGCTTTCTCGGAACAGTTCACTAAGGACGTAATTAACAGTCCCGCGTGCGGCGGTCAGGAGGTCGTGAGCGGCGAACCCGCGGGCAGAAACCTGCTGGTGCGCGAGAACGCGACCGGTACTTACCAGCTTGTCAATGTCACGCCGCCGGGCGTGACGCCGGGCGGCGCAAACTTCCAGGCCGCCTCCGCGGACGTCAGCCACGTGATCTTCACGGAGACCTCGCCGCTGGCCGCAGGCGCGACCGACGACGGCGTCGAAAACCAAAACCTGTACGAATGGGATGAAGGCGCGGTGCGGCTGGTGACGGTATTGCCGGATGGCACTCCGACGGAGGGGTCGCTTGCGCAAGCTTCAAATGGTAGCCAGGCGATCTCTGCGGACGGCTCGCACGTCCTCTTCACCGATGGCGGCGCCCTGTATGACCGCATCGACGGGCAGCGCACCGTCCAGATCGACGAATCACAGGGACCCGGGACGAGCGGCGGCGGCCTTTTCCAAGCCACGAGCGCGAATGGCCAGGAGGTCTTCTTCCTCGACGAAAGCCAGCTCACGGCCGGCTCGACCGCGGAAGCGGGCGAGCCTGACCTGTACGAGTGCGCGCTGCCTGAAGGCGCGAGCAAATGCGAATTGGCCAACCTCACGGTCGCTGCGGTGGGCAAGCACGCCGACGTGGGGCGGTTCATGCCGCTCGGCGGCCACGACAGCTCCTACGTCTACTTCGCCGCTGAGGGCGTGCTGGCGTCCAACACGAGGGAATTCACGAACAGCGAAGGCAACACCGTCGTCGAAGGCGCGCAAGCCGGGAAGCAGAACCTGTATCTGTGGAACGGCGAAAAGACGACGTTCGTCACCGCCGGCGTAACCGTCACGGACGCAGGTTCCGTGGGCGGCCGAACCTCGCCCGACGGCAAGTGGCTCGCGTTCGAATCGGACAAGAGCCTTACCGGCTATGACAACGGATCCGCCAGGGAGCTCTTCCTGTACAGCGCCGGATCGGGTTCTCACCCACCCACGCTCGCCTGCGCCTCGTGCAACCCCACGGGCGAACCTCCGATCCAAGGAGGCGGCACGGGCAACGGCGAAAACTGGGGTCGGCAGATCCTCACGGACGCCGGCCGGGCGTTCTTCGAAACGACGGAAGCGCTCGTGCCCTCCGATACGAACGGCGTGCTCGACGTCTACGAGTACGAGGACGGCCACGTGTACCTGATCTCGAGCGGCACGAGCTCATACGAATCGAACCTGGAGGACGCGAGCGAAAACGGCGATGACGTGTTCTTCCGCTCGAACCAGCAGCTCGTGCCACAGGACAACCAGCCAGGACAGATCGTCATCTACGACGCGCGCGTCGCGGGAGGCTTCGCCGAACCGTCCTCCCCGCCGCCGTGCACGACCGCCGACGCCTGCCGTACGCCGGTCTCGCCGCAGCCCTCGGTCTACGGGGCGCCGGCGAGCCAGACGTTCTCCGGTCTGGGGAACCTCACACCACCTCCGCCTCCACCTGGCAAAACGACCGTGAAGAAGGTCACAAAGTGCAAGACAGGCTTCACCAAGAACAAAAAGGGCAAGTGCGTTCGTAAGAAAACAAAGAAGTCCAAGAAATCTAAGAAAGCCAAAAAAGCCGGCAACGACCGGAGGGCAAAGTAATGATCACCTTCAAAGCTTTCCAGAAGCTCGCCCCCGTGCTGCTGGCGACGTTCGCCGTCATTGGCGTCACGGCTGCTCCCGCGCTCGCCGAATCCAACCCGAAGATAGGAGAATTCGGCGCGGGGGCGTTATCCAACCCGAATGGGATCGCGATCGACGAATCCAGTGGCGACGTGTATGTCGCCGAAATCGGCACGGACACGGTCTCCAAGTTCACCGCCGCCGGCGTACCGATCGCAACCTGGGGCGCTAATGGACAGCTCACAGGCATCCCGGCACAATCGGGCAAACCGGCCGAATCGTTCTCGTTCCCCTCGCTGTACGGCACCCCGGCGGCGATCGCGGTCGATAACTCGACCAATCCCGCAGACCCCTCGGCCGGCGACCTGTACGTGATGGATTCCGGCCACGGCGTGATCGACAAGTTCAGCCCCGAAGGCACCTACCTGAGCCAGCTCGGCCCCTTCACGCCATCCACCGGCTCCGCCGCAGGCGAACTGCTGGGGCTGGGCATCGACGGGAGCGACACCGTGCACGTGGACCTCACACCCGCCGGGGAGGTCGGCGCACTGGTGATCGACGAATTCAACAGCGCGGACGTGAACATCGCTCGCCGGGAATATCATCAACCAAATGGCACCTCTGGTGAGATTGGCCTGCCCTCGACACCTCTGGCCCACGGCTTCGCTGTCTCCGCCACGGGCGATGACTATCCGATCTACGAACCGTCGTGCTCGTGTACGCTCAAGTGGGGGCAGGGGCTCTCCGGGCTTGGCCGCGTGGACGGCGGCGGCAACGGGAACGAATTCGGACCGCCGGGCGACGTCGCGGTGGCCGTCGACCCCGCGACCGGCCAGCTCTACGCGGACGATCAGTCCTCTGTGGCCGAGTGGGATACGGGCGCGATGAACGCCAACAGCCCGAATGGCATAGGCGCCGGTACGCTCGTCGCGCGCTTCGGCTCGCCCGAGCTTTCGGGGACTTCGGGGCAGGGCGGGATCGCCGTGAACGGCAAGACCGGGGAGATCTACGTCTCAAACCCGGGCGAAGGCAACCCGGGCGAAGGCAAGGTCTACGTGTTCGCCAGCGACGCCCCGGCCGTGACAGCCGGCGAACCGGCGAGCGTGACCACGGAAGCCGCGAGCCTGAGCGGTATGGTCGATCCGCGCGGCGTCGCCGTCAGCGAATGCAAGTTCGAATACGGTCTCACCGACGAATTCGGCACCGGCCCCTACAACCGAAGCGTGCCCTGCGAGCAGACGCCGGGCGAGATCGGAGCGGGAAGCAGCCCGGTGGCGGTCTCCGCGCAGCTCGAAGGCCTCCAAGCCGGCGAACTCTACCATTTCCGTCTCGTCGCGAGCAACGCCAACGGCGCGGGCCAGGACAGCGGTATGCTCGCGACGCGGGGCGTCGGCTTCGGCATCAAGAGCTATGAAATCAGCTTCCAAAACGAAGACGGCACGCCCGATACGCAGGCGGGCTCGCACCCGTACAAGTTCGTCAACAGCTTCGAACTGAACTCGCACTTTAGCGGGGCGTACGGTGAGTCACCGTACCTTCGTTTTCCCGACGGCATCTTGCGGAATGTCAAGATCGATCTGCCCCCCGGCTTCGTCGGCGACCCCAATGCGCCCTCCCAGCACTGCACCGGACAGCAACTTGCGGTTACGACCTCTCTGGGTGTTGAGTGTCCAGCCGAATCGATCGTGGGCAAGCTGAGCTTGTACTGGTCAGAAAACTCGCCTCTTCAACCGTTTCTGCAAAACTCTCTCCGTGCCATGGCACCCGTGCGCGGCGTGGCTTTGCAGCTCGGCACCAATTTCTTAGTGCCGCTGCTGTATATCAACAATGGTGTTCTCGCGGGTGGCAATTACCCCGTGCAGGTGACGGTGACAGAAGCGCCGGCGTCGGCGCCCGTCATCAGGAGCAGGGCGGAACTCTATGGTGTTCTTGTGCCCTGCACGTTGGATGAAGCTAGAACAGGGAATTACGAAAAGGGGTGCAACGAAAAAGCGTCCTTTAGTGGGTCCGGTAATGGCTTCTACGAAAGGGGATCGGGTCCCGGGAAAGCGTTCTTGACGATGCCGACCGGCTGCCACGGCCCGCTGGGCTCGACGATCGAAGCCGAGTCGTGGCAAGAACCGGGCAAGTGGGCGAAGAAGAGCACGGTCACGCACAACGCGGCAGGCACGCCCGTGTCGCTGACGGGCTGCTCGAAGCTCAAGTTCCCGGCGGAAATCAGCGTGAAGCCGGACAGCAGCAACGCCAGCACGTCCTCAGGGCTGACGGTGAACGTCCACGTCCCACAGACCGCCGCACTGAACCCCACCGGCCTGGCGGAGTCGGCGCTCAGGGACACGACGGTGGCGCTCCCCGAAGGGGTCGCGATCAACCCGGCGGGTGGCGGCGGCCTTGAAGCGTGTACCTCCGAACCGGCAGCGCTCGCAGCGGGCGCGCTCGGTAGCCCCGGCGATCAGATCGGCTACAAGGGCCAGGAAGAACTGAACAAGGAATATGAACCGGGCATGAAGTGGAACACGTTCACCTCGGAAGTCGCGAGCCCGCTTGCGCCGGGGTCCAACTTCTGTCCGGACGGTTCGAAGGTCGGTACTGTGAAGATCAAGACGCCGCTGCTCGAACACGAACTGGAAGGCTCGGTGTATTTGGCGACGCAGGACTCAAACCCGTTCGGGAGCCTCGTGGCGATGTATATCGTCGCGGAAGACCCCTACTCCGGCACCCTCATCAAGCTCGCGGGCGAAGTGTCGTTGAACCCGCAGACGGGGCAGATCGTGACGACGTTCAAGAACACCCCCGACGTGCCGTTTGAAAACCTCGAACTGCATTTCTTCGGCGGGGAACGCGCCCCGTTGGCGACACCTTCGCGTTGCGGGACGTATACGACGAGGGCGGTCTTCACGCCGTGGGACGGCAACGGTCCCGTGACCTCGGAATCCTCGTTCAATATCGAACACGGCCCCGGTGGTGGCCCGTGTCCCGGTGCGAACCTGCCGTTCAGCCCGACTGTGTCCGCGGGCGCGACGAACATCCAGGCGGGTGCGTTCTCGCCGTTGACGGTGACGTTGAACCGCAAAGACGGCGAACAGAACCTGAAGTCGATCGAAGCGAAGCTGCCGCCAGGCCTGTCGGGTGTGCTGACGGGTGTCGAACTGTGCCCCGAACCGCAAGCCAACGAAGGATTGTGCGGGGAAAACAGCAAGGTCGGCGAAGCGACGATCGGTGTTGGTATCGGCAACGACCCGTTCACGGTCACCGGCGGGAAGTTCTATCTCACCGGCCCCTACAACGGCCATGGCAGCTGCACGGTCGGCGAAGCGGGGTGTGCGCCGTTCGGTCTGACGTTCGAGGTGCCCGCGAAGGCCGGCCCGTTCGATCTCGCGAACACGAAGAACAACCATCCTCCGTGCGATTGCGTGGTGGTGCGCGGCAAGATCGAATTGAACCCGCAGACCTCGGCGCTCACGATCACCTCGAACCCGCCGGGCTCACCGGACTCGATCCCGACGAGCATCGAAGGGATCCCGCTGGAAATCCAGCATGTCAACGCGACGACCACGCGTGGGAACTTCCAGTTCAACCCGACCAACTGCTCAAAGATGGCGCTCGAAGGCACGGTGCAACTAAACGAAGGCGGCACGAGCACGATCACCACGCCGTTCCAGGTCACCAACTGCGCCGCGCTGAAGTTCGAACCCAAATTCACGGTCTCGACGTCCGCTAAAACGAGCCGGGCGAACGGGGCGAGCCTGAGCGCGAAGCTGACCTACCCGAACGTGCCGCAGGGCACCGAGGCGGACATCGCGAAGGTCAAAGTCGAACTCCCCGGGCAGCTCCCGAGCCGCCTGACGACGTTGCAGAAGGCGTGTACCGCGGCGCAGTTCGAATCAAACCCGGCTGCCTGCCCCGCGGCGTCGAAGATCGGCTACGCGGTTGTGCACACCCCCTTGATCCCGGTCCCGTTGCAGGGCCCAGCGATCTTCGTCTCCCATGGTGGCGAAGCGTTCCCGTCGCTGACGCTCGTGTTGCAGGGCTACGGCATCACGATCGATCTCGTCGGTACGACCGACATCAAGAACGGGGTCACTTCGACGACGTTCAAGACGGTCCCCGACCAGCCGTTCTTCGAGCTTCGAACTGACGCTCCCGGAGGGCCCCTACAGTGCGCTGACGACGACCGGGAACCTCTGCTCGCTGACGAAGACCGTCATGGTCAAGAAGAAGGTTACGGTCAGGGTTCACGGCCGCAAAAAGACGATCACTCGCAAGGTCAAGCGGGCCGCGCCGACGACGCTCCAGATGCCGACCGAATTCGTCGCCCAGAACGGCGCCGAAATACACCAGGACACCCCGATCGAAGTCACGGGCTGCCCAAAGAGCGTCCCCACGACAAAGACCAAGGCCAAACCCAAGAAGACCAGGACCCGCAAGCACGGAAAGCGGTGATGCGATACGGAATCTCTGCATTGCGGTATAGTGGCAATATGACGATCAAGGTGCGCGAGCGCGGCACGATCACGCTGCCGGCGGCACTCAGGAAGGCCGCACGACTGGACCGACCCGACAGCCAGGTGGAGGCGCGACTGCGCGAGGATGGCGTGATCGAGCTGATCCCCGTGATCACGATCCCAGCGGATCAGGCGTGGTACTGGACCGAGGAGTGGCAGGCGGGGAACGGGAAGCTGATGAAGAGATCGCGCGTGGGGAAGGGCGCACGTTCGAGAGTGCGGAGAAGTTCGTTGCGCACCTGCGCCAGATCGCGGGCGACGACGAGGAGTGAAGTTCGAAGCGCTTGCTCGCTTTGAACGCGAGTTCAAAAGGTTGCCGGATGCACATCGAAGGACTTTTTACGCGGCCGTACCACGATTTGGGGAGGCGGCCGAACGAGCCGCGGGTGGCGAGGCCAACCCGTGGCCCGCCGGCCTGCGCGTCAAGAAGGTGCAGGGTAAGAGCGGCGTGTGGGAGATGACGTGGAGCAAGGACAACCCCGACGGCCGCGCCACGTGGGAGTGGACCGAGATCGACGGCGAGCCGGCCGTGCGCTGGCGCCGGATCGGCACGCACCGGATCTTCGCTGACCCATAGGACTTGTATCCGCCGACAGGCGACGCCGGCCGGCGTCGCCACTCGTGAAGCGTGTGTGGTGGGCGTTACGCCCCCGCCCCCGCCCCGCCGCGGCCCTCGCCCCCGGCGAAGCGCGCGGCGCCGCGGATCGCGTCCTCGAACACGTCCGGGCCGGCGCGGGACTCAAGTGCCAGGCCCTCGGGTAGCGGCATCCCGAGGCCGTGGATCGCGGCCGAGCGATCGGCGAGCATCGTGCGCTGCGGGAAGCGCGCGAGACCCTCGGCCAGCTCCAGCGCCCGCTCCAGGTGGCGGCCGGGGGGACCACCTCGGTGATCAGCCCGATCGCAAGAGCCTCGGCGGCGTCCATGATGCGTCCGGTGAGGATCATGTCCAGCGCCCGCCCGAGGCCGACGATGCGCGGCAGGCGTTGGGTGCCGCCGTCGATCAGCGGCACGCCCCAGCGGCGCTCGGGGAAGCCGAAGCGCGAGTCCTCCGTGGCGATCCGCAGGTCACACCACAGCGCCAGCTCCAGCCCGCCGGCGAGCGCGAAGCCGGAGATCGCGGCGATCGTCGGCTTCAGCGGTGTCAGGCGGGTGAAGCCCATCGGGCCCTCGGGCGCGGTCAGGCGCCCGCCGAAGGACTCGAGCGCCTTCAGGTCGGCGCCGGCGCAGAAGGAGACACCGCCCGCGCCGGTGAGCACTAGCACGCGCGCCTCCTCGTCGGCTTCGAAACGGCGGTAGGCATCGTGCAGGGCGACGGCGGTGGGGCCGTCGACGGCGTTGCGCCGCTCCTGGCGGTCGATGCTCAGCAGCGCCGCCGAGCCGCGGCGCTCGTAGTGGACCGGTGCCGGCCCAGCCGCGTCGCTCATCGGGCGCTCGCCCCGGGCCTACCAGCCGCCGCTGAAGCGGTCTCCGTCGCGGTGCGAGCGAGCCGCCGCGACGCGCGCGTCTTTGCGCTTTTCCAAGCGTTTCTGCAGCAGGCTGGCGAGCAGCGCGAAGGTCGGGAAGAAGATGACCAGGATGAACCCGGCCTCGGTCACGACCTTGTCGTCGGTCCCCCCGTAGAAGCCGCGCCCGTTGTTCATCGCCAGCGCCGCGGGGGCGGACAGCAGCAACAGGGCGGCGGCGGTGGGGAGGCTCCAGAGCAGGCGGCGCATGAGGAGCCAAATGGTACCGGAGCGCTCGGCCGGGCGGCGCGCCCCGGCGGCCCACCAACGGCAGGCGCGCGCCCGCCTACCATGCGGGGCGATGGCTGTGCTGATCGCATCGGACCTCCACAAGGAGATCGCCGGCAAACCGCTGCTGCGCGGGGTGTCGTTCAAGCTGGAGCGGCGCGAGCGGATGACGATCGCCGGGCGCAACGGGGCGGGGAAGACGACGCTGCTGCGGATGCTGGCCGGGGAGGAGTCGATCGACCGGGGCGAGCTCAGCCTGCAGAAGAGTGCCCGCGTGGCGCTCCACGACCAGCGCCCGCCGCGTGAGCGCGGGGTGGCGCTGCGCGAGTACGTGCTGTCGGGCTGCGCGCAGGAGCTGGCGGCCGAGCGCGAGCTGGCGGAGCTGGAGCGGAGGATGGAAGCCCCACCCACCCCGGGCGCCGACGATTCCCCCGGGCAGGGGTCCGACGACGGGCGGACCCGGGAAAGCGAAGCGCTGCTCGACCGCTACGCCCGCGCGCAGGCGCGGCTGGAGGCGCTCGGGGGCTACCTGTGGCGCGACCGCGCGACGGTGATGACGCGCGGGCTGGGGTTCGCCGAGGAGGACCTGGGGCGCCCGCTCGACACCTTCTCCGGCGGGCAGCTGACGCGCGCCTCGCTCGCCCGGGCGCTGGCGACGAACGCCGACGTGCTGCTGCTCGACGAGCCGACCAACCACCTCGACATCGAGTCGCTGGAGTGGCTGGAGCAGACGCTGACGGGCCTCGACACGGCGATCGTGCTGGTCGCCCACGACCGCTGGTTCCTGGAGGCCGTCGGCACCGCCGTGCTGGAGCTGGAGGCTGGCCGATCGCGCTTCTTCGCCGGCAGCTGGCACAACTGGCGCCGCGAGCAGGCCGCGCGCGAGATCGCCCAGGGCAAGGCGATCGACAAGCAGCAGGCGGAGATCGCGCGCATGGAGCGCTTCATCGAGCGCTTCCGCTACAAGGCGACGAAGGCCAAACAGGCGCAGTCGCGCGTGAAGAAGCTGGCGAAGATCGAGCGGATCGAGCGCGATCCGCGCGACGGGCAGGGGTTGGAGTTCGCGTTCAAGGCGCCCGAGCGCTCCGGCCGGGTGATCTTCGAGTTGACCGACGCGCGCGTGGAGGTGGGCACACCGCCGATCGTGTTGTTGGAGCAGGCCGAGCTGTGGCTGGAGCGCGGCGAGCACGTCTCGCTCGTGGGCCCCAACGGCAGCGGCAAGACGACGCTGATCGAGACGCTGGCGGGGCAGCGGCCGCTGGCGGCGGGGCGGCTCAGCAGTGGGCACAACGTGCAGGTCGGCTACCTCTCCCAGCACGCGGACGAGTTGGGCGCCGGCGGCCCGCCGAGCCAGAGCGTGCTCGACGCCGCGCAACGCGCCACGGGGTTGACGCCGAACAAGGCGCGGGCGCTGCTCGGCCGCTTCCTGTTCTCCGGCGAGGAGGCCGAGAAACCGCTCGCCGGCCTCTCCGGCGGGGAGCGCCGCAGATTGTCGCTGGCGGTACTGGTCCACTCCGGCGCCAACGTGCTGATCCTCGACGAGCCGACCAACCACCTCGACATCGAGAGCCGCGAGGCGCTGGAGGACGCGCTGCGCGCCTTCCAGGGCGCGGTGCTGCTCGTATCCCACGACCGCGCGCTGCTCGACGCCGTCGGCACCCGCACGATCGCGGTAGAGGGCCCCACCCACGCCCGCGCGCTGCGCAGCTACGAGGGCGGCTGGCCCGAGTACGTGCGGGTACGCGAAGAGCGCCGCGCCGATCTCGCCGCGGGAGGGATACGGGTCCCCGGCCCGCATGCGGGCCGGCCGGAGGCCGTGCATGCACGGCCCCCGGGACGGCGCATGCGCCGTCCCGCCAGCCGGCGCATGCGCCGGCTGGAACAGCGATCACCGCCAACGGATCGAACGGCCGCACGGGGAAGGCAAAGCCCAAGGCCAAGCCGAAGGGCCCCTCCAAGAACCGTCTCAACGATCAGCAAAAGGCGGAGTTGGCGATCGAAGCGGCCGAGGCCGCGCTGCGCGAGGTCGAGGACGCGCTCGCCAACCCCGCCGCGTGGGCGACCAAGTACGAGTCGGCCAAGTCCGAGGCCCGCCACACCGCGGCGCGCCGCGTTGTCGAGGCCGCATACGCGCGCCTGGAAGAACTGGTGGGGTGACGGACCCGCCCTGCGCCTGCACGTCCCGAAGTCCCCGCGGCGGGGGGCGGCCGAACTAGACTGATCCACGATGGACGACGACCGCAAGAAGATCGTGCGCAACGTGGCGATCCTGCTGCTGCTGGCGGCCGCGGTCGCCTACCTGCCCGGCGGGGCGCGCGCGGCGGCGACGTTCCAGACGATCCTCGGTGTCGCCTTCATGCTCGGCATCGGCTTCGCCGGCCTGTGGTACTACCGCCAGCACCACGTCGCGCTCTACAGCCTCGGTGACCGCCGCCGCGGGCTGCTGTACGGGTCGCTCGGCGTGGCCGTGGTGACCGTGGCGGCCAAACCGCGGATGTGGGAAACGAACTTCGGCGAGTTCGCCTGGTTTGTGCTGATCGGGCTGGTCGCGTACACGCTGTTCGCGCTCTACCGCTACTCGCGCAGCTATTGACAGCCACACTCGCTGAGCAACGCCGCGGCCTCCCCGACCAGCCGGGGGTGTACCTCTTCCGCGACGGCAAAGGTCGCGTGGTGTACGTCGGCAAGGCGAAGTCGATCCGCAAGCGCGTCGCCTCGCACTTCGCCAAGGCCAACGTTCCATCCAGCCCCGGCCACGCGGAGATGGTCGCCGCCGTCGAGCAGATCGAGTTCGTCGTGGTCGGCTCCGAGGCCGAGGCGCTGCTGGCCGAGCAGAGTTTCATCAAGCAGTACCGCCCCCGCTTCAACATCCGCCTGCGCGACGACAAGTCATACCCGTTCATCGCGATCTCGCTCGACGAGGAGTTCCCGCGCGTGTACTTCACGCGCGAGCGCCACCGCCCCGGCCGCGCCTACTTCGGGCCGTACTCCAACGCCAAGCGCGTGCGCGGCACGCTCGACCTGCTGACGAAGATCTTCATGTTCCGCTCCTGCACCGGCACCGAGCCGGGGCGACGCAGCGGCAGCCCCTGTCTGGACTACTACATCAAGCGCTGCGAGGCCCCCTGCGTCGGCTATGTCACCAAGGAGCAGTACCGCCGCAGCATCGACGGCGTGGTGGACTTCCTCTCCGGGCGCTACCGCTCGATCGAGCGCGACCTGCAGGCGCGGATGCAGGCGGCCTCGGAGGCGCAGGAGTACGAGCAGGCGACGCTGGAGCGCAACCGCCTGCGCGCGGTGCGCTCGCTGCTGGAGCGCCAGCGCGTCGCCAGCGATTCGATCGGCACGCTCGACGCCGTGGCCGTGGCGCTCGACGGCACCGAGGCCAACGCACAGGTTTTCCAGGTGCGCGACGGGGTGCTCTCCGACCGCCAGTCGTTCTATTTGTCAAACGAGGCCGAGCGCGCGCTGCCCGAGGTCGCGGAGGAGTTCATGCTCCAGTACTACGCCGGCCACTCCTCGATCCCGGCGCAGATCGTCGTGCAGCGGGAGTTGCTGTATCGGGAGCCGGCCGGGGGGGAGGTGGGGGACGGGGCCGATGGCGGGGGCGGCGGGGCGCGCGGCCCGGGCAACGGCTCGGCCGGTCTCGATGCCCTCGCCGAGGCACTCGCCAGCCGCCGCGGTGGACCCGTCGAGCTACGCGCGGCAGAGCGCGGCGACAAGCGCCGGATCCTCGAGCTCGCCGAGCGCAACGCCCGCCTGGCGCTCGACCAGGAGCACCTGCGCGCCGAGCGCCGCCGTCAGAGCCGCGTCGAGGCAGTCGAAGGGCTGCAGCAGGCGCTCGGTCTCGATGCGCCGCCGATTCGCATCGAGTGCTTCGACATCTCGCACCTCGGCGGCACCCAGACGGTCGCGTCGATGGTGGTCTTCGAGGGCGGCGCGCCGAAGAAATCCGACTACCGCCGCTTCAAGATCCGCACGCTGGAGCAGGGCGAGTCTGACGACTACGCGGCGATGGCCGAGGTGCTGGGTCGCCGCTTCGCCCAGTGGGAGCGCCAGGCCGACCTCTCCCCGCACGACCCCGCGTACGACGCGAGCTTCGCGACGCTGCCCAACGTCGTCGTGATCGACGGCGGCCGCGGCCAGCTCGCCGCCGGGATCGAGCCGCTGCGTGGCTTTCGCGAGCGCGGCGTGGCGGTAATCTCGCTCGCCAAGCGGATCGAGGAGGTGTTCATCCCCGGCCGCCGCGCGCCGCTGGTGCTCGACCACTCCACGCCTGAGCTGCAGCTGCTGCAACGCGCCCGCGACGAGGCCCACCGCTTCGCGATCACCCACCACCGCAGCCGTCGTGACCGCGCGCTGACGAGCTCGCTGCTGGACGAGCTGCCGGGGGTCGGCCCGGCGCGCAAGCGCGCCCTGCTCGCCCACTTCGGCTCGCCCGAGGCGGTGGTCGGAGCCACGCGCGAGGAGTTGCAGGCGGTGCCGGGGCTGCCGGCGAAGGTGGCACGGGAGTTGCATGCTCGCCTAAACCGCACAGGCTGAGGCGCGTTCTCGGTAACAGGCTGATGTCGCCAATGTCCGCGCGAGGCGGCACAATCAAGCAGTGTCCGTATTCCGACCGCTTCGGAGTCCGCTGCGCTTCCAGCAGAACAAGCCGGTTGTGAAGTCCAGCCTCAAAGAGCTGGTCGTGATCACCGGCTTCTCCGGCGCCGGCAAGTCCACGGCGATGAACGTGTTCGAGGACGCCGGCTACTTCTGCGTGGACAACCTCCCCCCGGAGATGATCCGCTCACTGACCGAGCTGTTCATGCACGAGGGCTCGAAGGTCGAGCGCGCCGCGGTCGTCTCCGATGTGCGCGGCGGCGTCTACTTCGAGGCGCTGCAGGCGGTGGTGGACGACCTCGCCTCAGCCGGCCTCGCCCACCACGTGCTGTTCCTCGAGGCCGCCGAGCAGACGCTCGTCAACCGCTACAAGGAGACCCGCCGCCGCCACCCGCTGGCGCCCGACGGCTCGGTCACGGCCGGCGTCGCGGCCGAGCGGGCGCTGTTGGAGCCGTTGCGCAACCGGGCGGACGTCGTGATCGACACGACCGGCATGTCGGCCGCGATGCTGCGGGGAAAGATCGCCGACGAGCTGGTGCCGCGCCGCGCCACCGGTCGCCTCGCGTTGACGTTTATGAGCTTCGGCTTCAAGCACGGCCCGCCGCGCGAGGAGGACCTCGCCTTCGACGTGCGCTTCCTGCCCAACCCCCACTACGTGCCGGAGCTGCGCGAGCTGACGGGCATCGATCCCCGCGTGGTCGAGTACGTCGCTCGCGACGGGCGCCTGGAGGAGCTGTACGAGCGGCTGTACGCGCTGCTCGACTTCCTGCTGCCGCAGTACGTCGCCGAGGGGCGGGCCCACCTCGTGGTGGCGATCGGCTGCACCGGCGGCCGCCACCGCTCGGTGGCGATCGCCGAGGGTCTCGCGGCGCGCTACCGCGAGCAGGACGGCCTCACGGTGGCGGTCACCCACCGCGACATCGACAAGCGCTCGCGCGACTCATAATCCCCGCCGTGATCGACCACCTTGGAGTCGAGGTCGCCGACCTCGCGCGCTCAGCGGCCTTCTACGACGCGGTCTTCTTTGCGATCGGCGTGCGCCGCGTGCACGAAGGGGAGCACGCGATCGCCTACGGCGTCACCGGGCCGGAGTTCTGGATCGTCACCCGCGGCCGGCCGCCCGCACCCGGCTATGGTCATGTAGCCTTCCGTGCTGCTGGACGCGTGGCGGTCGACCATGCCTATGCAGCCGGTCTCGCGGCCGGTGGGCGCGGCGATGGCGAGCCAGGGCTGCGAACGCAATACGGGCCGCTCTATTACGTTGCTTACCTGCTCGACCCTGACAATCTGCGCGTGGAGATCGTCGCCAACTCGCGCTGAACGCCCAGGAGACTTCGGAGAAATATGCCCGTACGTGTCGCAATCAACGGATTTGGCCGCATCGGCCGCAACGTGCTGCGCGCGGCGAATGCGCGTGAGGACAGAGCGGCGATCGAGTGGGTCGCCGTCAACGACCTCACCGACGCGCGCACGCTCGCGCACCTGCTCAAGTACGACTCGATCAACGGCCCCTACCCGGGCGGCGATGTGCGGGCGATCGATGGCGCGATCGAGGTGGACGGCCACGAGCTGAAGGTGCTGGCCGAGACCGACCCGGCGAAGCTGCCGTGGGCTGAGCTGGGCGTGGACGTGGTGATCGAGTCGACGGGGCGCTTCACCGATCGCGCTCACGCCGCGATCCACCTGGAGCGCGGGGCCAAGAAGGTGATCATCTCCGCGCCGGCGACCGACCCCGACGTGACCGTCGTGCCCGGGGTCAACTTCGAGACCGCCTACGACCCCGCCGTGCACCACGTGATCTCCAACGCCTCCTGCACGACCAACTGTCTCGCGCCGGTGGCGAAGGTGCTCAACGACACGATCGGCATCAAGCACGGGCTGATGACCACGATCCACGCCTACACCGCCGACCAGCGTCTGCAGGACCTCCCACATCAAGATCTGCGCCGTGCGCGCGCCGCCGCGATCAACCTGATTCCGGCTTCGACTGGGGCCGCCAAGGCGATCGGCCTCGTGATCCCGGCACTGCAGGGCAAGCTGCACGGCTTCGCGGTGCGCGCCCCCGTCCCGACCGGCTCGGTCGTCGATCTGACGGTCGAGTGCGAGCGCGCGACCACCGTCGAGGAGGTCAACGCGGCGCTCAAAGCCGCCGCCGAAAGCGCGCCGCTGCAGGGGATCATGGCCTACACCGAGGACCCGATCGTCTCCAGCGACATCGTCGGCTCGTCGTACTCCTCGATCGTCGACTCGCAGCTCACCGCGATGGTGGACGCTACGATGCTGAAGGTCGTGGCCTGGTACGACAACGAGTGGGGCTATTCCAACCGACTGGTGGACCTCGCGCAGAGGGTCCTCTGAGGCAAGGTCCGGGGGGATCGCTTTGAGAAGCCTCGACGATCTCGACGTACACGGGCGGCGCGTCCTCGTGCGCGTGGACCTCAACGTCCCGCTCGCCCCCGGCCCCGGTGGGGAGGTCGAGCTGGCCGACGACACCCGCATCCGCGCGGCGCTGCCGACGATCGAAGAGCTGCGCGCGAAGGGTGCGCGCCTGGTGCTGGTCTCTCATCTCGGCCGCCCGCACGGGCATTACGAGGAGGCGCTGTCGATGGCACCAGTGGCGGCGCGCCTGAGCGAGCTGACCGGCGCGCCGGTCGCGCTGGCGCCGGCGGTGGTGGGCGAGGAGATCAAGGCACTCACCGAACAGCTCCACGACGGCGAGATGCTGCTGCTGGAGAACGTGCGCTTCGAGGAGGGCGAGACCGCCAACGACCCGGGCTTCGCGCACGCGCTGGCGGAGCTCGCCGACGTGTACGTCAACGATGCCTTCGGCGTCGCCCACCGCGCCCACGCCTCCACCGAGGGCGTCGCCCGTCTACTGCCGAGCGCCGCCGGGCGGCTGCTCGAAGGAGAGGTGCGGACGCTCACCGGGATCCTCGAGCACCCCGCGCGGCCGTTCGCGGCGATCGTCGGCGGCTCGAAGGTCGCGGACAAGATCGCCGTGATCGACCGCTTCCTGCAGGTCGCCGACGTCGTGATGATCGGCGGCGCGATGTGCTTCCCGTTCCTGTGCGCGCAGGGGCACTCCGTGGGCGAGTCGTTATGTTGCGAGGAGGACGTCGAGCACGCACGGCGCCTGCTCAAGCGCGCCAGCGACACCCACGCCCCCCAGCCCGGTCGTGCGCGCCTGCTGGTACCCCACGATCTCGTGCTCGGCGACCGCCTCGCCGACGATGCGCAGCACCGCGCGCTCGACGGCGTGGAGGTGCCCGCCGGGTGGATGGGCCTCGACATCGGCCCCGGCACGGCGGAGCGTTACGCCCACGAGATCGAGCACGCGGGCACCGTCTTCTGGAACGGCCCGATGGGCGCCTTCGAGTACGCGCCGTTCGCGTCGGGCACGCGCGCGGTCGCTGAAGCGGTGGCTAGGGCGCCCGGCCTAACTGTCGTCGGCGGCGGCGACTCGGCCTCCGCGCTGGCCCACTTCGGCTTGGAGGACGCCGTCGATCACCTCTCCACGGGGGGCGGCGCGACGCTCGAGCTGGTCGAGGGTCGCGCGCTGCCCGGTGTCCAAGCCCTGGAAGGCGCCTGCGTTTCGTGAGCGCGCGCACCCCCCTGATCGCGGGCAACTGGAAGATGTACAAGACCGAGGCGCAAGCCGAGCAGTACATCCAGGCGCTGCTGCCGCGGCTCGGCGCCGTGAGCGGGTGCGACGTCGGCATCTGCGTGCCCTTCACCGACCTGCGCGCGATGGTCGACTCCGCGCGCGGCTCGCGCGTGGAGGTATACGCCCAGAACATGCACGCCGAGCCCGAGGGCGCCTACACGGGTGAGATCTCCCCGCCGATGCTCGCCGAGACCGGCGCCCACGGCGTGGTACTCGGCCACTCCGAGCGCCGCGCCCTGTTCGGCGAGACCGACCGTGCGCTCGCGCTGAAGCTGCCGGCCGCGCTGGGTGCCGGGCTGCACCCAATCCTGTGCGTGGGGGAGAGCGAGAGCGAGCGCGCGGACGGCGACACCGAGCGCAAGCTGCGCCAGCAGATCCGCGACGACCTCGCGGGCCTCGCCGACGAGCAGCTGCCCGAGGTGGCGATCGCCTACGAGCCGATCTGGGCGATCGGCACCGGCCAGACCGCCACTCCCGAGCAGGCCCAGGACGCCGTCGCCTTCGTCCGCGCGCTGATCGCCGACCGCGCCGGCGCCGAGCTCAGCGAGCGCGTGCGGATCCTCTACGGCGGCTCGGTCAACCCCGAGAACGCCGCCTCGTTGCTGGCGCTACCCGACGTGGACGGCGCGCTCGTCGGTGGAGCCTCGTTGCAGGCGGACACGTTCGCGTCGATCGTGCAGGCAGCCTCTTGACGACGCTGCCCCTGCCCTGCGCCTGCCTGATCGTGCTCGACGGCTGGGGCCTTGCCGATCCCGGCCCCGGCAACGCCGTCTCGCTGGCGCGCACGCCGGTGTTCGACGAGCTGTGGGCCTCCTACCCGCACACCACGCTGACGGCTTCCGGGCGCGCTGTGGGGCTGCCCGAGGGGCAGATGGGCAACTCCGAGGTCGGCCACCTCAACCTCGGCGCCGGCGCCGTCATCCGCCAGGATCTCACGCGCATCAACGATGCGGTGCTCGACGGCGTGCTGAGCGAGAATCCCGCGATCGTGCACGCGCTCACCTGCTCCGAGCGTGTGCACCTGATCGGGCTGGTCTCCGACGGCGGCGTGCACTCCAGCCTCGGCCACCTGCAGGCGCTGCTGGAGCTCGCCGGGCGCCTCTCGGTGCACGACCTCGTGATCCACTGCTTCACCGACGGCCGCGACACCCCGCCCGAATCGGGCGTCGAGCACATCGCGCTGCTCGAACGATGGTGCAGCGAGCTGTGGCCCCCTGGTTCCCGCGGTCGGGTGCGGATCGGCTCGGTCGTCGGCCGCTGGTACGCGATGGACCGCGACCGCCGCTGGGAGCGCATTCAAGCCGCCTACGACCTGCTCGTCCACGGCCGCGCCCGCTACCACGAGGAGACCGGTGCGCGCGCCGTGCAGCACGCCTACAACCGGGGGGAGACCGACGAGTTCATCGCCCCTACAACGGTTGGTGAGGAGGCTCTGATCCGGCCATGGGACTCGGTGCTCTGCTTCAACTTCCGCCCCGACCGCATGCGCGAGATCGCGCGCGCGCTGGCCGAGCCCGGGTTTGGCGAGGGCGGGGAGCAGCTGCCCGGCTGGGAGGGGCGCCGCGGGATCGAGCCGGTCGACCAGCTCACCACGCTGACCGAGTACGAGGAAGAGTGGGACTACCCCGTCGCCTTTCCCCCGCAGCGTCCTGCCGTGACGCTCGCCGGGGTGCTCGCCACCGCCCGCGCCTCGCAGCTGCACGTCGCCGAGACCGAGAAGTACGCGCACGTCACCTACTTCTTCAACGGTGGCGACGAGGCGCCCTACGACGGCGAACGGCGCGAGCTGGCGCCCTCGGTGCGGGACGTCCCCACCTACGATCTCTCGCCCGAGATGAGCGCCCGCGCGGTCACCGACCGCTTCCTGGCAGCCTGGCGCGAGCACCCCGACGGCGGGTTTCGGTTCTCGGTGATCAACTTCGCCAACCCCGACATGGTCGGCCACACCGGCGTGATCGCGGCCGCCGTGCACGCGATCGAGACGGTCGACGCCTGCCTGCGCGAGGTCGTCGATCAGGTACTCGCCGCTGGCGGCGCCTGTCTGATCACGGCCGACCACGGCAACGCGGAGCACATGCTCCAGCCTGACGGCTCCCCCAACACCGCCCACACCTCCAACCCGGTGCCGCTGATCGTCACGCTCGATGGCGTGCGGCTGTTGCGGGGCGAGGGTATCCTCGCCGACGTGGCCCCCACGGTGCTCGCGCTGCTCGCCATCCCCCAGCCGGATGAGATGTCGGGACGTTCGCTGATCCTATGATGGGCACCTCCGCACCCGAGTCCTCAACCGATGAGCATTCTTTCCACCCCCACCGCCGCTCGACCCGGTGAGTTCGTGACCCCCACCGCGATGCACGGACCTCGGCGTGGCTCACGGCTACTCGGCGTCGTGTTCGTCGCCGCGGGCATCAACCACTTCGTGATCCCTCGCCCCTACCGCCAGATCGTGCCCCCGTGGACGAGCCGCTGGGCTGGCGCGGACACGATCGTCGCGGTCAGCGGCGTCGCCGAGATCGCGGGCGGGCTGGGCGTGTTGGCGCCCGCCACGCGCCGGATCTCTGGGCTGTGGCTGATCGCGCTGCTCGCCGCGGTATTCCCCGCCAACCTCCACATGGCGCTCAATCCTGAGGAGTTCGGTCGCATTCCCCGCTGGGCGCTGTACGCGCGGCTGCCGCTGCAGCCGTTGGCGATGTGGTGGGCGTGGCGGGCCACGCGATCAGATTGAGCCCGTGGCTGCTGCTATGTTCGATTGAGCAGGGAGGGTCCGGAATCGTGTCCGAACCGAGTGCCATGGCCACAGCGACAGCCATCAATACCGAACCGCAAGTGCCAACGAGCCTGCTCGCCGCGGGGGCGCAGGCGCTCAGCGAAAAGTGCGCGGGGGAGCACGTCGGGGGCGCGAGCGCGGGACAGACGCTCAGCGAGGGCGAGCTCCGCGCCTGGCGTGGACTCAAGCGGGCGCACGCCTCGCTCGCCAAACGGGTCGACGCCGAGCTGGAGCGCACCCACGGGTTGCCGCTCTCCTCCTACGAGGTGCTCCACCACTTGGTCGAGTCCCCGGGCGGGCGGATGCGCATGTGCGACCTCGCCGAACAGGCGCAGCTCTCGCGCAGCGGGCTAACCCGCCTGGCCGACCGGCTTGAAAAGGAGGGGCTGCTGGAGCGCTGCTCCTGTGAACACGACGCCCGCGGCGCCTACGCCTGCCTTACGGAGCTCGGCCGCGAACGCCTCTGCGCCGCGCGCGGCACGCATCTCGCCGTTGTGCGCGAGCAGTTCCTTTCCCGCTTCTCCGAGGGCGAGCTAAGCGCGCTTGCGGAGGTCTGCGACCGCATCGCCCCCTGCGGCAGCTGCGGCGCCTGAACGCTCCCTAGCGGCGGCCTCTGCCGCCTGGCGGATGCGACGGTGGCGGCGGTGCAGGATGAACACTCCTCCGAGTGTCACCACGACCGCCACCAGGCCGTAGATCCCGAACGTCGCGATCGCGTTGCTCGCCGACTGCCCGACGTAGTAGGCGACCAGCCCCACGCCTGTCGCCCAGCAGATACCTCCGAGCGCGTTCCACATGAAGAACGTGCGCCAGCGCATGTGGTTGGCGCCCGCCAGCCATGACGCCCACGTGCGCAGGCCGAGGATGAAGCGCCCAAAGAACACCGCCTTCGGCCCGTGACGCGCGAAGAACGGCTCGCCCGTCTCCAGCACCATCAGACGGTGGCGGAGGAAGGGACCCGGACGTGCCAGCAGCCACCGGCCCCCCTTGCGGCCGATCTGGTAGCCGATGTTGTCACCCACGATCGCGGCCACCGCGGCCACCGCGATCACCAGCTCGATCTGCATTTTGCCCCGGCTCGCCAGCACGCCGCCGACGATCACCGCCGTCTCGCCCGGTAGCGGTACGCCGCCCGACTCGGCCATCACCAGCAGGAACAGGATCGGGTAGCCCGAGACTTCGACCAGGTGGCTGACGTCGATCAGCGAGGCGAGCATTGTCTGGTGCCGGCCGCGCCGGTCGAGTAGGTCGCTGGGTTCGGCATCACCGCGCGTCGGCCGCGCGAGGCCGGCTGGATCGGCGAGGCGGGCATCACCTAACCATAGGTCCTACGCCACTGCCCCTAGGATGCCGCGGTGGCCGCTCTCAGCATCCAAGCCCGCGATCCCGTGTCGCGGGCGCGCGCCGCGACGCTGCACACCGGCCGGGGCGAGGTGCGTACGCCGGCGTTCGTGCCGCTGGCGACGAAGGCCACCGTCAAAGGCCTGCTGCCGGAGGAGGTGGCGGCGCTGGGGTATGAGATGGTGCTTGGCAACACCTTCCACCTCCTGCTCAACCCCGGCCCCGAGCTGATCGAGCGCTTTGGCGGCGTCGGCGCCTTCATGGGCTGGAAGGGGCCGGTGATCACCGACTCGGGTGGCTTTCAGGTTTTCTCGATGGGTCACGGCACGGTCGCGGACGAGGTCAAGGGCCGAGGTGGTGGGCAGAGCCGTGGTGGTGGGCAGCGCCGCGAGGGCCGACGCGAGCTTGAGGGCGCGATCCTCTCGATTGAGGAGGAGGGGGTGCGCTTTCGCTCTTACGTGGACGGGCGCGAGCGCTTCCTCTCGCCCGAGGGCTCGATGGAGGTGCAGGCCGCGCTGCGCTCCGACATCGCGCTCGTGTTCGACGAGTGCACCCCGTTCCACGTCGATCGCGCCTACACCGAACGCTCCACCGAGCGCACCCACCGCTGGCTGGATCGCTGCCTGAGCTGGCACGCCGCCTACACCGAGCGCGCGGCGGCGGGTACCGGGGCCGCACACGCGGCGGGCGATGGTGGCTTCCAGCAACTCGTGTGGGGGATCGTGCAGGGTGGGGTGTACGAGGATTTGCGTCGTGCCTCGGCGCGCACGGTCGCCGCGAGCGGCTGCGATGGCGTGGCGATCGGCGGCTCGCTGGGAGCTACGAAGGAGCAGATGTACGAGGTGGTGGGCTACGCCACGGGCGAGCTCGGCGGTGCGCACGAGGCGCTGCCCCGCCACCTGTTGGGGATCGGCGAGGTCGACGACCTGATCGCCGGGGTGGAGCTCGGGATCGACACCTTCGACTGCGCGATGCCCACCCGTCTCGGCCGCCACGGCACCGCGCTGGTACCCGACCCATCGAGTCGCTGGCGCCTGGACCTGCACAAGGGCCGCGGGCGCGACTCGGAGGAGCCGCTGCTGGAGGGCTGCCCCTGCTCTGCCTGCGCACGTGGGCTCTCGCGCGCCTACCTCTCCTACCTCGCGCGCGCCGGCGAGCTCACCGGGATGCGGCTGCTGACGCTGCACAACCTCACATTCCTCGCGCGCCTGATGGCCGACCTGCGCGGGGCGATCCTCGCTGGGCGCCTCCCGGAGGTGGCCGCGGCGCTACGCGCAGGGGCGGCGCCGGGGGAGACGATAGTCTGAGATGGAGCGTGACGGGTATCAGCGGGGGGCTTGCGCAAGCAGGCCTCCCGTCTTCTTCTCGAGGCGGGCCTCGCCTGTTATTTGACGTTCTGTTTGACCAGTTCCTGCAGCGCGGCGGAGGTTTGTTCGACGTCGTGGTAGGAGACTTCGCGTAGCGTGACCTTGGTGGCGGGCGGTGCGGTGGCGAGGATGATCGCGACGATCACAACCACGAGTAGTAGCAGCGCGAAAATCGTCACGAACAGGCGTCGTCCGCGCGAGGCGCCGCGCCCGGTGCTCGCGGCTGTGAGCGGTTCGGCCTGGCGCGGGGGTGGGCCCGGCCGCGGCTGGCGGGGGGCGACGTTGCCTGCGCGCGTCAGCGCTCGCGTGCGACCAGTGGCGCCCGAGGCCCTCGACGCGCCCGTACCCGCGGCGCCGGCGGCGAGCAGGCTGGTGGCCGCGGTGGCGTGACGCGGTCGAGCTTCGCGGGCGTCGGCGCCGGGCTCGACGGGCGGAATGCCGCGCTGGGCGTCGCTCATCGCACGGCCCATTTCACGCGCGTTGCGATAGCGATCGCGGGGGTCGAGCGCGAGTGCGATCGCCACCGCCTCGGCGAGCTCGGGGCTGGCGGCGGCGACCAGCGTGTCCAGCAGCGGCGGCTCCTCCTGCTGCTGCTTGAGCGCCAGCTCGGTCAGTGAGGTCGCCTCGTAGGGGAGGCGACCGGAGATCAGCTGGTAGGCGACCACGCCGAGCGCGTAGAGGTCCGCCGGCGGGCCGGCCTCCTCGCCGCGCGCCTGCTCGGGGGCGAGGTAGGCGGCGGTGCCCAGCACCGAGCCCACCTGGGTGATGCTCGACTGCTCGGTCGCCTTGGCGATCCCGAAGTCGGCGAGCTTGATCTCTCCCTCGAGCGATCGCAGCAGGTTGCCGGGCTTGACGTCGCGGTGCACCACCCCATGGCGGTGGGCGTAGAACAGGCCCTCGCACGCCTGCTCGATGATCGAGGCGGCCTGGTCCACCTCGACCCACCCCTCATCGCGCAGGATCTCAGCGCACGACTGGCCCTCGATGTACTCCATCACGATGAAGTGCTGGTGGGCGCGCTCGTCGAGGCCCGAGTCGAACACCTGCACGATGTTGGGGTGCACCAGCCGCGCCGCCGCCTGCGCCTCGCGCTGGAAGCGCGAGACGAACGTGGGATCCTCGGCGAGGTGCTCGGCCAGCAGCTTCACAGCGACGCGGCGCTCCAAACGGAGGTCGAATGCGAGGTGCACGGTGGACATGCCGCCGTAGCCCAAGCGGCTCTCCAGGCGGTAGCGGCCGGCGATCTCGGCGGTGCTCATTGATCGGGGCGCTCCAGCAGCGGGGCAGGCCGGGCGATCTCGGTGGCGCTCACTGCCCGCTCCCGCCTACGCCGGCACTCCCGCTTGGGCCGGCGCCTGCGCCGCCGTTGTTGGCGTGTTCTTCCGCTTCGCTGCCGCCGGATTCCCCGGCATTGCCTTCGTTGCCGCCGACTTCTGGCGGGGTACCGCCTTCGCTGCCGGAGCCCGGGGTGGTGCCGGCGGGCGCGGTGCTGGTCCCGGTGGTGGTGGAGGTCGGTGGCGTGGTGCTGGTGGGCGGGGGTGTGGTTTTGGTGGTTGCCGGGGGAGTCGTAGTAGTGGTGGTGGAGGTCGATTCGCCAGTCGTGGTGGTCTGGGCGAGCGGTTCGGCGCAGAGTTCGAGGGCCAGTGTCTGCAGGTGCGAGATGCCCTCCCGCAGCCTGGCGCGCAGACCGGCGTTGACGCTCGCGGGCAGCGCTTGGAAGTCGTGTTCGGTTGTGCTCAGCGCCGCTTTGGTGGGCCCGCAGTTGCCGTCGCCTTTGGACGCTTCCCGTTCAACGGCTTGGAAGGCGGCCACCAGCGGCCCCGCGTTCTCTGAGGGGATCAGCCCCGCGCCGGAGCTGCCGCAGGAGACGAGCACGGCGGCGCCCGCGCCGAGTAGACCGGCGAGCAGGAGATGCACGATCGTGCGCAGGAGCGAGCGGCCACCTCTCGGGCGGAAGTCCCCAGGTCCTTGGGTGGCACTGCTGGAATCTGGGCGACGCACCGTCATTGACCGTACTCCAGCCGCTCGGCAAGCGAGTCAGGTAGGCGCGCGGCGCGGATCGCGGCCGAGGCGCCGGCGACGTCGTAGGGGGTACGCTGATAGGAGGCGGCCCACTCCTCGAGATCGAGCATCAGCCACGCCGCGCGTGGGTCGCCGTCGCGGGGTTGACCGACGCTGCCGGGGTTGAGCAGCCACTCGCCGTCGCCGAGGTCAAGCTCGGTTCCCCCGCGGTGGGGCCCGCCGCTGGCGAGCTTGCCGGGGACGCGTCCGAACGAGAGCGCGACGTGCGAGTGTCCGATCAAGCCAACCCGCTCGCGCAGCCGATCGAGGCAGAGTTCGGCGAGCAGCGTCGAGAGCACGTACTCCCACACTGGATCGCGCGGGCTGGCGTGGTAGAGCCCGACGGGACCCTCGTGACCCTCGAGCGCAGTCCGGCGAGAAACGAGCGGCTCTCAGGCGCGAGCACCTCCTGCGTCCACTGCAGCGCGAGGCTGGCGCCGCGCGAGAAGTCCGCCAGCGGTAGCTCGCCGATCGCGGCGAGGTCGTGGTTGCCGGCGAGGCACACCGCGGCGTGCTCGCGTGCCAGCGCCACACAGGCGTCCGGGTCGCCGCCGTAGCCAACGAGGTCGCCGAGGCACCACAGCTCGGCGGCGTCGCTCGCGGCGACGGCCTCAAGCACCGCCTCGAAGGCGTGCCGGTTACCGTGGATGTCAGAGACGATCGCGACCTTCATCGTTGCAGGGTAGGAGCCTCGCGCATGTGCGGCGGTTCCGCGCCCGGCGACTCAGGCCTCCTCGCCGTCTCCCGCTTCCGCTCCCCCCGTACTCGGGCAGGTTCTTGATGCCCTCGCGGGTGCGCCACTTGGAGTAGTTGTCCTCCATCGCGTCGATCAGCTCGCGCATGAAGCGCGGCGAGAGATTGACGCGTGAGACGACCACGCCGGGGACCTCTTCGGCTTCGACCTCGTGGTCGACGCGCGCGAAGGTCACCGTGAACTCGTAGTCGGAGTGGCTGACGTTGGCGAAGTTGGCGTATACGCCCCCCATGATCTCGGGGGAGAGGTGGATGTTTATGTGGCGCTCGGCGCCTGGGTCGTCGTCGTTCACAGGGCTAGTATCGCAACCCGTGCGGGAGACCGTGGACAGCCGGTGTTGGTGACCGTCCTGGGCGAGGCCCGAGCGCGGCCGCCGTTCGCCGACGACGTGGCCCACTACAGCCGGCTGCTCTCCCGTTATGTGAAGCTGGAGCTGGTGGAGGTGCGCGCGGCTGAGGCAGTGGCGCGGCGCATCCCGCGGGGGGCGTTCGTGTCGCTGCTGGCCGCCGAAGGGGTCGCGTACGACAGCATCGCCTTCAGCGCCTTCGTGGAGGAGCGCCGCCAAGCGGGCACCGACGTGACGTTCGTGATCGGGGGCCCCTTGGCCCGCCGCCGCTGCAGCGGGTCGACCACCGCCTGTCGTTGGGCGCGATGACGCTGCCCCATCAGCTCGCGTGGGTGGTATTGCTAGAGCAGCTCTACCGCGCGCATAAGATCCTCGCGGGCGAGCCCTACCACTATTGAGATGACCGACCTACCCAAAGAGCCCCGATCTCGAGCGACCGAAGCCGGGAGACACCCGCCTCCGGCGGGAATCCCCGTTTCGGCCAACACACGCCGCTGGATGGCCTGCGCGAGGCGGTGCTCGCGGCGGCGGCGGGACTTGCCGAAGCGGGAGCACTCGCCTTCGGCGAACATCCCCCGTTCGGCGGGCGGCGAGGGCGGCCGCGAGCCCGACGGAGTGACGCTCGAGCGCCCCCCGAAGGCGAACTTCGGCGACTACTCGACCAACGCCGCGCTGCTGCTGGCCCCGCGGCTGGGCGTCCCTCCCCGCGAGACGGCGCAGCGCTTGGGGGCGGAGCTGGTGGAGCTGGTGGGAGAGGAGATCGAGCACTTCGAGGTCGCGGGGCCGGGCTTCGTGAACCTGTTCATGGCCGATCGCTGGTTGCGGCGGGCGCTGGCGGCGATGCTGCAGGCCGGCGAGAGCTACGGTGCCGGCGGCGCGCGGCGCGGCGAACGGATCCTCGTCGAGTTCGTGAGTGCCAACCCGACGGGCCCGATGCACGTGGGCCACGCACGCAACGCGGCGTATGGGGACGCGCTGGCGCGGCTGCTGGCGCTGCACGGGCACGAGGTGATGCGCGAGTTCTACGTCAACGACGCCGGCTCGCAGGTGGCCAAGCTGGGCGAGTCGATCCTCGCGCTGGCCAACGGCAAACAGGTGCCCGAGGATGGCTACAAAGGGGAGTACGTCGGGGAGCTGGCCGAGCGTCTGGAGGGGGCCGCCACGACCCAGCCGACGCAGCTGGGGAAGGCGGCGGTGGACCTAATGGTGCAGCGGATGCGCGCCTCACTGGAAGGCTTCGGGGTGCACGACTTCGACCACTGGCAATACGAGAGCGAGCTGCACGAAGGGAGCCCGAGCCGGGTGGAGCACGCGCTTGCGCTGCTGGAGGCCGAGGGTCACACCTACCGCAGCGAGGGCGCGCTGTGGCTGCGTACGACAGAGTTCGGCGACGACAAGGACCGGGTGCTGGTGCGCTCCAGTGGGGAGCACACCTACTTCGCCTCGGACATCGCCTACCACCAGGACAAGCGCGAGCGCGGGTACGAGCGCCAGATCGACGTGTGGGGCGCCGACCACCACGGGTATGTGGCGCGGATGAAGGCGGCGTACGAGGCGCTGGGAGGCGACCCCGGGCACCTGGAGATGCTGATCATGCAGCTGGTGCACCTCGTGCGCCGCGGCGAGCGCACACAGATGTCAAAGCGTGCGGGCGAGTTCGTGACGCTCGACGACCTCATAGGGGAGATTGGAGTGGACGCCGCCCGCTGGTACCTGCTATCGCGCTCGCACGACACCACGATCGACCTCGACCTCGACCTCGCGCGCGCGCAGAGCAGCGAGAACCCGGTGTACTACGTGCAGTACGCGCACGCACGGATCGCCTCGATGTTGACGAAGGCCGGCATCGAGCGGGTGGCGGCGGCACTGGAGCAGGCGGGCGCCGGCGGGCCGCCGGGAACGACAGCTGTGGGCGCAGTGGTAAACAGCGAGCAGGCCGCAGCGGCGTACGGCAAGCAGGCCGCGGAGGAGGTGGTGGGCGGGGACGATGCCCCTGCACCCCTCCGAGCGCGCCCTGATCAAGCGGCTGCTGGAGTTCCCCGGCGAAGTGGCGGAGGCGGCGCAGCGCCGCGCGCCACACCGGATCGCGGCATATGCGCTGCAGGTCGCCCAGGACTTCACGGCGTTCTACCGCGACTGCCGCGTCGTGGGCGCCGAACCGGAGGCGGTGGAGCGCCAGCGGATCGCGCTGAGCGTTGCCGCACGCGGCACGATCGCGCGCTGCTTGGAGGACCTCCTGGGGGTCGGCGCGCCGCGGGAGATGTAGGCGTGCTGGACCCGTCGCCCCTCGCAGTGGCCGGTCGCGGAGGGCCAAGGCCGTCGACCGTGTCCACTGTGCGGGTCTACCGAGATGGGGCCGCTAGTCGAAGCGCGCGATGTCCGCGTCCAGCCGGGCCTCGTCGGAGGGGCTGAGCGCGGGAGGGGAGCCGGCCCCTCCAGTGCCCGTCCCGGCGCGCGCACGGCGCCGCCAGCGGGGCAGCAGCAGTGCGAGCAGGCCGAGCAGCGCCAGCACCACGACGGCGGGGACGAGGTAGACCACGAGGTCGAACCCGTGCGTGCTGGGCAGGGCGAGCACCGTCGGCCCGTATTCGCGCACCAGCGCCTGCTTGATCTGCGCGTCGGTGAGCCGATCGTCGATCAGGCGCTGGATGAAGGCGCGCTCGCGGTCGGCCTGCGGCGACTGGGCGACGGTGAGAGGGATTTTGCAGGTGACGCACATCGCCTGGCTTTCCACGGCGGGCAGCGTCGTCTTGGCCCCCGGGGCCGGTGCGGCGGCGGGTGCGACGGCGGCCGCGTGGAGCGCCACAAGCAGCAGGATCGCCTTCATTGGCTCTCCGCGAGGTGGACGGCTTTCTGCACGAACGGCGCTTCGATCTCGCTGCGCACGTCGGCGGTGATGTGCCCCGTGGGGTTGATGAGGAAGCTCTCAGGTAGCTCGACGGTGCCGAACGAGCTTGCGTATTCCCCGCCGGCGTCGCGCAGACTGGGGTAGGTGAGGTGGTGTTCGCGAATGAATTCGAGCGCTTCGGCGGCCACATCGTTGTCGGCGACCCCGAGCACGGTCGCGTGGTGGCGTTCGAGTTGGCGCTGCAGCCGCTCCATCGCAGGGGCCTCGGCCCTGCAGGGTGGGCACCACGAAGCCCAGAAGTTGCAGCACCACGACCCGGCCGCGGTAGGCGGCGAGCGAGCTCTCGCCGCGCCCGGTGAGGACGGGCAGGGTCTCAGCGGCATGCGGGGCGAGCGGCTGCTGGCCGTCGGCCAGCGCCTGATCGATGGTGCGGTTGGGCGCCTCGTGGCTGACGCCGTAGATCAGCAGACCGAGGAAGGCGGCGCCGAGCAGCGAGGCGAGGGCGGGTAGGAGCAGTCGTTTCACGAGCACCGAAGGGTAGAGGGCGGCCATCGGCCGCGGGCCGGTGGGGTGGAGGTGGCGGAGGCGGGCTGCCGGCGAGCCGTGCCGCCGGTGTGTTGCGGAGGTGGCGCCGGTAACGGGCGGCTCCACCTCCAGGGGCGTAATATTGGGCCTTGAGTGCGGTGGTAGCTCAGTTGGTAGAGCGCAAGCTTCCCAAGCTTGAGGTCGCGAGTTCGAACCTCGTCCGCCGCTTCCTTTTCTCGCCGTTGCTCGCCTGATTTCGCTGGGGAATCGTGGCGAAGAGGCTGTGTCTCAGGGGCTGAGGCTATATCTCGGAGGGCTGCCTCGCCGTGTCTTGCCGCGTCTCGCCGTAGGTCTCCGGGGGATCGTGGTCGCAAATTGGTCGCAAGGAGGGCCGGTGGGCGCGGCGGTTTGCGGTGGCGGTGATCGACAGCTAGTTGCGCGACTCGCAGTGCGCTGCGGCTCGTCGACAGGGGCTCATGGCTGCGGCAAAGATCGCGAGCTGTTCGTGATCGGTTGCGTGCGACGCTGATCCCCCAGCAGACCTTCAGCGCTTGAGGGGTTGGTCGCTCCTGCGGCGCAAAGGGCTATGATTCAACGTGTGTGGCGGCTAGGATCTTGTGCGTTAGATGGCTAGTGCCGCAGTGGTGCCATATCGGCGGCGCCTCGTTGATCCGCTGCTGGACGAGCTGCTCGGTCAGTTGCCGGCTGTGCTCGTGGTCGGGCCGCGCACGGCCGGCAAGACGACAACGCTGACGCGGCGTGCGGCCACGGTGATTAGGCTCGACAGGCGCCTGCGGGCGGCGGCGTTCGAGGCCGATCCCGATGCCGCGCTTCGTGGTCTTGCGGAGCCCGTGCTGCTCGACGAGTGGCAGCGCGTGCCGGGCGTGCTGGGCGCGGTCAGGCGCGCGGTCGAAGCGGACCATCACGCCAATCGCTTCTACGTCACCGGTTCGGTCCGCGCCGAGCTCGAGCACGAGGTCTGGCCGGCCACCGGCCGGCTCGTGCGCGTGGCGATGTACCCGATGACGGTCGCTGAGCAGATCGGCAGGCAGGGCCGGCCGTTCTTCGACAGGATCGCCGCCGGCGAGGAGCTGAGCGTTCCCGCGGAGTGCCCGGACCTGCGCGACTACGTGGAGCTTGCCCTGCGCAGCGGTTTCCCCGACCCCGCGCTGCGCCTGACCGGGGGCGCCCGACGAGCATGGCTCGAGAGCTATGTCGAGGATCTGCTCACTCATGACATCGAGCAGATCGAGGAGAGCCCCACCAGGCGCCGTGACAAGCAGCGCCTGCGGCGCTTCCTGGAGGCGTACGCGCTCAACTCGGCGGGTGTGGCCGACCAGAAGACGATCTATGAAGCGGCACAGGTGAGCAAGGCGACGGGGAGCGCCTACGAGGATCTGCTGGCGGGGCTTCTGATCGCAGAGCGCGTGCCGGCGTGGTCGTCGAATCGACTAAAGCGTCTGGTGCGTCGCCCCAAGCGCTATCTGATCGACGCCGCTCTGGTAGCCACGACGCTCGGGCTTGACGAGCAGGGCGTGATCGCTGACGGTGACATGCTCGGGCGGGTGCTTGACACGTTCGTGGCCGCGCAGCTGCGTCCTGAGCTTGCGATCTCGAGCTCACGTCCACGGCTCTTCCACCTGCGAACCGAGGAGGGTCGCCACGAGATCGACCTGATCGCGGAGCTCGCGGGACAGCGGGTCGTGGGGATCGAGGTCAAGGCCGGCGCGGCCCCGAACGCGCGCGAGGACGCCAGACACCTCACGTGGCTGGCAGAGCAGCTCGGCGAGCGCTTCCTGGCAGGTGTGGTCCTGCATACCGGCCCGCACGTCTACAGGCTCGCCGAGAGAATCATCGCCGCCCCGATCGCCGTCCTGTGGGGTTAGCAACTCGCTGGGCGGTCCCCTTGGGGGTACGTAGTCGAAGAAGCGGTGGGTGACACCGGCCGCGCACTCCATTCGGCCCGTAGGCGAGTCCGTCGTTCCACCTGGCGCAGCGCCGAGAGCAGCCAACGATCGAGCTCGGTGCGCTCGCGCCGACCATATCGGCCTCGACGGGGAGGCCGCCGGCCGTCACCGTGATCTGTCCCTGCACCAACCGGCGCAAGAGTGGCTCGATCACGCAGGGTCGTCGCTGCTCACATCTGGCGACGAGCTGGAAGCACTGCTCCGTCATCGCCCAGATTGTGCTTCATGGCGCGCACGGGCGCGTACTCTCGCCAGCCGGACAACGGAGCTGCTTGTGGCCCACGCCCGCTCGCTCAGATTGCGACAGCGCGGCCTCACGCAGTCGCTGCTCTCGCCGATCGTCGTGGGTGTCGCGCAAACCGCGGCTCCGTCCGAGCAGTTTAAAGACCATTCATGGCATGGCTATGAACTTCTTGGAGTGTGATCGTGAGCAGGTGTTCTTGATGCCCCGGACCCGCGTGATTGGCTGCCGGAGGGGCATCTGGCGTGGTTTGTGTTGGCGTCGGTCGAGGAGATGGACCTGGGCGCGTTTTATGGCTCCTACCGCCAGGATGGGTGGGGTCGCGCGGCGTTTGAGCCGTCGATGATGGGGTGAATTCAACTGGTTGTCGCAACGCCTGACGATGAGGAGTTGCTATGCCGAGGAGGAACCGGGCGTGGAGTCGTGCCGCTGCAGCTGGAACGCGTTGGGGTGGACATCCGCCTGCGGGGCGGTGGGAGTATCGGGTCCGGTTCTGGGAAGCGATCGCTCGAGGTGCATCAAGCGAGAAGGCTGCGGTCGAGGCGGGTGTGTTGCCGAGCATTGGTGTCCGGTGGTTCCGCAAGGGTGGCGGCATGTCGCCTCTCACCCTCGTGCCCGTGTCCGGGCGTTATCTGTCGTTCACCGAGCGGGAGGAGATCGCGGTCCTGCTCGCGCGTGGTTCTGGGGTGCGAGAGATCGCGCGTCAGCTCGGCCGTGCGCCGTCGACGATCTCCCGAGAGTTGCAACGCAATGCCGCGATCGGACGTGGCCGCGTTGAATATCGAGCCTCGACCGCCCAGAGACACGCTGAGCGTCGCGCTCAACGTCCCAAGCCGGCGAAGCTCGCGGTGAATGCGCAGCTGCGGGCTTATGTGCAGGATCGGCTTTCTGGCACGGTGCAGCGGCCTGATGGGAGCGTCGCTGGTCCAGATATCGCATGGCGGGGGCGGCGTCAGGGACCGCGAAAGGATCGGCGTTGGGGACAGTGCTGGAGCCCGGAGCAGATCTCTGCCCGGTTGCGCCTGGACTTCCCCGATGATGAATCGATGCGCGTGTCCCATGAGGCGATCTATCAGTCGCTGTATGTGCAGGGCCGCGGAGCGCTGCGCCGGGAGCTGACCGCTTGTCTTCGGACCGGTCGAGCGCTGCGGGCTCCCAGAAATCGGACGTCGAAGGGCAACCGGAGCTTCGTGACTGACGAGCTGTTGATCAGCGAGCGGCCGGCTGAGGTTGATGCCCGGGCTGTGCCGGGTCACTGGGAGGGCGACTTGATCCTCGGTGTGGACCGGTCTGCGATCGGGACTTTGGTAGAGCGCTCAAGCCGGTTCACGATGCTGTTGCATCTCCCGCCGATCGAGGGTCACAACAACCCAAGAGTGAAGAGCGGCCCGCCGATCACGGGTGCCGGCGCCGGGGCCGTTCGTCATGCGATCGCTGACACGATCGGGACCCTTCCCGAACAACTTCGGCGGTCCTTGACCTGGGACAAGGGCATTGAGATGGCCCAGCACGTGCAACTACGGGTCGACACCGGTCTGCAGATCTACTTCTGTGATCCACGAAGCCCGTGGCAGCGCGGCACCAACGAGAACACCAACGGGCTGCTGCGCCAGTACTTCCCCAGAGGCACCGACCTTGCTCGCCACAGCGCCGAGGAGCTCGAGGCTGTCGCGGCAGTGTTGAACGGTCGGCCACGCAAGACACTCGGGTGGAAAACCCCGGCTGAGGCGCTCGCCGAGTACCTGACCGCCGCGGCCTGACCGCCGCCTGCAACACCCCACGCGTGAGGACCACCGAACCGGCTCCGAGGGGATGTCGGACGGTCGCGCGCGGCTATCGCCGTTCCGGCCCGCCCTCCGGGCGAGCCTCCACGACGACAGCCGCACCCCCAAGCAAACTCAGTCGTCACTTGCTCCCTTTAGAGTCACAGGCCAACCGCGTTGCGACGACCGGTTGAGCTCAGGCCATCATCGACGGCTCAAACGCCGCGCGACCCCACCCATCCTGGCGGTAGGAGCCATAAAACGCGCCCAGGTCCATCTCCTCGACCGACGCCAACACAAACCACGCCAGATGCCCCTCCGGCAGCCAATCACGCGGGTCCGGGGCATCAAGAACACCTGCTCACGATCACACTCCAAGAAGTTCATAGCCATGCCATGAATGGTCTTAAACTGCTCGGACGGAGCCGCGGTTTGCGCGACACCCACCGCCGCGGGCGGGCGCCTCAGATCACATTCCGCAGATGCTCGCTCGGGACGAACGGGAGCAACCGATCGTCGTGGTCGTCGGCTGCCGCTTGTGGGAGCCGAGGGAGCAAGAGTGGCCTACAAGACGAGGGGATTGAAAATGTCCCCGTACAGTGCTACATTCCTTGTGGGCCGTACACCTATTCTGGTGAGCCTACGGTCCGTCTTGAGACAAGCCCTGGGAGACCGGGGCTTGTGTTTTTAAGGGCGGGTCCTGATTCGCTCGCTCGGGCAGTTGGTCGTGTCGCCCGCGTAGTCGAGCCCCCGGATACACCGCCCGTCCTCGACGCCGAACGGCCGGGCGATCAATCGCGACATCGTGGTCTCGTACTGGCGTCTGAACTTCTCGTCCAGGCTGGCCTTGTTCTGAACACTCTGGAAGGCCGCGTGCGCGCAGCAGTCGGCTGCCTGCAGAAGCTGGCTGTCGGATGAGCGGCGCAGCCCGGCATCCTCCACGATCCGGCGGTGCTTGATGAGCAGGGCACGGTGCGCTGAGCGCAGATGACCTCCACTGTCGTGTGCCCCGTCGACGATGAAGGTCGCATGGCTGCCTTCGCTGGCGAGGAAGTCCTCCACGAAGCACAGCAGATCGTCGTAGAGGGCGAGCTTCGCCGCGCCGCTCGTGCTCGGGCTCCCGACGGTGAACAGGCGGGCGTCGGTGAATGTCCCGATTGTCTTCAGGCCCTTCTCGAATACCTCAAAGCGCGCTCGGCGCCGTGTTCTACTTCGTCCGAGAATGTCGATGAGCCCCCCGTCGTCATCTTGCACGAGAGCGAGTTGCCCGGTTGCGCTGGTGTGTTTGGCTGGCTCGACGGCGAGCCACACCTGGGAGTGAAGCTCGAAGTTGGCCGGCACCCCGTGTTGGCGATATAGCCAGTGGCGAAACGCCAGCCAGCGACGCAGGTACTCGCTCCAGAGATCGAACGGCAGCGCCAACGCCGTCCACATCCACCCGATGTTCTCGTTGCCCGAGTCGTCGACGTAGGCGATATAGGAACGTGTGGGGTGGGGCACCGCGGGAAGCTATCGCTTCGACTTGGGCTTGCGGGTGTCGCCTGCGTGGTGGGATGCGTGGCGGTGAAGCGTGCTCGTGACCGCGAGCTGGTGATCGAGCCTCGCGCTGACGTGGATCGTGGCGTGCGCCGCGGTGCGGGGACCGAGCTTGAAGGTCGCCGTCAGCCGCCCGTGCTTGAGCGCCACGGTCTTCGCGCCCCAGGCGACCGTCCGGCCTCCAAGGACGCCCGTGAAGCTCACGCGGACCTCTCCGGTCGCAGGCCCGCTCACATGCACGAGGAGCTCCCGCCCGCGCAGCGTCTCGCCGAGGTGGATCGTCGCCTTTGGGGTCGGAGAGCCGTCGCCATCGCCGGAGCCGCCGCCTGAGCCACCCGATCCGTTGCCGCCCGAGCTGCCAGCCGGGACCGTGAGGGTCGTGTGCGCCGCGTTGGCGGACGTGCCGTTGCCTGCCGCGTTGGTCAGCCACACGGCGAGGCTCCAGCTTCCAGGGCCAGGCACCGTCACCGTTGCCGGTCCGGCCGCTGGCGCCGCCGCGGGCGCGCTGCGGGACCCCGAGCCGCTTGCGGGACAGACCTGATAGGTCGCGGCCGTGGTCGGCGCGACCTGCCCTGATGGATCGGTCCAAGTCGCGGTGAACGTGGAGCCTCCGACCTGCGTGGCCGTCGCCGCGAGGCCGACGGGCGCTGGCGGCGGGTTGTTGTCGACCGTGATCTGCTCGGAGGCGATCGTTGACTGATTGCCCGCCGCGTCGGTGGCGACGAGCGTGAGCGTGTGCGTGCCGTCGGAAAGCTCGGTGGTGGGCAGCGTCAACGTCTGTGCTCCCGTGGACGAGGGGCAGGGTTGGGCCAGCGTGAAGTTGCGCGAGGCGTCGTATGTCTCGACGGGCTGCCCGTCGGCGGCCAAGACAATGCTCTGCACCCCGCCGCCGACATCATGCGCTGAGGTCGTGACGCTCTCTGTCCCCTTGTGGAAGCCGCCGGCTTCGCCTGGTCCCCACAAGGAGCCCGAGGGCGGGCTGAGGGTTGGCGGCGCTGGGTCGAAAAGCGTCACCCTCGCGCCGTACATCGCCGCCCACACTTCATGCAATGTGGCGCCAGTGACGCATTCCTCCCCCGTAGGCGCCTGGCATACGATGTCGAGGGAGAGTTGGTGTGCTGAGAGGCCGGTGATACTCGCTGGTTCGCCTCCCTCGCCGGGTGGCCCGCCCACGAAGCAGGACTCGCCGTTTTGCACGGAGTCCAGGCAGGTTTCACCGGGCACGATGGTCCCGTCGGCACGGAGTGCCGGGGACCAGTAATTGTCAGGGTCCGATTGATGGCCGATGTAACGTTCCTAGGTGATGCCGGTAATCGTCGTCCCGGTTGGCGCCGTGAAAGTCCAGCCGGCGCTTGTCCCCGGCGGGGCGCCACTTGAGAGTCCGAGCGCGTCGGTCGTGGACAGGCCACCTTCTTGGTCCACGCTACCGCCGGTGCTCCCATGTTCGTAGGGACAGTTGGCGTGCTCGGCGAAGTGCGAGGGCTGCGATGGATCGGTCGTTGCCCTGGTCCACGAGTTGTTGACGGCTTCGGGCGCGTAGTTGCAGGCGCTCACTTCATAGCTGCCTGTCGCCGCCAGCGCGCTCGACGGCGACAGGCCCGCAAGGCTCCCAAGAACGAACGCGAGCACGACGCCTCGACGCCTCATCGGCTGTGCCTGCCCTTCGCGGTCTTGGCGGTGGCCTGTGGCAGCTTCAGCGTTGTCCACGGGCTCGCGCGCTGTATGTCATACGGGTCGGTGTAGCGCACGGAGACCTCGATGACCCCCGACGCCGGCACGGTGAGATCCGTGAACGCGCCGTGAAGCGTGCGTAGGACGCTCAGATGCCGGGCACGGCCCCGACGTCCGAGGTAGCGCACTTGGGCTTGGGCTTCGCCGGGGCGACCCCTCAGCACGAGCACGAGCCGTCCTTTGAACCGCTTGAGCCGTGCCCTCGGCCGTTGGAATGGGGCGGTGAGCGTCATCGAGCCTGATGGTGTCACGCTCTGCGGAGGTATCGCTGGATTCGAGCTCCCGGCAGGCTGCACGCCGGGCTCTGCGGCTTCGCCTGCAGCCACGATTGCTCCCAGACCCGCGTTGCGAAACGCCCCCGCGATGTCCAGCACGCCACCGTCACCCCCGGTCAACTCTTCCTCCGCGGCCTGGGGTGAGAGTTCTGGCCGGTAGGACTCCAGGGCGGTGAGCGCGGACGCCGCGATGACCGAGGACTCGCTGGTGCCCTGCCAGTAGTTGTAGTCGGGTTCGCCGCTGGTCGGGTCGGCTCCGTCGAGATCGCATCCGGGCGCGATCAGGCGCAGACCTTCTCCGCGGTTGGAGAACGAGCAGAACGCGCCGCCCTGAGTGTCGCTGGCACCGACCGACAGCACAGCTGGGTACGCCGCCGGGTACTCCACCGGGCCACCGTCATCGTTGCCCGCCGCGGCTACGATCGCAACGCCACGGTTGTTGGCCTTTTCAACGGCATTGACGAGCGCTTCGTAGTTCTTGCCCGACGGTACTTCGGAATCACCAAGCGAGAGGTTGATGACCCTGATGTCGTATCGCTGGCGTAGCTGCACGCATTCGGTGATGCCCGCGGCGTAGGAGCTGAAGGGAAATGTCGTCTGCCCCGGCTCGAAGGATTCGCACCGAGACGATCTGGATGGACCTCGGAGCGGTCCCGACCATCCCCCAGCCGTTCGCGGGCGCTCCGGCCATCATCGCGAGCACTGTGCCGTGCAGGGTGGGGGATACGTCATCGCCCGAGCCGCCGTCGATCGCGGTTCGATCGACCACGACGCCTTCGGTGTCGGGATTGACGTTCACGCCTGTATCAACCAAGCAGAGGCCGCCGAGCTGCGCCGGCGGAGGGGCGTAGGGAAGGAACGCACCGTCGTCGGCCACCGCCTGGGCGGTGATCGGTGTCTCGCCATGTGCTGCGGCGCACGTCATGGTGAGGAGGAGAGCCACTGCGGCGGTCAAGCACATCGACCGTCGTCTGTGGCTGGTTGGCCGTGGGGGTGATCGTGCCGGCAAAGTACTCGTGTGTTGCTCAGTCGGTGTAGACATCGACTGTTCTGCTGTAAAGCGCGATTTATTCCTTCTGATGAGCTTGCTCTTTGTCGGTGGCTGCGCGTTCGTGGCGGTCACGGGGGTTGCGTCGAGGTGTGTGGGTAGGACGGAAAACCTCGGAAAGAGCGGGAAGTGTGGTGGAGGCCCAGACCCGTGCGTCGTCATCTGATGCAGAATACTGGCATCAGATGACGACCTATCCAGACCTCGGGCAAGCGGACGTTGATGCGGCGGTCGACGGGTCGCGTGCGCTTGACCGGCTGTTTGACGGGGTCCGGCCGTTGCGCTTGGAGGAGGCGGTCTTCGATGCTGTGCTGCGGGGCTGGCATAACCAGCAGAAGGCGCGTGGTTTGGATAATCGCACGTCGAAAGGCCGCGAGTGGACCGTGCGAAGAGCCCAGAAGCACCTTGGTTTGTGGCCGTGGGAGTGGACCGCGGAGGCGATGGATGAATGGTTTGAGGATAGGTTCGTCACTGGGCTGGCACGGTCGACGGTCCGCAGCTACCAGGGCAGCTTGCGTGGATTTCTCGACTTCCTGCTTGACGCCCGGTATCCGTGGGCTGCCGTTTGTGTGCAGGAGTTCGGCCGGGCTCCTCAGCAGGTCTTCGATGACCTGAATCTCGTTCGCCATCTCTATGACTACGAAGGTGACCCCGAGGGTAATCGTCCGTTTACTCGCGGGGAGCTGGCTGCGTTTTTTGAGTTCTGCGACGGCCGTGTGAGCGGCCGGCGCGCGTTGCGTCGCAAGGGTTCACTTGCCGCGTTTCGTGACGCGACGATCTTCAAGACCATGTATGCCTACGGGCTGCGACGCACGGAGGTAACGATGGTCGATGTCGCCGATTTCGGACCGAACCCCAACAGGCCGTCTTTTGGGCGGTTCGGTGCGCTGACTGTGCGTTATGGCAAGGGCGCGAATGGCAGCGGACCACGACGACGGGAGGTCCTGACTGTCTTCGACTGGGCCGCTGAGGTCCTCGAGCAGTTCGTGAGCGACGTTCGCCCGGCTTACAGCTTCGAGTCATCCGCGTTGTTTCTCACGGAGCGCGGTGGTCGCGTTTCGACGAAGTACATCAATTCGCGGTTTGCTTGTTTGCGCGACGAACTCGGGCTGCCGACACAGCTGGGCACTCACTGTTTGCGCCACAGCTACGTCACCCATCTGATCGAGGACGGTTGGGATGACCTGTTCGTTCAGCATCAGGTTGGTCATCGTTATGCGTCAACGACCGCGATCTACACCGGCGTCAGCTCGGATTTCAAGCACGACGCGATGCAACGCGCTTTGAAGCGCCAGATGGAGGAGGCAGCCAGTGGCACCAAAGCTTGATTACGAGTGGCGTCTGCGGGCGTTGCTCGCCGACCGTGGCATCTACACCGCCGCGCAGCTCAGCCCGCATTTGGAGAGCTACGGCATCCGGCTGTCCGATAGCCAGGTCTACCGGCTTTTGACGGGGAAGCCTGAGCGTCTGAACCTGCGGGTGCTGATGGCGCTCTGCGAGCTGCTGGACTGCACCCCGACCGAGTTGATCAGGCCGGTCGAGCGCAGCGCTCCGATGTTGGCTGAGCGTCGAGCTGCCGCGGCGGCGGGTGTGGATGTGAATCTCCGCCCAAAGCCTGCTCGTATCCGTCTCGGCCCGCACGACCGCGACCGTGGGTAAGAAGAAGCGCGTGCCGCGCGAGTGCGGGCGCTGTGGCCACATCAGGCCGATCGCTCGACGTGCCGCTGATGGTCTTTCCGGATCTCTGCGGCCTCTGTTATCACTCTGCCTCGCGTCGTGGCGAGATACCGGGCAGGCTCAAGCGCTGCGACGTGTGCGGCAAGGATGGGCTGCTGGTGAATGGCCGCCGTAGTGATCGCAAGATTTGCGAGCGTTGCTACGTCGAGCCGGTCGATATCTGTCGAGTATGTGAACGATCCAGGCCGTGTTTGAGAGCGGGCACAGCACGGGCGATCTGTCGAAGCTGCCTGCGTACGCGCCTGAAAGGATGCTGCCTTGACTGTGGGCGAGTGAGAACGATCAACAACTATGTCAACGGGCAGCCGCAGTGCGCGCTCTGCCGGCACAAGGATCTGGAAAGTAAGGGCGTCTGTTCACGTCGCGGGCAGTCACGGCGCCTGACTCGTCTGGCGGGCTTCGTCGGCGTATGTGAGATCTGCGCGGGGATCAAAAGCGAGCATATCTGCCGTGACTGTGGCGTGGAAGACCGCCTCTACAAGGATCACCTCTGCGCTAGGTGCAGCGTGCGACACGCGCTAGGACCGCACATCGAAAACGCCGTCCCCGACGTAGCGGTGAAGCTGGATGCCTACCTCGCCGCGCTCATCGCGACGCGTCAGCCACGCTCGACGCTGCGCTGGATGAGCCGCCGCGGCGCTTACGGGGTGCTGATCGAGATCCTCGCCGGCCGCTGCCCGCTTGAACACGAGGCTCTCGACGCGCTCGGGGAGAGCCAGGCGATTGAGCACCTGCGCTCAGCGCTGGTCGTCCACGGTGCGCTACCGCCACGAGACGCCCCGCTGTTTCGCTTTGGATGCTGGCTTGAGAAGCAGACCGCGACAGTGTCGCGCAGCGAGGAATCGCCCGGCACCTGAAGGCGTGGGCTCACTGGCACCTCGTGAACGACCTGAACTACCGACGGCGAAGCGGGAAGCTTACGAGCCGATCGATCTACTACTCGCGGTCACAGGTCAGCCAGTCGATCGCGTTCGTCGAATGGCTGCGCGGCCAGGATCTCCAGCTCGCCGACTGCGGACAAAGCCACGTCGAGGACTGGTTCGCAACTAACAAGACGACGCGGGTCCGGGTGACGAGCTTCCTGAGATGGTCAGTCAAGAACAGGGTGATCGCCAAGGTCACCATCCCGCGAGCCGACCCGGCACCCGCTCGTCAACATCTTGAGGAAGCCCATCGCCGAGCCGTGATCGATCGACTCATTCACGAGAGTTCGCTGGACTCTCGCGATCGTGTCGCCGGTCTACTCGTGATGATCTACGGCCAGCCAATCACGCGCATCGCGCGGCTGCGACTCGACGACGTTCAAACCGCCGAGCGGGGAGTGCTGTTGCGTCTCGGCAAGGAGCCGATCGCGATGGTGCAGCCAGTCGCGCACCTGCTCTGCGCGCTCGTCAGAGAACCCCACGGGGGAGCCGTCACAGGCGCAACAAGAACGTCTTGGCTGTTCCCCGGAAAGGTCGTCGGGCAGCACCTCGACAGCGAGCGCCTACGACGTCGCCTCAAGAAGCTCGGCATCCCGAGCATGGAATCGAGAGCTAGCGCCTTGCTGTCACTGGCACAAGAAGTCCCGGCGCCAGTCCTCGCCGAAATGCTCGGCCTCAGCGACGAAAACGCGGCAGGCTGGGCCAGAGCAGCGGGATCAGACTACGCCCGCTACGCCGCCTCCCGCGCCTGACCGCCCCCACGCGCCATGTCCCCCTGCGCCGGCTCCGGCTCCACGAGGAGCGGATACCGCGCTCCCCGGCGGCCCCCAGGGGGTCAATTGCGCGACCGGACTTGGCACCGGTTCCTCACGCAGCGGGGGCGTGAGCGTCCAGACGTGCGGCTAGCCGACCCGCGCCGCAGCGCCCGGCGAAGCGCCTCATAGCTACGGCCAGCGCCCCGCTGGCTCGCCCGAACACCCAACGTTAGGAAGGAGGGCCGCTCCCAATGGCCACGATTCTCCTTGCGCAGACGCAACACCCGTCCTCGGTCGCGCCCAGCGCGCGGCCGCGGCGGTGAAGTTCCTGCTCGGCACGCACGAGACTTCGTGGCTCGCGAAGGTCGAGGTGCCGTTGTTCATTTCCCACGGCTGGCGCACCGGCGTCAGCGAGTACGTCGAGGCGGTTCACCGTTACAGCGAAGAAATCGGGCGACTGCTATGGGTCAGCGGAGCAAGGCCGAGCCGAGGCCGCGCGCCGTTCAGGCGGCGGTCGCGCGCTTCCGCGACCCGACGCGACGCGTCGAGGCGCACCTCGCGCCGCGAGTGCCTCCGGCTGACGGGCCTCAGCCCCAGCCGACTTCCCTGACGCGCTGCGCAGTCGCATATCCCGCATATTGCGGGGGTATTCCGATTGGGTCTGACAGATGTCTTGCCGACCTGATATGGATTCCAAGAATGGGGCGGTGCTTTCTATGGATGGGCGGGGCGGTTCTGCTCTCCATCCTCGCCTTCTGCTCGCCGGCGATGGCGGCTGAAACAAGGCTCGCCGGAAGCTCCACGGTCGAATCCCAGACGGACACCGAGTCGGCCGGGGAAGCCGAAGCATTCAGCCAGACGGCGACCGCATCGGGCACGGCCGAAACGGCCTACCTGTACATCGCCGCATCCAACGCGGCGAAAACGGTTGTCGTGGGCATCTATAGCAACACCGGCTCGCACCCGGGGACCCTGTTGAGCACGGGCTCCGCCAAAGCGACGGCCGCCGGCACCTGGGCCTCGGTGCCAATTGCCCACGTGCTTCTCACCTCGGGGACGGCCTACTGGCTGGCCATCATGGGCGAGGGGGGGTCAATCCATTACCGGGATCATCCGGGCGGGGCATGCAAAAGCGAGACGAGCTCGCAGACCGGCATGGCTGCACTGGCGACGACCTGGAAAACGGGCGCCAGCTACAAAGACTGTCCCGGCTCGGTCTATGTGACCACGGGCAGCTCACCGCCTCCGCCGCCGCCTCCCGCGCCGGTGAACACGGTCCTGCCGGCGATCACTGGCTCCGCCGTTGAAGGCCAGACGCTGACGGGTTCGATAGGCACCTGGTCAGGTGCCCCGACCTCCTACTCCTACCAATGGCAGGACTGCAATGCGCTGGGCGAAGGGTGTCTGGGTGTGAGCGGCGCGACCGGGTTGGCCTACAAACTCACGGCGAGCGACGTCGGGTGGACGATACGTCTCGCGGTCAGCGCCACCAATGAGGGCGGGATGGGCGAAGCTACCTCCTCGCCGACGGCGCTCGTCGTCGCGGCTCCGCCGCCACCCCCGCCACCCCCACCACCCCCACCACCGCCACCGCCACCACCGGTGAACACGGTCCTGCCGGCGATCACTGGCTCCGCCGTTGAAGGGCAGACGCTGACGGGTTCGACGGGCACCTGGTCAGGTGCCCCGACCTCCTACTCCTACCAATGGCAGGACTGCAATGCGCTGGGCGAAGGGTGTGTCAAAGCGGCCGGTGCGACGGGCTCCACGTTCGCGTTGACATCGGCCAATGTCGGGGGGACGGTTCGTTTGAGCGTCACGGCAACGAACGCCTCAGGCCCCACGACTGCCACATCCGCGAGCTCTGCGGTCGTCGCGGCTGCACCGCCTCCGCCGCCGCCTCCCGCGCCGGTGAACACGGTCCTGCCGGCGATCACTGGCTCCGCCGTTGAAGGCCAGACGCTGACGGGTTCGATAGGCACCTGGTCAGGTGCCCCGACCTCCTACTCCTACCAATGGCAGGACTGCAATGCGCTGGGCGAAGGGTGTCTGGGTGTGAGCGGCGCGACCGGGTTGGCCTACAAACTCACGGCGAGCGACGTCGGGTGGACGATACGTCTCGCGGTCAGCGCCACCAATGAGGGCGGGATGGGCGAAGCTACCTCCTCGCCGACGGCGCTCGTCGTCGCGGCTCCCCCGCCACCCCCACCACCGCCACCACCGGTGAACACGGTCCTGCCGGCGATCACTGGCTCCGCCGTTGAAGGGCAGACGCTGACGGGTTCGACGGGCACCTGGTCAGGTGCCCCGACCTCCTACTCCTACCAATGGCAGGACTGCAATGCGCTGGGCGAAGGGTGTGTCAAAGCGGCCGGTGCGACGGGCTCCACGTTCGCGTTGACATCGGCCAATGTCGGGGGGACGGTTCGTTTGAGCGTCACGGCAACGAACGCCTCAGGCCCCACGACTGCCACATCCGCGAGCTCTGCGGTCGTCGCGGCTGCACCGCCTCCGCCGCCGGGTGAACCTGCCCTGCTGATGGGCGTCAAGGTGGCTCACGAGAACGGTGGGGACGCGAAGGCCGAAGAAGTGACGCCGCTGAAGTTCACGGCGCTGAAATCCGGGACCGTCGAAACGCTCTACTTCGAAGCCGGCGGCTACAAGTATGCGCCATCGGAGACCTCATTAATACTGGGGATTCAGGAATCAGTCGGCGGGAAACCGGGGAGGGTCCTGGGCCAGGGGACCATCACGGGGACTCTGGGCCTGAATGCGATCGGGAAAGTCGGCGGCCTGAGTGTTCCGGTCACCTCCGGAACCACCTACTACCTGACCTTCCTGCCCCTCGGCGGAAGCATCACCTACTGGTTTTCGAAGGCTGAAACGGTCATCTATTCCGAACACCACAAGGCCCTTGAAGAAGGGCCGCCCGAAAAATATGTGTGGAAGGAAGAAGCCCAGGAGGCGCCGATCGGCATGTGGGCTGAAGGCACCACACACTGAGCCTCGTGGTCGGGTCAGCCCCGCGGTACTCGGGGTTGGGGTGGACGAGCTGATCAAGGTCCCAGTGAGCTGGGTCCTCAGAATTTGCGTGAGTCTCGATGGCCATCGAGGCATTCAGGACCCGAGGAATACCGGCCCTCCGCCAGTTGAGCTACGCAACCGCGCCCCCGAGCTCCCCTACATTCCTGTCCTTCAAGGCTGGACACTGCAGGACTACCTGCTCTGCATCGAGCTCTACCAGGCGGCCGGGGTGAACCTGACCGAGGCTCCCATAGTTGGCGTCGGCTCGGTCTGCCGCCGGCAAAGCACCGCCGAGATCGGGCAGATCATGCTGATGCTCCAGCAAGCGGGAATCCGCACCCACGGCTTCGGGGTCAAGAAGGCCGGCATCGCGCGCTACGGCAGGCTGCTCACATCAGCCGACTCGATGGCCTGGAGCTACAACGCGCGGTACACCCCACCGCTGCCCGGATGCACCCACAAACGCTGCTCCAACTGCCTGCGATACGCGCTCAAGTGGCGCAGCGAACTCCTCGCCCGTGAGGACTGGCTCGAACTCGACCTCGGGCTCGCTGCGTAAGAACCGCCCAACGGCTCGGCTGGTGGTAGCGCGCCTCACTCCCACGCGCCGGGCACGATCTCCAGGTAGCACATGTCGACGCGCATGATGTCCATGCCGCGCTCGAACAGCTCGCGGCTGAGCCCGTAGCGTCGTGCGAGCGCGCGCTCGCCACGGGCCTCCTCATCCGCGGCGAGTACGCGGGCGTGACCCTCGAACGGCGCGCCGAGTGGCCGCCCGCGCACGGTGCAGGGCGCGAGCAGCACGCGGCTGTCGCGGCGCAGGCGCTTGACCTTGCCAGCGGCGCGCTCGGAGCGTACGTAGAAGCGGCCGTCGTCCTCTGCTGCCCATACCGGCGTCGCGACGGGGCGCCCGTCGCGACGGTAGGTGACGAGAAGGGTCCGCTTGGACGGCGGTATCTCCTGCGGTGAACCAGTGCGCGGCTGATCGTGGATCGTGCGAGCGCCGCGCGGTGCCGTGCGGGCAGCGAGGCGCCCGGTGAAGAGCGCGGCTGGCAGACGGCGGTTGGGAGCCGGGTGGGCACTGAGACGAGCCGGCGGCACGGCGCTCATCATAGATAGCGACGGTGTGCCCGCTTGCGGCTGTGACCGCCGGTCTTTGCTCGCCGCGCCCTCCAGCAGCCGCAAACCATTCCCTCGCTTGAGCCTGCGACCGGCTCCCGCTGCGCGAATCGCGCGGCTACAGCATGATGTGATCATGGCGCAAGCTACGTTCGTTCGCCCGACGCTGGCAAGCATCACGACACGGTATGACCGTCTCGCGCGCTGGTATCGCTTCGGGGAGGCCGCGATCGTACTGCCGCCTGGGCTCAGGCGCAAGACGGTCCGGCGCCTCGGCCTAAAGAGCGGAGATACGGTCCTTGAGGTCGGTTGTGGTACTGGCCGCAACCTGCCGCTGCTTCACAAAGCCGTGGGGGCCAGTGGTGCGGTGATCGGCGTCGACGCGACCCGCGGGATGCTCGAGCGCTCGCAGCACCTCACCGCGCGACGGGGCTGGCAGAACGTAACGCTCACGCTCGCAGACGCAGCCGAGGTCGCTCTTGAGGATCGAGTCGACGCGATCCTCTTCAGCCTCAGCTACTCCGTTCTGCCCGACCGGCGAGCCGTGGTCGCCAACGTCTGGCCGGCGCTACGCCCCGGGGGTCGCCTGGTCGTCATGGACGCTGGGCTACCCCGCCAGCCGGCCGTAGCGGTTCGGGCGATGGTGCACGCGACCCCCGACCCAAACGCTCACCGGCATGGCTCGCGTCTGCACAGCCATCCCCACACCGGATCTCACCGCCATCTCAGGCTGGGCCTGCGGCGCTCTGGCCACCACCGCCCCGATCACGACCACGGGGAGCACGGCCACTCCCACGGGCTCATACACCACAGCATCAAGCGCTCCCGGCAAGGCATCCGCGCCGTCTCGCTATCACTCGCGGTCCTCGCCCTCGCCGCCATCGCCCAGACCATCGTGTTCATCGCCAGCGGCAGCATCGCGCTGCTTGCCGACGTGATCCATAACTTCGGTGACGCCCTGACCGCCGTGCCGCTCGGGATCGCGTTCGCTGTGCGCTCCCACGTAGCTGAGCGCCGCGCCGGCCTGGCCGTCGTGGCCGCCATCTTCATCAGCGCTTGCGTCGCCGCCGTCGAGGCCGTAGAGCGCCTCGTCCACCCCTCCGCGCCGACGCACCTAGCGGCGCTCGCGCTCGCTGGCGCGATCGGATACACGGGCAACTTCATCGCGGCTCGTATCCGCCTCGCCGCCGGACGCAAGCTGGACAGCGCCGCGCTGATCGCCGACGGGCACCACGCCCGCGCCGACGCCTACGTCAGCCTCGCCGTGATCGCCTCCGCGATCGTCGTGGCGCTCGGAGCACCGATCGCCGACCCCATCATCGGCCTCGCGATCACGCTCGTCATCCTGCGGATCACCTGGCAATCCTGGGAAACGGTGCGCAGCCACCACACCCACACGTCCGCAGATGCTCACAGCGTCGTCGTTGCGCGCCAACTTGCTCTTGCGCTCTCTCGGGTGCTGGTCACGTGACTCTATCGACGTTGCAGGAGCTGAGCGCACGTATGCGATCCCGACCTACGCGCGCCTACCCGCACAGTTCGTGCGTGGCGAGGGCCCCTGGTTGTGGGATGATGTCGGCAACAAGTACCTCGACTTTCTATGTGGTATCTCGGCGACCAACATCGGCCATTGCCACCCGCGTGTCGTTGCTGCGATTCGCAACCAGATCGAGCGACTAATGCACCCCTCGAATTTTTTCTACAATGAGCCCGCGCTGCGCTTGGCTGAGCGCCTTTCGCGGTCGAGCGTAGGCGGAAAGGTGTATTTATGCAACTCCGGGGCCGAGGCTAACGAGGCCGCCATCAAGATGGCCCGCAAGGCTCGGCCAAGAGGCGATATCGTGGTCGTGCGCGGAGCCTTTCACGGGCGCACCTATGGAGCGCTTTCGGCTACCCCCCAAGAGTCGAAGCAAGCGCTATTCGCGCCGCTGGTCCCAGGCTTTCGAGCGGTCGCGCCGACGCCAGAAGCAATCCAGGGCGCGGTAGATGGGCGGACCGCCGCCGTACTCCTCGAGCCGATCCAGGGTGAGTCTGGTGTGAACGTGCTCTCCGATGAGACACTCCGGGCTGCGCGCGCAGCCTGCGATGAGCACGGTGCGGCACTCGTGTTCGACGAGGTCCAGTGCGGAATGGGTCGTACGGGTACGCTGTGGGCATACGAGCAGACTGGCACCGTGCCCGACGCTATCACGGCCGCTAAGGCGCTCGGAGGCGGTCTTCCAATCGGCGCGCTCGTGGTGGCCCCTCATTTGGGCGACGTTCTGCAACTCGGCGATCACGGCTCCACGTTTGGCGGCAATCCCGTCATAGCCTCCGCGGCGCTCGCCGCGCTCGATGTCACCGACGATCCTGACCTGCTTGAGCGTGTGCGTACACTGGGACAACGGCTCCTAGCCGGACTGGGACGCCTACCGCATATAGTCTCCGTGCGCGGGCGTGGTCTGATGCTTGCCTGTGAGCTGGATGTCTCCGCACCCGAGGTCGTGCGCAGGGCGCTGTCCGACCAGCGGTTGATCTTGAACACGACTCGTGCCACAACAGTACGTCTGATGCCGCCGCTGATCGCCGACGAGTCGGAGATCGACACCGGACTGGAGCGTCTCCATGCCGTGCTCGCGTTGATGTGACCGTTTTGGCCTGTGGCCTGCCAACGTGGCCCTGGGCGCTCTCAAGGACCGAAGCACAAGAAGGAGTCGGCCATAGCGAGTGGGGAAGCCGGGGCACCACCGACCGGGGCCCAGGGCCGTGCGCGAAGTCCTCCCGGACCCAGGCGAATGGCCCTATGATCTGGTCGGCCGCCTGTACTCCACTCGCTGAAGGCCCAATGTACGTCAGCCCCCACTTCACTGAGCGCGATCTCTCGATCCTGCACGACATGATCGAGACGGTCCGCTTCGGCACGCTCGTGCTGTGCGATGAAGGCCCGCTTGCGGCGCACATTCCGTTCGTCCTGCACCGCAACGAGGGCCCGTACGGGACGCTGGTGGCGCATGTCGCGCGCGCCGACCCAATCGCGCGCGTACTGGGTGATGCGTGCGAGGCTCTTGCGATCTTCGCTGGCCCACGCGCGTATGTCTCGCCACGATGGTGTTCAGACGGCGGGCTGCCGACATACAACTACCTCGCGGTTCACGCCCACGGCCGCCCATCTCCCCTTCGAGACCGCGACGCGGCGCTCTTCCACCTCGCTGAGCTGGCAGAGGTGCATGAGCGGGGCGCCGCGGATCCTTGGTCTCTGGCCCAGGCCGATGGGGAGCGCGTAGAGCGCCTACTTCCTCACATCGCCGCGTTCACGCTCCCGATTGACACGATCGAGGGCAAGCGCAAGCTCAGCCAGGAGTGCTCCGCCGAGGAACGCGAGGGCATCCTCGCCGGCCTCCGCGAGCGGGGATCAGACGACGATCGGGCCATCGCCGCGGCGATGGCCGCCCACCCCTACGCTTCGCGGCGGGAGTAGGGACCTGAACTCGATCGAAGGCTGTCGTCGCCGAGCGTGGCCGCCCCCGTGCAGCGCCGCCGTCCCTACACCGAGGTGCAGGTCATCGCAAGCCCGCCTCGCCGCCCCCGGCGCTGCCCTCCAGGGAAATCGCTGGAAATCGTTGAGGCATCCCGCCAAAACGCCAAAACGTTGTGTTGGCAGGCATTCCCGGATGCCTGATGTGGGGCCTGAACCCCGTTGCGCGGAACGATGATTCAGTTATTTACGCCGCGTAGCTCTGTGGACAAGCGTCTGAGAGCTTGGCAAGTACGGCTGCCCGGGCGTTCCGCCACTGCTGACCCAGCGGTTGGGACCCGACGTGTCCGAAGTCGTCGATCTCGTAGCTGTAGTGCTGTGAGAGCATTTCCAGGCTCGTCCCGCATTGGGCGGCGACAGACTGGGCGTTTTCGCTTCGGAGGCGGGCAGAGATACCGCCGCGGCGCAGGCCATACGGAGTAGCCCCCTTCACTTTCGCAAACGCCGGGCTGCCCTTGGCCACTGCGTCGACGGATGGCTTCATGTATCTCGGCCCCCACTTTTTCGCCTGGTTCGAGCTCATGTGGCGGGCGCCGGTGGCAGGATCGCAGATGCCGTTGTGTGGCCCGGTCAGATCGCCTGGGATGACGAAATCGACATCTCGGGCGGGGTAGTCGTGCTGGCGCAGCAGTGCGCGCCACATGTTCAGATCGGCGGCGAGTAGCGATGGCACCCTCACTGTGCGTTCGGTTGCGCGCTCGGTCTTGGCCCGATCGTCCAGTTCGTTCCAGCTCAATACCTCGGTGATGTGGGCGCGCTCCCTGTCTGCGAAGGAAAACCAGCGCACGCCATAGACCTCCTGGTTGCGCAACGCGAGGCCGAACTGCAGCGAGACGATGATGGCGTCGCGGTGAGTCAGAATCGGCCTGGCGGCGTGGATCGTGCTTCTGAGCATCTCAGCTCGGATCAGCTCGACGGCCATCGGCGAGAGTGCCCAGCTGCGAACCTCATCGCCGTGACGCCGAACAGTGGCGCGGCCATGAGCGCCTCGCATCGACTTCCGCCTGTTGCTGATCTTCTCGTTGGCGAACAGGCAGCCGTTGGATTTGATCTCCGGCACGAGCTCGGAGTTCGCGGCCCATGAGAGCACCGCCGATAGGACGCGCCAGGCGTGCGCGCGGGCGGACGGCCCCACCTTGGCGTGCTTCATCGCCTCTCGCAAGGCGCGGGGCGCGTCGGGCTCGTTGAACGTCGTGGCAGGTTGTACGGCGAAGCGCACCGCATAGTCGGCTGGCGGACGTGTCTTGCCTTTGTCCGCGCCCGGCATCCCGAGCAGGTGGCGGTTGGCCGAGTGGCGGTAGGTGCGGAAGGTGGACGCTGACAGCCCGTCGGCGGTTTCCGGCGCATTGAAGGCGAAGTAGAGCTGGATGACCTCGCCGATCGTCTGGCCCGTGTTATCGCCGCTGGCGTCCCTGGCGTCCAGATCGAGCAGGAAGCGCCGCAGGCTGTGACTTCCCCGCCGCTCGGCCGACACGTACTCCTGCATCCATTCGTTGGCGATCTTCGCCGAGGGGAATGCCTTGGTCCTCCCGACTCCGTCGTGGTCGCGGAAGCCGACTCGATAGGACTTCTCGCCGCTCTTGGTGACGTACGGCCACTGCTTCTTCCAGGGCTTAGCCATTGCCCTGACGACCGGCGGTAGACGGTATGGGGAAGGGGGGAGGCATCACGACAGTCGGGCTCGCAAGGCACGTAGGGTCGCCGTCGAAAGGTCGTAATCGCGTGGGGCCTCTTCGCCCAACCGAAGCTGCCTGCGAGCAGAGCGCGAGGGGTCGCGCCGCGGATGATCGGGTCGTGGCGAGTTGGGCGTCTGACCGGGCCGTGGGAGCCGGTGATGCCCCCAATCAGGGTCGTTTGCGTGCCAGAACTCGGCGAGCGCCTCGGCCGGAATCCGGTAGTGGCCTCCTGGCAGCCTGCGACACGCCAATAGCCCCGAGGACAGGTAGCGCCGCACGGTACGCTCGCTGACCCCGAGCGCAGCCGCCGCTCGGGCCGTGGTCAGGAGCCCACAGCGGCGAGCGTCGGCACCCGGCGGGACGGAACTGCCCCGGCGTCGTTGTCCGCGGATCTCTGCGGTAGGGTCGGATGAGTTCGATGGGGTCTGCATGGAGGAGGCGTCTTTGTAGGGGTCGCCTGCCATAACAGACCGCCAAGCCAGCCAAGCGGCCAACGAGTTGCGCGTCGTCCTTCCCGTCGGCTCTCCAGCCATACGCTGCCCGAACGGGGCGGCCAGCCAGCGGCCGTGGAGGCGGTAGTGCGCGAGCTGGTAGACGTTTCGTCGTCGGGTGCCTCGCGGTGGATGGCCGACACCGGCAGCCACGTACTCCAGGCCGAGCTCATCGCTGGCGAGCCAGGCGATCTGGTAGACAATGCGCCCGGGGCCCGCGAAGTCCGGTATGTAGACCTTTAGGCAGCCCGTCAAGCGTGTGCCCGAGTGGTGTTCGGCGTGGCAGTGTCTGCGCTCGCTGGCAGGGATGCCGTCGCGTTCATAGCGCGAGCGGGTCTCTTCGAGCGCTCGGCGCGCTGTCTCGGGGAGGCGTGCGAGATCGGCGGCGAAGAGCGCGTCGTCGAAGTGGACGGGAGCGTTATCCCGTCCGATCCTGACGGCCACCGGCGGTCAGCCCTCGTTGTCGGAGGGCAGGGACGGCCCGAAGCGCCGCTCGAACTCCTCGATGTCGGATGGGCTGGCGGGACGGCTTGCGTGGCGCGCATAGACCTCGCGCATCGTGTCGCCGTTGGGCGCTGGCTGGATCTCCTCCAAGACCCAGGCGATGAAGCGGTACAGCTCGTCCTCTGGAATGTCGATGCGTTCGGCGATCTCTTTGGGGCTCAGCCCACCGGCAACGTCGCGCAGGATCGCCTGATCTCGTTCGCTCAGTTCTGTGAGCGTCGCGGCAGCGGTGGGGAGGGCCCGCATGTGGAACATCGTCTCCAAGGTTAGTACCCGCCCGGCCCGATGTGGGCGCCGTTCGTCCTGGGTCGTCGTAGGCTTGGGTTGCCTCCTATGTCCACGACGCGATCCAGGTGCTCAGCGGCGCCCAAAGCCCGACGAGATTGATCCAGGGGGAAACAGGCCGCATTCTGCGACGTACTGCGTTGGCTTCTACGACCACGAAGGCGCGGAGCGCTCGCGGTCGTTCCCGACGGTGAAGGCTGCGCGCGGATGGATCGACGATTATGTCGCCGCCGAGCGTCGAGGTCCAGACAGCCTGCGACGGTTCCTGCTCGACCTTGACGCGAACGAGGCGAACGCGGCGACCGAGACCCGGACGATCGGCGAGGTCGCGCAGCTCTACTTCGCGTTCAATGCCCCAACACGGCGGACGGTTCGGCCGCCTCGACGTTCCGCACGTACTCGTGGTCGGCCAATCGCCACCTGCTCGGCAATGGGGGCGCGGTCAAAGGTGCTCGCCAACGAGCGGGTCGGCAACAGACGCACGTCCGCGCGTCGCACGTCCGCGCGCAGCACCGTCCGGCGCTGCGGAGAGGAGATCCGCAGCTGGCGCTCGCGCCGAGGGCCGTCGAGCTGATCCGCGCGGAGATGCTCGCACGTGCCGCCCGCGCGCGCGTCGCTGCAGGGCGCTTGCCGCCAGCTCACCGGGCTACCCCCGCTGCGGCAGCTCCTGCAGCGACCAGCGGTTGCCGTCGGGGTCGCTGAGGAACACGAACCGCCCCCAGGGGAACTCCTGGACCTCGCTCACCTGCGCGCCTCTGGCGAGCAGCTCCGCGCGGGCCTCGTCGGCGCTGGCCACCACCAGCCCGAGGCCGGCGACCGAGCCAGGCTCCGTGTCGACGATCCCCTTGCCGATCGCGATCGAGCACGCGGAGCCGGGAGGGGTGAGCTGCACGAAGCGGATGTCCCCCATGTCGTGGTCGTGTTCGGCGATGAACCCGAACTGCTCCACGTAGAACGCCTTCGCGCGGTCCACGTCGGAGACGGGGAGGGCGATCAGTTCGAGTGTCATATCCATTGCGCTGCTCCTTACCGGTTGAGGCTCTCAGAGCTTGCGGGCGCGCACGGCGGTGCCGTAGGCGCAGATCTCCGTCCAGATTGAGCCGAGCTCGGAGGTGTCGAAGCGGAACGCGAGGATCGCGTTGGCGCCCTTGGACTCCGCCTCTTCCACCAGCCGTTCGGTGGCGTGCTCGCGGCCGGCGGCGAGCATCTTCGTCATGCCCTTCAGCTCGCCCCCCACCAGCGACTTCAGCCCCGCACCGATCTGCGAGCCGAGGTTGCGCGAGCGCACCGTCAGCCCGAACACCTCGCCCAGCACCTCTTCGATCTCATAGCCGGGGAGGTCGTTCATCGTGGAGATGAGCACCACAGCAAGCTATCAACGTCGCCGACGTATGTTCACGGCGGCGCATGCGCCGCCGTGCCCGCCGCGCATGCGCGGCGGGGGGATGGCCACATGTGGCCATCCCGCGCAGGGCCGCATGCGGCCCTGCGGGACGCGCCCGCATGCGGGCGCGTCCCGGTGGGCACATGTGCCCACCGGCTGGCCGAAACGGGGATGCTCGCCAAAGGCGAGTGTCTCCCGGTTTCGGTCCGCACATGTGCGGGGTCGAACAACAGCATCATCCCGCGTCGAGGTCGGGCAGACGCGCCTGCGACATCACCACCCGCGCGCCGCTGAACGGCACGCCCTCGGCCTCCAGCAGGCGGCGCTGGCGCTCGCCCTTGGCGAGCGAGCCATCCGCGCGCACCACGCGGTGCCACGGCACCTCGCGCGCGTCGGTATGGCTCAGCACCAGGCCCGCCACGCGCGGCGCGCCGGGCGAGACGTCGCCGTAGGTGCGCACCCACCCACACGGGATCGCGCGCACCCGCGCGAGGATCGCCTGCTCGCGTGTGTCCTTGCCGCGCTGTTGTGCCATGGCTGGCATGGTGGCGCATGGTTTGTCCGCACGGCGGCTCAGGCAGGCGCGGCGCTCGACAGGCCCCCGAGCTCGGCGCTGGGGTTGTGCTCGAACTCTGTATCGCGTGGGCCTGCTACCAGACCCTCAGAGAGGGTTGCGTGCGAGGCGTCGGATTAAAGCGGCTTGGCGTCGATGTCACCACTGAGCCAGCTCGGCCTTGGTCGTGGGCACCTGCTCATCCTCTTCGACGTCGTCGAGGTAGCCGAGCCCCGTGACGATGTGCTTGAGCACGTCGCTGTGAGAGCTCCCTCCGCGGATTAGCCGACGAGCCAGATTGCCCCGTCGCGCACCTCGACCGGGAAAGTCTTCAGCGCGCGCGCACCGGCGGTAGCCTTCACCGCACCGGCGAGGGGTTTGAACGCGCCTTGGGGCCCTCGCACCATTTTTCCGGAGCCCACGTCGTATAGCGCCGCGTGCGATGGGCATTGAAGGCATCCGTCCTCGGTCACATGTCCCTTGCCCAGCGAGGCGAACAGGTGGCGGCACCGGTTGGACACGGCGAACGGCTTGCCCGTACTGATGCCAACGGCGAGGGCGCCGTGCGGTGTCTGCTCTACCACGGCGACCTGGGAGCTACCGAGATCCTCGACGGCGATTAGGCGGACAGCTGACGGCTCGGCGGTGCTCACGAGCGAACTATCTCACATTGGAGGTGCACCGTGCCCAGCAAAGCGGGATCACTCGGCGGGCGGCCCACGCTTAGAGTGTTGGCACGCACTGCGACGTCTGCAACTCGTCCAAGCAGGAGTGAGCGTGACACTGGCCGGACACTCGCGTACCGCGGAAAGCTGGAGTGGTGGGCCGGTCAAGGCGCGCCAGGTCGATTCGCGGCGCGAGCCCGCCACGCGCATGAGAACCGGGGGCGCCGCCGCCGAGACGCCCCCGGTGAAGCGTGCTACGCCGCGGCAAACTGCGGCGCGAGCTGAGCCAGCCGCAACTGGTTGCCGGACGGGTCGCGCAGCCCACAATCACGGCCGTAAGGCATGTCGGTCGGCGCCGATGTGAACTCGACGCCGACCGCGCTGAGGCGCTCGTACTCGGCGTCCACATCTTCGGTCACCAGGAACACGGTCCCGGCGAACCCCTTCGCCATCAACGAGCGGACCTGGTCGGCGGTCTCGGGGTCCATCACCGGCGGGCCGGGGATTGCCATCAGCACGACGGCGAAGTCGGGTTGGCTCGGCGGGCTGACAGTCAGCCAGCGGAAGCCGCCAAGCTCAGGCAGGGTGACGTCGCTGCGGATCTCCCAGCCGAGCTTGCCGACATAGAAGTCGAGCGCTTCGTCCTGGTCGTGGACCCAAAGTTGTGCGTTTTGTACCTGCATCGTTGCTCCTTTCAGTGGTGTGCTGAGAGGCAGCCTAATCCGCCGCGGCAGCCAGGTCTTCTCGCTTTGTGCTGTGTTGCGGGCGGCCGTACAAACGCATGTAGCAGGCAGGGACGATCGCTTGGGCGGAGGCAGGCGGGAAGCTCGCGCGGTACGCCGTCGGCGTCTTGCCAAAATGGCGCTTGAAGCTGGTGGTGAACGATCCGAGCCCAACCAGCCCCACGTCGAGGCAGATCTCGCTCACCGACCGATCTGTGTTGCGCAGCAGCGCGGCGGCACGCTCGAGCCGGCGGGTCATCAGGTAGGCCTTCGGTGACTCGCCGAACGTGCGGCTGAACTCGCGGCTGAAGTGCGCCCGCGAAAGCCCAGCGGCGGCCGCCATCTCGCAAACGCCGATCGGCTCGGCGTAGTGGCGGTCGGCGAGATCGCGTGCGCGCAACAGATGCCTGGCAGGCGGCACCGGGGTCATGCGGCAAGGCTATACGTCCTTGCGCGATGCCACCGAGATCCGTACTGTGCCCTACCAGGCCGTCGCCTGACCAAAGCACGATGCGGGTATCTCTGTCAGCGAGCAGCCTAATGAAGGACGCTGCACGCAACGTGCCATTGCCAAGGCGGGTCGCGGGAGCCCCAGGCTCGTGACATATCGCGCGAGTCGGCGACATTCTTAGAGAGGAGGAACATGGCGCTGAAAAGGATGGACAACATGGGCATCGTCGTGGATGACCTCGAAGGGACGATCGAGTTCTTTCGCGAGCTCGGCCTCGAGCTGGAAGGGCGAGCCACGGTGGAAGGTGAGTGGGCTGGGCGCGTCACTGGACTGGGTGACCAGCGTGTCGAGATCGCCATGATGCGCACGCCAGACGGGCACGGCCGGCTCGAGCTCTCGCGCTTTCTCGAGCCGCCTGTGGTCGCTGATCACCGGAATGCCCCGGTGAACGCTTTGGGCTACCTACGCGTCATGTTCGCCGTAGACGACCTCGATGAGACCCTCTCCAGGCTCAGCAAGCGAGGCGCGCAGCTTGTCAGCAGCGAAGTAGTGCAGTACGAAGACGCGTATCGGCTCTGCTACATCCGCGGGCCCGACGGACTTCTCATCGGGCTCGCCGAAGAGCTCGGCTGAGCGCAAGGCGAGCGGTACTCAGCGTCGGCACTGATGGCGTGCTGCTTAGGACGCCTTCCGCACGCGTCGCTTGACGATCGGCACACACCCGCATGTCCCGAGCAGATTCGCAGCCGCACGCGCGGGCTGCCAGGTGCAGTAGGGTCGCTGTATGGGGGGTTCGGGACGTGCTCGGATGCTGGCTAGGATGGGCGCGTTTGCGGCGTGTTTCGCCTGTATCTTTACTCTGGGCGTGACGGCGGCGCAGGCGCGGCAGGCGGGGGTTACGCTGTCGGCTCCGCGACCGGTGTCGGCCGGTGGGCTTTCGAGTATCCGCGGCCGCGTCCATCCGGCGCGCGCGACGCTGGTGCAAGCGCAGCGCAAAGCGGGTCGGCGTTGGCTGACCGTGGCATCTGGAACAACCACTAGCGCGGGGGTCTTCGCACTCACATTTCAGGCGCCGCGGCATCAAGGCGTGAGCATGGTGCGTGTTGTCGCGGTGCGCTCAGGACGCGTTGTCGCGGTGCGCTCAGGACGCGTTGTCGCGGTGCGCTCAGGACGCGTTGTCGCGGTGCGCTCAGGACGCGTTGTCGCGGTTTCGTCGTCGTGGCGGCTCCGGGTTGGGCGTGCGAATGGCCCAATCGCAAGCGGGGTACATGCGATCGTGCTCGAACCCTCAGCCGTCAAATCCGTCCCCTCGCCGGGGGATTCGGGCCGACTGGTGTATGCGGGTGGAAACACCGTGAAGGCCGGCCAGGTGATAGCCGTGGGTCAGGGACCTGCGACACCGTACGGGTTTCTAGGTCGGGCGACATCGGTCACGACGAAGGTCGGCGAGACGATCGTCAAAACGGTGCCGGCGACCCTCCTCGAAGCTGCGTCGAACGGCTCGATCGATACCTCCACCTCGGCCCAGAGCGCGAGGGCGAGGGCGGCTGCGAAGCCTCGGTTCTCCTGCGCGGGGTCGGCCTCGGCGTCTTTCGGGGCCGAAGCGGGCTTCAGCGCGTCAATGGCGCTGAAGGCCGATTGGACGTTGCTCGGCGGTCTTCAGAGCGCGAGCCTGACGGCCAACGCGAGCGCCACTGGAGGACTCGAAGCGGAAATACAGGGGGCCCTCACGTGCTCGCTGAGGAGCACGACGGTCTCGCAGTTCAATCTTCCGACGCAGCGAATCTTGGTGGACGGGGTCATCCCGATAGTGATCACCTCGCAGGTCACGATCTACCTCGACGGAAGCGCACACGCGGAAGCCGCGACCAGCACCAGCGTCGAAACCGGCTTCTCCGCGTCGGCTGGGATCGGCTGGACCAAGACCGGCGGGTTCGCGCCGATCGCGAGCTTCGAACCGCACCTTCAGTTCACGCCCCCCGACCTAACCGCGAGCGGGGACGTCGCGGGGAACCTCACGCCCACGATCCTCGTCCTTATAGACGGCGTCGCGGGCCCGAAGATCTCGCTTCGCGGCGGGCTCAACCTCGCGGCCGAAAGAAACGCGACGCCCTGGTGGAAGCTCACGGCACCGGTGCTGCTCACGGGCGAACTGGTCGTTCCGCCGCTCAAACTCAAGAGTGGCACGCTTAGGGCCTATCCCTGTAGGAGGGTTTTGGTGGTGTAGCGGCGAACTCCGGGTTCGATCTGTTGATCGGACATAAGGGGGTGCGTGATGGGTTTGGTTGACCGCGACGATGGCTGGCGTATGCCGGACTGGTTGTGGGAGCGAATCGAGCCTTTGTTGCCGCAGGCGCCTGAGCATCCGTTGGGAACTCACCGGCGCGGTCTTCCCAAGCGTGAGGTGATGGACGCGATCTTGCTCGTGCTGCGCACTGGTATGCAGTGGAACGCGCTCAACGCGACGGGGGTGTGTAATTCCTCAACGGCGCATCGGCGCTTTCAGGAGTGGGAGCAGGCAGGCGTCTTTCATGAGATTTGGCGCCAAGGACTGCTCGACTACGACGCGCAGGTCGGTATCGACTGGTCTTGGTTGGCGGCCGACGGTGCGATGAGCAAAGCGCCGCTCGGCGGGCCGAGGACTGGTCCTAATCCCACTGACCGGGCCAAGGGGGGGCGAAGCGCTCGCTCCTCGTCGAGGCACGTGGCGTCCCGATCGGGATCGCTCACGACGGCGCGAACCGCAACGATCACAAGCTGCTGAAGGCGACGCTCGACTCGATCCCGATCGAGCGACCCGAACCAACCGAGGCCGACCCCCAAGGACTTTGCTTGGACAAGGCTTACGATTTCCCCGTCGTCCGCGAACTTCTTGAAGGCCGCGAGTTCACCCCACACATTCGCGCTCGCGGCGAGGAGATCAGCCTCAAGCATCACAACCCGGACTGGCGAGCGCGGAGGTGGGTGGTCGAGGCCTGTCACTCATGGCTCAACCGCAACCGGGCGATCCTCATCCGCTGGTCCAAGAAGGACGAAAACCATCTCGCCCTCCTCCAACTCGCGAGCGGCATGATCGCCCTCAAGCGCGCGCACACCGCACGCACAGCCAACGCCCTATAGGGATAGGCCCTTACGATCTACAAACACACTTTCACCCTCGACGAAGCGATGTCGATCACGCCTACCGACCTCGCTGACGCGACTGAAGGCACACCTTACTCCGAACCACTCACGGTCACCGGAGGCAAAGAACCCTACTCATGGGCCGTCACTTCAGGGCAGCTGCCGGGAGGTCTCATGCTCGACTCAGCGACAGGCGTCATCTCGGGCACACCCACCACCGCCGACGATAGCACCTTCGAAGTCACGGTCAAAGACAAACTCGGCTCGACTGAAACCGCCAAATACACCCTAAAAGTGAACGCAACGAGTCCATTTCCCATGTCGTACACGATGACCGTAGACGGCTCCCTGACTGGGTGGGAAGGCGAAGAGGCCCAATTCAACAACGTATTCGGAGCCGATGTAACGATTACTGGCACGCGGGCGGAACAACAATGCGTCCCGAATGCGTCGTACTGCCTCTATTTCTATCGTGCCGAAACGATGACCGGCACCGATTTCGGGTATACTCCAGAATCAGCGCTGGCGGTTTGCTCTTTTCCATTTACGGTTAACATAGTGGCAGAACCACACTACCTGGACGGAAACCCCACAATGGTCCTCGGTGAGAGCGATGGCGTTATCAAAGGAGCTCTAGATATCGGAACCGATGTCCAAAACCATCCTGAATGCGACGCTGGGTTGGTGCTCGGTTCAGAAGGAACTCGCGCCGATGCCGACCCTTTTACTTGGCCGCTATCGCAGACGGTGTCGCCCGGAGCGGAGACATCCACGTGGTCGGTGGAAGATATCGGCTACGGGATCGGCCCGTATTTTGATGGTGTAATTACTATAACCTGGCATTGGTGATCGGGTTTCATATGTAGATAGGCTCGCGCCGTGGGCAACGACATCCAGGGGTCTTATGGCTCACGCCTGCTCGCTGGGCATTGCGAGCATCCTCAGGCCTCCGGTGCTGACTTGCGGAAAGCGCGAACGGCCGACTCGCACGGCTGTCTCGCTCGCGCCTGCTGGCGTTAGGCGGCCTTGATCGCCTCGCGCGCGGCGGCCTTGAGGATCTTCTGATCGAATGACGAGACCGCCGAGCTCGTGTGCTTCGCGGTCGCGAGGCAGTAGGCGTCGGGGAGGCTGATCGGGTGCCGTCCTCGCAGGCGCGCCGCCTCGACCCCAATCGCCTCGTTCGGGTGGTGCACGGTGACGCCGAGGCCGGCGATCGCCTCCCGGGCGGCGGCGAGCTTCGACACCTCTGCCGAGGGAGCGATCAGCACCTCGGTCAGGTTCACGACGCTGACAGAGCAAGCGTCTTGGTCCTCGCGCCACTTGATGAACAGCGCGCGAGCGCGATGATGATGCGGGTCGTTGCCGTCAAGCGCTCCGATCAGGATGTCCGCGTCGAGGAGCAGCTTCACGGCAGTTCATCTTCGGCGTCGAGTTGCTCGAGATAGCCGGCCGGGTATGTGCCCGTCAGCGTCCCGAACGCATCCTCGAAGGTCGTGGTCGTGCGGCGGATCCGCAGCTCCCCGTCGCCGGCCGGCTCGACCGTGACTCGCTCGCCGGCGTGCAGCCCGACCTCCTCGAGCGCCGCGACAGGGATCGTAATCTGGTTCTTGGTCGAGATTCGCGCGATTCCTTTACTCTAGCAGTAAAGGAATCGCGGGTTCAGCGCTCGGGAGGCCTGCTTCCGCCGTAGCTGACGTCCAACCCAAGCAGCATCCCAAGGTTAGTTTCCACTCGGCGCGGCATGGCGCCGTTCGTCTTCAGTTGCACCGTCTCGGGGCTTGGCCTGGAGCGACCGATGAGCACTTGCGGGGACGCTTGCTCGCGGCGCGAGTGCCCCCTAATGCTTGGTCCAGCTGCACACGGTCGCCGTCCCGGCACGTTTCGGGGCTCGGCCGGCTGCGATGTCCTCTCGGAGTCGCGCGAGCCCCGCTCGCAGCTCCTCGGGATGGTCGCGCCACATTCGCTCAAAGAAACTCGTCTCGCCCCTTTCCGCAGCCTCCAGCACACGAGTGGGATCGGCGGAGAGAGCGGCCAGCGATGCGTCCTCCATGTCCTCGAACTCGAATGCGAAGAATTGTGAGTCCGGCAGATCATCGAGTATCGCCGCCCGCGGCGGGTGGGTCGCCTCCATCCAGAGCCGGCTGCTCGGAAAGTACGCGAGAATCCAGAGAGTGGCGGCATCCTCACCCGTGTAGCCCACGAGCACCAGGCGTCCTCGCGGTCTGAGGACGCGCCGCGCCTCGGCCAGGGCGATGCTGCGGTCCTCAACGTGGTGCAGCATCGAGATCATCGTGGCGGCGTCGAATGTCTCGTCCTCGAACGGCAGTCGCTGTGCGTCCGCCTCTACGGTCTCGAGTCCCTTAGCGGCGGCCCACTCCAGCATTGCCGCCGAGCGGTCCACCACAACAGGCTCCCATCCCTCCCGCCTGAGGGCCAGGGCGTAGTTACCTGTCCCGCCACCGATGTCGGCGAGTCGCCGGCCGGGCGCGCCCTTGAGAGCTTCGCGCAGCCCCCGCAGCACCGAGGGGCTCGCGGAGCGCGTCTCGTCATAGCGCTCGGCTTGGCGGGAGTAATCGGGCAGCACACCCACGCCACAGAGCTTGACAGCAATACGCGGCGCTTGACGGTTGGCGCTCTCACCGTCGTGTCTTCCGTAGGCGATGCGAGGCTGAAATGGACGGTGCAAGTCCAGTCCGAAATCTCGCGGCGACGGGTCCAGGCTTCACGGCGAGCTGCGCCACGCCCATCCTCCTCGATCCCCTCATTGGGCTCGGGATGACCGTCGTGATCCTGTGCATCACCCGCGGGAGCTGGCGCACGGTACGCGGACACCCGCACCATCACTAGCTCAGGCGTGTACGACGACGCCGCGGGTGACGGTTACCGTTGCGCCGTGGACTGGTGTGAGCGTGATCTTCACCGTCAACGCCAGGCGCCGGTGGTGGCGCAGCGCGGCCTTGCCCTTCGCGCTCAGGGGCACCGAGAAGGACACGCTGCCCGCCGTTAGGGATGAGCGTACCAGCCGCCCGACGCGCACCTGCCCCGAGTGTCTCGCCTTGGCCAGCGATGCGTCTGCGGCAAACAGGCCGACTTCCAGCCGTCCGCCCGACCCGGCCTGGGACACTTTGATCGACCCGTGCACGGTCGATCCGTGCTGGTTGTCAGCGAGCTTCAGCGCCTTTGATCCTCCTTCCAACGGCGAGCCGTGGCTGGGTTCGCTCGGCGTCGTGGGGGTGGTCGGCATTGTGGTCGTCGGTGTGGTCGTCGGTGTGGTTGTGGTCGGCGTAGTGGGAGTTGTGCCGGTGGCGACGCCTTCCACGACGATTTCGTATTTGGTGTATTCGGGCCACAGCGTCGAGCTTTCGAACTTGTAGGTCCCAGGCTGTTCGAACTTGCACTTGCCTTCCCAGCCGGTCATGGCGCTTGTAGGCACCCCGGTGCAGACCGGCGTCGAGCCCGTCCATACGACGGTCGCCGTGGTGCTGGCTTTGTCGGTGAACGTGACTTCGCCGCCGGTGGCGATCGTGACCTTGCTCGCAGGCGACCCCGAGCCGGGTATTGCCCAGCACGGCCAGTTGGCCTCGACGCAGTTCTCGTTGACTTCGAGCTTCGCTTCAGAAGGTGCGGCAGCGAGCGCGGGCAGCACCGCGACCGCCGCCCCGATCAATGCAGCGAGGGCGAGGAGCACAAGCAGGCGTGGTCTCAAAACGGTGAGCCGTTTCATCGTACGACCACGCTTTGAGTGAGGATCATCGCCGAGCCGTGTTTGGGTGTGAGCACGATCTTCACGGTCAGCGCCAGCTTATGATGAGTCTTGAGCGTGTGCTTTGCCTTCGCGCTCAGGGCCAGCGAGAACGTGAGCTTGCCCGCATGCAGAGAGGAGCGCAGGAATTTGCCGAGGGGAGCTGCGGCGCCCTTGGTGAGCAGCTCGATCTGAAGCTGGCCTTCAGAACCGGCCGAGGACACGACCAAAGACCCGTGCACGACTGCGCCGTGCTGAGTGGACGTGAGCTTGAGTGACCCAAACAGCGGGCCGGGAGCCGGTTCGGTCTTTGGTTGACCAGGTGGTGAGCTGGAGCTTGTGGCCGTGGGGGGGTTGCCGCCGGTAGGGGTCGGGGTCGGAGTTGGTGAGGGTTCTTTCGCTGGAGGTTCTTTGGTTGGTTCTTTGGTCGGGAGAGACGTCGCTTTGAAGCTGTGGTCGAGACCTTTGGCAGGTCCCTGGTTGTTTTTGGCGACAAGCCGGAAGTGGTATTCCGTGCCGGGGGTCAAGCCTTTGAGCGTGGCAGAAACGCCCTGATTGTCTCCGCTCGCGGAGAGAGTCGCCTTTTCGGTCGTTTGACCGTAGCCGGTGCTGGTTCCGTATTCGAAGAAGTATTCGGTCGCTTCGCCTCCGGGGTTGACCGTGCCCTTGAGCGTGGCTTCGGTTTCTTTGAGCCCTTCGGCGGCGAGCGTTGTAGCGGTCGGCGCGGTTACCGCATGGGTTGTGAACATCTTTTGCGTCGCGCCCGACACAGAGGTTTTCCCGACCCCGTAGGTTGCCACCAGTAGGAAGTTGTAGGTCATGCCTGGCTCCAGGCCGCTGACCTGGGCCGACACGGGGTGGCTCGTGGAGTCCGCCGCGCCCAACGTGGCTGTGGGGGTCGACTGTTTACCGCTGACACCTGGGCCTTCATATTCGAAGTGGTATTCGACGGTGTTTCCTTCGGGATCGATGCTGCCGTTGAGCATCGCTTCCGTTTGGGTTTCGCCGCTCGCGGAGGTCGTCGTGTCCGTGGGCGTCCCTGCGACTACGATCTCGTATTTGGTGTAGTTGGCGTTGCCGTATAGGGTGTTTTCGTTATCGAAGAGGGTCGCGCTTTCGAACTTGTACGTCCCGGGCTGGTTGAATTCGCATTGGCCTTCCCAGCCGGTCATTTCGGTTGTAGGCACACCCGTGCAGGTTGGCGCACTGCTCGTCCATACAACGGCCGCCTTGGTGCTCGTGTCGTGGTCGGTAAACTTGACTTCGCCGCCGTCGGCGATGTTGACTTTGAGCGCGGGCGAACTCGAGCCGGGTGTTGCCCAGCACGGCCAGTTGGGATCGACGCAGTTTTGGTTGACTTCGAGCTGCTTCACTTCGGTTGGGCTGACGGTCGCGAGCGCAGGCACAACCGCGACGGCGGCTACGAGCACAGCCGCTCCGAGCACGGCCGCCCGGAGCGCGGCCGCTACGTGTAGATAACGCTTCCGCAGCTTCACAATCTCAGCCCACCTCTCGATCGAGTACCCATGTCGGTCCCGCGTGCTCGTGCAGAGCAGCCGATGCACGCTCTAACAACCCAAGACTCCGACGCGGCGCGATCCTTCCCGGCAGCTCCTGCGGCCCGCGCGAAGCCCGACTTTCCGCGGGAATGAGACGCTGCCCAGTGGAGTCTGTCTAGTTGAGGAACACCATGACTCAGATGCCCCATATCGAGGACGAGCGGCGCATCGCCGAGCTGTTGCGCTCCTTCGACGCGCCAGCTCCGGAGTCGCTGCACCGGCGGATCGAGTCGTTGGTGGCCTCGCATCAGAGTCGGTTTGCGCCGCGCGCTCCCCGTCGGGGGTTGGGTCGGTTCTCCGCATTGGGTCTCGCCAGCGCTGGTGCGGTGGCAGCCGCAGTTGTGGTGGTTGTGATCGCAGTCGGCTTGGGCGGTGGTGGCAGCGCGCCTACCGTCAGCTTCGGCCAGGCGGCGGCGTCAACCCTGCGTGCGGCGAGGCTCCCCGCGCCGCCAGAGAGCCAGGCGCACCACGCGCAGCTTGCCGTTGCCGTCGACGGCATGCCGTTCCCCTACTGGAGCGAGCGCTTCGGCTGGCGCAGCACGGGGTCGCGCACCGATCGCGTTGACGGTCGCTCGATCACGACCATCTTCTACGGCGACTCGAGTGGCCGGCGGATCGGCTATGCGATCCTCGCTGGTACCCCCGCGCCCAGGGTCGGCGGAGGGGTGATCGCCTGGCGCGGTGGCGTGTCTTACCGGCTGCTCAGCGAGAACGGTGCTGCGGTCGTGACATGGCTGCGCGACGGCCACCTGTGCGTGGTATCCGGCCGCGGCGTCTCCAGCGCCACGCTGCTAGAGCTGGCGAGCTGGAGCGATCACGACGCGACCGCCTCCTGAGCGCGCACGACCGTTGGCCTGACGGCGGCGAGGAGGAGCACGGCACGCCGGTGTTCGGGAAGGTTCGCGGTGTGGCGGTGTCTATAGCTAGAGATGACAGTCACGCGCCCGAGTACCCCGACATTTGGAGGAACCATGAAGCGAACCTATGTTTTCTTGGCCGTCGCCTTGGTGAGCGCGGTGAGCGCGGCGACGGTCGCCAGTGCACAGAGCAACCGTCCGGCTGCGCGCTCAAGTCGCACTGCCACGGTGCAGCTACGCCACACGAACCTTGGCAGCATTCTCGTCAACAGCTCGGGTCGCACGCTGTACGAGTTCACGAGGGATCACGGCCACAAGAACAGTTGCGCGGCGATCAGCGGATGCTCGGCAGGGTGGCCTTCGCTGAAGGCAAGCGGTCGTCCGACGGCTGGCTCGGGCGTCAAGGCTTCGCTGCTGTCCACGACCAGCGGCAATCAGGTGACTTATGCCGGCCATCCGCTCTACACCTACAGTGGCGATAGCGGTCCAGGGAAGACCTCCTACGTTGGCGCCAAATCGTTCGGCGGTACGTGGTATGCGATCAATGCCTCTGGAGGCACGGTCAAGTAGCCCTGACGTTGAGCTTCCCGGCGCCAATCTGCTTTGGCGTCGGGCAGCGCCCGTGTTGTTCGCAAACCTCGGGCGCGTGCACGTCGTCGCCGCAGTCGACCGAGCGGCCACCCGGGCGCAGTCAGCTTCCTAGCGCGAGCGCGAGATGCACGACGGTCGAAATCGCGTATCCGAGGCCGAGCAGGTGGCGAAACCAGTTGACGCCGTGTACTAGCTCCTCATAGGCCCATATGCCAAATGCCAGGAAGGAGATCGCGGCTAGATAGGCGTGGCCTGGGTCATGCGCGCGCGCAGCCGTAGCGCCGGCGAGGAACGCGATGATGAGTGGCGCGTTGGGAAACTGCACGATCGGGAAGTTCCTGGGCCATCCGAGCTGGGTCAGACGCTTGAACCCCTGCCACAGCCCGCGCGGGCTCAAACGTCGTGGCGGGTGTGTGTCACGTCTAGCTGCCGTTGGGAGACGGTGCGATCTCACCGCGGCCTGCCTGTTGGAGGTCTGCCGGCAGCGGCGCGTCGGCGGTGCGGGCGAGGACGGTCAGGCCGATGCGCCAGCGGATGATCGCCGCGCGCTGGGCTGCCTGCGTGTTTGGCAGGTTGGTGAGTTCGTCGTCGGCGAGTCCGGCGACGAGCGCGCTCAGGTAGGCGTCCTCGAGCACGTAGGTGTTGGCGTAGGGAGCGTTGAGAGCGCGTAGCTGGGCGGTTGGCGGATTGACCGCTGCGATATCGACCGCGTAGGCGGCGAACCGCTGCTCTAGTTGGCCCATGCGCCAGGCCGCCTCGCCGGGCGTGATGCGCCGGTCGTGGAATGCCTCGAGGATCGGGTCGGCGCCACCGAGGAGCATGTTGACCGCGAGCCTGATTGGCTCGACCTCGCCCATATAGCGCTCGATCGCTTGCCGTTGCGTGCTGGCCGCCGACCCGGTTTGGCTGCCGCACCCGACGAGCGCAACCATGCACAAGCAACCGGCGGCCAGTGCGCGGGGGCGGCGCGTCACACCCACGCGCGCTGCGCCGCGCATCCGCCGGAGGGCTCAGTAGCCGTAGCCGCCGCCGCTTGAGCCACTACCGCTGGATTTTTCCGGTTCCGATGAGCTGCCTGTGCTTGACGGGGTGCTGCTGGAGCTGGTTGTGATGACTCTCCAGGTGCCTACGTCTTTGATGCCCTGCCCATTGGTTTCACCGGCCTGCGCGTCCTGTGCGAACGTGTAGAGCGGCGTGCCCTTGTATGTCACCTGCATGGTCCCTTCGGGGCGCTTGACGGTGCCGAGCGAGCCGACTTCGCCGCTGGGAGCGCCACTGGACGGCGCGATCAGCGGGTGCCACACACCCAGGCAGGCCGTGCTGGTGCAGATGAACTTGCCGCCCTGCTCGCCGCTGAGGTGGTACAGCGTCATTCCCTGGCTGTCCACCAGGATCGTGCCGAGCGAGCTGGAGGCTGTCTTCACGGCGACGGCACTTGACGAGCTGCTGCTGCTCTGCGCGGCGGGCTGTGTGCTGGCGGCCGAGCCGGTCGTGTTGCTGGATGAGCTGCTGCCGCACGCGGCGAGCAGCAGCGATGCGGCGAGTGCCGGGATGGACAGCTTCAGTAGATGGCGCATGTGTTTACTCCTATGGGTAAGTCGGGGACACGCCTGTCGCGTGAGCCTCCTGTACTTAAGGAGACTCCGCGCAGGCGTGTTCCCTTCCGGCAAGGCTGTTTCAGCCAGTCGTGATGACCTTGCCGGACGGTGCGATGACGTACCAATGTCCGCCGTTGGCTTCGATCGCCTGTCCGTTGTCCTGGCCGGCCGATCCGTCGGCTGCGTAGGTGTAAAGCGGCCAGCCCGCGTATGTGACGACACTGCCGCCTTCGGGGTCGGAGTCGCTGCCGAGCAGCGAAGCCTTCATTTGGGGCGACCCGACGGCAGTTTCGCCGCTGGCGAGCTTCAAGGGCGGCCACACCGCCGCGCACGAGGATACGCATGTGACCTTGGCGTGCTGGTCGGGCGCGAAGGTGTAGAGCGTGTGGCCTTCTGAGTTCACGAGCACCGCCCCGACGGTCGGCAGGGTGTGGACGGAGAGGCTGACTGCCTTCGTCGCAGAAGACGCGGCCGTGGTCGTCGCGCTCGATGCCGGCGTGGCTGGCTGGCCTTCGTGCAGCAGGTTGAGGGTGTTTTCGCCGTCGTCTACGAAGTAGATGCCCTTGCCTTCGGGCGCCACCGCGAGGCCGAACAGGGTTCCGGCTCCGGTCTTCTTGTCGGCGGTCTGTACGGCTACCTGCTGGCCGGCGGGTGTCGTTTCGACCATGTTGCCGTCACCGCCGTTACTCGTGATGATGTTGCCGTTCGGTGCGAGCACCATGCCGAGCGGTTCCTTGAGGTGGCCGCCTTCGGTCAGGACGGTGCCACCTTTCGCGGCGGGCGTCGTGCGCGTCATTGCTTCGGAGATCGCGAGAATCTTGCTGCCGTCGGTCGAGGCGACGTACAGCGTCCCGTTGGAGGCGAGTGCGAGTCCGGTCGGACCGAGCACGAGGGCTTCTGGCGAATCGATCCAGGGGATGCCGTTGGCGATCACTGTTTCGTTCAGCACCTTCGGCATCTGTCCTTCGCCGGATTCCAGTTCGATCCGCAGCACGGTCGAGTTGTCGATCGTGTGGATGCCCTTCGCGGCACCGCCGTTGAGCGCGTTGCTGACGAACAGCGTGGTCTTTGAGCCTTCGCTCTTAGCGGTTGAGTCCCAGGGACCCTGGATGTTGTTGCTGGCGATCGTCTCGACCGGCTTGCCTTCGCTGTCGAGCACGATCAGGCAGCCGTACTTCGCGGTCGCTGACTTGCCGTTGGTGGTCGGCAGGCTGCCCACGACGACGTAGCCGCCCGGCAGGATGTCAAGCGCCGTCGTCAGCCCAACCCCGCCGGGGCAGTTGCCGGGCAGGGATTTGGGGTCGATCGTGGCGAACAGCGAGACCTTCCCGGCGGTTGAGACTTGCATGATCGTCGTGCCGGTGCCCTGGCCGCTCTCCTTGGCGCCTTCCTTGGCGTTGAAGTTGCTGACGAGCATCTGTCCGGCCTGGAGCTTGCCCACGCTTGTGGGAACGAACACGAGGCCGTATGGGTTCACATCGCCGTTGGCCGGGATCGTCGAGGCGACCTTGCTGACACTCTGCAGATTTGTCAGAAAAGGAGTAGAGCTTGCGCTTGAGGTCGTGCTCTGAGTAGTCGCGGCGGCTGACGTGATGGACGAGCTGTTTGTGCTGCTGGAGCTGCCGCAGCCGGCGACAGCGAGCGCAACACCAACTAGAGCAAGGATCGACGTTCTAGGCACTGGGTGTCTCCTGTGGGTTCGGGGTATCGGACGCGACGGCTTTCTGACCAAGACCCCGCCCCGACGATCCTTCGTCGGCTTTGCGGCAGCGATCAACGCACGGCCCGCCTTTCGCGCGCTTTCCTGTATGACTCCGCCATCGCTGGATTCCTTCCTGGCGAGAGCGAGCTTTAGCGGCTCGGTGAAGCTCTCGGGCGGTCCCACGGAGCGGCTGTAGCCGAGGGCACAGATCGTCGCCAGGGGACCCGGCGCGGATCGCGCCGGGCGTGCGGCGAGGGTCAGGCAGGCCGTCGTGCTCGACACAGCGCACGCGCGCCGGTGGCCGGCCAGCGCTGGACCGTACGCTGTCGGTAGGTGTGGCACAGCCGGCGAGCAGCACCGACGCGAACACGTAGAGAACCGCCGCCGCAGCGAGCTTGGGTGGGCGCGAGGCGGCGGGCTCGGGTGTTGGCGCTCATCACGAGACCCCGCCGGTGCGTGCGGCCAGCCGAAGGTGCGGGCGAGGCGACGACGCAGCTCGAGGAAGTCGTCTTCGCGCGTGCCGATGCCCCCTTTATCCGGCTTGCCATCGCCAGGATGTGCAGCCAGCGCATGACGAACCAGAAGTGACTCATCTCACGTGTCCCGAGCGCGGAGCACCGTCGATGCGCGGCGTGTGTGCGCCCAGCACGTGCTCCAGGGTGTGGGCGAGCGCTTGGATGTGGGTGAGGTGCTCGCGCGTGAGGGCCTCCAGCTGTTTGCGTCCGTGACCGGTGAGCGTGAGGTGTACGCGGCGGTGATCGACGATGTCACGGTCGCGGCAGATCAGGCCCGCAGTCTCTGCGCGTTGAGCGAGCTCCACCACGCTGTGGTGGCGTATCTGCAGCTCTTGCGCTGCCTGCCCGATCGTCGGGCCGGGCGCGGTGGGATAGCCCCGCACGACGAGCAGCAGCTGGTGCAGGGAGGGTGTCAGGCCCGCATTGTGGGCTGCCTGCTCGCTCCAGCTCAGGAAGCTGCGCATCTCGCTGCGGAACGCGAGCAGCCGTTGGTAGTCCTCATCGAGCAGTGGGCGGTCGACGGCGCGGGGTTTCACGATCGCGGCTCGCGGGCGGGAATCAGCGTGCCGAGACCGCCGGCGAGCCGGCGTGGCCCCAGGGGGCGCTCACGGTGGCGCTCCTCGATCAGTACCCGCTCGTGTGCCTTGAGCAGGTCGAACTGGCTGACCAGGCCCATCAGCCGCTGAGGGTTCTCCCGGTCTGTGACGGGCAGCACTCCGTGGCCGCTGGAGACCATTCTGTCGGCGACCTCGCGCAAGGTCTCATCGGCAAAGGCAATCATCGGTTGGCGTGCGAGTTCGCTGGCTTTGACTGGGCTGGTGGACTGGTGCGCGAGCAGATCGGAGAATGCCAGCACACCGGCGAGGTTCTCGTCGCTGTCGATCACCGGGTACAGGCGCTGGCGGCGCTCGGTGCTGCCCTCCGGCAGACGCTCGTACAGCTCCTTGGCGGGCGTCTGCGGCTGCACCGTCAACACGTCGGTGCTCATCACATCACGTACGAGTAGGGCGTGCAGCGGGTCATCTCGTACTCGCGGGTGACGTGGTAGCCGCGGCGCGCGATCTTCTCGGTCAGGATCGAGCGCTTCAGCGTGAGGACGCTCACGAGGTGAGCGATCGTGCACGCCACCAGCAGCGCCAGCAGCGCGTTGATGTCATGTGTGAGCTCGAGCGCGAAAACGATGCTCGTGAACGGTGAGCGCATCACGCCGGCCATCGCGGCGGCCATCCCGATCAGCGCCCAGGTGCCCTCCCCGGCGCCTGGGAGTACCGCGCTGAGTAGTCCGCCGAGGGCGGCGCCGAGCCATGCGCGCAGGAGACCCAGCGAGCGCGAGCCCACGTTGGCGATGTGAAAGGAGGCGATCAGGAGGGGGAGGAGGGTAATGACGTAGGGGCCTCTACACTACCGCCACTTCGAGTCTAAGTAGGACCCGCAGATGGAGCTGCACGCATATTGCCGGGACGAGCTCGCCGCCCTTTACTGGATGCTTAGCTCTGGTGGCTGGAGCCCCGGCACCCGACGGTGGTCGTCGCCGCGCTGCTGCGCATGACGGGGCTGTGAACGGTCCCCCGAGCAACTACATAAACACGATAAGCTTAGTGCTCAATTGGAACGTGGCTGTCTGGCGCCATACTCTGGCAAAGCGCATCATGTTCGTAGAGTTGCGCCCGACACCTTGTGGCGCGCCGCTGATCCCAGCAAGGCGGGGCGGCCGACCGGAGCGAATCGAAACCAACCAGCGTGGAAGAAAGGATGCAAACATGGCATTGCAGCTAGGCGACACGGCCCCCGATTTCGAGGCCGACACCACCGAGGGCCCCATCAAATTCCATGACTGGATCGGCGACTCGTGGGCAGTTCTGTTCTCCCACCCGAAGGACTTCACGCCGGTATGCACCACGGAGCTCGGCTACATGGCAAACGCCAAGCCCGAGTTCGACCGTCGCGGCGTGAAGATCATCGGGCTCTCGGTCGACCCGCTCGATCGCCACGGGGAGTGGGCCCGCGATATCGAGGAGACCCAAGGCGCGGCCCCCAACTATCCGATCATCAGCGACGCGGATTTCAACGTGTCCAAGCTCTACGGCATGCTCCCCGCGAGCACCTCTGGCGACCCGCTCGCGCGCACCCCCGCCGACAACCAGACGGTGCGCAACGTGTTCGTGATCGGCCCCGACAAGAAGGTCAAGCTGATCCTCATCTACCCGATGACGACCGGGCGCAACTTCGACGAGGTGCTGCGGGTGATCGACTCGCTGCAGCTGACTGCAAGCCACAAGGTGGCGACGCCGGTCAACTGGAAGCCGGGGGAGGACGTGATCATCGCGGGGTCGGTCTCCGACGAGGAGGCCAAAGCGGCCTACCCCGACGGCTGGAAGACGCCCAAGCCCTACATTCGTATTGTGCCCCAGCCACACTGAGGTACCGGCTGTGGGCGGTGCTCGTCGAGCAGAGCACCCACGACGACTCGTTGACGATTCTCGTGGGCGCTCTGGCCGTCGTCCAGCTTGCTCGATCAGCCGCTCGCCGGCCCCGTTCCTGGCCGTTCTGTTGCCGAGCCGACCAGCCTCGTAGGCCACCGCGACCTGATTCGGAGGTTCTCAGCGGATTCGCGTTGCTTCGCCCTTGCCCTTCTCATCTCCAAGGCAGTCTTTGCCTTCGAACCGCCATGTAAAGATGTTCCCCGTCAAGGTGCCTTCCATTTTGAAGGATCCGGGGCATGTGGGTGTCGTCTGAGTGGCAGTTAGCGTCACGGCGTTGTTGACGATGCTGCCGGCCATGGTGCCGATGGCACCGTTCTCGCTCTTGTACGTGCCGACGACGGTCTCTCCCGGGGGAGCGGTTTGGCCCTCTCTGGCATACCGACTGGCCTCGAACTCCTCGATCGTCAGCTGCTGGAATATCAGAAGGACCCGCTCGGCTTTCGGTAGCTTGTCGGAGATATAGCTCCCCGACCATTCTCCGGAGATGTGGCCGTGTGTCGAGTCTGGCTGGGTCATAGGGCTCTCCTCTGTGTTCGCTTTCGTGCGGGCCGAGTGGCACGAGCCGGTGTCCTCGCAAGGTTCTGATCGGTCGGACAAAATACCATACTCGACGCGGCCGTGCGTCGGCCAGCGACGGTGCGTGGTGCCGAGGAGTTCAGCTGCGACGTCGCGGAAGTCGCCGAACTCCGGGTAGTTGACCGCCACGGCCTACCTACCCAAGCGGCGCAAACGTCTCGCGGTGCTCCTCAGCGAACCAGCGGCGCTGCTTGGCCCGCTCGCTATCGGTGCCCGGGCGTCCGCGTGCGAGATCCTGTCGCTTCGCCGGCGCGTTGCCAGCAGACACGCAATCGGCATCGCTGGTGCCGCTTGTTGTGTTCATTTGGTCATCGTATCGAGCCCGGCGAAGCGTCTTCGTACTCCGCCGTCGGCCCCGACAAAAGCCAGCAACCAAGCGAAATGCGGGCGGAGGGACTCGAACCCCCAAGGGCTTGCGCCCACCGGCTCCTAAGGCCGGCGTGTCTACCAGTTCCACCACGCCCGCATGCGCTCCCTACGCCGGGTAACACTTTACGGGGACCGCTGAAGATTGTATGGTCATCTTTGACGATGTCCACTCCAGTCGCCCGTCGCGCCGTTGCCGGCGTCCGTATCACCCATCCCAACCGCGACAAGCCCGTCGTGCAGGCGACGCGCGCCACGGTGATCGTGTTGATGCTCGCGACCGCCGCGCTCGTGCTGTTGATCACGATCGGCGGCTTTGAAGCGCTGGAGGGCATCGGACCGGTGATCGTGCAGTGCCTCTTCGTGGTGTGCTACCTGCTGCTGGCGTTCTACGCGGGGCGCTGGAACCGTGGCGTGCTGCCCGTCGCCTCGGTGCTAGGGGTGCTGCTGGGAACCTTTGCGCTGATCGCTGCCCCGAGTTGGTTCGAGCGCGACTCCTCCGCCTTCGCCCAGCCGGCGCTCGCATCCAACCTGCTGGGCGTGCTGACGCTGCTCGTGATCCCGGTGCAGATCCTGCTCGTGATCTTTGCGATGCGCGGCTTCTCCCAGGGCTGGAACGTGGAGCTCGAGCAGCGTGACCCTGGTGCTCAGGTGGGTGGCTATGGGGACGTCGCTGCGCACCCTGCCTGAGCGAGAGCATATCCCGGGAAGGCCCCATGCGGGTTCGGCACCGCCCAATCTGCGTGATGTGCTGGGGAAGCCGTGAGGGCCTATATTGAGACCCGGCGTGCGGCGGTGGCGGAACGGTAGACGCGGGGCCCTCAAAAGGCCCTGTCCGCAAGGGCGTGTGGGTTCGAATCCCACCCGCCGCACCTGATTGGGACCCGCCGATCCCGGGTTGTTTCCTGCTATCTCCCCCTGGCCGGCCGACGCGCCGCCCCTACTGACCGTCGGCGCGCTTGGCGTTTCTCGTGTTTGCGCAGTGGTCTTTGTGTGCGCGACTCAAGAGTATGGGCGCATGCGAAGTACCGGAGACCGCGATCTGGATGAACAATTGGAGAGATTTGGCCAGAACATGCGAGAGGCCCGCAAGCGCGCGGGCCTCTCGCAGATCGATCTGAGCCTCAGGGCCAACCTCGACCGGGCCGCCGTCAGTTTCCTTGAGCGGGCCGAGCGAGCCCCTGACCTCTCGACAATTGTGCGCGTCGCTGGTGCGGTTGGTGTCAAGCCCGCCGCGCTGCTGCAGGGCATCGGCCCCGACTCGGCTGTGCGCGGCCCGCGCTGCGGGGAGGAGCCGCTGACGCCCGCCGCCCGTTTCGGCGTCAACCTGCGCTGGGCGCGCGAACGCGTGGGCATCTCTCAGGAAGCGCTCGCCAACAACGCCCACGTCGATCGCGCGGCGATCAGCGTGTTCGAGCGCGGCAAGCGCAACCCCAACCTGCGCACCCTCCTGCGTCTCGCGCGGGCCCTGGACATCCCGCCCGGCGTGCTGCTACGCGGCGTGCAGGTCGCGGTGCCCGTGCAGTAGGCCCGACCTCGGTCCCCTCTCTCTAGGGTGCGGGACTGGGGACCAACGACTGGCGCTGAACGTACCACGCTGCCTCCACCGGGTTGAGGAAGTGCGGCGGCTCCTCGATCTGTAGACGGTCGTCGTAGTTGGCGTCGTAGGGGTATCCGGCGATGATCGAGCTGCCACTGAACACGCCGGTCATGCCGTTGCTGAAGAGCCCGGCGACCGCGCCATAGATGTTCAGGTGCCCGAGCGTGGCTGCCCCGCAGTCGAAGTTGTCGACGATCACGGCGTGTTTGACCGCCAGGATTGCGGCGTAGATGGTCGGATCATGGAGGTCCTCTTCGTAATTGTTTTCCGCGCCGTCACATTCGGAGTAGTAGTGCGGGCCGCGGTGTCCCACGACCGGGTGGTAGATGCGCACGAAGTTGTTCGCGATCAGTCCCAGTAGCGCGTTGGTCGTGGGAACTTTTTCTTCGTTGACCGGGGTGGTGATGTTGCCGTTGATGACGATGTCGTTTTCCGAGGCGATCGTCAGCGATTCGGTGTAGTTGCCGTGCACATACACGTTGCCGCAGCCATAGTCTTCGTTGTAGCCGGGGACCGGGCCGAACGGCGAATAGGCTTTGGAGCACCCGCCGGAGACGTAGATCACTCCATTGGGCGGGAATGGCACCCCGGGTGTCGATTCCTTGATCTCTTTGGTTTCTGCCCCTACTTTTTCTTCCCGCCATTTCGACACCGTCATCGTGCTGCCTTCCAGGGCGATTTCCGTCTTGTCGTTGTAGAGGTAGGCCGGTTCGACGATGTGCTTCAGTTCTTCATCGCCCGGCGGTGGCTCGATCGACGGAACTTCATTCGGCAGGATGTGCGATCCGGCGAAGGTTGGATCCGATCCTCCGGGGCAGTAAGACTCCCCGGAGAAGCCTTCGTCGCCATGGAAGCCCTCCGAGCGAAATTCGATCCGGTCGCTGGAGTTGCGACCGAAGACGGGTGTACCGCATATTCCGGCGTGGTCCTCGGTATGCATGGGGCCTTTGACGGATTCGCCAGAGATGAAGTAGTTATCGAATTCACTGCATGGGGACCCCGGGCGTTCGCCGTAGAACTGGCCGCACTGCGTGTAGAGATTGGGTTGGGATGAGGGCGGTTCGCCGTAGAGGCTCGGGTCACCGGTTTCGTACTTCGTGTACCATACGAAGCTGACGAAGTTCGCGTTTTTGAAGGTGGCGACGATCGACCGTTCGGCCTTGCCCGAATAGCCCGTGGACTCGATGCGGAAGGTTCCCGTTGCTGCGCCCTTCTCTTCGAGCATGGTTTCCACGAGATGGTTGGGGTCGCATTTCGGGTCCCCGACGGGGTGGGATTCGGCCGGCAGCAGCTGGATCGCATACTGCTCCTCGGTCGTTTCGCCTGGAATCGTGCTGGGGATCGTAGCCCGATGGACGGTTTCGCCAACCTGGTTGAGAGCCGGGTTGGGAGTGGGCGGGCTGGTGCAGTAGCTCAGGTAGTTCCCGTCCTGGGTGAGGTGGTCCTCGTAGTCCTCGATCCCGGCCTCGGCCGCGTAGTAGGCCTTCTTCTCCGCGGTGTCGGTGCTGGTGAGATGAATTTCGCTGCGTGCCAGGGTGAAGGTGGCGGCCAGCAGCAGCGAGGTGACGACCATCACGCCCATCGTGACGATCATCGTGATGCCCTCCTGGCTGCGCAGTGCCGCGAGGCGACGGTGTGGTTGTGTGGCGGGCGTGGTCATTGCCGTTGCTGGCAGGGTAGGTTGGTGGTGCCGGCCGCTTCCGAGGAGGTTTCCAAACGGAAGACGGTTGAGTCTTCCAGGGCGACGGGACGATCGTTGCCGAACGTGGTGTATTCATGGCCTTCGGGGGCCAGCGTAAAGCTGACGGTCGCCTTCGCGATTTCTCTGGCCTCTGCTTCTGTTGAAACGGCCATTTCGTTGGGATCCAATGACCCAAGCTTGGCTTCCGAATCGCCTTCATGGTAATAGCGGTAGTAGCGGAAGATCGGTGTGTTTTCGTGTTCGCCTGACTGTTTCACCCCGGTGAGCAGCTTGCGGACGGTGGGCGTTGCCGCCGTGTTGAAGGTGTATTTGGACACCGTCCCGGAGCTCGGCCACGATTGTTCGATGAGCATGCCCTGCGCTTTGCCCGAAGCCGGCGTGTAGGTGATTTCATGCAGTCTGACGGTTTCGAGCGCGGACACGGGTTCTCCACTTGTGTTCAAAGGACTTGTTTCGCTGATGAACCTGATGGTGGTGGGGGTGCTGCCCGGCTGGATGGGGATGATATTGGGCGCGACGCAGGCGGAGTGCAGCTCCTGCATGATGTTTTCCAGCGCGGTGCGTCCCGTTCGGTCGACCTGCGCGCGGGCGTCGATGCGGGAGACGTCGTTGGTGGTGAACTCCAAGAAGGAGAAGGCGGCCAGCAGCAGAATCGTTCCCAGCGCCATCGACACGAGCAGTTCGATCAGCGTGAAGCCCTGCTCGCCGCGCGGTGCTAGTTGGCCAACGCCCACCGATCTGAGCTCGGCCGGCGCGTCCTCGGCGAGATATGTCAGCACATGCCTCATGGGCAGGATCCTGGTCCGGATGGGCTCGCACCCAGATAGATGACGGCGTTGCTTGGGCTGCCGCCGCCGTTTGTCCAGTTGGCGGAGGGGCCGGCAGTAGTGTTGTTTTCAAATGTCCCTTCCCACTTCGTTCCTGCGCTGCCCACGCATATCGAGTATTTCCCGAACGGCATACCGGGGTGGGGGAGTGCGCCGCTGGAGGTGGTGGTAAAGGATCGGGCAGTGCCGCAGCTCGTGTCGTTGATATCGACCGTCGCGTTTGCAACGGGGCTGCCTTCGGTGGATGTGCCTGCGCTGGTGCCGCTCATTACCCTGATGTTCACTGGCGGCAATGGCACGGTGACCGCTCCGGTCGCGCCAGGCGGGACCACGACTTCAGCGGGTTTCAGGCCAAACTTGCCAGGGGAATCTGCTTCGCAGGTGCCCGCATACACCGTGTAGGGGGAGGATTCAGGGTAGGGATAAACTTCTTTTCCCGTCGCAACAGTGGTCTTGTACGTTCCCACGGTCCCGAGCTGCTTGAACGAGGCCATGAAGCTGTTGAAGGCGACGACCGAGTCGCCTTCGGCCGGCGTGGATTCGCTGAGGAAGCTGACTTCCAAGGTCCCCGCCCGCCCGAGGTCGTAGGACTCCTTCGTGGTGGTCTCGGCCACGAGGAACGGGGCGAGGTACGCGTTGTGCGTGGTGGTCGGGTCTTCACGGGTGTTCACGTACCAGTTGGGATCGACGTAGCCCGCCTTGCTGACGTTGATTTCGTAGTTGCCCGGCACCAGCGCCAGGATCGCGCAGCCGTCGGAGGAGGTCTCGAGTGTGTGCGCGGTCGAGGAGGGAGCCGGTCCGGTGGCGCTCACGTTCGCGTCTTCGAGTGCGTTGGTGCCGTCTTCGGTGACCTGTACGATCAACGCGGCTCCGGGGGGAGGGCTGATGAGGCTTGACTCCTCGACCGGCTTGGAGGCCCCCATCCCGGGCCAGCTGACCGTCGAGGTGGTCTGCAGGTAGTCGGCGTGCGGCGTGCTGGAGTTGCAGCTAGAGGTAGCCGAGGCGTCCGCGATGTATGTGGACGTCGAGGTGATCGTGTACTTCGTCTTGCCCTCGGTTACTTCCTGGGTGCGGTCCAATTCGGAGAGCTTTTCGACCGGTTCGCTGCGCAGTTCGTCCTCGGCCTGTTGGGCCAGCGCGTCGGCCTGGGAGCGGGCGCGGTCGTAGGCGGTGGCGTGGTTGGTGCTATTGAGGCCGTAGGTCGTGGCCGCCACGATGAGCGCGATCAGGACGGCGCTGATCAGAACCTCGATCAAGGTGTCGCCCGCCTCGCCAGCCAAGCGGCGATAAAAGCTTGTAGGGATCATCACAAACACCGTGCGCTCGTCACCTGATCCCTCTCGGCAAAGCCCGTCGCCGGCTTGAGCCCGGCGGGAATGTTCTGGACGCGGAGTAGCGTCTAGACACGCGTACGCGCGCGAGGACTGCACGCGTACGCGTACGAGGACTGTGGGTCCGCCAGGGCGCCTGGGCCTGGTGTACTGCGAGCGAGGCTGTGTCGTCAGGGCGCTGGGCTCCGTGTGCCTGCGAGCGAGGCTCCGAGTCCGCGGGGGCCTGGGCTCCGGCTCGGGCCCCTCAACGCCTACAATCCTCTCCCCCGGGGGACTGGTGTAACGGTAACATGGGGGTCTCCAAAACCCTTGCTCGAGGTTCGATTCCTCGGTCCCCCGCTTCAGTATGCAAGCCAAATACAGTCCAAACGCCCCGTTTGCGGGCGTTCTGGTCGAGGGCGATCTACCCCACCGAGGCCCGTCAAGACCCGCTGAGACGTGCAAAAAGTGCAACCAAAAGTGCAACGGGGCGAGCCTGTTCTGGCCATTCTCGGGCGTGGTCCAGCACCGGAGTGAGCTAGGGCTCAATGGGCCGTGCCGTATGGCGCACTATGTCAACACGACTGCTCGCTCATGCTCGCGCCAAGACCCAGCCGTCGTGCTGGCCCGTGCGCTGGAGCGCGAGCGCATCGGACGGCTGTCGGAGGCGCTCGAACACGAGCGGTTCGTCGGCGTCACCTGCGAGTTCGGTCCTGGTTCATACTGCCCTCCTCGTGATCGTCATTGGTCAAATAGTCCAGTCGCGTCGCCGTTGACGTGGATTCTCAGGCCCTTTCGTCGTCCGGTTGTGACCTGGATGGCGTGAAGCTCGCCGCGTTGGACCTTGTGCAAAACGGTCTGGCGGGCGATCCCGAGGCGTTTGGCGGCCTCGGCGAGCGGCACGTAGTCGTCGGGCACGTCGGGCACGAACCGGGCGCGGATCTCGTTGGTGAGCCGGATCCGCCAGGGGGCGTGCGGGGTCGTCTGCTCGGCAGGTAACAGCCCGGCTCGCAGCCACCGGTAGATCGTGGTGTGCGCGACGCCGAGCTCGTCGGCTGCTTGGGCGATCGAGAAGGTGCCGCTGTCTGGGTCTGGTGGTGGCGCCGCGGGGATCTGGTGCTGTTTTCGAGCGCGCTTGACGCGTGGCTCGGTGAACGGCAGGCCGGTGCCGGTCAGGCGTCCTTGCTTGTTTAGGATCGCGGCGATCTGGTGGTCGGGGTGGTGCGCGGCGAGCTGGCGGATCAGCTCGATCGTGTCCTGGCTGGTGCGAGTGGTCTCGGGGCCGCGGCGAATGAGCGGGACTCGCAGCTCGGTATGGGCGCCGCCCTCCCAGACGATCTCGATCTCGGCGCGCCGGGGGTCCTCTCTTACGGTGACGATGATCTCGCTGATGAGGGTTCGCAGCAGTTCCTTGCGATCACGCGGAGTTGTCGTCTCAGCCGTCCATAGACGTGGGAGTTCGCGGCCCAGGCTCGTGAGTGCTTGGCGCTCGGTGCTCGTGAGCGGCTCTGGCCGGCGGTGTTCGAGTTCGGCAAGCTTGCGCTGCTCGCGCTCGGACTCGCCGAGGGCTTCCTCCAGCGTCCGCTCCAGCGTACGGCCGACGAGGCGGTGATCGCCTCCAGGAACGCGGCGGCGATCGCCTTCTCAAGCCGTAGCCCGCCGAGGGACTGGCAGCGCTGCCCGCCGTGGAAGTTGTTGGCGCGCACACACGCATAACGAGGCGTGCGCCCATCGTTACCTGAATAGGCGACCTGCATCCGCCGACCGCAGCGACCGCAGCGCAGGATGCCCTGCAGCAGCCCGCCACCCTCCCTCGCGGCGCCACCGCCCTGCCCGCGTGGTCTCACGTTCGCTCGTAGCCGCTCACGGGTGGCCAGGTACTCATCCCAGGAGACATAGCCTGGATGGTGCTCGGGCAGGCAGACGGACCACTGCTCGACCGGCAGCTCCACGGTACGGCAGCGCACCTGGCCGTGCTCGTCCAGTGACTTCTGCTGGTGGGTACGGCCGAACACAAACGCCCCCGCATACGCCGGATTGGTGAGAAAATCATGCACTGCGGGATAATTCGCTGGCGCCCAGCGCACCCTCCGCGAGCCGACCGTGCGCCGCGGCAGCCGCTGCGCCTCCTCGATTCGGACGCTCGCGCGGGGCTTTGGCCTCCCGCCCAACAGGAGGGAGGCGAGCGGAAACGCGACGGTTCCCGCTCGCCAAGCAGAAGCTTGGGCGGAGGGATCTGGCGCGCCTGTTCGGCCGGTGAAGCAGGGGTCGCACGCCGGCGACAACAGGTGCTCAGACTCAATGAGACTGTCCCCCCAAACACCGGAGCGATGCAATGTGCGATGTGATCTATATTGTGATCGGATCATGGTTTTGCCTGTGGTACAGTCTGTGTCATGGCTGTGAGTCCTGTCTCTCGTCCTGACTACGCCGCACATGCGCACGCGGTACGTGCGAGCCTGCCCGAGGTCGTCGTCTCATTGCGTTCGATCCTCGGGGCGCGTCTGTGCGCCTACATCGGGGCGGTCAAGGAGACGAGGGCCGTGAATGAGTGGGTGGGGGGTTCGCGGGAGCCGAGTGAGCGGACGCAGCGACGCCTGCGCTTGGCGCTGCAGATCGCACAGACGATCGCGGACGCGGACGGCCCGGAGGTCACGCGCGCGTGGTTTCAGGGCCTGAACCCCCAGCTTGAGGACCAGTCCCCAGCGCGCCTGCTGCGCGAGGGTGACATCGATGAGGTCGGCCCCGAGATCATCGCCGCCGAGCGCGCGTTCCTCGCCGGAGGATGAACCGCTTTGCGGTCCTCGCGCCGGACGGGCCGCTCTACCGTCTCGCTCGCGCGCCCGACCCGTGGGCGTGGCCCGACTGGGCCTACGCCGGGTTGGACGGAACGTTCGGGAACCGTTGGGATGACCCCCTGGGCAGCTACCGCGTTCTCTATGCCTCCACGCTGCGCGTGGGCACTTTCATCGAGACTCTCGCCCGCTTCCGCCCCGACCTCGCGGTCGTGGCCGGCCTGGAGGAGATCAGGGAGACGACGATGCCCCGTCTCCAGGTGTCGTGCCGCGTCGCTGGCTGCAGGGGCGACGAATCGGTGAGGCGACCATCGCGGGTGCCTTCGTGGACATCGGCGATGCCGGCTCCCTCGCGACCCTCCGCGTCCATCTCGCGGCACGAGCGATCCACTATGGCCTGAGCGAGATCGACGCCGCGACGATCAGGCTCCATGCCCCGCGGCGCTTCACCCAGGAGGTCTCACGCCTCCTCTACGAGTGCCACGAGGATCACGGCGGCTGTGCGGGCATCCGCTACCGCTCACGGCTGGGCGACCAGTTCGTGAACTGGGCGATCTTCGAGCCCCCGCCCGACACAGGCCCCGAGCTGCCGCCGGGGAGCTCACGTGAGATCGAACCCGATGACCCGGACCTGCTCGAAGCGCTCCGCCTACTGAACCTCAAGCTTGCGTGAGGTCGATCGCCAGCATAGCCAGCACCGTCTTCCGGAAAGGGCGCGAGGTGACATCGGAGCCGAGACGCCCCAGTTCGCCCAAAAGCAGGCGTCAGCCGAGGGACGATGCGGGCACCTGAGTCTCGCCAAAAGCAGGCGCGCGCATCGGCGGCTGCGACACGCCTGCTCCGTCTTCGTGGCTGTTGCGTAAAGGGTGCGGCGCGCGGGGTCTTGCGGCTCGGGTGGTGGTGATCGCGTCCACCATGGGTTCGATGGTTCCGCGGGGACGGCGCCGGCATCGCTCGGTTGGCCAGCTGGAGTCCTTTCAGGACTCTGTAGCGGCTGTTTGGTGCTTGTGGAGCTTCAGTAGGTTGTGGGTGGCGGTGATCAGTCGCCATTCGGAGCGTGCGGCGGATCTTCCTCGGCGTTGAAAGCGGTCGATCCGCCGGTTGAACTTCGTGTTCGCGAACACTGGCTCGATCATCGCTTTGCGTTTTCGGTAGAGCCCGCCGCCAAGGTCGGTCTGGAGCACTCGCCGCATGTGCGCGTAAATGCCACCATCCCATCCCGGTCGGGTGCCTCGGCGTTTGCCGGCGTCGGGCGGGATCAAGACCTGGATCCCCTTGTTGATCACGCTCTCCATCTGTCTCTGATGCCAGTAGCCAGCGTCCGCGACGACGACCTCAACGGTATCGGTCACACCCGCCTGCTCGAGCTCGGTCTCGGCCCGCGGTGACCATTCCTGCCAAGTGCCCGAAATCTGAGGAGTCGACGTTCACCTCGGCGGCGATCACGATCTGCTGCTCGGTCGCGGTCGCCTGCGCGTTATAACCCTGCATATACCCACGTGGCGTCTTCACATTCTTCGAGTCAGGATCGGTCACATTGACCTTCCCAGCCGGCGTCTCGGGCGGTACGTATGGAGTTGGAGCAGCCCCGAGGCGCTTACCGTCGCTCGCGCGCCCGTGCACCCGGTAAGCCTCATAGGCATCATTCGCGCGCTGCTCGACAGCGAGCTCCTCCTCCAGCCGGCGCTTTGACTGCCGAAGGCGCTCAGGACGCGAACGCGGGATCGGCTTGGCCTCGGCGGCACGCTTCTCATCCAGGCGACGTTTAGCCTCGCGCAACCAACCCCGTCGGCCCTGCTCGGTGGCAAGCTCCTGCGGCAACTCATCGCCGCGCTTCTCCCCATACCGCTCGTCCTCCAGCCGGTCGGTCTCTGCGGCCTCGGCAAGGATCTCCCTGGCGAGCTGCTCATAGTCACGCGCCGCGTGCTGCGAAGCGTTCGCGTGCACCTTCGTGCCATCGATCGCGACCACACCGACCTTCACCAAACCCGCCTCCGCACACAACCCCAACACCTGACCAAACAAATCAGCGAGCGCCGCCTCATGGCGCTGGCGAAAGCGCGCGATCGTCGTGTGATCCGGACGCTGATTCGCCGCGATCACCCGGTAGGCCACGTCCTCCACGCACTCGCGCTCGATCAACCGCGAGGAGCGCTGCCCCTTGCAGTAGGCGTAAAGCAACAGCGCGAGCATCATCCCCGGCTCGTGCGCCGCACGACCGTGGCCATCGCCACGGTAGGCCCCATAGAACGCCGACAGATCCATCTCCTCGGTGCTCGCCAGCACGAACCACGCCAAGTGATCCTCCGGCAACCACTCCCTCAAACTCGGCGGCAACAACAGATCCTGCTCACGGTCACAAGCTATGAAGTTCTGGGGCATACCGACATCCTCTTAAACCCTCCGGACGGCACCCCTTTACGCAACAGCCACGACGAGCTCCGAGCACGCTGTCCTGGCACCAACTCGTGCTCGCTCGCGCCCGGGCGAAGCGGAAGCGACGATCTTGGCCTCGGGGCGGTGCTTGCCGAGTAGGCCCGCGAGTTCGTGGGAGGGCACGTAGAGGCGCACGAGGTTTTTCGGCGCGGTGACGGACGCGAACACGCGCCGATCGGCGGTTTCGCGGAGGCTCGTCATCGGTCGGAGCGGCGGCTTGCACTGGCCCCGGCGCGGCCATGCCCAATCGGGGCGGGTGGGGGTGGAGTTCGTAGAGCTTGCGGGGTTGCCGGGGGCCGGTCCTCGGTGCGTCGGCGCAGGGTCTCCGAGCCACCGCCGTTCTCGCAACTGGCAGAGAAATGCGCTGCGACCGACCTCCCATCAACGTCGCCACCGCCGTGATTGCGATGATGCGGCGCATGTCCTGCGATGCGAGCTCCCGCGCCGAATCTGGATCGGACCCGTCGTGAGCGAGATTCCCGAGGCGCTGCGGCGGCTGAACTTGCTGCTCGAAGCTACGTTCGTCGCCCACGAGACGATCTATGACCTGTACTCCGATCTGGCGCAGGCCGATCGCGCGACGCCCACTACTCAAAGCTTGCTCGCCGAGTCGGCTCGCATCGTGCTGCACAGCGCCCCTGCCGCGAGCGCGGCGGCCCGGCGACTCGCCAACCAGTGGCACGAGCAGTCGCTGCTCGACCCAGACGCGGCTGAGAACACGGCATTCGAGCTCGAGACCGAGCTTGCCCACGCCGAGCCCGTACTGCGAGCGCTGCTCGACCGGGAGACCGCGATCGCCGCGCAGCTCAAAGCCTTGACAGCAGAGGAAACGCTGACGCTCAGGAACTCGCGACGCGCTCGGCCGCAACCTGCTCGAATCGCGCCGCGAGCCTCAGGGCGCCGGCGCGATAGCCCTCGATGTCAGTTGCCGCAGCCTTCGCGCGCAGCTCGCGAGCACGATCGAGCAGCTGCTCAGACGTACGCGTCGTATTGGCGAGAAGCTCGTCCATGATCTCCGTCGCCCACCGCCCCTCCGGGGCGATACCAGCCCAATGATCGACTGAGGACATAGTCGGATTCTACCGTGCGTCTACTACGAACTCTAGATGTCGCGCCGGTAGATACCTCCCTGCGTGAGCGTCTGGGCGCGGCGGTTTGCACTGGCCCCCGCGTCAGCGTCCGACGGATCCGCCTCAGGGGCATCCGTTGGGTGCAACGAAAAGTGCAACTGAGGAGATGATTTTTGGCCTGGTTGAGCCAGATACTGGGGTTTGCAGAGTGGTCTCCAAAACCCCTGCTCGAGGTTCGATTCCTCGGTCCCCCGCCCCGGCTGGCCGCCGCTGCCCCCGCCCCAAGCGCCGGGCGCGTTTTGCGGACGCCCACACGGGCTGCCCGATTCGGGCAGCCCGTTCGACACTCTAGGACGACATAGACGTATGGCGGTCCGGGAGGGCGCTAATTCGTTCGTCCAAGAGCCCTGCAAATCCCCGCCATAGCGAGCATTCTTGCTCTCCTTCGAGTGCGCCTGCCGCGCCTCGAGGGGGCTTTCACCCACGAAGTGAGGCCACGCACCAGCGAGCAACGATTAAGTCAGGAGACCGTTATGCGACCGCTTCAAGCTCTCAAACACTCATTGCGACACGTGTCATCCACCGGCGAGGGCACGTCCCCGCAGAGCATCCCGGCACCCGCAAGGGACGCCCCGAACCTCACGGCAAGCCGCCACGACGCGCAGGTGTTCACCAGGCGCATTGTGCGGGCCGATCCATACGCGGAATGGCTCCAGCAGCGCGAAGCGGAGCGCGAACGGGAGGAGCGCCGCCTGAACCCCAACGACGCGTGGGAGGACCTGCGGAGTCAGAGCTTCTGCGCACCCGGGCGCGGCTGAGGGTCGCGCCGGCCTCGCGCCGTGGTTGGGCCGGTCGTGGGCAGGCGGGCGGGGCCACTCGTGGAACGCGCTCGCCGGATGCCGTGTGCCGCCGGGCGCCGTGTGCCCTTTAAGGACGGGGATGTTCCCGTTTGACAAGAAACGGCCGGCGAGCTACGTTGAGTTGACATAACGAGTGGATCGCGGCGGTGGGCCGCAGCAAAGCGACCGACTGCCCGGTGCGCGCTCGTGTGGACCAACACGCTCGAGGAGGCACGCGATGGCTGTCAGGTTCCGTTCCTACCTTCGGCTCGGCCGGCGCCGGGGGGCACTGCTGGGCAGCCTCTCGCTCGTGCTCGCCGTCGCTGCGCTCGTTGCCGGCTCCGCAGGGGCGCGGGGGCTCGCGCCCCCGACGCGGCCGGGCTCCGGGCCGCCCGCGGCAACCTCCTACCTGGCGCTCGGGGATTCGCTGGCGTTCGGCTACTCGCAGGCGAAGTTCAACGAACTCTACCCCAACGAGAATCCTGCCGACTACGAAACCGGCTACGTCAACGACTTCGCGGACGTGCTCAAAGTGTTCGACCACGGCCTGCGGATCGTCAACGACGGCTGCCCGGGGGAGACCACGGAATCGCTGATCAAAGGGCCGTGTGCATACCAACTGGAGTTCCTGCTCCACCATCCCTACGTGGGCGGGCCCGACTCCTCACAGCTCTCCGACGCGATCGCCTACCTGAAAGCGCACCCGGGCAGCGTCAACCCGATCACGATCGACATCGGCGCCAACGACGCGTTGGGGCTGATCGAGACCACCTGCAAACTGGAAGCGGCCTGCATCGCCGCCGGGGCTCCAGCGGTGTTCGCCAAAATCGGTGCCAACCTCGGCCTGATCCTCGGCGAGCTGCGCGCTGCGGCGCCGCACGCGCAGATTGTCGTGCTCGGTCTCTACAACCCCTTTGGGGAAAAGATCACGGGAGGGGATACGCTCACCGCCGAGCTCAACGAAGTCGAGGCCAAAGTCGCGGCCGGTGTGGGAGCCCGCTTTGCCGATCCGCTGCCGTTCTTCAATCCGCCGGGGGCGCTCGAAGCGCCGACGATCTGCCTGCTCACCAACATGTGCAAGCCGCTCGTGGACATCCACCCGACCGACCTCGGCTACAAGGTGCTCGGCGGGCTGGTGCTGGCGCAGTATGTACGGGGTTTGAGTCCCCACTGAGGCTCTCCTCACGCCGCCGCGCGCTCGGCCAGGAGCGGCCGCTCGCGACCGAAGCCGGGGGACGCTCGCCCCTGGCGAGCATCCCCGTTTCGGCTAGCGGCGGCCTCTTCGAGGATCCGCAACATCGCCGAGGCGGCGGGGATCATGCGGGTGCGGGAGCCGACCTTCCCCGGCAGCGCCGCGATCACGCTGCGTACCGGCGGGTGGGGGGAGAGCGCACGCACGACGATGTCCTCGCGGTCGGGGTGTAGCAGCGCGAGCTCGGGGATCAGCGCCACGCCGACGCCTGCCGCCACGAGCCCCTGCACGGTCAGATAGTCGTCGCTCTCGAATGCCACGTTCGGCTCAAACCCCGCCGCGTGGCAGCAGCGCACCACATGGCGGGCGCACGGGCTGGCTTGCGAGGTCTGCACCCACGCCTCGCCCCCCAGCTCCTCCAGGCGCAGCGCGCGCTTATCAACCAGCCGGTGGCCGCGGGGAAGCGCGAGGTACAGCGGATCCTCCAGCAGCTCGACTCGCTTGAGGCCCTCCTCCGGCGTCCGCTCGAACTCGAACAGCAGCGCGAGATCGAACTCGCCAGCGCGCAGCCGTGGGGCGATCTCCTGCGGCTCGCCCTCGGCGAGCGTCAGCTCCACCTCGGGGTAGGAGGAGCGGAAGGAGGCGATTGCCACCGGCATCAGCGTCGCGCCCGCGGTCGGGAACGAGGCCATCCGCAGCTGCCCCCCGCGCAGGCCGGCCAGCGCCGCGAGCTCCTCCTCGGCGGCCTCCAGGCGGGCGAGGATTCCGTCGGTGTGTTCGACCAGCGTGCGTCCAGCGCCGGTCAGGCGCACCCCGCGAGGTAGACGTTCCACCAGCGTTAGCCCGGCCTCTGCCTCGAGCGCTGCGATCTGCTGCGAGACGGCCGACTGGGTGTAGGAGAGCGACTCCGCCGCGGCCGAGAACGAGCCGCACTGGGCGACCTCCTTGAGGACTCGCAAACGGCTGACGTTAAGCATAAGCACAGCTTATCGCAGATATCAAAAGAATCACTTGTGGTGATGGCAGGAAGGTGTCACGCTGAGGGAGAAATCAACCGGCGGATCGAACGCGCAAATAGGGCCGGGACGCCAGCCATGGCTCATCGAAGCGGGTCGATTCCTCACTGAAGCCTTCCACCACCACCACCACCAGAACCAGGAGCACAGCCATGCCTGCCACCAAGATCATCGTTTCCTACGACGGCACCAACAACGAGGACGACGCCATAGCGCTCGGGCGCGTGTTCGCTCGCGCCGGCGCGGAGGTCGCGCTCGCGTACGTGCGTCACACCCAGGAGCCCGAGCCCGAGCGTGAGGTGCTCGCTGAGCAGGAGGCCGAGGCGCTGCTGCAGCGCGGCGTCGAGCTGCTCGGGGTGCCCGCCACCGCCCATGTCGTGGCTGACCGCTCGACCCCCGAGGGGCTGCGGGCGCTCGCCGAGCGCGAGGGTGCCGACGCGATCGTGTTCTGCTCGGATTCCCACACAGCCCCGCGGCATGTGACCGTCGGTAACTCCGCCCAGCGCCTGCTCGACGGCGGGCGGTTCGCGATCGCAATCGCCTCCGCCGGCCTCGCCGGCAGCGAGGGTGAACCGATCCAGCGGATCGCCGTCACCGAGGACCCCACCGACGCCAGCGCCCAGGTCACGGCCGACGCGCTTGCGAAGGCGCTCCGAGCGAGCGTCAGCCCGGCCGCCAGAGGCCACAACGCGGACCTGCTGGTGCTCGGCTCACGGCCCGAGGCCGGCGAGGGTCAGGTCGCGCTCAGCGCAGCGGTGCTCAGCCTCGTAGAGGAAGACGCCGGCGCCGTGCTGGTAGTGCCCCGCGGTGTGGCGCTCTCCTTTGGCGTTACCGCATCAGTCGGCGCGTAAGCGCTGTTCCGTCAGCGGGTAGAGGCCTGTTGGCAACATGGTTGATTCGACCCCCACCAGATGAGATCAGGTCTTATTCTCATTTGGTAGGGGGCCTCAAAAAGGGACACGACACCCGAGGCAACCTCGCCCGGCAATGCGAGTTGCATGAGAAGGGCCACCGGCCTGCGCCGGCGAATTGTGGAGGCCCCATGGCGTCATCGCCACCTCACACCGACGACGCTCAGGATTGGGTGCAGCGAATCTGCGCCGCGCTCGAGCTGACCGAAACGGGGATGCTGGCCGGTTCGGGGATGCTGGCCGAAACGATCGGAGGCGAGCGTCCCCTGGCTTCGGTCCGCTTCGTGCTCTACGAGCAGCCGCTGCTCGACCTCCGCAGCGGCGACGTGGCGCGCCACGAGATTCTGCTGCGGATGGTCGCCGAGGATGGCGAGCACATTGCCCCGATGGCGTTCCTCCCCACGGCCGAGCAGACCGGTCTCGTGCAGGCGATCGACGCCTGGGTGATCCGGGGGGCGATCGACCTGATCGCTCGCCAAGCGCGGCGCGGCGAGCGCCTACACCTGGACGTCAACATCTCCGGTGCCTCCGTGACTGATCCTGAGCTGCTCACACTGGTGCAGCGCGAGCTCGCGCTCGCCGAGATCGACCCCTCCTGTCTGACCTTCGAGATCACCGAGACCGCCGCGATCGCCGACATCGCGCTCGCGCTGCGGTTCACCCAGCGCCTCGGGGAGCTCGGCTGCGGCTTCGCGCTGGACGACTTCGGCGCCGGGTTCGGCTCGTTCTTCTACCTAAAACACATTCCCTTCGACACGCTCAAGATCGACGGCGAGTTCATCCGCGGCTTGGTGCACTGCGAGCGCGACCAGATCATGGTCAAGGCGATCGCCGGCGTCGCGCATGAGCTCGGCACCGAAACGGTGGCCGAGTTCGTCGCCGACGAGGCTACCCGTGAGCTGGTGCACAGCTACGGCGTCCACTACGCGCAGGGCTACGGCATCGGTCGCCCGCGCCCGATCACCGCCAGCTGGCCAGGAGCGTTCACCGAGCCTCGGGGCGTCAGACCCTCCATCGCGGCGCCCGCGGTCACCGAACTGGCCCCCGGCGGGACCGTTGCCGCCGGCCGATCGGAGATCGGCCGGCCAAGCGCACGCGTGCATACCGCGCCAGCGCCTGCGTAACGTCTGCACCGACGCCGACGAGGTGGCCCAGTGGCCCGGTCCACAGCCAGCGCTCGATCCGGCGCACGCGAGGAGCTCTCGGGCGTGGGGGGGACGTGGCGGAACTTGGGTGAGTGGGGACCGGCATCGGGCGGCACGGTATCGTGCGGCCCCGATGCCCAGCACTCTCACGACGACCGTCACCGAGTTGCCTGAATCGCGCGTGCGCGTGCAGGTCAAGGTGGCGCCCGAGGAGCTCGAGCGGCGCGTCGAGGGCAAGGCGCGCGAGCTGGGCAGCAAGCTGAAGCTCCCGGCTTTCGCCGTGGCAAGGTACCCGCGCCGCTGGTAATCCAGCGGGTGGGGCGCGAGGCGGTACTCGACGAAGCGGTGCGCGACACGCTCTCGCACTGGTATGTGGACGCCCTCGAGGACACGGGGATCGTGCCCGTCGGCGATCCCGACGTCGACCTCGGCGAGCTGCCCCCGCGCGGGGAGAGCCTCGAGTTCTCCTTCGAGATCGGCGTGCTTCCCCGCGCCACGCTCGGGGAGTACCGGGGCCTGGAGGTCGGCCGCGCCGAGCCGGCGGTGCAGGAGGAGCAGATCCAGCGCGAACTCGACGGGCTGCGCGAGCGCCTGGGGCGCCTGGAGACGGTCGCGCGGGCAGCCGCCGAGGGCGACTTCATCGTGATCGACTACACCGGCGCGCTCGTCGGGGAGTCGGGCGCCCACGAGCCATTCGCCGGCGGCGAGGGACGCGACCAGCTCGTGGAGCTGGGGTCGGGCAATCTGATTGAGGGCTTCGAGCGGGAACTGACAGGCGCGTCCGCCGGGGAGAACCGCACACTTGCCCTCACCTTCCCCGCCGACTATGAGCGCGAGGATCTCGCCGGTCGCGACGTTTCCTTCGAGGTGACGGTCAAGGAGGTCAAGCGCCGGCAGCTCCCCGAGGTCGACGACGACCTGGCGATCGACAGCGGCTTCGACACGCTCGAGGATCTGCGCGCGGACATCAGCGGGCGCCTGCTGGAGGCCGAGGAGCGGCGGATCGAGGATGAGTTCCGCACCGCCGCGCTCGACGCCGCGGTCGAGCACGCGCAGGTACAGGTCCCCGGAGCGCTGATCGAGGCCCGCGCACGGGAGATGTGGGAGCGCGTTCTGCACACGCTCTCCCACCGCGGGATCACGCGCGAGGCATACCTGCAGCTCACCGGGCGCGACGAGCAGGAGATCCTCGCCGAGAACGCGCCCGCCGCCGAGCGCGCGCTGCGCCGCGAGGCGGTGCTCACCGCGGTCGTGGAGGCCGAGCAGATCGAGCCGGGCGAGCAGGAGTTGCTGGAGGCGCTGCGCCCCGCCGCCGAGCGCGAGCAGCTGACCGTCGAGCAGGTGATGCAGCGGCTGCGCGACGCCGGGCGCCTGGAGGAGATCCGCGAGGACCTCGCCGCGCGCAGCGCGATCGATCTGATCGCCGCCGCCGCCGTGCCGATCGCGCTCGATCAGGCCCGCGCGCGCGAGCAGCTGTGGACGCCCGAGAAGGATCGCACCGAGCGCGCGCGTGAGGAGCAGGTCCACGAGGCCCAGGAGCAGACCCACGGCGAGCAGGGGCGGCAGGAGGTGGGGGGTCTGTGGACACCGGATCGGTAGCCTTCCCGGTCACCCACCCGCGCCGGCCCGCTAGCCTTCATGGAGGACGCCCGGGCGGGTGCGGACGGGCGGTTCAGAATATCGGCGTTGCGGTGGGAGGAATCCCACGGGCGAAGCGAAACTGAAGCGAGGACGATGAGCCCACTAGTGCCAATGGTCGTCGAGCAGACCTCCCGGGGGGAGCGCGCGTTCGATATCTACTCCCGTCTGCTCAACGAGCGGATCATCTTCCTCGGCACCCCCGTGGACGACCAGATCGCCAACCTCGTGGTCGCCCAGCTGCTGCACCTGGAGTCTGAGGATCCCGAGAAGGACGTCTCGCTGTACATCAACACGCCCGGCGGCTCGGTCTACGCGGGGCTTGCGATCTACGACACGATGCAGTTCATCAAGCCCGACGTGCAAACGATTTGCGTGGGGATCGCGATGTCGATGGGTGCACTGCTACTGGCCGGCGGCGCGCACGGCAAGCGCATGGCGCTGCCCAACGCGAAGATCCTGATCCACCAGGTCTCCTCTTCCTTCCAGGGCCAGGCGACCGACATCGAGATCCACGCCAAAGAGATCATCGACGTGCGCCACCGCCTCGATGAGATCATCGCCAAGCACACCGGCAAAGAGCTCGAGCAGGTCAGCAACGACACCGAGCGCGATTACTTCATGAGCTCCGAGGAGGCCCGTGAGTACGGGATCATCGACCGCGTTATCTCCGAGCACTAGGTTCGAGCACCCGGCCACCCAAGGAAGAGATCGCAATGGCCCGTCCCACCGATTCCAACGAGCAACTCCTCTGCAGCTTCTGCGGCAAGTCCCAACGCCAGGTCAAGAAGCTGATCGCCGGTCCCGGCGTGTACATCTGCGACGAGTGCATCGACCTCTGCAACGAGATCATCGACGAGGAGCTTGCGCCCACGCCGATGTTCGACCTCGAGAAACTCCCCACCCCGCGGGAGATCTACGAGGTGCTCGACGAGTACGTGATCGGCCAGGAGACCTCCAAGCGCACGCTCTCCGTGGCGGTCTACAACCACTACAAGCGTGTGCAGATGATGCAGACCGGCGACTCCGACGTCGAGCTGCAGAAGTCCAACATCCTCTTGCTCGGCCCGACTGGTTGCGGCAAGACGCTGCTGGCGCAGACGCTCGCGCGGATCCTCAACGTGCCGTTCGCGATTGCCGATGCCACCGCCCTCACCGAGGCCGGGTACGTCGGAGAGGACGTCGAGAACATTCTGCTGAAGTTGATCCAGGCCGCCGACTACGACGTCAAGAAGGCCGAGACCGGCATCATCTACATCGACGAGGTCGACAAGATCGCGCGCAAGGCCGACAACCCCTCGATCACGCGCGATGTCTCCGGCGAGGGCGTCCAGCAGGCGCTGCTGAAGATCCTCGAGGGCACCGCCGCCTCGGTGCCGCCGCAGGGGGGGCGCAAGCATCCCCACCAGGAGTTCCTGACGATCGACACCACCAACGTGCTGTTCGTCTGCGGGGGGGCGTTCGCCAACCTCGACAAGGTGATCGAGAAGCGCATCGGGCACAAGGGCGTGGGCTTCGGCTCGGTGATCGACGCCCCCGCCGATCACGACACCGGTGAGGTGTTCGAGAAGTGCCTGCCCGAGGACCTGATCGAGTACGGGCTGATACCAGAGTTCATCGGCCGCCTGCCGGTGATGAGCGCCGTGCACCAGCTCTCGCGCGAGGATCTCGTCTCGATCCTCGTCGAGCCGCGCAACGCCTTGGTGAAGCAGTTCCAGCGCTTCTTCTCCTTCGACGGCATCGAGCTGGTGTTCGCCGAGGACTCTTTGAAGGCTGTCGCCGAGCGGGCGCTGGAGCGCAACACCGGCGCGCGCGGGCTGCGCTCGATCATCGAGGAGATCCTGCTGGAGGTCCAGTTCGAGCTGCCCTCCCGGCGCGACGTCAAGAAGTGCGTCGTCACACGCGAGACCGTCGAGCAGGGCCGTCCCCCGACGCTGGTCACCGAGGCCGCCCCCGAGGAGGCCCCCGCCGTGGCCGAGGCCAAACCGCGCACGCGGCGCCTGCGCGAAGAGTCCGCGTAAAGACCCGTGCACGACGAGTTTCGCGTACAGGTCCGCGCCCATGCGCCCGGCAAAGTCGTCGATGCGCTGAAGGCGCTTCAGGTCGCTGACGAGGCCCACCGCGAGCTGCCGCGGCTGGCGATCACGCACGAGGGCGAGCACGTGTTCCTGTACGCCGACTCCGCCGACGCCGCCGAGCATGCGCGCGAAGTGGTGGCGGGGGCGATGGCCGCGCACTCGATTGCCGGCGAGGTGAGCGTAATGCGCTGGCACCCACTGGAGGAGCGCTGGGAGGATGCCTCGGCGCCGCTGCCCGCCACAGAGGCTGATCGCTCGGTCGAGCACGCTCGGTTGGAGGAGCTCGAGACCGAGGAGTCCCAGCAAGCGCACCACGCCGAGTGGGAGGTGCGCATCACGCTGCCCACCCATCACGACGCGCGCTCCTTCGCCGAGCGCCTACGCGGCGAGGGGATCCCCACCAAGCAGCTCTGGCGCCACTTGCTGGTGGGCGCCAACGACGAGGATGACGCCGCTGCGCTGGCTGAGCGCCTGCGCACGGAGGCCCCCGCGGGCAGCGAGATCACCACGGAGGGCAACGGCCTGGAGTACTGGCAGCTGCTGCACCCCTACGCCTATCTTGGCGGAATCGCCAACTGACTTACACTCACGCTCCTATGAGTGAGCGTTCCGACGATCTGGAGAGCAGAACCCGCTTCGAGCCTGCGGAGGTCGAGCCGCGGATCGGTGCGCGCTGGCTTGGCAGCGGGATGTTTCACCCCGAGCCCGAGGGCGAGGCCGCCGAGAACTACTCGATCGCGATCCCCCCGCCCAACGTCACTGGCTCGCTGCACATGGGCCACGCGCTCAACGGCTCGATCCAGGACGTGCTAATCCGCTACCACCGCATGGCCGGGCGGCGCACGAAGTGGATTCTCGGCACCGACCACGCCGGCATCGCCACGCAGGCACAGGTCGAGAAGGCGTTGCGCGCGGAGGGTCTCACCCGCCAGCAACTGGGGCGCGAGGAGTTCGTGCGCCGCGTGTGGGAGTGGCGCGAGCACTATGGCCACACGATCGTCGAGCAGCTCAAGCGCCTCGGCGCCTCCTGCGACTACTCCGAAGAGCGCTTCACGCTCGACGGCGGCTACCACCGCGCTGTGGTGGCGGTGTTCGTCGCGCTCTACGAGCAGGGCCTCATCTACCGCGACCGCTACATCGTCAACTGGGATCCCGGCTCGCGCTCGGCGATCTCCGACCTCGAGGTCGAGGAGCGCAGCGAGCGCGACACGCTGTACTCGATTCGCTACGACCTCCAAGAGGGTGGCGCAGCCGGCCAAAGGCCGGCTGGCCGAAGCGGGGATGCGAGCGGAACGCGAGTGTCTCCCGGCTTCGGTCGGGCCCCTCGTTCTTCAGATGTCGGTAGCTCGGTGACGATCGCCACCGTACGCCCGGAGACGATGCTGGGCGACACCGCGGTGGCGGTGCACCCCGAGGACGAGCGCTACCGCGAGTTGGTCGGGCGCACCGCGATCCTGCCGCTCGTCGGGCGCCACCTGCCGGTGATCGCGGACGAGTACGTGAAGCGGGAGTTCGGCACCGGCCAGCTGAAGGTCACCCCCGCGCACGACCCCGCCGACTTCGAGATCGGCCGCCGCCACGAACTCGACCAGGTATCGGTGATCGGCGAGGACGGGCGCATGTCCGCCGAGGCCGGCGAGCGCTTCGCGGGGTTGACCGTGATGGAGGCGCGCGCGGCGGTCGTGGCGGCGCTACGTGAGGAAGGCCGGATCGTGGGGGAGGAGCCCTACGAGCACGAAGTCCCCTACTCCCACCGCTCCGGCGAGCGGATCGAGCCGCTGATCTCGCTGCAGTGGTTCATGCGCATGGACGAGCTCGCCGGCCCCGCGATCGACGCCGTGCGCGAGGGCCGCGTGCGGATCGTCCCCGACAACCACCGCCGCGTCTACCTCGACTGGATGGAGAACATTCGCCCCTGGTGCATCTCCCGGCAGCTGTGGTGGGGGCACCGGCTGCCGGTGTACTACTGCGCCACCTGCGCTCACGTCCACGTCGCCGCCGTTGCCCCCGCGGGCTGCGAAGCGTGTGGCGGGGAGCTGCGCCAGGAGGAGGACGTGCTCGACACGTGGTTCTCCTCGGCGCTGTGGCCGTTCGCCACGCTGGGCTGGCCCGCTGCGACGCCGCAGCTGCGCGCCTTCTATCCCACCGCCGTGCTCTCCACCGCGCGCGACATCCTCTTCCTGTGGGTGGCACGGATGATCATGATGGGGCTGCGCTTCACCGGGGAGGTGCCGTTCGCCGACGTCTACATTCACTCCGTGATCCAGGCGCCGGACGGGCGGCGCATGTCGAAGTCGCTCGGCACCGGCATCGACCCGCTCGATGAGATCGCGCGCCACGGCGCCGACGCGGTGCGCTTTGGGCTGCTGGCGATGTCCTCTTCCCAGGACGTGCGCTACTCCGCCGAGAAGGTGCGCCAGGGGCAGGCGCTTGCCAACAAGCTGTTCAACGCCACGCGCTTCGTGCTGCTGCGGATCGCCGCGTTGCCCGGGGTCGAGCTCGCTGAGATCGAGCCGGCGCCGCGGGCGCGGGCGGGGCTCCGATCAATCGAGGACCGCTGGATCCTCTCGCGCCTGCAGGAGATCCTCGCCGACACCGCCGCGCGGATCGAGGACTACGACTTCTCCCACGCCGCGCTGGGGCTGTACGACTTCGTGTACGCCGAGCTGTGCGACTGGTACCTGGAGATCGTCAAGCCGCGGCTGGCCGCTGAGCGCGAGCCCGATCGCGATTTGGTTGCCACGCTGCTGTACATCCTGCGCCAGACCGCGGCGCTCGCCCACCCAGTGATCCCGTTCGTGACCGAGGAGCTGTGGTCGTATCTGGATCATTCCGGTGAGCTGCTCGCGGGCAGCCCCTACCCGCAGGCCGATACCTCCCTGATCGACCGCGACGCCGAGATCGAGCTGGAGCGCGCGATCGAGGCTGTCACGCTCATCCGCGGCTGGCGCAACAGCGTCAACGCTCCACCGGGCGCGCTCGTTGACGCGCGGATCGAGGCGGACGGGTACGAGTCCACAGCGGGGATCCTCGCGAGCCTCGCGCGATTGCGGCTCGACGTCGACGCATCTGCTGCATCGGTGGCGTCGATCACCGTGCCGTGTGGCACCGTCGAGGTGCTCTCCGGCGAGGGGCTGGATCTTGCCGCGACCGAGCGGCGACGTGCGGCTGCGCGCGCGAAGCTCGAAGGCGAGATCGCTCACGTCGAGGGCAAGCTCGCCAACCACGGCTTCGTGCAGCGCGCTCCGGCGGAGGTGGTCGAGGGCGAGCGCACCAAGCTGGCTCGCTTGCGCGGCGAACTGGAGGCGCTGTGAGCGGGCGCGGCGGCGACGGCTTCGGCGGTGACGGGCGCACGGGTGCGCGTCTGCCAACCGGCAATCCGTCCCGCGGGCCAGCGTGGAGCGGCGAGCGTGCCGAGCGTCACCTGCGCTCGCTGGAGCTGTTCGGGATGCGCTTCGGCCTCGACCGGATACGGCGCATGATGACCGTGCTGGGCTCTCCGCAGCGGTGCTTTCGCTCGGTGCACGTGGTCGGCACCAACGGGAAGACATCGACGACGCGCATGATCGCGGCGATCCTCGAGCGCCACGGGCTGCGCACCGGCGCCTACTTATCCCCGCACCTACTCTCCTACGCCGAACGGGTGCAAGTAGCCGAGCGCGACCTTTCGAGCTCCGCCTTCGCGGCTGCGGTCGCTCGCGCGGCGTGGGCGGCGGAGCGCGTCAACCGCACCCTTGCCGAGGACGACCATGTCACCCAGTTCGAGCTGCTCACGGCCGCCGCCTTCTGGGTGCTCGCCGAGCGCGAGGTCGAGGTCGCGGTGGTCGAGGCGGGCCTCGGTGGGCGCTACGACGCGACCGCGGTGGTGGAATCGGCCGTGACGGTGCTCACCAATGTCGGTCTCGAGCACACCCGGTGGTTGGGGCCGACGGTGCACGACATCGCCACGGAGAAGCTCGCGGTGCTGCGTCCCGGGGCGATGCTCGCGCTCGGCGCCGATCTCGACTCGGAGGCGCTGGCCGTCGCCCGTGCGGTCGCGGGCGAGAATCGCGCGCGTATCGTGCAGGTGTCCTCCGAGGATATTGCTGGCGCACCGCCTGCGCCGATCTTCCAACAGCGCAATTTCGCACTCGCCAGAGTGGCAGCCGAGGCGTATCTCGCAGGCGCGGGGATCGCCGTGCGCGAGGAGGCTGTGCGCGCGGCAGGGCTTGCGGTGAACGTGCGGGGACGCATGCAGGTCGTGGCCGACGATCCGCTGACCGTGCTCGACGGGGCGCACAATCCCGATGCGGCGCGGGCTCTGGTCGAGTCGCTGCCGGCGCTGCTTGCGGGCCGGCGGCTGGTGATCGTCATGGGCGTGCTCGAGGACAAGGACGCCGCGAGCATGTTGGGGGCGCTGCTGCCGCTGTGTTCGCGGGCCTGGTTCACCGCTCCGCCCAGCGCTCGCGCCCTCTCGCCGGCTGCGTTGCAGTCGCTCGCCCGCCAGCAGGGTTTCGAGCAGACCCTCTGCGAGCTTCACCCGTGGCGGGCCTTGGAACAGGCCCAGGACTGGGCGCGCGCACAGTCCGACCCTACGGCGGTGCTCGCGACGGGCTCGGTTTATCTGGTTGGCGACCTGCTGGCGTCCTGCGCCGAGCGCGGCGAGAGCACGCTTGGAGGCCCAGCCACCAGCATGGCGGAGGGGCGGGTATGAACGACGACGGCCCGTCGGTGCTCGCGATGGTGGGCGCCGTGGCGCTGATTGTGGCGCTCGTGATCCTGCTGTTCTTCGCCGCTGGGTATGTGGTGGGTCGGATTCTTTTGTGAGCTGGTCCGGCGCCCACACGTCGGGCGATGGTGGCAGCGCCTGGTCAGCGGCGAAGATTCTCACGGTCGGGAAGGGTTTCGTGCCCACGGTTGGAAATACGCTTCGTCTGGCGTGGTTCGCATTTTGCGCGCAATTGCAGGCGTCTTGCGTCAGAATGTCTAAACTCGGCACCCCCATGACCCGGCCGGGAACTCCTGAGCACTGAGGGATCGATGCTGCCGCTCGCATACTTCGGAATCGAAAGCAACGCCTTCACGACGGCGATCGACCTCCTGATCGTCGTCGCGGCGGTCATCTACTTCTCGCTGATCTACTGGACCTACGCCGACGCGCGGCGGCGGATCGCCGATCCGATGCTGATCGGCTGTGCCACGGCGGCCTCGTTCTTCCCGTTCGTGGGCACGCTCGTCTACATCATCCTGCGGCCCCCCGAGTACCTGGAGGACGTGCAGGAGCGCGAACTGGAGATCCGGGCCGCCGAAGCGCGGCTGAACGGGCTCGAGCGCACGCTCTGCCCGCACTGCGACTACCCGGTCGAGCGCGACTTCATCCGCTGCCCCTCCTGCCTGCGCAAGCTCAAGGAGCGCTGCGTCAGCTGCTCACGGCCGCTTGACCGCGCGTGGACTATCTGCCCCTACTGCGAGACGGAGGTGCCGCCGGAGTCCGCCTCGCCTCGGCGGCGCACCCGCCGGCGGTCGGCTGCGGCCGACCCGCCCACGGCGGCTGAGGAGCTGACCGTGGCCACCTCTGAGGAGCCTCCCGCGGTTGCTGCTCCCGAGCCTGCTTCGCGGGGCCGGGCCGGCCGGGCTCCTGTTGCTCGTGCACGGCCTGGGTCTGGGCCCAGCGAAGACCTCATTTAGTCTTACGACGCCTTTCCCGCGTTTTTTAGATCGATCCTCGACCCAAAAGGAACTCATGGACCGTACTTTGATCCTTGTGAAGCCGGATGCCTTTGCTCGCTCGCTGACCGGCGAGATCATTGCTCGCTTTGAGCGCAAGGGGCTGCGCCTCGTGGCTTTGCGTCATCTGACGCTTGAGCGGGAGCTTGCCGAACGGCATTACGCCGAGCATGCTTCGCGGCCCTTCTTTGGGGAGCTTGTGGAGTTCATCACCTCGGGGCCTCTGGTGGCGATGGTGCTTGAGGGGGTCGAGGCTGTTCGGGCTGCTCGGCAGGTGATTGGGGCCACCAATCCTCTTGAGGCTGCGCCTGGGTCTATTCGGGGGGATTTTGCTGTGGAGACTGGGCGCAACATGGTTCATGGGTCGGATTCTGCGGAGTCTGCTGCTCGCGAGGCCGCGCTTTTCTTTCCTGAGCTTTCTGCTTGACCTTTGGAGGGAGGGGGCCAAGCCCCTCCCGAGAGGAAGTCGGTGGGCTTCCGGTCACAATGAGCCAGCTTTGCGCAAACCGTCTGCATCGCTGATTCTCGCCTCCGCATCGCCTCAACGGCGGGCGATCCTAGAGCGGCTGGGAGTCGCCTTCACGGTGCGACCGGCCGATGTCGAGGAGCTCGAGGAGGGAGATCCCGAGGAGGTGGCCGTGGAGAACGCGCTGCGCAAGGCGCGAGCTGTGGTGGAGGCCGACACCCCGCCGGCGCTGGTACTGGGCGTGGACACGGTGGTAGCTCTGGCAGGCAGGGTCTACGGCAAGCCTAACGGATGAGCGACACGCGCGCGAAACGCTGCGCGCTCTGAGCGGCTCGACGCATACGGTCCTCAGCGGCGTGGCCCTGATCGAGGATGGGGAGGAGCGCACGGCGCTGGCCGCCACGGAGGTCGTCTTTCGGAGGCTCGACGATGGGTTGATCGATTGGTACGTTGCCCTGGGGGAGTGGCGAGACCGGGCCGGCGGCTATGGGATCCAGGGCGCGGGGGCGGCGCTCGTGCGCGAGGTGCGGGGCGACTACGAGAACGTGGTGGGCCTCCCGCTGGCGATGTTGCTGGATCTGTGCCCGGAGTTGCTGAGGACGTGATTGGCCCCGCTCGGGCCGCTGAAGGCATGACGCTCGCCGTCTGTCGGCGGAAGACGGGACGATCTCCCCGCGCAGGCAGCGAAAGACACAAGGCTCCCCGTCCCAAGACAGCCAAGAGGCGTAGGTTTCCCCTGCAAATAAGCTGGCAAGGGGCGCGGAGGGCCAGAGGCTTCCGCTAGACTGCCCGCGGACGCACGCTTGTCGTCAGGCGGCGGAGGACGGCGGTGCAGGCGGGCCGCGTCGGGCCGCGCACCACCGGCGAGGCGTCCCTCTCCTCGATTTGCGATACATGGGCATCTTCAGCTACCTCACCGGGTTTGGCGGCCGCGACATGGCGGTCGATCTAGGCACGGCCAACACGCTCGTGTATGTGCGCGGGCGCGGGATCGTGCTCTCCGAGCCCTCGGTGGTGGCGATCGACTCGCGCACGGGCGAGGTGCACGCCGTGGGGATCGAGGCCAAGCGGATGCTCGGCCGCACGCCCGGGACGATCCAGGCGATCCGGCCGCTGAAGGATGGCGTGATCGCGGACTTCGACGTGACCGAGGAGATGCTGCGCCACTTCATCCAGAAGGTCCACCAGAACCGCTTTGCGCACCCGCGCGTGGTCGTGTGCGTGCCCTCCGGTGTCACCGGCGTTGAGAAGCGCGCGGTCGAGGAGGCTTGCCTGTCGGCGGGCGCGCGCACCGCCTACCTGATCGAGGAGCCGATGGCGGCGGCGATCGGCGCCGGCCTGCCGGTGGGGGAGCCGACCGGCTCGATGGTCGTGGACATCGGCGGCGGCACCTCGGAGGTCGCGGTGATCTCGCTCGGGGGGATCGTCGTCTCGCAGTCGATCCGCGTCGGCGGCGACGAGATGGACGAGGCGATCATCTCCTACGCCAAGAAGGAGTACAAGCTGCTGATCGGCCAGCAAACGGCCGAGGAGCTGAAGCTCGAGATCGGCTCGGCGTGCGCGATGCCCGAGGAGCTGCAGGCCGAGATCCGCGGCCGCGACATGGTCTCGGGGCTGCCCAAGACGGTGGTGCTCACCAGCGAGGAGATCCGCCAGGCCCTGGAGGAACCGGTCGTGCAGATCGTGGACGCCGTCAAGGAGACGCTCGACCGCACCCCGCCGGAGCTGGCCTCGGACATCATGGATCGGGGGATCATGCTGGCAGGCGGGGGCTCGCTGCTGCAGGGCCTGGACGAGCGCCTACGCGAGGAGACGCAGATGCCCGCGCACCTGGCGGAGTCGCCGCTGACGTGTGTGGCGGTCGGCTCGGGGCGCTCGCTGGAGGAGTTCGAGACGATCCACCGCGCCAACCGCAACAACTCCCATCGGCGGCGGCGGCGTTGATCGCCTGCGCGAAGGTCTCCATCACTGCGGGCGCCGCACGGAGGCTGGCTGGGGGCCTGAGGAGCCGGTGGAACGTGGGTCGGGCGGTGTGCGTACGCTGTGACAAAGCTCAGGAAGGTTTCCGCTCGTGCACGACAAGACTGCCCGGCGGCGGCGAGCGGTTCTCGTCGCCCTCGTGGCGCTTTCCCTGATACTGCTCACCGCCTACTTCGGCGAGTCCCCCAACGGGCGCCTGCACGATGTGCAGCGCGGCTTTCTGACGGTCGTCTCGCCGATCCAAGAGGGTGCCAACGCCGCGCTCAAACCGGTACGTAACCTGTTCGGCTGGTTTGGCAACGCGCTGCACGCCAAACACCAGCTCGCCGAAGTGCGCAAGCAGAACAACCGGTTGCGCGCGGAGCTGCTGTCGCGCGGATCGACGATGAACGGGGCTACAAGCACCTGTTGCGGCTCTACAAGCTCGACGGCGGCCTACACCTCTCCGACTACAACCCGGTGACGGCGGGCGTCATCGCGCAGTCGCCCAACCTGTGGTACTCGACGGTCAACATCGACAAAGGCAGCTCCGCCGGGGTGAAGGTCAACGACCCGGTGGTCGACGGCGAAGGCGTCGTCGGGAAGGTTACTGCCGCGGCTCCCGACGGGGCGCAGGTGAGCCTGATCACCGACAGCGCGGTGGCGGTCGCGGCGATGATCAACGAAACGGGCGCCCCGGGGATGGTGTATCCGAAGGTCGGCGAACCCGACACGTTGGTGATCCGTTACCTGCCGGCCAACACTCCGGTGAGCGTCGGCAACTACGTGGTCACGTCGGGCACGATCTCCAGTAAAGGCCCCTCGCTGTTCCCGCGCGGGATCCCGATCGGACAGGTGAGCTCGGTTGGTGAAGAAGCCCCCTACAAGAGTGTTGAAATCCACCCGCTCGCCGATCTGCACGGGCTGGAAACGGTGCAGGTACTGACCGCGCCGCCGGGCTCGGCGCCGGAACGGGCCAACAGCGTGACGGCCGCGCTGCCCTCCGAACAGTCCTCTGAAGCAGCGGGCGGCACCGATGCGTCGCAGCTGGCCTCGGCGGGGAGCGGCGGCTGATGGCGAGGACGCCCGCCAGGGGCCTGTGGCTGATCGAAGCCGCCTGCGCGGGGAGCGCCGGCTGATGTCAAGCCAACCGAACGGCGCCGTGGCGGCGCGGGTGGCCGTACTCGCGGTCGTGATCGTGTTCCTGCAGACGGGGGTCGTCTCCGAGGTGCCGATCTTCGGGGTCGCGATCGACCTGACGCCGCTGGTGGTCGCCTTCGTGGGCCTGCAGTGCGGCTCGCTGGCAGGCGCCGCCGCGGGCTTTGGGATCGGATTGCTGGTCGATCTGACACTGGTGCAGACGCTCGGCCTGACCTCGCTGATCTTCACCGTGATCGGCTATGGAGCGGGGCGCCTGCGCGAGCTGCGCGATCCCCGTGCGGCGCTCACCCCGCTGCTGGTCGGCGCTGCTGCCGCCGCCACCTCGATGATCGGCTACTCGGTGATGGAGATCGCGCTCGGAGTTGACGCCCCGGTCAGCCTCGAGCTGCTGCGCCAGATCGTGGTCGGGGTCGCGCTCGACACGATCGTCGCGCTGCCGGTGTGGGCACTCGTGCACCGCTGGCTGGCGCCCAGCCTCCCCGAGGATCCGCGCCAACGCCGCCGCAGTCGTCGTGCATACACGACCGGTGGATTGAGCCCCCTTTCCAAAGCATGACCCCACTCGAGCGCGTCCGCACCCCGGAGCCCCGTACCCCGCCGCCGGTCTCCTCGCAGCTCGGGCTGCGCGTGGCGGTGATCGGCGGCGTCGCGTTGGTGATGTTCGGGGTCATCTTCTTCCGCCTCTGGTACCTGCAGATCCTGACCGGCGAACAGTACGTCGAGAAGGCCGCCAAGAACACGCTGCGTGAACTGCCGATCGCCGCGCCCCGCGGGCAGATCGTCGACCGTGAAGGCAACGTGCTCGTGACGAGCAAGGTCACCAACGCGGTGCAGCTGGTGCCCTGGGAACTGCCTCCGAAGGGGCCGCGTCGCCGGGCGCTCTACCGGCGGCTCGGCAAACAGCTTGAAATGAGTCCTCGCACGATCAGGGAAATCCAGGAAAAGGGCGAACGGGAAGTGCCCTATGCCCCGGTGACGATCAAGACCAACGCCGGACGCGGTGCGCTGACGGTGTTGGCTGAACGCCAGAATGAGTTCCCAGGCGTCAAGCAGGAAGAAGTCTCGGTACGTGAATACCCGCACGGGGAAATGGCCGCGCAGGTGTTCGGTTACGTCAGCCAGATCAGCAAAGCGGAGGAGGAACCGGGCAATCCCCAACACGTCAACTTTAGGGGCGTCAAGCCGGGGACGATCGTCGGCCAGCAGGGGCTCGAGTACCAATACAACCGCTACCTGCTCGGCACTCCAGGGGAGCAGCCGGTCGAGATCGACTCTGAAAATCAGGTGCAGCCTGCCAAACTGCCCCCAACCAAGCCGCGTGCCGGCTACACACTGCGGCTGACGCTCGACCTGGCGTTGCAGAAGGAGGGGGAAGCCGCGCTGCGCAAGGGCATGGAACTCGCGCACGCGCTTAGCAACCCGGGCAACGGGGGGGCATTCCTGGCGATGGAACCGCGCACTGGGGGGATTCTCGCGATGGGCTCATATCCGAGCTTCAATCCCAACCGCTTCACCGAAGCGCTCTCGACGAAGCAGCTCGAAGCGATCGAGCAGGTCGGTGTGGGCAAGCGCAACGGCGAGCCCGAACCGGCTCCACTGGTGGATCGCGCGACCGAAGGCGCCTACCCGACCGGCTCGACGTTCAAGCCGATCACCGCGATCGGGAGCCTCGAAGCGGGGGTGCTCAATCCCTACGAAGACCTCGGGGGTGGCAGCTGTATCACCGTTGGCGCCGAGCAGTTCTGCAACTCGGGCAAAAACGACTACGGAGCGCTGCCACTCGTGGAAGCGCTGAAGGTCTCTTCCGACACCTACTTCTTCACGGTCGGCGAGATGGACAACAGCCACGGCGAAGTGATCCAGCACATGGCGCACCAGTTGGGGATCGGGGGTCCGACGGGGGTCGATCTGCCCAGCGAATCCGAAGGCACGGTGCCGAGCCCTAAATGGCTTGAAGAACAGAATGCGCTCGAAGCCAAGTGCACGCGCGAACGCCACGGCCGCTCGTGTGAAATCGTCGCCGAACCGGACGAGCAGTGGACCGTCGGCCACAACATGGATCTCGCGGTCGGCCAGGGCGATCTACAGACCGACCCGCTGCAGATGGCGGTCGCCTACTCGACGCTGGCCAACGCGTTCATGAACAACGGCGAAGGGTGGGTGCCTACGCCGCACCTAGGGGCGGCGATCGAAAGCCCCAGCGGGGGGATCGTGCAGACGTTGAAGTTCCCGCCACGGCGCAAGATCAAATTCAACCCCGCCAACCTCAATCTCGTGATGGAAGGGATCCATGACGCGACCTCCGAGCCGCGGGGGACCTCGGCCGATGTGTGGTCGGGCTGGAACCAGGGCAAGCTCCCCGTCTACGGCAAGACCGGCACTGCGGAACGACCGCCTTACGTCGAACAGGCGTGGTACATGTGCATCCTGCCCGACGCCGGCCGGCCGATCGTGATCGCGGTGACCGTCGAACAGGGCGGCTTTGGCGATCAGGCGGCCGCGCCGGTGGCACGGCTGATCGCGTCGAAGTGGTTCAGCCAGCCACTGAAGCTGGTCAGCGGATCGAGCGCGGACAAATAATCCCATGACCCCACCGCTCAGCCCGATCACCGCCCCCGAGGCCGAGCGCCGCGGGCAGGGCGCCGCCCAGGAGCCTCGCCGGGGTCCGCGGCTGATGCTCGATCCGGTGCTGACGCTCACCGTGCTCGGCCTGGGGATCTGCTCGGTCGTCGTGCTTGGGTGGGTCACCGCCAAGGCTGTGCCCGGCCAGCCGCGTTACTACTCCGAGCGTCAGATTATCTACCTCCTAGTCGGCCTGGCCGCGATGGTGGTGCTCGCGCGGATCGACTACGCGCGCCTGCGCCACTACAAAGTCGCGATCTACGTGGCGTTGGTGCTCAGCATCCTTGCGGTGCTGGGCGCCGGCAGCTCGGCCAACGGCTCGGTGCGGGCGATCAGCTTCCCGCTGTTCTCCTTCCAGGGGTCAGAGATCGGCAAGGTGCTGCTGATCCTCGCGCTCTCGGCGCTCGTGGTCGATCGCTCGCGCCAGTTGCACGAGCGCGAGACGACCGCGTGGGTGATGCTGGCGGCGCTGCTGCCGGCGATGCTCGTGATCGCCCAGCCCGACCTCGGCTCGGGCCTCGTGTACCTCACGATCGCGGTGACACTGCTGTTCGTCGCCGGGGTCCCCTGGCGGCACTTGGCGGGTCTGTTGGCGCTGGGCGCGGCGGCGATTGCGCTCGTGCTGGTGGTCGCCCCGGCGGCGGGCGTACACGTGCTCAAGAAATACGAGGTCGAACGCCTGACGAGCTTCTTGAATCCGTCCAGCAATCCGCAGAAAGAAGGCTACCAGCAGCTCGAGTCGAAGATCGCGATCGGCGCGGGGCAGCGCACCGGCAGCGGCGCCAACAGCACTCAGATCCAGGGCGAATTCGTGCCCGAGGACAGCACCGACTTCGTCTTCGCGGCGGTCGGCGAGCGCTACGGCTTCGTCGGCGCGGCGCTGGTGCTCTCGCTGTATGCGCTGCTGATCTGGCGCACGTTGCGGATCCTGACGCTGTCGAAGGATCTGTTCGGTGCGCTGGTTGCCGGGGGCGTGGTGGCTATGCTTATGTTTCAGGTGTTCGTCAACGTGGGCGTGGCTGTAGACATCATGCCCGTCACCGGCGTGACGCTGCCGCTCATGAGCTATGGCGGCTCGTCGGTGATCGCGACGCTGCTGGCCGTAGGCCTGCTGCAGTCGATCTACGTTCAGGCGCGCGCCGCCGAGGCTTTGAAGGGCCGCGTGTTGCGGCCCTGACCCCAGCCGAGCAGGACAGACAATGCTCACCGAGAACCCCAGAACACACGCTTACGGACCGCCCGCACCGGGTGGCCTCCTCTGGGGCTCGGCCACAATCGATACCGAAAGACCGATCTACATTGAAAAAGCAAGTGCTTGTCAGCGTCGATCGCGCGGAGACGCGCGTGGCGCTCATGGAGGCGACCGGTGCGCCGGTCGCCGCAGGGACATCCTCTGGCCGGCGGCGCAAACGCGGGAGCGCCCCCCCGGGAGCCGACTACCGGATCGCTGAGCTCTACATCGAGCGCCGTGGCGCGCGCTCGATCGTCGGCAACATCTACAAGGGCAAGGTCGACAACGTGTTGCCGGGCCTGGAGGCGGCGTTCGTCGACATCGGCCTGGAGAAGAACGGCTTCTTGCACGTCGATGAGATCGTGCTCCCGGGCGTGGAGGTCTCGCGGCGCGGCCGCGGCTCCGGGCACAAGATCTCAGAGCTCCTGAAGCCCGGCCAGGAGGTTGTCGTGCAGGTCATCAAGGACCCCCTGAAGACGAAGGGGGCGCGCCTCTCGATGGAGCTGGCGATCGCCGGCCGCTACATGGTCTACCAGCCAACGGGCGAGGGCGTGGGCGTCTCCCGACGCCTGGAGGACAAGGAGCGCGAGCGCCTGCGCAAGCAGACGGCGAAACTCGACCTCGGCGGCGGCGGCGCGATCGTGCGCACCGCCGCACACGGCGCCAAGCGCGAGGACTTCGAGCGGGAGCTGCTCTACCTGCACAAGCTGCACGAGGTGCTGGTCAAACGCGTCGAGGACACCGCGGCCCCGGAGATGGTCTTTCAGGAGGCCGATCTCTCGGTGCGGGTGGTGCGCGACATCTTCTCCGAACACTTCGAGCGCGCGATCGTGGATGACGAGCAGCAGTACCACCGGCTGGTGTCGTTCTTCACGCGCACCGCCCCCGAGCTGGTGCAGCGCGTGGAGCTGTGGCAGGAGGGTCGGCCGTTGTTCGAGTCCTACGAGGTGGAGCAGGCGATCGAGGGTGTGCTCTCTCGCCGCGTGGACCTGCCCAGCGGCGGTTATCTGATGATCGATTACGCCGAGGCGCTGACCGTGATCGACGTCAACTCCGGCAGCTTCACCGGCCGCGGGCGCAGCGCCGGTCTGGAGGAGACGATCACCCGCACCAACCTCGAGGCCGCCGAGGCCGTCGTCGATCAGCTGCGCCTACGCGACATCGGCGGGATCATCGTGATCGACTTCATCGACATGGCGCGCGCGAAGAACCGCGACGCGGTGATGAAGACGCTGCGCAAGTCGCTCGACGAGGACCGCACGAAGACGTTCACCGCGGAGATCTCCAAGCTCGGTCTGGTGGAGATGACCCGCCAGAACGTCACCGAGGGGGTGCGCGAGATCATCAGCCGCCCCTGCCCGGCGTGCGACGGGGACGGGGTGATCCGCTCGGAGGAGACGATCGCGATCGACTTCGAGCGCCGCCTGCGCGACATCGCCGCCGAAAACCCGGACGCGGAGGCGTTCCTGGTGCAGATCAACCCGCGCGTCACCGCCCAGTTCACCGGCCAGCACTCGCGTGTGCTGCACGCCCTGGAGGAGCAGACCGGCCGCTCCTTCCACTTCGAGGGCTCCGAAGGGCTGGCGCTCGACCACTTCGCGATCACTTTCCAGGGCAGCCGCGAGGAGGTCGAGGAGCGCGCGCTGCCCTTCCACGCCGGCGACGAGGTGCTGGTGGAGATCGTCGAGCCGCACATGTACGACGTCGACGACGCGGTGGCGAAGATCGATGGCTACATAATCTCGATCGCTGGCGCCGCCCCGCACGTGGGGGAGAAGCGGATGGTGCGCATCGAGCAGGTCGGCCGCACCGCGGCGAGCGCGCTGTTGTTGGACGAGAACGGCGAGGTCGTGCGCCCCGTGCCTCGACCGGCTGCGCCCCCCCGGCGCCGTGCTCCCCGCAAACCGCGCGCCGCGGCAAAACCAAAGCCGGAGCCGGTCGAGCTGGTGGTGGAACAGTCATCGGTCAACGGGGCCTCCGAGCATTCGGAGTCGCGGGCCGAGCGCGCCGAGCCATCGACCGACCGCTCCGAGTCCTCCGCAGAGCCCTCCGAGTCCCCGGCCGAGGTCGCAGAGGAGGATGCCGTACAATCCAAACCTCGGCGCCGCGGCCGCAGGGGTGGACGGCGCCGTTCGGCTGCCAAGGCCGAGGCGAGCACCGAGTAGCTGGCGGCACTTGCGCCGAGAAACAAGGACCACAAGGGCAAACATGTACGCAATCGTGAAGACAGGCGGCAAGCAGTACCGCGTCGAGCGCGGCCAGTACCTGCTGGTCGAGCGCCTCCCCGATGAGGTGGGCGCGAGCGTGGCGCTGCAGCCGCTGATGTACCGCTCCGATGACGCGATCTTCGACAGCAAGGGCCTCGAGCAGGTGAAGGTCACCGCTAAGGTGCTCGCTCATGAGCGCGGCGAGAAGCTGCGCGTCGTCAAGTTCAAGCCCAAGCGCGGCTACAAACGGCGCACCGGCCACCGTCAGGAGCTCACGCGCATCGAAATAACGGAGATCAAGAATGGCGCATAAGAAGGGCCTCGGCTCCAGCCGTAACGGCCGCGACTCCAACGCTAAACGGCTCGGCGTGAAGACTTTCGCCGGCCAGGCCGTCACCGGCGGGGAGATCATCGTGCGCCAGCGCGGTACCCGCTTCAAGCCGGGCGAGGGCGTTGGGATCGGCCAGGATGACACGCTGTACGCTCGCGCGGAAGGCACCGTGCAGTTCACCGCCGGCCGCCGCGGCCGCGTGGTGAGCGTCGTGGCCGACGGCACCGGCTGACTCCGGCTCGCATGCTCCACGACCGCGCGCGCATCCAGGTCAAGGCGGGTGCGGGGGGGGGATGGCTGTGCGAGCTTCCGCCGCGAAGCGCACGTGCCGCGCGGTGGCCCCGACGGCGGTGACGGCGGCCGCGGGGGCGACGTGGTGCTGCTGTGCGACGACTCGCTGCGCGATCTGCAGAGCTTCACCCGCCGTGCCCACCACCGTGCCGCGCGGGGAGGGCGCGGGGAAGGCTCGCTGCGTCACGGAGCCGACGGCGAGGCGCTGGTGGTGCGTGTGCCGCCGGGCACCGAGGCGATCGGCGAGGAGGGCGACCTGCAAGGCCGTCGCTGGGAGCTGCTACAGCACGGCCAGCGCGCGCCGCTCGCACGCGGCGGCGCGGGTGGCAGGGGTAACAAGCGCTTCGCCAACCCCACCCGTCAGGCGCCGCGCTTCGCCGAGCGGGGCCTGCTGGGTGAGGAGGGGTGGCTGGCGCTACGGTTGCGTCTGCTCGCGGACGTCGGCCTCGTCGGCCTGCCGAACGCGGGCAAGTCCTCGCTGCTGGCGCGTCTCACGCGCGCGGCGCCGAAGGTGGCCTCTTACCCGTTCACCACGCTCGAGCCGGTGCTGGGGGTGCTCGAATCCGACGAGCGCCAGCTGGTGGTGGCCGACATCCCCGGCCTGATCGAGGGCGCGAGCGCTGGCGCCGGTCTCGGCCACGAGTTCCTCGCGCACGTTGAGCGCACGCGCCTGCTGGTGCACGTGCTCGACCTCGCCCCGGAGCTTTCCGGTGAGGGCGATGCCGATGCGCTCGCCAACTACAAGACGATCGAGCAGGAGCTGGCCGCGCACGACCCGCGCCTGGCGGCCCTTCCGCGGGTGCTGGCGCTCTCCAAGGCCGACCTTGTGCCGCCAGAGCGCTCCCGGGAGGCCGTCGCCGAGTGGTCAGAGCGCCTCGGGGAGCGGTCTGAGAACCTGGGTGGCGAGGTCCCGGTGATCGCGACCTCCGCCGCTACCGGCGCGGGCCTCGCCGAGCTGGGCGCCACGCTGCTGCGGCTGGTGCCGGTCGGAGCGCCGGCCACAGCCGGCCGGGTGGCAGAGGAGACAGCGAGCTCCAGCAGCCTTGCCGAGCCTGAGCAGCTCGCCGAGCACATGGTGTTTCGCCCGGCCGAGCGTACGGGTTTCAAGGTCGAGCGCGTCGGCGAGGGTGCTTTCGCCGTGCGGGGCCCCTCGGTCGAGCGTCTGCTGCAGCGCTTCGATGTCGAGAACGACGACGCGATGGCCTACGTAGAGGGCCGCCTGCGCCGCCTCGGGGTGCTCCGCGCGCTGCAGGACGAGGGCTTCGAGCCGGGCGACGAGCTGCGGATCGCCGGGGTCGTGCTGGAGCTTGACGCTGCGGGGTAGGGCGCCTGCTCGGTGGGCGCGCGCGTCAGGAACGCTCGGCCGGCCAAGCATCTACGCTCCGAGCTCATGCGAACAACCGTGATCAAGCTGGGCTCGTCGATCGTCGCGCGCGAGGACGGCGAGCTGCGCGAGGAGGTGCTGGGACGGATCTGCGACGCCGTCGCCGCGCTGCACGCTGCCGGGGAGCGGTGCGTGGTGGTGTCATCCGGGGCGATCGCGCGCGGAGTGCGCGTTATGGGGCTGCCCGCGCGCCCGACGCTGATCTCCGAGCTGCAGGCCGCCTCGGCTGTCGGGCAGGGCAAGCTGTACCGCTCCTACGACGAGCTGCTGCGCGCGCGGGGGCTGACATCGGGGCAGGTGCTGCTCACCGCCGAGGACCTCGGTGGGCGCGCGCAGTACCTCAACGCGCGCCGCACGCTGCGGACGCTGTTGGACTGGCGGGTGGTGCCGGTGATCAACGAGAACGACACCACCGCCACGGACGAGATCTCCTTCGGCGACAACGACTTCCTCGCCGCGCAGGTCGCCGTGCTGGTTGCCGCTGACGAGCTGATCCTGCTTACCGACATCGACGGACTGCACAGTGCCGACCCGCGCAAGGAGCCGGCAGCGCGGCTGATCGGCGAGGTGCGCGACCTGCGCGAGCTGGAGGGCCTTGAGATCGGGGACTCGACTTCGCCGCTGGGTTCGGGCGGGATGCGCTCGAAGGTGCTCGCCGCCGAGATCGCCGGAGCCGCGGGGATCCCCGCCGTGATCTGCAACGGCGTGCGCGTCGGCGCGCTGGAGGCGGCGCTCGCGGGCGCGCCGGAGGGGACGCGCTTTCACCCCGGCCCCGCCCGCCACAACTCGTTCAAGCTGTGGCTGCGCTACGCCAAGCCGGCGCACGGCATGCTCGTGATCGACGCAGGTGCCACGCGTGCGCTGCGCGAGCAGGGCACCTCGTTGCTGCCGGTGGGCGTGGTCGAGGTGCGCGGTGAGTTCGACGCTGGTGACGCGGTGGAGATCGCCGAGCCCGGCGGCAGCGTGATCGCCAAGGGCCTCTGCAACTACTCCGCGCTTGAGTTGCGCCGCGCCAAGGGCCTGCAGTCGGAGGCCGTGCGCGAGATTCTGCCGCACGCCACCGACGAGGCGGTGCATCGGGATCAGTTGGTGTTGGCATAGGTATCCTGTGTAAAGCATGGCCACGGCCGTACCCACCACCTCGATACCCGACCTCTGCGCCACCGCACGCCGTGCCGCCCGGCGGCTGGCCGCGGTGGACACGGCCATCAAGGACGCCGCGCTGTACGCGATCGCCGATGCGCTGCTTGCGCGCACGCCGGAGATCCTCGCCGCCAACGAGCTGGACATGGTCGTCGGGCGGGAGGGGGAGATTGGGGCGGCGCTGCTCGACCGCCTCGCGCTCGACCCCGCGCGGATCGCCGCGATCGCCGCCGGGGTGCGCACGATCGCCGCGTTGCCCGACCCCGTCGGCGAGCTGATCGAGGGGCGGCGGCTGCCCAATGGCCTCGACGTGCGCAAGGTGCGTGTGCCGCTCGGCGTGGTCGCAGTCGTCTATGAGGCGCGGCCCAACGTCACGATCGACGCCGCCGCGCTGTGCCTGAAGGCCGGCAACGCGATCGTGCTGCGCGGCTCCTCGATCGCCGCGCACTCCAACGCGGTGCTTGCCGCGATCGCCTCCGAGGCGGCCATCGGCGCGGGGCTGCCGGAGGGGTGCGTCAGCCTCGTCGCGGGCGGCGGCCGCGAGGAGCTCGCGGAGCTGGCGAGGCAGAACGACACGCTCGACCTGATCATCCCGCGCGGCGGGGAGGGGCTAAAGGCGGCGCTCAAAGAGGTGGCCACGGTGCCGGTGATCTACGCCGCGTCTGGCAACTGCCACATCTATGTCGACCAGACGGCACACACCGAAGAGGCCGCGGCCGTCGTGGTCAATGCCAAGACGCAGCGCCCCGGAGTCTGCAACGCGGTGGAGACCCTGCTCTGGAATCGAGAAGCCCAGCAGTTCATGTTCGACGTCCTCATCGCCCTCGCCGAAGCGGGGGTGAAGTTGCGCGGCGACGAGCACACCCAGGCGATCGCGGGCAGGGTCGGGAAGGAGCTCGGGACGTGGGCCAAAGAGCCCGAGGACGTGGCTCTCGCGCAGACGATCGCCACATTTGTGCAGCCCGCCACAGAGGCGGACTGGGACACCGAGTACCTCTCGCTGACGCTCGCCGTACGGATGGTCGAGTCGATCGAGGAGGCCATCGAGCACATCGCCCTGCACGGGTCCGGCCACTCCGAGGCGATCCTCACCAGCGACACGGCCGCTGCACGGGCCTTCCAGCGCGGGGTGGACGCCGCGTGCGTGTACGTCAACGCCTCCACCCGCTTCACCGACGGGGGCGAGTTCGGGATGGGGGCCGAGATCGGCAACTCCACGCAGAAGCTCCACGCGCGTGGGCCGATCGGGCTGCGCGAGCTGTGCACGTTCAAGTACCTCATCGAGGGCGATGGGCACGTCCGGGCTTGAGCACGCTTGGCATTCTCGGCGGCAGCTTCAACCCCCCGCATCGCGGCCATATCGAGCTTGCCCGCCACGCTCTGGGTGAGCTGGGGCTGAGCCGTGTGCTGTTGATGCCCGCCCACGTCTCGCCCGGCAAGCCGGTTGAGCAGGAAACGAATCGCGCCCATCCGGAGCACCGTCTGCAGATGTGCCGCTTGGCCGCCGTCGGCGTCGAGGCTATCGAGGCATGCCCGCTGGAGATCGAACGGGAGGCACCGTCGTATACGGTGGATACTCTGAGGGCACTGCATGACGAGCATCCCGATACCGCCCTCACGTTCATCCTCGGCGCCGATGTCGCTTCGACGCTGCCCACCTGGCACGAAGCCGCCGCGCTCCCCGCGCTCGCGCACTTCGCGGTCGCACTGCGGGTGGGCGGGAGTCACGCGATTGAGCCCGACCGCGTGGGCTTGCCGATCATTCGTCTGCACATGCCGATGATCGACGTCTCCTCATCGCTGGTGCGCGAGCGCGTGCGTCGCGGCCTGCCCGTAGAGGAGCTGGTCGGCCGGCCGGTGGCCGCCTACATCGCCGAGCACGGCCTCTACCGAGCTCCTGTTGGGAGTGCACACGCATGAGCCCCACCGCGCAGGTGCTCACCTCCGCCGAGTTGGCCCAAGAGCTGGCCGGGTTTGCGTTGGAGAAGAAGGCGCACGACGTGCTCGAGCTGGACATGCGTGGCCTCGTCGGCTACACCGACTTCTTCCTGATCTGCTCGGGCAACACCGACCGCCAGGTGAAGGCGATCCACGATGCGATCCACGAGGGCGCCAAGCGTGACTTGGGCATCCTCCCCCGGCGAGTAGAAGGGGCCGGACGCGCGCAGTGGGTCTTGATGGACTACCTCGACGTGGTCGTCCACCTCTTCACGCCCACCACGCGCGAGTTCTACCGTCTTGAACAGCTGTGGGGGGAGGCGCCGGCGCGCTCGATCGAGGAGGCCCCGGCGGACGCGGGCGCTGCGCGGTAGGGGCCGCCGCGGCTCGACCCAGTGGCTGGTGATTGCTGGTGGCCGTTCTCAGGCCGCGACTGGCTCGGCCGCTGGCGGGTTGCTTACGCGAGGCCTGGCGGTCCGCTCGCGAACGATCACCTCGCACCCCCTGGTGGGGCTGACCGTGATGTTGCGCCTGCGTGCCCGCTCGTGGGCGCCGACCGGCTGCAGTTCGCAGCGCTCCAGCACCGCGCGCAGCGCAAGCTTCATCTCCAGTAGCGCGAAGCTCGCGCCGAGGCAACGGCGCCGGCCGCCGCCGAACGGGATCCACGTGTAGGTGCCCGGCGCTTTCCCCCCCTCGCCCTCGATGAATCGCTCGGGGCGGAACGCCTGCGGCTCGGGGTAGATCGCCGGGTCGTGGTGCACGAGGTGGGCGAATGCCGCCAGCATCGCACCGGGCTGGTAGGTGAAGCCGCCGATCTCTATCGGCTGCTTCACCAAGCGTGGCTCGGCGTGGGGGAGCACCGGGCGGTGGCGCAGGATCTCTTGGACCGTCGCCGTCAGATAGACGTCATCGTCGCAGTCGCCATCCAGCTCGTCGTACAGGCGCTCCAGCACCGCTGGCTCGCGAGAGAGCCGCTCGAAGCCCCATGCCAGCTCGGAGGCGGTCGTCTCGTGGCCCGCGACCAGCGCCGTCATCAGCTCGTCGCGCATCTCCTGCGGGCTCATCGGCGAGCCATCCTCATGCCTGGCGGCGAGCAACATCGCCAGCACGTCATCTCCCTCCTCGCCTTCGCCGGCGCGCTGGCGCTCGGCGATCAACTCGAAGATCAACTCGTCGTTGCGAGCCTGTAGGCGATCCTGACGGGCGATTGGCCCGCGCAGCGTAAAGGGACGTGGCGGGCGCGGCAGCATCGAGAGGGGGTTCTCGGCGAACGCGAGGATCTCGCTGAGCAGCTCGCGCATCTGATCCAGCTGTGACCCCCGCTCCAACCCGAACACGGCGCGCAGAATGATCTCCAGGGTCAGCCGCTGTAGCCGTCCGTGCAGCACGATTCGCTCCCCGCGCGGCCACGACTGCACCTCGCGCTCGGCCAGCTCTTCCATCAGGCCGGCCAGGCGCTGCATCCGCTCACCGTGGAAGGCCGGCAGCAGCAGCTTGCGCTGCTCCAGATGGGGGGCCTCGTCGAGCAGGATCACCGAGTGGCGGCCGACGACCGGTTCGAGGATCCGCGCTCCCTCGCCCGGGTGCAGGACGTCCGGGGGTGCCTGGAAGACTTCCTTGATCTCCTGCGGATCCCACAACACCACAAACGGCGGTTGGCCGTAGATGCGCAGCGTGAAGCGGCGACCGTAGCGCGCCGCGCAGCGCTCCGCGAAGGCGTTGGGGCGACTCCAGAAGGCGAGCGTCTGCAACGCTACGGGCATGTTGGGACCGGGGGGCAACTGGGTCTTCATGGCGCCGCTCCTTTGAGGCTAGAATGCGAGGGGGGTACCGATGAGTATATCTACTGATGAGTATATGTCAAGCGTTTTTCCGCTAGCGGGGGGATGTCGGCTTTGGCGGTCGTGGGACATGCGTCTGCGACCCGCTCAACCGCGGGCGATGCCAACGTTGCCCGAGCGGAGGCGCTGATGCCGCGCGGCAAGTTCGATCGCAGTGCGCGCAAGGCCCACACCCGCTCGTGTCTGCTGGAGGCTGCCGCGCGGGTCTACGCGCGCTTCGGCTTCGCTGGCGCCACGCTCGAAGAGGTCGCCTCCGACGCGGGCTTTACCAAGGGCGCGGTCTACGCGCACTTCGGCAGCAAGGAGAACCTGCTGCTCGCCCTCGTGGAGGAGCACCTCGCGGGGCAGGTCGCCGAGCAGCTGGAGCTGTTCGACCGCGAGCGGGTCACCTGGGAGCGCCCGTTCGCCGGCAGCGAGCGCTGGATGGAAAGTCTGCAGGGGGAGCCCGAGCGTTTTCGCCTGTTTGTCGAGCTGTGGGCGCAAGCCCAGCGTGACGAGCAGTTGCGCCTGCGCCTCGCTGCGGCGTTGCAACAGCTGCGCTCGACGTTCGCTGGCTTTGCCGCCACCAGCTCCGCCGACGCCGGGATGGATCTTCCCGCCCGCGCCCACGAGCAGTTCGCCAACGTAATGCTCGCGCTCAGTCTCGGCCTCGGGATGCTCGAGCTCACCGACCCGGGCGCGGTGTCCCCCACGCTGCTCGGCGCCACGATCTCGATCCTGATCCGCGCGATGGAGCTTAGCCCCGAGGCGCGCGAGCTAGTCGCCGGCCTGGTCGCCGCGCGGGAGGGTGGTGCCCAGTAGGGCCAACGGCGCCTGCGCGTCGAGCACCAGCGGCGCCAGCATGCGATTGGCGAGCAACCCGAGGCAGCCGAGGTTGGCGAAGCCCGGGCCCTGGCTGAGCGCCGCCAGCCCCGGGATGTAGAGCCGCGGGCGCATCCCCTCGAGCTCTAGCGCCCGGCCGATCCTGACCTCAGCTTCGGGTGGGCGATCCCACACCGGCCCCGCCTGGCGCTCGATCTCCGCTCGCAGGGAGGGGGAGAAGAGGCCGCGCAGCTGCTCCAGCAGGTCGAAGCCGGTGCAGTTGATCAGGTAGTCGTGGCGGGCGCTCGTGAGACCCTCCGCGGCGGCGTAGTCGACGTAGACCCCGCCGTCGCCCTCGCGCTCGCCGCCGTCTGCGACCCCGCCCCGGCCGTCGCGCTCGGTGTGCGAGCCGACGTGCACCACACGGCCGGTGACGAAGCGGCAGCGGTCGTCGTAGGCGATGCTAGCGAGCGTCCCCGGGTCGAACACGCCGCGGTCGCAGTGCTTGACGAAGTCGCGGCGCGTCTGCAGATCCAGGGCGCTCCAGGCGACCTCGTCGGGGTTGGAGAAGACGCGGTTCTCCAGGAAGCTCTCGCCGCGGCTCAGTGGCAGCATCGGCGTGTACACGGTCATCCGTGCGGTCGGGCGAAAGTCGCGCAGGAAGGCTACGGCGCTGAGCGCGCTCTCGCCGCCGCCGACGATCGCGATGTCTGAGCTGTGCTCGACGGGGATGCGCGCCAGCTCGCCGCGTCGGCTGTCGCAGTGAAAGATCCGCGCCGTGGCGTCGGGGTCGTGGGGGAGAGCGCGGTGGACACCCGGGCCGGTAAGCACCAGCGCCTCGCACTCGTACTTGCGGGTGTCCACCGGCTCGGAGCTTCTGCGGCCTGTGCGCCCGACATCGTCGAGCCCGCGGCCGCCAGCGGCCGGCGCCCGTCGGCGTCCGGGTGGGCGGAGGGCTCCATCACCTCAACCATCCAGTGGTCGCCGTGCCCAGGGAGCGACACCTGCGTGACGCGCCCGCGCACGATCGTCACCCCCTCCGTCGCCTGCGTGAGCACCCAGGTGAGGTAGCGGCCGTAGTCGCGGTGTTGCACCGCGGGCGAGCCCGCGTTCACCCAGCGCGCGTACTGGCCTTTGCCGACCATGTACTGCTGCCAGGTGAACGGCATCATCGCGCGGTCGAGCTCGGCGCCGAGCTCGCCGAAGGTCTTACTGCTCTGGTAGGGGAAGCCAATGTCCTTGATCGGCGGAATCGCTAGCGGCTCCTCGCCCGAGGTCATCCCGTTGCGCCCCAACCACGATGCGGCAAGTTCGGTCGCCTCGACGATCGTCAGCGACAGCGGCCCGGCGCCGAGCGTGTTGAGCGAGTGGACCTTCGCCGCCAGCGCCGTGGCCTTGGCGCCGGCGCCGACGACCAGCAGGTCGATCTTTCCTGCCATGCCCCCGTTGTTCCGTGCTCATGCCGAGGTCCACCGTGGCATCCAGCGGCCCACGCTCACGCCGCGGCGAGTGTCGGCGCGTTGGCGCTGCCCGTCCGGCGGTGTGTGACGATCACCGGCGCCTGGTCGCCCGGCGCGAACGCGACCGAGCTGCGCGTCGCTCGCTGTGAGCGCCTCGGCAGGGGCCGGTGCGAGCTCCACCTCTTCGAGCACCGTCTGCATCACCCGCTTCATCTCCAGCTGTGCGAACGCCGCCGCCACGCAGCGGCGCACGCCACTGCCGAACGGGATCCACGTGTAGTTCTCCGGCGCTTTTCCGAGGAAGCGCTCGGGGTAAAGCTGAAGGGGCGGGGGTATATGTCCTCGCGGTGGTGCACCAGGTAGATGCACGGTGCCACGATCGTGCCCGCGGGTAGCTCGTGGCCGCCGAGGCGCATCGGCTCGACCAGGCCGCGCATCACCAACGGCACCGCCGGGGCCAGGCGCAGCGTCTCTTTGACCACGGCATCGGTGTACTCCTCGCCGCCGGCTTCCACCTCCTCGCGCAGCCGTGCGAGCTTCTCGGGGTGGCGTAGCAGGCGCTCGAAGGCCCACGACAACGAAGTCGCGGTAGGGCCATCGGAGAGCAGCGTGATCAGTTCGTCGCGCAACTCCTGCTCGGTCATCGGTGCCCCGTGCTCGTCGTATGCCTGCTCGAGCATCGAGAGGATCCCCTCCTGCCGTGGGTCACCGGGCGCGGCGCGGCGGCGGCGAACCTCCGCAAGCAGCGAGGCTTCGACGGGCGCGATCATCTCGCGGAAGCTCGCGTTGCCCGCCAGCCAACGCGAGCCAAACGTGGCGAGCAGCGTCAGGCGGGAGGAGTCGTTGAGGAAATCGGTGAGGCGCTGGAGCAGGACCCGCAGGTGCTGCATCTGCTCGCCCTCGGTAGCGCCGAACGTCGCGCGCATCACCACCTCATTGCTGATCGCCTGCATCCGTGGCCACAGCGCAAACGGCTCCCCCACCGGCCAACGCGCGATCTCCGCGCGCGCGACCTCCACCATCATCTCCCCGTAGGCGCGCATCCGCTCGCCGTGGAAAGAGGGCAGCATGAAGCGCCGATGGGTCATGTGATCGGGCTCGTCCAGAAGCATCACTGAGCGCGGTCCCAGCAGCGGCCCCAGCAGCGGGTTGGCCTCGCCGGCGCCGGCGCGCACCAGCTCGGGGGCGATTGTCAGCACCCTGCCGACGTCCTCGGGGTTACTCAGAAACACCCACGGCCGACCGCGGCGCACGCGCAGCGTGAACGTATCTCCGTAGCGCCTGCGGCAACTTGCCATGAACGGCAGCGGGCGCAACGCCCAGCCGAGTGCCTGCAGCTCGCTGGGCAGGCGCGGCCCGGGGGGCAGTTCTCCGTGTTTATCACTGTTTTCATGCAGGCTTCGCGTAGCACTCATTGATGTCCTCACCCAGTTATCTGTGCATGTCTCTTACTTCTAGTTGCCGGCCGGTGTCTCTCACTTCACTATTTTCGGCTCTGCTCTGTTCATTCGGGGGCTCCAGGCGCTCGCCACATTCTCTGCTTGGTTGGATGCGATGGTCATCGAGTTGAAGTTATGGTATCCAGTAAGCTCAACATAGCGGACTCGATCAAGAACGCGATCGACGAAAAATCTCTGGGAGAAACCCGTCGGGCTGGTAGCCCGACCAGGGCACCAGTACCTTAATCGGTTAAAGGGGCGGCCTTAAACGCCGCTGATCCGGGTTCGAGCCCCGGCTGGTGCATGCAATGACGATCCAACTTCTCACCGGCCCATGACCACCAATCTCTTTGACTACTTCGAGCAGGCCCCCGCCGACGGCACGCCCGCGCGGTGGGCTGCGCGGGCGCCACGGCGCCCGCACGAGAACTTCGACATCAAGCTCACCCCGCGCCTACCTGACTGGCGGGAGGATCGAGAGTCACTCGCGGTGCTCGAGCAGATCGAGCGCGAGCCGTGGGTCAAGCAGGTGCGGCGTGAGGGTGACTGCGTGCAGCTACGTCTCGACGACGGTTGGATAGAAACAATCGGGGCCAGTCTGGAGGCCGGCGCCTCGACCGGGGCCGCGCTTGCCGACCTCGCGCACGGGGAGCGCTACTCAGTGCAGTTCTGGGACGCCAACGCCACCAAGGCGCTGCACATCGGGCACCTGCGCAACCTCGCGATCGGCAACGCCGTTGCCGCCGCCCTCACCCAGGCGGGCGCGCAGGTCGAGCGGCGCTCACTGATCTCCGACGCCGGCCGTTCGATGGGTGAGGCGATGGCGGGCGTGATGAACAGCGGCCGCCACGGGCACTCCTGGCCGGACGGTGACGAGAAGAGCGACCACTTCGTCGGCGTCTGCTACGCGGACTACGTCGCCGCCAACGGCTCCTTCAGCGGTGCGGAGATCGAGTACCCCGAAGACTCGCTGACGCGCGAGCTGGCGCTGCGCGACGACGCCGCCGACGAGCTGTTGCGGCGGGTGATGAGCGGTGAACTGGAGGCACTGCAACTCTGGTACAAGACCCGGGCCTGGGTGATCGCCGGTCAGCGCAAGACGCTCGCGCGGCTCGGGGTCGCCTTCGACCGAGTCTTCTTCGAGTCCGACTTCCTCGCCGACGCCGCGCGGCTTACCGCCGCTGGCCTGCGCGACGGACGTCTGCGCCGGCGCGAGGACGGCGTCGTGATCTATGCGACCGGCCTGGAGGACTTCGAGGAGTTCCCGCTCGTGCGCGCCGACGGCGTTCCGACGCAGCACATGCGCTCGCTCGCCTACTGGATGGCGGCACCCGAACTGGAGGACATGATCTCGATGCAGGTGTGCGGCACGGAGTGGGTCTCGCACGTCACCTGCCGGCGCAAGCTGATGAGCGAGCTGCTGCCGGGCGCCAATGAGCACGCGGAGGCGACCGACGGGGCGGGCGAGGGCACCGCGCCGAACGGGAGGAGCGGGCCGGGGGTTGGTGGGCCGAACGGGGGGAGCGGGCCGAACGGCGCGAGTGCTCCGCGCGGGCAGGCGCCGATGCACCCGACACTCGACATTTTCAACGGGATGGTCTCCCGCCAAAAGCGTGCGCTCGCCTCCAGCGAGGGGGCGCTGCTGATCGACGATCTGATCGAGGCGCTCGACAAGCAGATCGACGCCTCGCCAGCCGGTCGCGCGGTGCGCCACGAGCATCCCTTTCCGGAACGTCTTGCCTCGGAGATCGCACTCGGGTATTTCGTCTCCTACCCGGTCGCGCCGCCGATCGACTTCGAGCCCACGCAACTGCTCGACGACGGCGAGAGCCTCGGTTGGGACATCGTGCGTGCGCGCGCCCACCACGGTGGCGTTCTCACCAACGGCCGCCGGCCGTCTGAGGACCCCGATTACCGCTTCGCGGTCGTGCAGGCCGAGCTCTACCGGCGCTACCTGCGCCTCGCGGTGCAGCGCTACGACGTCGCCCCGCTGGCGCTCTACCTCAAGCACCTCGCGCGCTGGTACATGGAGCGCCCGCGCGGCGAGCACGTCGAGCGGGTGGTGCAGACGCTGCTCGACCGTGGCGCGCGGGGGCTGGGGTTGGAGGCCGTTCGATGAGAACGCTCGCGTCGTCGCCGGGCACGAGGCCCGGCGCCCGCGCGCCTGTTCTCTCAACCACTCACGCGGATGATCTCCAATGAGCACCCTGCTCGTCGACAACTACGACTCTTACACCTACAACGTGTTTCACCTGCTCGCCTCTGTCACCGGAGAGGAGCCGATCGTGATTCACAATGACATGGTCTCCTGGCGGGCGCTCTCGCGCTGGGATTTTGACGCGATCGTGCTCTCGCCTGGCCCCGGTCATCCGGGGCGCTGGCATGACTTCGGGGTGTGCGCGGACATCTTGCGCTCCAGTGAGATTCCGGTGCTCGGCATCTGCCTTGGCCACCAGGGCCTCGGGCGCGTGCTCAGCGGGCTGGTCGAGAGCGCGCCGTGCGCGATGCACGGGCGTCTCAGTCAGGTTCGCCATCTCGGCGCCGGTCTGTTCGAGGGACTGCCCCAGGACTTCTCGGTGGTGCGCTACCACTCACTCGCGGTGTCGGGTCCGATCGGGCCCGAAGGTCGTGTCACTGCGTGGACCGACGACGGCGTGATGATGGGGATCGAGCACCGCCACCGGCCGCTGTGGGGGGTGCAGTTTCACCCCGAGTCGATCGCCACCGAGTATGGGCGGGCGGTCGTCGAGAACTTCTATTCGCTCGCTGCTCGTGCCCGCCCGGCGCGCGCTTTTTCCACGATGCGCTCGCCCACGGCGCCTCGCACGCGCACGCCCCGCCCGCGTGTGGCGCGTGTGGATGGTGTCGGGGCGCCGCGGCTGAGTGTGCGCACGCTCGCGGGCGCCGCTCCCACCGAGCCGCTGTTCGAACGGCTCTTCGGCGCGTGTGACTATGCCTTCTGGCTGGACTCCGCCGACGCGCCCTCGCGCCTGGCGCAGTGCTCTTTCCTCGGTACCTCGGCCGGTCCTGAGCGATGCGTGCTCTCCTACGACGTGCACGACGGTCTGGTCACCCGCCGCGACGCCGCCGGGGTGTCGGCCGAGGAGGCCTCGATTTTCGACGTGCTCGACCGCGAGCTCTCCGCGCGTGCGCTGCCCTCGCCCGCCGGCGTGGCGCGCGGCCTGCTCTGTGGCTTCGTCGGCTACCTCGGCTACGAGTGCAAGGCCGACTGCGGTGGGTCCGACGCCCACCGCTCCGACGTGCCCGACGCGGTGCAGATGCTTGCCACGCGGGTCGTCGCCGTCGATCATGTCCGTGGCTTGACGCATCTGCTCGCGCTCGGCCGCGAGGGGGACGCCGAGGTGCAGTGGTGGCTTGACGAGGCCTCGGCTGCCGTGCGCGAGGTGCTCGCGGCGCCGACCGTTGACAGGGTCGAGTTGGGCAATGCTGGCGAGCCGGTGAGCTTCCGCTGTGGGCGTGGTCGCCGGCAGTACCTCGCGGACATCCTGCGCTGCCAAGCCGAGCTCGCCGCGGGGGAGTCCTATGAGGTGTGTCTCACCGACCAGCTTTCGACTGCCGCGAGTCCACCGCCATTTGAGCTCTACCGCACGCTGCGCCGCTCCAACCCCGCGCCGTTCGCGGCCTACCTGAAGCTCGGTGAGTTGGCGGTGCTGAGCTCCTCGCCCGAGCGCTTCCTGTCCGTCGACCGCGACCGGGTCGTGCAGGCGCGCCCGATTAAGGGCACTGCGCGGCGCGACGTCGATCCCGGCCGCGACGAGACGCTGCGCGCCGAGTTGCAGTGCGACGAGAAGACCTTCGCCGAGCACCTGATGATCGTCGACCTCCTGCGCAACGACCTCGGCCGCGTATGCGCCCTGGACTCCGTCGCTGTGCCGGAGCTGATGATCATCGAGTCCTACCCGACGGTCCACCAAATGATCTCGACGGTGACGGGCACGCTCGAACCGGCGCGCACCCCGGTCGAATGCGTGCGCGCGTGTTTCCCCGGGGCTCGATGACCGGTGCGCCGAAGCTGCGCACGATGGGCATCATCGACGACATCGAGCGCGTCGCCCGTGGCGTCTACTCGGGCGCGATCGGCTACTTCGGGCTCGACGGCGTCGTCGACCTCTCGATCGTGATCCGCACCGTCGTGATGCGGGCGGGTGGGGGCCCCAACTGCACCACGATCGGCGCCGGCGGGGCGATCGTGATGCAGTCCGACCCGGCCGAGGAGTTCGACGAGATCCTGTTGAAGGCGCGCGCGCCGATGGCCGCCCTCGCGCGGGTCGTCTGCGGCCGCGAGGGGCCCGACGCGTTCACGGTCGAGCTCGAGCCGCCCACCCGGCTGGCCGAGGCCGCATGAGCGGCTTGGCCCCGATCGGGGCCGGCGTCGGAGCGGGAGCCGGGTCGGCGAGCTGGCGTGTTCGTCCTGCCCTGGCCCGCGACGTCCCGTCGGTGGTGGCCGCGGTTGCAGAGCTGCTGCGCGAGTTGGGCGGCGGGGCTTCGCCACCGTTGTCCGCGATGGAGGCCGCGACGCGGGCGCTGCTCGACGATCCGCGCGCGGGCGCGCTGCTGCTCGCCGAGTCCGACGGCGCGATCGTCGGCGTGCTCGGCGCCAGCTGGCCGAGCGCGATTCACATCCCGGGCCGCTATGCGCTGATCCAGGACCTGTGGGTGCACCCTTCGTGGCGCGGTACCGGTGTCGGCGCAGGGCTGCTCGCGGCGCTGTTCGAGCTCGCCCGGAAGCATGGCTTCCCCCGGGTCGAGGTCGGCCTGCCCGGCGAGGGCTTTGCCGGCCTCGCGGCCACTCGTCGGTTCTACCTCGCCAACGGCTTTACCCCGCTTGGCGAGCGGATGCGCCAGGAGCTCACGTGACTCAGCTGCTGATGGTCGAGCAGCGCCTCGGCCGGCGCGACGAGGCGCCGTGGGTGCTCGAAGGCGGGCGCCGGCTGCCCGGGCGCGACGACAACCGTCGCCTGGCGGCGCTGCGGCGTGGGCTGCTGCGCCACCCCGGTGTGTGCGCGATCGGCGCCGACGCGTCCTGCGAGCAGGTCGAGCTGACGCTCGGCGCGCTGCACGAGCCTGCCTACCTGCAGGCGCTGCGGGAGGTGCGCTCGGACGAGCCGGTCGTGCTTCCCGAGCTGGCGCCGCCCGGCCTGCCGATCGACATCCCGGTCCGCGCCGGCCTCGTCGCGGCTGCCCACGAGGCGGTGCGTACGGGGATCACCGCAGCGCAACGTCTTGCCGTTGGCGCGCGCTTCACCTACGCGCTCTGTCGCCCGCCCGGCCACCACGCCGGGCCGGGGTGGTTGGCCGGCTACTGCTACCTCAACACCGCCGCGGCGGCAGCATGGACGCTGCGCGAGAGCGGGGTGGCGCCGGTGGGGGTGCTCGACCTCGACCTGCACTACCCCAACGGCACGGCCGCAATCCTCGCGCCGCTGGGTGACGTGCGCATGCACTCGCTGCACGCGTTTCCCGCCACCAACGTGCCGGGGCTGACGGTGTGCCCTAGCAGCGCTCGCGAACACGTGGTCGAGTTCGAGGGCACTCCCGACGCCGACCTCTACCTCGAGGCGGTCGCCTCCTCGATCGACGCGCTCACGCAGTCCTGCCGCGTGCTCGTCGTGTCGCTCGGCTACGACACCGTCGCCGGCGACCCGCACGGTTCGTGGAGCCTCCCACCGGCGGTCTTTGCGCCGATCGGGCGTCTCTTGGCGTCGTGCGGGTTGCCGGTCTGCGTGATCCAGGAGGGCGGCTATGCGTTGGACACGCTCGCAGCGTGCAGCGACGCGTTCGCCACCGGCCTGCTCGAAGAGAGCGGCGCCGGCGTGCGCGAGCGCGCTTGGCGGCGGCGCCACTTCGCCGCGGCCGGCACGAGGGAGCGGGCTCGATTGGCGGGGGCTCCGACGTGAACGGTCTCGAGCCCTTCCGGCGACGTTTGGATGGCCTGGACGAGGGTATCGCCCGGCTGCTCGGCGAGCGCTTCGAGGTGTGCCGGGAGATCGCTCGCTACAAGCGCGCTCACGACATCCCGATGATGCAGCCGGGCCGCGTCGCCGAGGTTCGCGCCCGCTACCTGGCGCGAGGTGCCGAGGTCGATCTGCCGTCGGACTTCACCGCTGCGTTGTTTGAGTTGTTGATCGGCGCCACCTGCAAGATGGAGGACGAGTTGATCGCGGCCGCCGGCGCTGCCGGAGTACCGTCGGCCGAGGGTGGGCCGTCTGTCGCGGCCGGTAATTCCAGAGCGCTCGCGCGGGAGCGGCAGGAGGCGTGATGCCCTGCCCGACGTTCATCACGCTCGGGCCATCGGGCACCTGTCACGAGAACGCGCTGCTCCACTACCTCGAGTTCCAGGGTCTCACCGAGTTCGAGGTGGTCCTCGTCGAGGACCTGTTGGGGGCGATCGGCCGGGTGCGCGAGCAGCCGCACACGTTTCTCGTGCAGTGCTCCGCGCACGTGCAGGTGCACCTCGTCACCGAGCGCTTTCACGAGGAGGTGTTCGTGGTTGACACTTTCATCTACCCGACCAAGGCGCTCTCACTGTTGGTACGTACCGACATCGCCGAGCCGCGCAGTCTCGGGATCGTCTCCGCCACCCGCGGCTACCTCGACCTCGCGCGGTTTCCCACCGTCGTCGACGAGCCATCCAAGCCGGTGGTTGCCCGCCACCTGCTGGAAGGTCGCTACGACGCCGGCCTGACGCACGTCCACCACGCCGAGGAACACCCCGACCTGCTGCGCGTGGAGGAGTACTACGGCCCCGTTGACACGACCTGGGTGGTGTACGGGCCGCGCAAGCGCTTCCGCGGAGCCGTGATCGGGCAGCGCGTCCCGTGGCTTTTCACCTCAGATGACAACCCCTCACAGCGATTGGATGGATCGACATGGAACTGCTCCCCGATAGACACCACCGCGGCCCCCGGCACGCCGGCGGTCGCACAACCCGGAAGCTGACGCCGCGCGCGGCTCTGCTCCTCGCGCTGCTGGCGCTCGCGAGCGTTCTCCTCTCCTCCTGCGGGGGCTCCTCGGCGCCTACGTACACGCTCAACGGCTCCGGCTCGCCCAACGGCAACCTCGCCAACACCCGCTTCGCGGGCGGGCCGATCAACAGCTCGACGGTGAAGCAGCTCGGCGTCGCCTGGCACCTGCCGCTCAGCGCCAAAAGCCTATACGGTGCGTACTCCTCGACGCCCGTCATCAGCAACGGCGTGATCTACTCCCAGGACCTGGAATCCAACGTGCAGGCGATCGAACTGCACACGGGGAAGGTGCTGTGGACGAAAAACTATGAATCAGCCGACCAGGGCCCCAACGGCCTCTCCGTGGGGGGCGGGCGGGTGTACGGGGCCACAGCCACCTCGGCGTTTGCGCTGAACGAGAAAACCGGCACGCAGCTGTGGTCGGTGGAACTGGTGCGCAACTCCGCCGAGGGCATCGACATGGCGCCCGGCTACCACAACGGCATCATGTACATCGCGACGGTGCCAGGTAACAACGCGAAGTTCTATGCCCCCGGCGGCGTGGGCATCCTGTGGGCGCTGGAAGCGTCCACCGGCAAGAAGCTGTGGCACTTCGACACCGCCCCGCAAAACCTGTGGGGGCACGCCAGCGTCAACTCTGGCGGGGGCGTGTGGTACGCGCCCGCGTTTGACGAACAGGGCTCAATCTACTTCGGCACCGGCAACCCCGCGCCGTTCCCCGGCACCACCCAGTACCCGTGGGGATCGAGCCGGCCCGGCTCCAACCTGTACACCGATTCGCTCGTGAAGCTCAACGCCGCCACGGGCAAGCTCGAGTGGTACTACCAGGCGTTCCCACACGACCTCTATGACCACGACCTTCAAGACCCGCCGATTCTGATGAACGCGGGCGGCAAGCCGGTGGTGATCACCGCCGGCAAGGGTGGCTTTGTCTACGCCCTCGAACAGGGCACCGGCAAGCTCCTGTGGAAGCGCGCCGTGGGGAAGCACAGCGGTCACGAAAACGACGGCATCTATGCGATGAAACACGAATACTCCAAGCTCCACATGCCCGAGACAGTCGAACCGGGACTGCTGGGGGGTGTGATCGCGCCGATGGCGACGAACGGGTCCACCGTGTTCGTGCCCGTCGTCAACATCCCCGTGCACTACACCTCGCAAACCGAAGACACCGAAGGCCCCGAATCCACCGGCGAACTGGTCGCACTTGACGCCGCCACCGGAGCTGTGCGCTGGGTACAGAAGCTCTCCTCTCCGGCCTTCGGCGCCGCCACGGCCGTCAACGACATCGTGTTCATGTCGATCGCCTCCGGCACGTTGTACGCGTTCGATGCGTCCACCGGCGAAGTCGCCTGGCAGGCGCAGTTGCCCGCCGGGTCCAACACCGGGGTGGCGGTCTCGGGCGACACCCTGATCGCGCCCGCTGGCCTTGCCTCGGCGGCTGGCCAGACCCCAGAACTGGTCGCCTACCGGCTGGGCGCCAGCGGTGGAGGGGAAGCCTCGGGCTAGTCGTGGGCCGGGGGTCCCGCGGGCGGGCGCGCGGGGTGCGCGCGCTCGCCCGGCGCCGTCCGACATACTCCATGTCGTGCTGCGGCTCATCACACTGCCGATCAGTCACTACTGCGAGAAGGCGCGGTGGGCGCTCGAGCGGGCCGGGGTGCGCTACCGCGAGGAGCGGCATGTGCAAGGCATCCACCAATTCGTTGCGCGGCGTGCCGGTGGCGGGAAGACGGTGCCGGTGCTCGTCACGCCCGAAGGCGCCATCGGAGACTCAGCGGAGATTCTCGCGTGGGTTGATGAGCGTACGCCCCCGGAGCACCGCCTGTACCCGGTGGAGCCGGCTGCCCGTGAGGAGGTCGAGCGCCTCTGCCGGCGCCTGGACGAGGGGCTCGGGCCCGACGGGCGGCGGCTCCTTTACATCCACATGTTCGCCGAACCCAAGCTCACGCTGCGCTTCAACAACCAGGGCGTGCCGTACTGGGAGGACCGCGCGATCCGTCTCGGATGGCCGCTCGCCCGGGGCTTCGCCAAGCGCGAGCTCGGGATCCGTCCGACAAGCGAGATCGATGACGAGAAGGCTGTCTTCAGCGAGTTCGACCATGTGGCCGAGCTGCTCGCCGACGGCCGCCCGCACCTGTGTGGCGAGCGTTTCGGCGCGGCCGACCTGACGTTCGCGGCGCTGTCCGCCCCGCTGCTGGTTCCACCCGGGTACGGCGTTCCGCTACCACAGCTCGAGATTCTGCCACGAGGCATGAGGGCGCTGGTCGAACGCGCGCGCGAGCATCCCGCCGGGCGCTACACGCTCACCCTGTTTGCCACGCACCGGCGGGAGACGATTCGCTAGGTTCGTCGCTACCTGGACGCCACTGTACCGGAGGGTCAGGCCCCGCCCGCGGGTGCCAGCGAGGCCCCCTCTCGCCGGGCGGCCTCGGAGTGCTCGCGGCTGTCCCGCGAGGAGATCAGCACCGCGGCGAGGATTGCCCCCGTGATCGCGAAGCCCGCGCCGACCAGGAACGCGCGGTCGAAGCCCTTCGTCAGAGCAATTGCGCTGCTGTGCACCCCGGCGTGGAACAGGCTCTGGGTGCGGCTGTTGGCGACGGTGGCGAGGATCGCGAGGCCGAGCGCGCCCCCGACCTGCTGGGCGGTGTTGATCAGCCCCGAGGCGAGACCGGCCTCGTGCGGCTTGGTTCCCGTCACCGCCGCGATCGTCACCGACACGAATGCCAGCCCGAGTCCGATCGCGGCGAGCAGCGAGGGGCCGAGGACGTCCGCCGCGAAGGAGCCTCCCACCGCGGGGACGCGCGAGAACCACAGCAGCGCACCCGCGATGAACAGCAGTCCCGCGATCAGCGTCGGCTTGAACCCGACCCGCGTGGTGAGTTGCGAGGCGGCGCCCGCGGCGAGAACGATCCCGCCCGCGAGCGGCAGGTAGGAGACGCCGGTCTTGATCGGCGAGAAGCCGAGCACGTCCTGCAGGTAGAGGGAGATGAAGAAGAACATCGAGAACAGCGACATGCCGATCAGCAGGCCGACGATGTTCGCTCCCCTGAGCGTCCGCAGGCGGAAGATCGAGAATGGCATCAGCGGGTGGCGCTGACGGCTCTCGATGACGACGAACGCGACGAGCAGCGCGGCGGACCCCGCGAGGCGCAGCAGCGTCGCGGTCGAGCCCCAGCCGATGTTCACGGCGTCGACGACCGTGTAGACGAGCAGCGCCAGGCCGGCCGTGACCGTCACCGCCCCGGGGACGTCGAAGCCTTCGGTGCCATTCTCGGCGCGGCTCTCCAGCAGCAGCCGCGGGGCGAGCGTGGCGGCGATCAGGCCGATCGGGACGTTGACGAACAGCACCCAACGCCAGCTCAACCCGCTTGTCAAGATGCCACCGAGCAGCACGCCCGCGGCGCCGCCCATGCCCGCGACCGCGCCCCAGATGCCGAGCGCGCGGTTGCGCTCGGCGCCTTCGGCGAACGTGGTGGTGATGATCGACAGCGCCGCCGGGGAGACGATCGCCGCGCCCAGGCCCTGGATCGCGCGCGCGATGATCAACCACGCCTCCGACTGCGCCAGGCCGCCGGCGAGCGAAGCCAACGAGAACACGACGAGGCCGAGCATGAACATGCGTCTGCGCCCGAGCAGGTCCGCGAGACGCCCGCCGAGCAGCAGGAACCCGCCGAAGGTGAGGGTGTAGGCGTTCACGACCCACGAGAGGTTGTCGCGGGAAAAGTGCAGGGCCGCGCCGATCGAGGGCAGCGCGACGTTGACGATCGACGCGTCGATCACGACCACGAACTGCGTCATCGCCAACAGCATCAGGGCGAGGTTCTTCGCACGGGGCGTGTCGAGCGACGGCGCGTGGGCTTTGGCTTGGGCGAGCGAGCTCATCGGGAAGCTGACCTCCGGTTCCGGTTGCGTCGGCGACTATAGTGAACTACGATTCCGCTTTCAAGGGGAGGGCGAGAAAATGTCGACCAAGACCTCTACAGATATCGAGTTGGGGAACGAGCGTCCGTTGCGTGCAGACGCGCGCCGCAACCGCGAACGCATCATCGAGGCGGCGCGCGAGCTGTTCGCGGGCGAGCGGCCCAACGTCCAGATGGACGAGGTCGCGCACCGCGCCGGTGTCGGCGTTGGCACCGTCTACCGGCACTTCTCTGACAAGGAGGCGCTGATGGGCGAGCTCGTCCGCCAACGCTTCGCTCTCTTCAACGAGAACCTGCGCCAAGCGCTCGCGGACGAGCGCTCCGGCGCGTTCGCCGCGCTCGCCGCGGCGCTGCGCGCGAACGTGGTGTCGGTCGCCGAGGACGCCGCCACACGCTTCGCGTTGATGAGCGGCGGCGAGCGTGTCTTCGCCCATGCCGCCTCGGAGATGGAGGAGTTCACGCTCCTCGCCGGCGAGCTCGTCCGGCGTGCCCACCTCGCCGGCGAGCTGCGCGATGACTTTCAGGCGAGCGACATCCCGATGGTCATGTGCGGTATCTGTGCGACGATCGACGTGAGCAAGCCCGGCTGGGACTGGCAGCGTTACCTCACCCTGATTCTGCACGGCATGCGCGCGTAGGCCCATAGCCCGCGACACCACCTGCGCGAACCCGTACGTACGTGCTGCCGCCGTCGCTGCACGTATCACCGAGGCGGTGGTAGTTCGCGCGTTGATCGAGGGGGCAAGCCGATGCGAGCAAACGCATGTCCATGCTGCGGTCGAGGGGTTGCTCGGCCACAGCGTCTCGAAGGACTCGGTGGACTCGTGCCTGTCAAAAGGTGTCCGTGGGAATGAGCCGCGGTTTGAGCGGGTCTCGCTTGGTTGCTACAGGCTGGTGTGCTCCCACTCGCGTCGAAAGGCTGGACCGCGCTAATCTTTGGCCAGCGGCTGCTCGCTCGTTTTCAGGTCGCTCAATTGGGTCGAAGGCGATGCTGTTCAATAGGGTCCGAGAAAACGCTGGCCGTTGAAGTGAATAAGATGGGTAGGGTTGTCTGCGCACCAGACCTCAGTCTCCCACGCGATGTCGGCTAGGTATTTACGCATTTCCGCGCGTGAGGTGAAACAGGAGAGTAGACCAAGCCGGCGAGGCTTCCGGTGAAGAGCGCTTTAAGCTCCGCGTGACGCTTGCTATCGACGGGACCGTGTGAGCCTGCGGCCTCTATCAGCACGAGCCAGTCGCGGCTGGGAAGTTTAACCACGAGATCTGGAAGCTTGCCATGCTTATCGAGCACAACTCCGTCTTAGGCAAATCCTTCGATATCGTAATGGCCTGACCCCCTGAGTTCGGTCCGGCCCTTGTGAGAGTTTCTTGCGCCCGCGATGATGGGCGAGAAAGGAGCTCTGATGAAGCGACGCAGGCATACGCCGGAGCAGGTTATCCGCAAGCTGCGGGAGGCCGAGCGGATGCTCGGCGAGGGCGAGGGCATCCCTGAGGTCGCGAAGGCGCTCGGGGTCTCCGAGCAGACGTTCCATCGCTGGCGTAACCAGTACGGCGGGATGAAGGCGCAGGACGTCAAGCGGTTGAAGGAGTTGGAGCGCGAGAACCAGCGGTTGAAGACGATCGTGGCTGACCAGGCGCTTGAGAACCGCGCGCTTCGGGAGATCTCGTCGGGAAATTGGTAGGCCCAGTCCGTCGGCGTCGGGCGGTCGCGATGCTGCGCGACCGTCTCGGCGTCAGCGAGCGCTGGGCATGCCGGGTTGTTGGGCAGCATCGCTCCACGGAGCGCTACGAGCCCAAGCGTGCCGAGGAGGACCAGGCGCTGCGCGCCGAGCTGCGCAAGTTCTCGGTGGAGCGGCCGCGGTGGGGATACCGCCGCGCGCACCACCATCTACGTGAGGAGGGCTGGGATGTGAATCGCAAGCGGGTGCAGCGGCTGTGGCGCGAGGAGGGGCTGCGGGTTCCTGTGCGCAAGCGCAAGCGCCGACGGCTGGGCTCATCGACCGTTCCAGCCGAGCGGCTGCGCGCTGAGCGTCCCAACCACGTATGGGCGTTTGACTTCGTGCGCCACGAGGCGCTGTATGGCCGAGAGGGGGTGAGAGACCTCTTCCATCAGCCTGTCGCAGCAGGCTGGTGAAGCTGGGGGCAGCCTGATCCGGGGGACGCCGGTGAGGGCGGGAGCAGCCCCGACAACGACGGGACGGGCCGGTACTGCCAGACGGCCTGGGTCCGGCAAGCAAGACGGGAAGGTGTACGTGAGAAACCAGCATTTGAACGCCTCTCAAGAACGAACCACCAGCTCGAATCTGGCGGATGTGGGCTGGGTTGCGGTGCGTGCCCGCGCGGTGTGCGGGCAACTCCCTATGCCGGGTGATGTCGCTGGCGGGGAGGCCACGCCGAATGTCTGCGGCGTAGGTGTGGCGAGGCCGCAGGGGCAGAGCTGGGCGCCTAACCCGTCGATCGGTCATGCAGTGAACGTGGGAACCGTCCTGCCGGTCCCCTCACCAGCCAGCCCTGGGCTGGTTGGCGGGAACGCGCGTCGCCGGTGGATGCCGGTGGGACGGGGCGGAGGACCCGTAGTAGTCCGAGCCGGGGAAAGCCCGGCACATGGCGAAGGGGTCCAGTGGGTTCGCAGCAGGCGAGCGGAACGAGGAGGTCGCTGGTGAATACCGGCGCGTCGTGGCCCAGCGCGGAGTTGGCTGAGCAGCGGGTACTCGCGATGCAGACGAAGCTGCACCGATGGGCGGTCGGGGAACCCGGCCGCCTGTTTGATGACCTGTATAACCTCGTCTATGACCCGGCGTTCCTAGTCGTAGCGTGGAACAGGGTCAGGAGCAATCGGGGCGCACGAACCGCTGGTGTTGATGGGATCGCGCCGAAGGCAGTCACGGATGTGTTCGGGCTGCTCGAAGCGCTCAGAGAAGATCTCAAGGCCCGCCGGTTTCGGCCTGATCGGGTCAGGGAGGTGAAGATCCCCAAGCGTAACGGGAAGGTCCGTCGCCTGGGGATCGCGACCTGCGCCGATCGGGTCGTGCAAGCCGTGCTCAAGCTGGTGCTCGAGCCGATCTTCGAGGCGGACTTCAAGCCGTGTTCCTACGGCTTCCGTCCGAAGCGGCGCGCCCAAGACGCGATCGCTGAGATCAACTACCTCGGGACGCCCACTCGCAACTATGAGTGGATTTTCGAGGCAGACATCTCTGCGTGCTTCGATGAGATTTCGCACTCGTTTCTTCTAGAGCGGATGCGCAGCCGAATCGGGGATAGACGTCTGATGGCGTTGGTCAAAGCGTTCCTGAAGGCCGGGGTTCTCTCCGAGGACCAGGTTAACCGGGACACGATCACGGGCACGCCGCAAGGCGGGATTCTCTCACCATGCCTGGCAAACATCGCCCTGGCCGTTCTGGACGAGCACTTCACACGCAAGTGGGAGGAACTCGGACCGAATTGGAAGCGCGCCAAGCTCCGACGCCAAGGTGTCCCGGCACACAAAATCATCCGTTACGCGGATGATTTTGTGATTATGACCTGGGGCGCCCGCAAGGATGCCGAAGCGCTCTGGGACGAGACCAGCATGGTGCTCGCGCCGATCGGCTTGCGCCTGTCGGCAGAGAAGACGAGGGTCTGCCACATCGACGAGGGGTTCGACTTCCTGGGATGGCGCATTCAGCGGCGATCCTGGCGCGGTCGGCCCGGCAAGAAGGCGGTCTATACCTACCCGTCCAAGAAGGCGCTCGCCTCCGTGGTCGAGAAGGTCCGGTCGCTGACTCGCCGTAACAAGCATCGAACGCTCGCTGCTCTGCTGCGCCGGCTCAACCCGGTGCTGCGGGGCTGGTGCACCTATTTTCATCGCGGCGTTAGCTCGCGCACGTTCAGCTATCTGGACTACTTCGCTACCTGGCGAGTAGTCGGCTGGCTGCGCAAGCGACACGACGGGCTGAACTGGGGCACCTTTCGCCGTCGCCATCTTCCCGACTGGGAGATCCGCGACGGCACCGTCAAGATGTTCCACCCCAGGCGGGTCGCGATCAAGCGATACCGCTACCGGGGAACCCGCATCGCGACACCATGGACGAGCATCGCATGAACCCATGGAGAGCCGGATACGCAGAGATGTGTACGTCCGGTTGTATGTCCCGCGCACGATTATGTTGAGCAGGGCATGCACCGATGCGTGTTTCACCTGCTCAGAGCGAAATCGGCGTTTGTGTCGCTCAACATAGTCATAGCCCGTCGAGGAATGCGAGGAGCGTGTCTGAGGGTCGGTATCTGCCGGGCTTGGCTCCGAGCGGCGCTGTCCGGGCGATCGCTCGTTCCTTGAGCGCAGGATCGGCGTGCTCGTAGATGTGGGTGGTCTGGGTGCTCTCATGGCCGAGCCACAGCGCGATCGTGGCGATGTCGACTTCCTTGGCCCTCAGGAGCATCGCGTTGGTGTGCCGGAGAGTGTGGGGGGTGACGCGCTTGGCTTTCAGAGACGGGCAGCGCGCTGCTGCCGTGGTGGCGTGCTTTGAGACCAGCAGCCCGACTGTGTAGCGGCTGAGTGGCCGTCCTTGGCGGGTCGGGAACAGCGGCTCCTCGGCCTGGCCTTGGCGCTCCTTCAGCCACGCGCGCAGGATCGCGACTGTCTCGCCGGTCAGGGTCGTTGAGCGCTTCTTCCTGCCCTTGCCGGTCACCCGGATGTGGGCGCCGGTGCCGAGGTGCACGTCGCAGATGCGCAGGCCGACGAGCTCTGAGACGCGCACGCCGGTCTGGATCATGAGCACGAGCAGCGCGTGGTCGCGGCGGCCGAGCCAGGTGCTGCGGTCTGGCGCGGCGAGCAGCACCTTGATCTCGTCGAGATCGAGGTAGGAGACGGTGTTGCGCTCGTGGCGCTTGGTTGGGATCGCCATCACTCGCGCGATCGTTGCGGCGTGCTCGGGATGCTCGAGCGCGGCGAACCGGTAGAACGAGTGGATCGCCCCGAGGCGCGCGTTGCGGGTGCGGGGGCTGTTGCCCCGATCCTCTTCCAGATGGTTGAGGAACGCGCCGATCAGCGGCGCGTGGAGATCGTCGATGTCCAGCTGGAACGGCTGCTTGCCGGTCTGCTGGTGCGCGAAGCAGAGGAGCAGCCTGAACGTGTCGCGGTAGGCAGCGATCGTCTGCGGGCTTGAGTTGCGCTGGGTGATCAGACGCCCGGTGAAAAACGCCTGAAGCGCAGGTGCGAGCAGGGTCATGAGAGCACCTCCGGCAACTGCTCCAGACGTCGGCTGATCAGCGCCAGCAGCTCGGGGACCGCCTCCAGATACCAATACGTCGACGCGGGATCGACATGGCCGAGGAAGGTGGAGAGCAGCGGCATCCGCCGGTCGATGTTCTCGCCCGCCTGCAGCCATTCCAACAGCGTGCGCACCGCCAGCGTGTGCCTGAGATCGTGCGGTCTCGGGTGCCCGCGAGTGCCGCGGCCCTCCAAGTCGATTTCGCGGATCAGCTTCGTGAACGTCTGGTTGAGCTCTGAACGGGCGAGCCGCCTTCCTCGCGCGGAGATGAAGAACGCCGGCGTTGAGGGCGTGGGGAAGCGCTCGTCGCGCTGACGGGCATACTCGCGCAGCGCGGAGATGGTCGTGTCGTGGACGGGGATCTCGCGCTGCTTCTTCTGCTTGCCCGCCCGGACGTGCAGCACGCCGTGGCGAAGATCGACGTCTTGGCGGTCGAGTGAGAGCGCCTCGCCGGCGCGCATCCCGGTCACTGCCAGCAGCCCGATCAGCGTCTGATGACGCACGGCCCGCAGCGGTGGCCTGAGCTCTCCTGCGGCCGTCATCAGCGCCACGATCTCTTCGTCTGTGTAAATGTGGGGTGCGATCCGCGGGCGATGCCCAGGCAGGAGGTCCTTCGAGGGAACCTCGCTCGCGGGGTCGATCGTCGCCAGATAGCGGGCGAACCCGCGCGCGACCGAGAGCCGCTGCCGCCAGGTGTGCGGGTGGGCATGCACCGGCAGCCTTGACCACGCAAGCGCCAGCTCAGTGGTGATCCGCTGCGCGCCCGCCCGCTCGAGGAACTCGACAAACCCTTCCAGCAGCCGGCCGTCCTGGGGCATCTCGAAGCCGAGCCGGCGCCGAACCCGCAAATAGTCGGCGAGCGCTTCGGCAAGCACGGTCATGCCACACCTCCCTGCGACGGCCACGAGCGGGCGAGCGGCCGAAGCGCCTTGCGGTCGACCTTGGCGTAGATCGCAGTCGTCTTCTGCTCGCGGTGGCGCAGCACCTGACCAATCTCCGCAAGCGAAGCGCCCGCCCTGAGCATCTCAGTCGCGGCCGTGTGCCGCAAACGATGCGCTCCGACCCGCGGCAGGCCCGCCCGGTCACACGCCGCGCGGACGACCCACCCGACCGTGCTCCTGTTCAACCCCTGGCGCGGTGCTGTCACACGGAGGAACAGCGCGCGGGTCTCGCACCGCGGGCGACGGCGGAGATAGGACACGATCGCCTCGCCGACATCAACGGGCAGCGGCAGCTCGTCATGCCGGCTGCCCTTCCCGCGAACGAGCAGCAGCCCGGCCCGCCAGTCGATGTCCTCAAGCTGGATCGAAGCGACCTCGCCAGCGCGCAACCCAAGCCGCACGAGCAGCAGCAGGATCGCGTGATCACGTCGGCCGAGGAGCCTGCGCCGATCGCAGCTCGCCAACAGACGCCTGACCGCAGCGGGCTCCAGGCCGCGCGGCAGCGTCCGATCCCGCAGGTCCGCGAGCGAGGGGACCGCCCACACCAGCGGAGCTTCGATCGAGCCCGCCAGGTGCAAATAGCGCAAGAACGACCGCAGCGCGCACACAAGGTCTCTCGCTCCCGACACGCTGCGCTTCGGGCACTCGCGCGCGAGGAACATGCTCACGTCCCCCGCGCACAACCGCTCAAGCCCCAGCCCGTCCGGGCCCTCCCAGCCCGCCAGGAACAGCCGCGCGGCCGGCTCATACGCATCGATCACCGTGTGATCCGAGAGCCTGCGCTCGATCGACAGATAGCGGCGGTAATCCTTGAGCAGCACCTCGAGCGGCCCCTGCGCGAGCACCGGTGCCGACGCCGGCGCGACCCCCAACGCGCGCAGATACCCGAGCGGCAGCAGCGCGCTATCCGGAGCGACCCATGTCACCAAGCCCGCGGCGCGACGCGACGCAGCGAACCGCTCCGCCTGCTCGCCGGACAACTCGCCGATGCCAAGCCCCTCGCGCTCAAGCCAACGACTGAGCTGATCGAACTGATACAGCCTGTCCGCCGCCGCCGAAGGCGAGTACGCCCGAGACGTCAACCAGGACTCAAACCCCGCCGCGAACGGCGCCAACGGCCCCGACACCGCCGGGAACCACACCTTCCTGCTCATCGCTGCCTCCAATCGGATCGCAGAACACGAATCCGAGAAGCATCGAAGAGCAGCCACGATTATGTTGAGCGCATCACCACCAGAAACCCCGCCGTGCAGGCAAACCCCAACACGTCGAGCGCATCCTCAACATAATCGTGCGCGGGACATACAACCGGTTATGTTGAGATCCACATAAACGGTTCGGAGGGCGGGTCGAGGAAACGGACCGGCTGAGAAGCCGGCACCGCGCCTCGACCCGACCCCTACACGAAGTTGAAGGGCCCCGTGAAGTGGACGTACTTCTACCTCTACGTGATCCTCGACGTGTTCAGCCGCTACGCCGTTGGCTGGACCGTCCAGCACCGCGAGGGCGCACAGCTCGCCAAGGCGCTAATCGCCCAGGCCGCCGCGCAGCAGCAGATCCCGCAAGGGCAGCTGACCGTGCACGCCGACCGCGGCAGCTCGATGACCAGCAAGCCCGTCGCGTTCCTCCTAGCCGACCTCGGCGTGATCCGCTCGCACAACCGGCCCTACACCTCGACGGACAACCCCTACTCCGAGGCGCACTTCAAGACGCTGAAGTACCGGCCGGAGTTCCCCCGGCGCTTCGAGAACATCGAGGGAGCCCGCGCGTTCTGCCGCACGTTCATCGACTGGTACAACCACCAGCACCGCCACTCCGGGATCGGCCTGATGACCCCCGCCGCTGTCCACCACGGCCACGCCCAAGAACTCCACGACCGGCGCCAGCGCGTCCTCGCCGACGCCTACGCCGCGACACCCGAGCGGTTCGTCCGCCGCCCGCCCCAACCACCAGCGCTGCCAACCGCCGCCTGGATCAACAAACCCACGACAGAGGAGGCCACTCACTAAATTCGACGACCAAGTGTCTCAATCGACTTGACAGGCTCCGGGGCGGCGTCTTCGCTCCAGCGTGTGAAGGCTCGTAGCTCGCTGCGGAATGCGAGCAGGCGGCGGTAGTCGGGGTCCTGCAGTGACTGGCTAGCGGCTGTTGGGGTCATGGTGCTGGCTCGCGGACAGCCCGGAGTCTGGCGAGGCTCGTGGTCGCCTTGAGGGGGCGCAGGGGACGCTCGCGATGGCGCTCCTCGATCAAGAGGCGCTCGTGTGCCTTGAGCAGGTCGAACTGACTGAGGAGGCCGAGGAGTCGCGGCGGCTCGTGGTCATCGATGACGGGGAGAACGGTGTGGCCGGTGGCGACCATCCGGTCTGCTGTTTCGCGCAGTGTCTCACCGGGCCTTGCGACGAGTGGGCTGCGTGCCATTGCGCCAGCAGAGGATGTCCTGTTCTGCGGGGCGCGAATGTCGGAGAGCGCGAGCACTCCGAGCAGGCGCTCGTCGTTGTCGAGCACCGGGTAGAGGCGTTGGCGGCGTAGCTCGGAGCCCTCGGGGAGCTGCTCGTAGAGCTCTGCGACGGTTGAGTCTGGAGCGACCGTGAGAACGTCGGTTTGCATGACGTCGCGGACGAGCAGCGCGTGCAGCGGGTCGACTTCGTACTCGCGGGTGACGTGGTAGCCGCGGCGGGCGATCTTCTCGGTCAGGATCGAGCGCCGCAGTGTCAGGACGCTGATGAGGTGCGCGATCGTGCAGGCGGCGAGGAGTGGCAGGAGCGCTCCGATGTCGTGGGTCAGCTCGAGCGCGAAGACGATGCTGGTGAAGGGCGAGCGCATCACGCCTGCCATTGCGGCGGCCATGCCGATCATGGCCCACGTTCCCTCGGTGGCGCCCGGCAGGATGGCGCCGAGTAGACCGCCGAGGGCCGCGCCGAGCATCAGCAGCGGTGCGAGGATGCCGCCGCTGGTGTTGGAGCCGAGCGCGGTTGCCCAGATCGTGAGCTTGACGACGAGCAGTACGGCGAGGGTGCTGAGAGCGAGCGTACCGGCGAGCTCGGCGCCGATCGTGTTGTAGCCGACGCCGAGCGCGCGTGGTTCGATCAGCCCGCCGATGCCGACCACGAGGCCGCCGATCGCGGGCCACCAGGACCAGTGCAGCGGCAGGCGTGCGAACAGATCCTCGGCGCCGTAGACGCAGCGGGTCATCACCCATGCCAGGCCGCCGCACGCTAGGCCGATGAGCAGCGCGCCGCCTGAGACGGAGGGCGCCAGGGTGGCGTGGGCGCTGACGGCGAACAGCGGTGCCTTGTGGAGGAGGCCGGCGTTGGCGAGGGCTTCTCGGGTTGCCTCGGCGGCGCAGGCGGCGAGCGCGACGGGGATCATTGAGCGTGGCCGCCACTCGAACAGCAGCAGCTCGACCGCGAGTAGCACTGCTGCGACGGGGGTGCCGAACACGGCGGTCATGCCGGCGGCTGCTCCGGCGACGAGTAGGCAGCGTCGCTCGGCAGCGGTGAGGTGCAGCAACTGGCCGAGGATGCTGCCGGTGGCGCCGCCGGTGACGATGATCGGGCCCTCGGCGCCGAACGGGCCGCCGGTGCCGATGCTGACCGCGCTTGAGATGGGCTTGAGCACGGCAAGGCGTGGCTCCATGCGGCTGCCGCGCAGGAGAATGGTTTCCATCGCCTCGGGGATGCCGTGGCCGCGGATGCGCTCAGAGCCATAGCGAGCCATCAATCCCACGATGAGCCCGCCGGCAACTGGCACGAGTACGCTGAGCGGCCCAAGGACGCTGGTGTCCGGTGGGCCGAGCGTGGTCGAGATGGTGCCGGTGTAGGCGAGGTGCGTGATGAGCGCGATCAAGTCGAGCAGCGCGAGCGCGAGCAACGCGACCACCCCACCGAGCGGTATGGCGCCGGCGAGCAGCGCGAACACTCGTGGTGTGGTCGTGAAGTCGCCTAGCAGGCGCTCACTGCCGTGTGATCTTTGGTCGGGTGGGACCACGGCGTCGCTTGGGAAACGTCCCGCTGGGTTGGTGGCGCTCACGCAACGCGACTATATCGGGAGCCGATATGGTTTCTGTGATCACTGGGAGGCATGGCGAGTTGCCGACTTGCCGCCCGCCGGAGCGGCTTTGGTCTGAGCCGGTGGGCGGCGTTGGCGTCATCGGGACGGTAGAAAGGACAATCTGCAGGCGATGCGCGGGCGGTTGAGCGAGGCGGTGCTGTGAGCAACCTGTGGCGAGCGGTGCTCTTTTTGCACTTGCTGGCAATGGCCTTCTTTGTCGGCGGCCAGCTGGTGTTGGCGGCTGCGGTAGTACCGGTCGCCCGGCAGAGCGGTGACTTGACACAGGTGCGTCGGGTCGCACGCCGTTTCGGTTGGGGCACGCTGGTCGCGATCACGGTGCTGGCCGCGACGGGCAGCGCGATGGCTAGCCACTATCACCTGTGGGCAGACGGCAAGCTGCATGTGAAGCTCGCGCTGGTCGGCGTGGTGTGCGTGCTGGTCGGCTGGCATCTGAAGCGCCCGACTATGCACGTGCTGGAGGCGGCGATCTTCTTGGTGTCGCTGGTCATCGTCTGGCTGGGCCTCAGCATCGCCCAGGGCTAGCGCGGCGGCTAGATCTGGGGATCGTCGCTCGGCGGGACGTCGCCCGCGAGCTCGGGGTCGCAGAAGGGAAGGATCTCGTTCATCCCGCTGAGCTCGAACAGGCGCTGTACGTTCGCTGGGCCGGGGATGATCCGCAGCTCGTGGCCTCGTGCGATGCACTGTTCATGGCCTCCCATGAGTGCGCGTAGGCCGCTTGAGTCGATGAACGTGAGGTTTCTGAGGTCGACGACTATGCGTTGTGCTTCGCCTGTGGCAGCGTCTGCGAGGGCCGCTTCGATGTTGGGAGCGCCCAAAAGGTCCGCTTCGCCGTTCAGGGCGATGGCGCGAGCCCCCGGTGTACTCGTCACCTCGATGGTCAGATAGGGATGCTGACTGTTCACCTTCACCCTCTGTTTTTGGGGCGAGCGCGTCACCTGTGGATTGTAAGCGGGTGCGGTGGTGGCTTCTTCGGCCATGACGGGCGGTAGTGGTTGCTGGGCAAGTCTACTGCTCGTCCAGGGGTTCCGCCGAGGTCGTGGCGGCTTCAGAAGCTGTGGTCAGCCGATGGTGGTTCGGCCACTTGCTGAGGGTGCGCGGCGGCCTGTCCCGGCGGGCGCTTGGCGGCCTCTTGCCGTGCCTCTGGGAGGCTTGGGTGGATGGCGATCGCATCGGACAGACCAACGATTGTGGCGAGGCGCTTTAGCTGTGAGGTGTCGGGGATCACGAGGATGAGCTTGGCGCGGCGGTGGTCGAGGCGGTCGCTGAGGCGTAGCAGCATGTCGATGCCTGCGCTGTCGAGGTAGCGCGTCTCGCTGAGGTCGATGATGAGGCTTGAGGCGTCGGGGCCGAGCGCGTCGGCCAGTTGTTGTTGGGTGACAGTGGCGTTGGCGGCGTCGATGTCTTCGTGGATGTGTGCGATGGGCACTCCGTCGATCCGTTCGATGTTGAGTGGGCTCATGCTTGGTGGGAGAGGCGCTTGGTGATGGTCACGACGGTTCCGTGTTGGTCGCTGTCGATCTTCACGTCGTCCACGAGCGAGCGCATGATCTCGAGCCCCCGGCCGCCGCTTTGTGGGCGAGTCGTGCGCCATCGGCCGACATCGCGAACGGTGATTGTCGCCTGTCGGCCGGAGCGTTCGCAGCGCACGGTGAAGGTGGCTTCGCGGGCGCCGTAGGCGTGCTCGATGGCGTTGGTGGCGGCCTCGGAGGCGGAGAGGGTGATGTCGAACAGCTCGTCCTCGCTGGCGCCGAAAGCTCGCAGCCAGCGGCCGAGCGTGTTGCGCAGGGCTCCGAGCACGTTGGGGCGTGCTGAGAGAGTCATTTCCAGGGTGTCTCCCAGCGGCATCGTCTCGATCGCCAAGAGCGCCACGTCATCTTCGAGCAGGGTCTCGTCTAGCAGCGTGCGATACACGCGGTCAGCGAGCGAGGAGTCGCTGCGCCTGGCAGCCGTCTCGGCTGCGGCGAGGAGTCGCTCGAAGCCTTGGTCGATGGGCTCGTCGCGGCGCTCGATCAGCCCGTCGGTATAGAGCAGGAGCCGGCTGCCGGTCGGGAACGGATAACAGAAGGCTTCGTAGGTGTGTCCGATGCGCACGCCGACGGGCAGACCGTGCTTCTGCTCAAGTAGCCGGGCGTGGCCGTCTGGTTCGATCAGCAGTGGCGGCAGGTGCCCGGCAATGACGGCTTCGAGTTCTTCGGCTTCGGGATCGAGTTCCAGGATGCAGAGTGTGGCGCCGCGGTTGCTGCCCACCGAGACCAGCAGCTCGTTGAGTATCGTGACAACCTCGGTGAGCTTGTGTCCTTGCATCATGTAGGCGCGCAGGCTCGCGCGGATTTCGGCCATCACGGAGGCGGCGAGCACGCCCCGGCCGACGACATCGCCGATCACGAACGCGAGGTGTCCGTTGTGGAGTTGGAAGACGTCGTACCAGTCGCCGCCGATCTTGATGCCAGAGCCGGCGGGCAGGTACTTGGCGCTGAAGCGCAGGCCGGGTATCTGCGGCAGCACGTCGGGCAGCAGCGAGCGCTGCATCATCGCGGTAACAGAGCGGTGCTCTGACAAGCGAGCGCTGTCGATCGCGAGCGCGGCGCGGTCGGCGGCGAGTTGCAGCAGCATCACGTCGTCCTCGTCGAAAGCACGCTTGACGAGCGTGCCGATGTGCATCACGCCGATGACGCGACCTTCGACGTGGATAGGCACGCCGAGCATCGAGCGGATACCCCGCTGTCGGAGGATCGGGTTTACCACGTCGGCGTGGTCGAGATCCTCAATGATGATCGGACGCCCCTGGGCGGCGACGCGGCCAGCGAAACCACGGGTAAGCGGTATCTGCACGCCCTGGCGGACCTCCTCCTCCAGTCCTCGTGCGGCGCGTGCGACGAGTACGCCGCGATCCTCATCGAGCAGCAGCACTGCGGCGGTGTCGACTTCTAGGGCGCTCCGGATGCGCTCCAGAAGCTCGGAGAGCATGTCCTCCAGGGACATGTAGCCGAGCGCCGAGTCGGTGATGCTCAGGAGGTGGTTGCGGCGACTCTCAGAGACGGAGGAGCCGAGCGCGGTGTCGTTCCTAGCGCCGGGCCCCTTGTCTGCCTGCGTCTCGAGCTGCTGGATCTCCACGGCCCGTTTATACCCGTATTTGGCCGCATGCCCGTGCGGCGGCGAGTTGTGCGCGCGGGCGTTTCATAGCCGGCGTGAGGACCAGAGGATCGCGCTGAGGATCACCGAGACGAGCGCGATCACCAGGCCGGTGATCCAGCCGGCGACTTTTTGTGAGGAGAGGATTGCGCCGAGCGCGACACCGATCCCGATAACGCCGCCAGTGGCGATCACGCGAACGAATGCGGACTCCAGCGGGGGGCGCTGGCGCCGGTCGGGCAGCATCGAGACATCTGTCAGCGCGTTCTCGCCGCGATCTTGCGTTCTCTCGCCGTGGCCTGCCATGCGGGCGGGGTTCTTAGCGCGTTGCCTTTTTGACGGCGCTGCGTGCTTTGCCGGCGGCGTCCTGGGCTTTGCCCTTGAGCTCCTCGCCGGCGCCGCGGGCCTCGGTGCCCGGTTTGCCGGCGGCTCGCCCGGCTTGCTGCTTGGCGCGGCCTTTGAGCTCTTTGGCTTTGCCTTGCGCTCGTTGCGTTCGGTCGCCCATTGTCTCCTCCTTTGCTTTTGGTTGCTTTGATTGGTCTTTACCCAGCTAGGAGGCCGCTGAACAAGGGGGCGATGCATGTGCCGGCGCGCAGTCGAGCCCCCGGCTCGGTCGGCTGTGTGTCATGCGGGGGTTGGCTCCCCGATGCGTTCGCGTAGCTTGGCGAGTGTGGAGCGCAGCAGTCGTGAGACCTGCATCTGGGAGATGCCGAGCTGTTCGCCGATCTGCGATTGGGTGAGCTCGTGGACGAAGCGCAGCTCTACCAGGCGTTGCTCGCGTTCGGTCAGGCCGGTGAGCGCATCTTCGATCAGCAGGTCTGTCTCGACGTGCTCGTAGCCGCTGTCGTGCTCGCCGAGGGTTGAGACGAGCGGGGCGTCATCGTCCTCGCCGTTCTGCACGGGCGCGTCCAGGGAGCTGGCGGTGTAGGCGTGGGCGACCTGCAGCGCCTCCGCTACGTCCTCGTTGGAGAGCTCGAGGTAGAGGGCGAGCTGCTGGACGGTTGGGGATCTGCCGTGTTCGCGTGAGAGCAGCTCGATGGCGTCTTGGACGGCCTTGGAGCGTTCTTGGGCGCCGCGGGCGACATGGACGGCCCAAGAGCTGTCGCGGAAGTAGCGGCGTAGCTCGCCGAGTATTGTGGGGATCGCGAATGCCTCGAAGGGACGGCCGCGGTCGGGGTCGAACCTGTCGATCGCCTTGACGAGCGCGAGGTTCGCTACCTGCGTGAGGTCCTCGTATGGGAGTGAGGAGTTCCAGTAGCGGCGTGCGACCTTGCGGGCGAGCGGCATGTAGTGCACGGTCAGCGTCTCGCGGGCCGCCCGATCCCCGCGGCTGACTTCGCGGAACAGTAGGTCGGTGGAGTGATGGCGACTGCTGCTCCGCGGCGGTGTTGGGATGGTGTGAGTGGCTGACATCGCGAGGCTGGTTAGCTCCTGCTGTCGTGCTGAGTTATGCGTAGGCTACCCTCGCGCTTTGATGTGTAAACGGCCTATATGTCACGCAGAGCTGGCAGCAACTCGTTTGCGGCCCAGGTGAGAAACGCGCTTTGGGTTTCTCCGCCGATTTGCACGAGCGCGATCTCCTCGAATCCCGCGTCGATGAACTGCTTGATCTTCTCGACGTGTTCATCGAGGTCAGGCCCGCAAGCGATCTGTTCGGCGACCTGCTCGGGCGTCACCAGCTCGGTCGCGCTCTGGAAGGAATCTGGGTTGGGCAGGTCGGCGTTGACCTTCCAGCCGAGGCCGAACCAGCGGAACTGGTCGTGGGCGCGCTCAATCGCGGTGTCGCGGTCGGCGTCGTAGCAGAGGGCGATCTGCCCGACGCGGGGCTTGCCGTCTCCGCCGGCGGCGTCGAACATCTCCACGAGCTGTGGCTTGGGCTCTGTGGCGACCAGCAGGTCGGCCTTGGCGCCGGGGAGCCGGCAGGAGTCCTCGCCGAGACGGCAACGCCGATCGGTATTCGCTGCTCGGGTCGGTCCCACAGCTGCGCGGAGTCGACTTGGAAGTGCTCGCCGTGGTAG